>QKDN01000039.1 GCA_003252535.1 Campylobacterota bacterium | reverse complement strand
GGTCTGAAAAAATTGTCATTGAAGAAAATATTTATTTTAAAAAAATAGAGGACAAGGATTTATATGTTGGATATGCATCAGATAGAAATACACTTTTTTTATCTCAAACACTATTGAAACTTTTAAAGAATAATATAATAGATTTTAAAATATGTTTTGAAGTTATTAATTCAAACTATCAAAATACATGTATCTCAATACCTATTACCAGACATCTATACAATTTACCATTGATAACAATATATTAAACTGAATTGCGCAGTATTGTCAGTATACAAACGAGTAAACGGTTGTCACCCCTCTCACTCAAGATATCTGTCGATAAACCTGCCTACCCGGATTTCATATTCCCGTGGTGCAAACCTGTAGATATCCTGATGTTTCGCCCCGGGGACGATCCAGAGCTCTTTTGGCATTCTTGCCTGCTCATACATCCGCACGCTCTCCGCTCTGGTCGTGTGCCTGTCCTCTGCGCCGGAGATGATCATCACGGGGGCGCTGAGCCTGCCGATATGTCCGATAGGGTGCGATCCATCGGGGTCGAACCCGAGTCTCGGCCCGATCTGCACCAGCAATAGCGGTGCGAAGTACCTCCCGACATCGCCGAACCTGATAGCGATGCGATTGGCGATCGCCTCTTCGAGGGTGGGATAGACAGATTCGAGTATCAGCGCTTGGCATTGTTGACCGATATCGCCCAGGAGTGCGGCTGCTCCGCCGAGCGATACCCCTATGACGGCGATCTTCTTCGTTTCCAGCCGCTTCTCCAGGTAGCTGTAGGCGCTCTGCGCATCCTGTGCTTCGAGATACCCGAACGAAATGTGCTCGCCCCTGCTCTCTCCATGAGCCTGAAAATCGAACAGCAGCACGCTGTACCCCCTCGCATGGAGCCACTTCGCCCGATCTGCCATCTGAATGCGGTTCGAGCGCACACCGTGCATCAGGAGTATGCCGCCCTTCTCCCTCCCGCCCCTGAGATACCATCCATACAGCCTGTTCCCGCGGGGCGTATCGATCGCCACATCCTCCAGCGGGAGATCGTACTGGCTCTTGTCTATCCGGGCATAGTGTGGTGCACTGAGCAAACCTCCCATGATGTATGAACCGATACCGACCAATAAAAGCAGTGTGACCAATGAGATCAAGAGATACCTAACCATCCCGCTATCCTATCACAGTGTCACTGAAACGATATGGCAAAGCGGCAGGATGGACGAAGAGAAGAGAGAGAAGTAAAAATGAAAATCGGGGGCGTAAGAAGCCCTCTCAGGACTCCTCCCGCCTTCTCTTCCCGATGTAGCGCTGTCGCGGGCGGATGATCCTGCTTTTTGGGTCCTGTTTCTGCTCCATCCACTGGGTGATCCAGCCCACCGTACGGCCAATGACGAAGATCGGGGTGAACATATTGCGCGGGATCTTGAGGGCGAGGAGGATCGTCCCGGAGTAGAAATCGATATTGGGATAGAGATTGCGCTTGACGAAATATTCGTCGCTGAGGGCTATCTCCTCGATGCGGTTGGCGATCTCGATGATCTTCGAATTGATCCCCAGCTCCGCCTGGAGACGGTCGCGGAGCTTTTTGAGGACCCGTGCGCGGGGATCGAAGTTCTTGTAGACGCGGTGGCCGAATCCCATGAGCTTGAAATCGTCGTTGGGGTCCTTGGCCCTGGCGATGAACTCATCGACACGGCTCACATCCCCGATCATCTCCAGCTGTGCAACGACCGACTCGTTGGCGCCGCCGTGGGCTCTCCCCCAGAGAGCGTTGATCCCCGCACTGATCCCTGCGTATGGGTGGGCTCCCGTTGAGCAGACCAGGCGCACCGCGGTGGTGGAGGCGTTCTGCTCATGGTCGGCGTGGAGGGTGAAGATCGCATCGAGCGCATCCACCTCCACCTGCCTGATATCTACTTTGCCGCCGGGGAATGAACGGAGCATATAGAGGAAGTTCTCGGTGAAGTAGCGGTCCATATCGGGATAGATGTAGGGGTACCCCATCGAGTGGCGGTAGGTATAGGCCACGAGGGTGGGTATCTTGGCGATGATACGCCGCGCCATCTCAAGATACTCCTCTCTGGTCGTGATATAGAGGTGCTCGTGGTGGAAGGCGCTCAGAGCCGAGACAGCCGAACTGAGCACCGCCATCGGGTGGGCTTCGTCGGGGAACGCCTCGAATATCTTCTTGATCCCTTCGTTGGGGTAGCGCTTGATCCTCATATCCTCTTCGAAGCTTTTGAACTCCTCCTCGTTAGGGAGCTCGCCGTTGAGCAGGAGGTAGCAGGTCTCGAGGTAGCTGTGGTTGGTCGCAAGGTACTCGATCTCGTACCCCCTGTGGAGCAGCTCCCCTTTGTCGCCGTCGATGTAGGTGATCTCCGAAGTACAGCTGGCGGTCATCCCGAACCCGTTGTCGTAGGTGAAGTACCCAAGCTCTTTGTTGAGTGTCGATATATCGATCACATCATTGCCGAGTACCGATTCGAGTACATTGAACTCCGCGCTCTTTCCTGTCTGGTTGTCAGTGATCGTCACGCTCTTTCCAACTCCCATCACATCTCCTTTATTATTAGCGATATTGATAATGGTTCATTATCGCATTTTAACATAGCATAAACATAGCAACCATGATATTTCTCCGGGCAGTTGTGTCGGGAAGACGGTAATGACGGAGCGGCAGAGGGTTTCTCCTCCCCCTCTCAGCCATGCTAGAAGATCGACAGTCCCGTCTTGGTGGTGAAGAGTTCGAGGGCTTTGGTGCCGCTGTAGGAGTTGCCCCAGCTGTTGAGCCTCGGACTGTAGACCGCTATCCCCATCACCTTGGGGACGACGGCGACGATCCCGCCCCCTACCCCGCTCTTGCCGGGGAGCCCCACGTGGAACGCGAATTCGCCGCTGGCATCGTAGTGGCCGCAGGTGAGCATCACCGCATTGACCCGCTTGGCCTGTGCAGTGGTGACAAACTGGCGCTGTGTGATGGGGTCGGTACCGTGGTTGGCCAGGAAGAGCATCGAGCGCGAGAGCTCGCGCGTGCTCATCTCTATGGAGCAGTGCTTGAAATAGCTTCGCACCACCTCCTCCACATCGCCCCTGATATTGCCGAAGCTCTTCATGAGATTGGCCAGGGCGGTATTGCGGTGGCCGTGCTCCTGCTCCGACTCCCAGACCACGGGATCGAAACTTACGCTCCAGTCATCGCTCGTATCCCGGACGAACGCCTCGATCTCTCTGTAGCAGTTCTCCGCCGACCCGTAATGGGAGAGGAGCATATCGGTGATCACGATAGCGCCGGCATTGATAAAGGGGTTGCGGGGTTTGCCCGATTCGTATTCGAGCTGTACGAGGGAGTTGAACGGGTTGCCCGAGGGCTCGACGCCGACACGCTCGTAGAGGCCGCGGCTGTAGATACCCAGCGCCTGGGTGAAGGTAAAGAGCTTCGAAATGCTCTGAATCGAGAAACGCCTGTCGCTCACACCGGTGTGGAAGCTCCTCCCGTCGAAGAGCGTGATGCTCATGGCGAACTGATCTGGGTCGACCTCTGCGAGTGCGGGGATATAGTCAGCTACTTTCCCCTTGCCGATGGTCGGCTCTATCTCCGCGGCTATCTCGTCAAGTATCTTCTGATAGTCCATAACTCTCCTTTGATGCTGTATGACATATTTTACTTGTTTTTTGTTAATGCGATACAAAGTATCTCAAAAAAAGCTTTTGGATAGATTTTAGTTAAAAATCATTATAAAGTTAAAGAGAAATATCTATAATACGCTTTTACTTACGAAGGGGTACAATGGAGACCAACTACACACGCTACGAAGAGATCGATCAACTCGAGCTCCAGAAAGATATCGAACGGATCAAAGAGACTATCGGCACCCCGACACAGGAGGATTTCAGACATCTCCTCAAACTGGAGCGATGGGGGAGAGCCTCGACGCTTTTGGGCTTCGGGCTCCTTGTCGGGCTCTGCTATCTTGAGATGGACGGAGACTTGAACGCCCCGTTGCTGTGGCTGATGATCTTCGCTTCGGCACTCTTCATAGGGGTGGGGAATGTCTCCAGATGGGCCAATGTCGCCCACCCTATCCTCCATGGCGCCTACGACAAGGTGCCCGATATACCTGAACGCTACACCAAAGCCGGCTTCGCCAAAGGGTACAGACGTGCCATCGACTGGCTCGACTGGATCAAGCCAAGCGCCTGGGAGTACGAGCACAATATCATGCACCACTACCACCTCGGCGAAGACGACGATCCCGATAATGTCGAGAACAATATGCGCTGGCTTGTCAACTCAAAGACCCCGATGTGGGCGAGATACCTCTTCGTCATCCTCTTCGCCGGGACATGGAAGCTCACCTACTACGCCCCCAACACACTGAGGATACTGGAGAACAAAGAGCGGCGCAAGAAGTCCCTTCCCCCGATCAGGGAGTATCAGATCAGCCCCCTCAAACCCCACGGTCTGGAGCTGTGGAACCACTATATCATTCCCTATCTCCTCATCAATTTCATAATGATCCCTATGGCATTCTTCCCTTTCTTCGGATGGGACGGGGTGGCCAATGCCCTCATCGTCATCATACTCGCAGAATACATCGCCAACCTCCACTCCTTCCTCGTCATCGTCCCCAACCACTCTGCCGAGGATATCTACCGTTTCGACGAGCCGCACAAATCCCAGGGGGAGTTCTACCTGCGGCAGATCATGGGGAGCGTCAACTACAATACAGGTTCCGACCTCATCGACTTCATGCACGGCTGGCTCAACTACCAGGTGGAGCACCATCTCTTCCCCAACCTCCCGCTGAGCCAGTACCAGAAGATGCAGCCCATCGTCAAAGATATCTGCAAAAAGCACAACATCGAGTACAGGCAGGAGAGCGTCTTCAGGCGGATGAGGATGAGTGCAGAACTGATGGTGGGCAAAACGAAGCTCCTCAAAGTAAGCGGGGTGTGACCCGCCCTCTCCGCTCACTTTCGTTGTTAAAACTCCATCCCCAATCCTATCCCGTCCCCCAGCTCCATCCATGCACCGTCGACCGCCGCTCCACCTCTGGTCGGCACCGAGGCACAGAGACCTATCGCGTCGAGGTCGAGCATGGTAATGGTATCTGCCCTGGCGGAGACCACATGGAGGGCGGCATTGATAGCGATGGGGCCTTCGAGCATACACCCCATCATGCACCTGACACCGCATTCACGGGCGATATCGGCGATCTCCAGGGCTTTGGTGATCCCGCCGCATTTGTCGAGCTTGATATTGAGATAGTCGCACGCACCCTGATCGAGGAGTCTCCTCGCATCGTAGCTGTCGAAGAGCGCTTCATCGGCGAGGAGCGGGGTGGAGATGCGCTCCCTGATATAGCGCAGCGCCTCGGTATCGCGGTAGTGGACGGGCTGTTCGAGGAGCTGCGGGAGGATGCCCCCGGCTTCAAGCCTCTGCATCACTTCGACGCTCTGCTCTCTGCTCCACCCCTGGTTGGCATCGAGCCTGAGGACGGTATCGGCGGGGAGAGCGCGGTGTATCTCGGTGACCCTCTCGATATCTTTGGCCGTGTCGCTGTCACCCACCTTGACCTTGAGGATACGGTACCCCTCTTCTTTTGCCGCGAGGCTGTCGGCGACCATCTGCTCCGTACTCCCGAGCGAGATGGTGATATCGCTCTCGAAGCGTCTCTGCGTCCCGCCAAGCATCCCAAAGAGCGGGAGGTTGAGGGACTTCGCACGCAGGTCGTAGAGAGCGATCTCGAGAGCGGATTTGGCGGTGGTATTATGGAGGAGCGAGCGGCTGATAGTCGCGACGAGGGTATCGAACTCCTCGATATCCCTCCCCGTCAGCAGCGGCGCGATATGCTCTATGGCTGCCTTCATGGTACCCTGTGTCTCACCCGTGATGAGCGCCGTGGGCGCCCCCTCGCCGTAGCCGATATGCCCGGTGTCGGTATGGATGAGGACGACGATATCCTCGAGCGCTTCGACGCGGCGCAGTGCGGTGACGAACGGGCGTTTGAGCGGTGCACGCAGTATCTTTGTCTCGACGGAGGTGATCGTCACTTGTAGCTCTCTTTGCGGTTGCTGAGCTCCTGGAAATAGTCACTGATCTGTATCAGGCTGAAGGTAACGAGGAAGATCATAAGTCCCGGGAAGAAGCTCACCCACCACGCGATCTCCATGACCGATTTCCCCTCGCTGAGGATGCTCCCCCAGCTCATCTGCGGCGGTGTGACCCCCAGACCGAGATAGCTTAGACCGCTCTCTGCCAGGATCGCGCCGCTCACCCCGAAGGTGAAGCTCACCATAAAAATGGGGATGAGGAGCGGCATGAAGTACTTGAAGATGATCTTGAGCTTCGAGACTCCAGCGAGTCTGGCTACCTTGATGAATGGCTGACCGGCGATGCGGTGGCTCTCGGCACGGATCAGCCTCGATGTCCCCATCCATCCCGTCAGTGAGATGACGAGGATCAGTATCAACGTCGAGGCGGACATATAGCTCGCCAGAGCAAGGAGCAGGAAGAATGTCGGGAATGTCAGAAAAAGATCGACGACGATCACGAAAAGCCTGTCGAAATCACGCCCGAAATACCCCGCGCTCACCCCGAGGATCAGCCCGATCAGAGAAGCGATCACCGCCGATCCCACACCGATGATGAGGGATATCTGCCCGCCGTAGACGACACGGGCGAAGAGGTCGCGCCCGAGCCTGTCGGTCCCTATGATATGCTCAGCGGAAGGAGCTTCGAGTATCGATCCTGCATTGAGGGTATACGGGTCAAGATCGGCAAAGAGCGGCAGGAGAAACGAAAGGACGAAGATACCCCCTATCAAAACGAGGCTGATATAAGGAGGCCTTCTCATCGCTTCTACTCAAAAACAGGCTTGTAGTAGCTGAGGGTACTTTTGCCGAACTTCTTGCTCTTTTCGAGCCTGAATCCGCCGATCTCTTCGGGGAGCTTGAGTGAGCTCATATGCTCGATGATCACCATCTCGCACATATCTTTGTCGATCATACCGATGAGCCCGAGGACCTTGTCGTAGATATCATCCATCCCTTCGCGGATCGAGAACGGAGGATCGAAATAGAAGTATGTCCTCTCGCTGCTCCCTTTGAGCATCTCGAGGACGAGGGGGAACTTCTCGAAACTGTCGCCAAGGAAATGGTGTGCTTTCGACGGGTCGAGCCTGGCGATATTCTGCTTGAGGATCGAATAGACCTGCGGGTTGCGCTCGATGAAGTAGCACTGCGCCGCGCCCCTGCTGAGCGCCTCGAGCCCGATGGAGCCGCTCCCTGCGAAGACCTCGACGAAGTTCCTGTCCATGACATCGTACTGGAGACGGTTGAAGAGCGATTCGCGCAGGATCGACTTGGAGCTGCGGGTCGTACCGATATCGGGTATCGCGATCTGCAACCCCTTGTACTTCCCGCCGATAATGTTCGTGGTAAATAGTTTTGTCTGTTCATTCTTTTTCATGTGGGGATTTTAGCATAAAGGGGGTTGCTGTAGGCTAAAGAGGGGGAATGGAGGTGGTTTCAAAACGCATAGATTAATGTCAGATTATTTCTGACAGTATCAAAAGGTGTGCTGGCAAGCACACCCTACAAACCATCAAATCATAAATCTGTCACCGTGAACGACCTTGAAAGTGAAGCGCAGCTGAACGATTCGAGAGCGGTGACGCTTTTTGCCTACTTTTTCTAAAAAAGTAGAAAATGAATTTGCAGATACATCGAATCTTTGAATCGGTATCAAATTTCCGCTATACTTCATTCCAATCAAGGAGAGTCAGATGCAACTGCCCATAATCATCCATACCATATCCAAAGAGCTTAGAGCCAAAGAAGCCCGTGCCATCGTCGTCGGGGGGAGCGTGCGCGACCATTTCCTCTCCATCCCCATCAAGGACTTCGATATCGAGGTCTACGGACTGGAGAGCCTCGACGAGCTGGAGACCGTCCTGCGAGAGTACGGCAGTGTCAACCAGGTCGGCAGGAGCTTCGGGATCGTCAAGTTCGTGTATGAGGGGGAGGAGTACGACTTCTCCTTCCCCCGCACCGAGACCAAGAGCGGCGAGGGGCACCGGGGCTTCGATGTCGTATGTGATGGTGCTATGGATTATACGCAGGCAGCGCGCCGGAGGGACTTCACGATCAATGCGATGGGATACGATATCGAGGCAGGGGAGTTCCTCGATCCCTTCGGCGGGATGGAGGATATCGGGAGCAGGACCCTGCGCCATATCGACGACGACACATTCATCGAGGACCCGCTGCGGGTCTACCGCGCCGTGCAGTTCTGCGCCCGTTTCGGCTTCACCCTTGCCGACGAGACCGCCGATCTCTGCCGCGATATGACGGAGCAGGGGATGCTCGAGGAGCTCCCCAGAGAGCGCATCTACACTGAATGGCTCAAGATACTGCTCAAGTCACCCCGCCCCTCGATCGGTTTCGAGCTGATGCGCAGCCTCGGCATCCTCCGCTATTTCCCGGAGCTCGCCGCCATCATCGATGTCCCGCAGTCCATCAAATGGCACCCCGAAGGGGATGTCTGGATACACACTATGATGTGTCTCGATGCGATGGCAGCGATGCGGAGCGACGACGAGCGCAACGATCTCATCTGCCTCCTCGCCGTCCTCTGCCACGACCTGGGCAAAGCGACTACGACGACGATAGATGAAGGGGGTGCGATCAGGGCGATCGGACACGAATACGCCGGAGAGGAACCCACCCGCACGCTGCTGGCGAGGCTCACCAACGAGCACGACCTCGTCGAAGCGATCATCCCGCTGGTGAAGTACCACCTCGCCCCCTCACAGTACTACAAGGGGCGATCGCGGAACAGCGCGATCCTCAGACTCGCCGCGAAGGTCGACATCACCACCCTCGTGCGGGTAGCCAGAGCCGACTTCCTCGGGCGGACGACCGAAGAGTCGCTGAGGGGCATCTACGATGCGGGGGATTGGCTCCTCGCCAAAGCCGCCGATCTCAAGGTATCGGACAAACCCCTCGATCCCCTCGTCATGGGTCGTGACCTCATCGCCCTCGGACTCCAGCCCTCCCCGCAGTTCAAAGAGATACTGAACGAGCTCTACGAGCTGCAGATGGATGAGAAGATAGCGACCAGGGAAGAGGGGCTGGAGTATGTGAGGGGAAGGTATCTGTAATTAGGATAGTTCTCTTGTCAAAGTATATTTGGCTGAATGGCACGGCCACACCTGCTGTAGGTGCGACCATGTCGCACAAATGTACACACTTATGCGTTCAAGGAATATTTTAAAACCTATAATGCAGCCCCACGAACACATGATCATCACTCAGCGATAGCAGCAGCGGGTAGTCCCTGCCGTGTGCCCAGTAGCCGCTGGCGAAACCTACGACCGCACCGGCGATGACATCGGTCTGCCAGTGAGCCTGCGCTTTCATCCTCCCCTCCATCTCGTAGGCAGGCAGAAGCCACAGGAGGTGTACCCATGGATTATCGGCCCGATACTCCAGGACGAACGGTGTCACGAGGGCTGTCATCCCGGCTACATGGCCGCTGGGGAAGCTCGCGCCACCCTCATTCCAGTCATAAGGGGAGTCGCTCTCGCGCGGCCGAAGCCTCCCCGTCATCTTCTTGAGCCCTTCGGCTATCACCTGCGACATGATCGCCGCGTCGAGACTCTGCCAGGCGGTCTTGCCGAAGCGATTGTCGCTCCCCTCGTACAGTGCCGCGCCGAAGAGCAAGATAGCAGAATACTTGGGGACATCGTAGTGCGCCCCCCAGAATCCCTCGTCGTCCAGGTCGAGCTTGTGGTCGAAATCGGCATGGAGGGCAGAGCCCAGCAGTGCTGACAGCAACAGATATCTGAATAGTTTTTTCATGGTGACTCCTATGATGCGAACCATGCTCTCACCCCCGCAGAGAAGTAGTAGCTCAGCAGACCTACCACGAGCCCCCAGAGGATCGAAGCGAAGAAATTGAGGAAGATGAACTTGCGGATATCGTAACGACTGATACCGAGGATGATCGGTACGAGGGTCTTGACCCCGTAGATGTACTTCTGGATGAAGACCGCCAGCCAGCCGAAGCGGCGCATCATCAGTACCGTGCGTGCATGGATACGCCCTTTGAACTTCGAAAGGTACCCTTTGACCGCGTGTTTGTTCTCCTTGCCCATATAGAAAAGGAAACTATCTCCGACGAAATTGAAAAGCGAAGCGACAGCGATCGAGAGGGTAATATCCATCTTCCCCATCGATGAGAGGACAGCCGCACCCGCAAGCGCCACCATCCCCCCGCCGAACGAATAGAGTGCCAGTATGATATAGCCGTAGGTCGAGAGTGAATTGAGTATATCTTCCAATGATCTGCCTTGAACATATTTGGACTTCCTGTAGCATCACGGACGGAGCGCTCAGACCGAAGGGAGGATTTGCCGCTGAGTATGTGATGCTACAGGAAGTCTATTGCAGAATGGATATTAGCCAAAAAGTGCTAAGAGTATCGCCAAGTATGCTATAATGGCATCTGGCAACTCCACCATGAAGGCATATTTATGAAATCATTCCCTATTTTTCGCACTTTACTCCTTTCACTTGGTTTCCTGGCACTTTCCGGCTGTACGAACGGGACTTCCGGAGCCTGCAAATACGAACAGAGCTTCGGTATAGCCACGATAACCAAGATCGAGAAGAACACCGCCTACGTCTCGTTCTCCATAGAGGATGAGAACGGCAAAAGTACACAATACCCGCAACCGCTGAGCCTTCCGGCACCGTGGGGTGTCAAAGTGGGCGACGAATACCCTGCCCTCCTCCACCTCTACCGCTCCGGCCCGTCAAGCTGCGAAAAAGAGAAGCTGATCCTCATCCAGGAGATCGGCGAGGCGTGCAGGGTCAAGTAGGGATGCGGCTCCTCGTCTCCGCCCTCGAACCCTCGAGCAATCTCCATCTCCGGGAAGTGCTCAAACATACCCGTGACATAGAACTCGCCGGTATCTTCGAGAGTTCGATGGGCAAGCCCCTCGTCGACATCTCCCAGATCGCGATCATGGGCTTCGTCGATGCGCTGAAAAAGTACTTCTATTTCCGCAGGATACTCGAACAGATGGTCGAACTCGCCGCAGCATGTGACAAAGTACTGCTGATGGACGGCTCGGGGTTCAACCTCCCACTGGCAAAAAAGATCAAAGAGAAATATCCCGACAAAGAGATCATCTACTACCTCCTCCCGCAGGTGTGGGCAAGCCGCCCGGGGAGAGTGGCAAAGATCGAGAAGTACTGCGACAGGTTGCTAGGGATCATGCCCTTCGAGATACCCTACTATCCGTCCGGCAAAGCGCAGTATGTCGGCCACCCCCTTCTCGATGAGCTCGACCTCTCCCCGGTGGAGTATAAGGAGCACATGCAGGAGACCATCGCCTACCTCCCCGGCAGCCGCAGAGGGGAGATCACGCGGCTGATGCCCTATTTCAGGGAAGTGAGAAAGAGACTCGCACCCCACCGCGCCCTCCTCGTGATCCCGCCGTCGTTCGACGATGCGAAGATCGCGGAGCTCTATGGGGATACTACAGGGTTCGAGATCAGCCGCTCCACTCCCGAGGCGCTCAGGGGATCGGACTTCGCTTATGTATGCAGCGGCACGGCGACGCTCGAAGCGGCTCTCATCGGCACCCCCTTCATCCTTGCCTACCAGACCGGCAAGCTCAACTACTTCCTGATGAGCCTGGTGCTCAATATCAGGTACGCAGGTCTCGCCAACCTCATCCTCGAACGCCACAACGGCACTACCCTCCACAGCGAGCTCCTCCAGGACGATGTCACCGCAGACAACCTTGTCGCTGCCCATGACGGTTTCGACCGGGAGCTCTTCGGCGAAAAGGCGAAAGAACTCCGCGACTACCTTGGACACGGCAGCAGTGCAAATGTAGCCCGGATCATCATGGGAGAGGGGTGATGCTCGTCCATATCTGCTGTAGTGTCGACAGCCACTACTTCCTCGGCAAGCTCCGTGAGCTCTACCCAGACGAGAAGCTCACGGGGTTCTTCTACGACCCCAATATCCACCCCTACAGCGAATACCGCCTGAGGCTCTTCGATGTGGAGCGCAGCTGCGAGATGCTGGGGATCGAACTGATCGAGGGGGAATATGATACCCGGAACTGGCTCGAAGCGGTCAGGGGACTGGAGAAGGAGCCCGAGAGGGGGGCGCGGTGCGCAGTGTGCTTCGACCGCAGGTTCGAGGTATCCGCGCAGAAAGCACAGGAGCTGGGGATGAAGAGCTACACCTCTACCCTCCTCACGAGCCCCAAGAAATCGCTCACCCAGCTCAAACGCCAGGGGGACAAAGTAGCGCAGCAGTACGGCGTGGAGTTCGTCGCCCCCGACTTCCGCAAGGCCTCGGGGACACAGGAGCAGAACGAGCTCGCCAAAGCCGACAAGCTCTACCGCCAGGACTACTGCGGCTGCCTCTACGGCCTCTCGATGCAGCGCGACCAGCAGGAGAAGCTCGCTGACGAGCTGATGAGCCCCATCAGCGGGACGATCCTCCCCGAATCGATCGAGGAGCGGCTCACCCTCTACGAGAGACGCTACGAGCTCGAACAGCAGGGGAAACCCTACGATATCGTCAAGCAGCGCTTCCTCAACTACCGCCTGATGATGGGGTGGCTCAGAGTCCGCGGACAGAGCGTCCCCGCCCACTTCCTCCCCTACTCTGTCATCAAGGGGAGCTACACACGCGGACGGACGGAGCATACCATCGGCGATATCACCTATATGAGCCGCTCTGAAGTGCGCTTTATCACCCTCGATACCTACAACCGCCTGATGGGCACCGCCTACCGGGACATCGCCGGGCTGATCTACTTCCCGCCGCCCTTCGAAGAGGAGGTGCGACTCCGCCAGCAGCTCGAACCCCTCTCTTATACCCTCAGCGCCATCATCGTGGTCGAGGAGCTCCCGGGCAACAAGATCGAGCTCTACTGCGACAGCAGGGTCTACGAGGATGTCAGGGAAGTGCTGGTGGAGTTATAAGGTACTTTTATCGTATCTTAACCAATATCTTTCTATACTCTTGAAGATACATTAACAGAGTCTGCTTGGGAAGCATCATAAAACTCTTTGGTTATGCTTCTTTCATTTTCCCTTTCTTAAAATCTTCAGGAGTCTATGATGCAAAAGTTTTCCCGGTATGCAACCTTGATGACCGCTGTCTTTTCCTTGATACTACTGAGCGCATGCGGTGGTGGCGGTGGAGGCGGCGGGGGGACGACCGCTACTGTCGACACCACCCCTCCCGTCATCACGGTGATCGGTGACAATCCCGTCACGATCACCGTAGGCTCGACCTACACCGATGCCGGGGCGAGTGCCTACGATGCTATCGACGGCAATCTCACTGCCCAGATCGTGACAACCGATAATGTGGATACATCGACACCCGGCACCTATACGGTCACCTATTCGGTCAGTGACAGCAGCGACAACAATGCCACTGCGACCAGAACCGTCCAGGTCACCGTCTCCCTGAGCGGATCGGGCTTCGCTATGAGCATCGATGTCGATGAGTCGACGGTAACTGCCGACTGGGAGAGCAACTCAGGCGCACTCGACACTGACGGGGACCCCATCACCGCGACGGTCAAGACGAACGGCACGCTGGGCACCTGCACGGTCAGCTCCGGCACCCTTACCTATACCAAAACAACCGAAGGAAACGAGACCGACAGCTGCATCCTCACGCTCACCGGCGGGACAGAGAGTATCGACATCACTGTCACGATCCACGCCCTCTACTGGGTAGAGGTCGCAGCGGGTGAATACCATGCTCTCGCGCTCAAAAGTGACGGCACGATCTGGAGCTGGGGGGACAACAGCTACGGTATGCTCGGACTGGGCGATACGACCGACCGTCATGTCCCCACCCAGATCGGCGATGGAAGTGACTGGAGGGCCGTAGCGGTCGGGGAGTATCACTCCATAGCGCTCAGGAACGACGGCACGATCTGGACCTGGGGCTACAACCATGACGGACAACTGGGCGACGCTACCAATACCCAGCAGGAAGTGCCGGTGCAGGAGTCTACCCACGCAACCAACTGGGCAGCGATCGCAGGCGGTACAGAACACACCATCGCCCTCAAGAGCAACGGCACCATCTGGGGATGGGGAGACAACAGTAATGGTCAGGTCGGCGACGGTACGACGGTCAACAGGAACACACCGACGCAGGAGTCGACCCACGCTACCGACTGGGCAAAGATCGCTGCGGGTACGAGCCACACGGTAGCGCTCAAGACCAACGATACCCTCTGGGGATGGGGCGGTAACAACTACGGGCAGCTGGGTGATGCCACATCGACGAACAGATCCAACCCTACCCAGGAAAATACCCATGCGACCGACTGGACGAAGATCGCTGTCGGGTACTACAACACGGTCGCCATCAAGAACAACAGCACTCTCTGGACATGGGGATACAACGGTTACGGACAGCTCGGAGACGGTACGACGACGGAGTCCCATGTGCCTATCCAGGAGGTCACGCACGCTACGGACTGGACGACGATCGCCGCTATGGCGCACACCCTGGCGATCAAGAGCGACGGCTACCTCTGGGCATGGGGATACAACAGCGAAGGTGAGCTCGGTCTGGGCACCTCCACCAGCACTTCGATCCCTGCACAGGTAGGGAGCGGCTCATGGGCTGCCCTCGCTGCGGCGGAATACTTCAGCGTAGGTATCCGGAGCGATGGCACCCTCTGGACATGGGGCTACAACGGCGACGGCGAACTGGGACTCGGCGATACGGTAGAGCGCCATGTGCCGACCGCAGTCTTTACCAGACCCTGATACCGCTCACTTTTTGGCAGGGGTCTCCATCCTGTCGAAATGGTAGATCGAGCTGTTCGCCACAGGTTTCTTGTCCTTGAGGCTGAGGTAGGATGACTTGAGGTGTTTGCCATCGGGCGATATCTCGTGGATGATGGTGTGGACATGATCCTCGTCGGAGTTGCACAGCTCGGTGCTCATGTCGCAGTTGAATATGATCCGGTGGTCGCTGCTCTGCGAGAGGTCGGCGATGAACTCGGGCTGGTTCTGCTTGACGCAGTAGTGGGTCGCTTTGAGGTCATTGCAGGCGATATCCTTGCAGTGGTACATCGTCACCATCTCCTTGTCGGTGTCGGGGAGGAGCCGCTCCTCTACGGTGCTCTTGCGGCCGATCGATTTGAAGACGATACCGGGCTTGCTTGTGTCCCCGGCAAGGTGGACGATCGCCTTGTGCTTGTACGACTCCGTCCCCTCCTGCTTCTCCGGCGCACTGAGCGACCAGCTCCCGCTGAGCGCATCGATCCAGTCATACATATCCATCGCATCGGCTTTTTCGGCGCCTGTCACTGAAGTGGCAAAGAGCATCGCCACAGCAGCGATCACGGAAAATCTCTTTCTCATAGTATCTCCTCGTTTTTTGTGATTATCACGAAAAAAGTTAAAAGGTATGGTTATATTATGATTTTTATGCACCACACTTTGTGTTTTTATTGCTGTATATTCACAATAACCAAACGAAATGTACAAATATCGGTATATATCGGGCTAAAGGCACACTGAGATTTTTATGATTTTTAAGGTGAAAGTGTCACAAATCACACTATTATGACAAAATAACGCTCATTCGAGTTCAATAATGAAACGAAAAAAGTGTTTGGTTATTGGGAATATAAGGGGACAAATGCATAAAGTGTTTGTTGAATAAATAGTTAGAGAAATATTATAAAAGGAATAAAGACATTGATACCTATGAATATGGAACAATATGCAAATTTTTGGGAACCTGAATCGATAAATTTCAATTCAAGTAAGATATATGAAATCCTTTCGAAACTGATTCCGAATGGCAACGTTTTAGAGATTGGTTGTGGTATTGGTATAGGAACACATTATTTATCCCTCAATAATGAGGTTCTATCATTGGATAATAATGAATTTTTAATTGAAAAAGCCAAGGCATATCTTGATAGTCAGAACTGTACATATCAAATACATCGTTGTGAGTTGTTTCAACTAACACAAGATGATAGAAATAAAATTCATCAATTTGAACCAAATATTATTGTTGGATGGTTCCTTGGTGCTGGTGGAGAAATTGTAAACAAATATACTCAAGAAGAAAATAATATTAACAATAAAGGGAAGTTATATAGAGAAAAACTAGAAGACATTATTGTTTCAAATAATCTTCTAGTTGATTCCGTTGAAACAATAAATTTTGCATTGCGTAGTGCAAGACTTAAAAAATCTTCTAAAGAAGAAATATTTTTGGCTCAAAAAGAAGATTACGATACTTATGTGTTTAAAAATGTAGGGTTTGAAGTTACTCATGTAGAAGTAATTGACTGGAATACTGCCAATAGTAACTTTACATATTCATTAGCACAAAATCCTAATTTACTAGAAGAAGATTTGGTGCCTACCATCATATCTATAACGGCAAAACGGATAAAATAATAATCAAATTTATCTCTTTCACTCGTTCACTCGTTCCGCCAGTCCTCTGGCGGAATGCAGATGAGATATACGATAACAGAATGTGCAGTAGCACATAGAAATATCAGAAAATCCGTTGTTCCACCACAGGAGTGGATGGAACAAGGGAAAACTCAGAAAGCACTTACAAAGAAGGCTTCATCACCTGAAGCAGCTCTTTGTCTTTGAGCAGCAGCATATTCACGATATCATTGAGATTTTTTGGCTCGTTACGCAATTGAATTGCGTAATGCGTATGGATTTAACTGCGCAATTCTCATATACACTCCACAACTCAGTTGTGCGAGCGAAATAATTGTTCTATAGCCTCACATGGGATATAAAAATCCCGCTTCAAACTTTTTCGCTATAATTGCCCCAATACTAAACCAAGGTTTCTACCCATGACCATCTTTGACAGCGTCAAAAAACAAAAAGTCCTTTTCGAACCTATCAAAAAAGGCGAAGCCTCCATCTATGTCTGCGGCCCCACCGTCTATGACGATGCCCACCTCGGACACGCCAGGAGTGCGCTGAGCTTCGACCTGCTGGTGCGCACCCTCCGGGCACTGAGATACAAGGTTACGCTCGCCAAGAACTTCACCGATGTCGACGACAAGATCATCAAGAAGATCAGAGAGACAGGCAAAACGCTCGAAGAGATCACCACACACTACATCGCCCGCTACAAGGACGAGATGGAGCAGCTCCATATCCTCCCCAGCGATATCGAGCCCAAGGCGACCGAATCGATCGAAGCAATGAGCTCTATGATACAGCGGCTCATCGGGAGCGGCTACGCCTACCAGATCGAGGGGGGCGATGTCTACTTCGACAGCTCCCGTGACAGCGCCTACGGCTCGATCTCCCACAAGGTGCCCGATGACGACGAGAGCCGCAGCCGTATCGACCATGTGGAGGGGAAAAAGAACCCGAAGGACTTCGCCCTCTGGAAAGCCGCGAAGGCAGACGAGGAGATAGCCTTCGAGAGCCCCTTTGGCTCCGGCCGTCCGGGGTGGCATATCGAGTGCTCGGCGATGATCGAGAAGCATTTCGAGGGGAGCGATGAATACAGCATCGACATCCACGGCGGCGGCGCAGACCTCCTCTTCCCGCATCATGAGAACGAAGCGGCGCAGAGCCGATGCGCCAGCGGTCACGAGCTCGCCAAGTACTGGATGCACAACGGATTCGTCCAGATCGACGGGGAGAAGATGAGCAAGTCGCTCGGCAACAGCTTCTTCCTCAAGGACGCACTGGCGGCATACGACGGCGAGATACTGCGCTTCTACCTCAACTCCGTCCACTACCGCAACGACTTCAACTTCAACGAAGAGGACCTCCTCGCAGCCAAAAAAAGGCTCGACAAGCTCTACAGACTCAAGAAACGCATCACCCCCGGCGGCGCATCGGCGGTCAAAAAAGAGTTCAGACAGAAGCTCCTCGAAGCGATGAGCGACGACCTCAATATCTCCATCGCCCTCGCCGTGATCGACGAAATGGTCGCCTCCGCCAACGAAGGGCTCGATGCCGACCCGAAAAACAAGGGGCTCAAGAAGGAGACGGTTGCAAATATCGAGTTCATAGACGAGCTCCTGGGATTTGGCGGGATGGACCCCTTCGAGTACTTCCAGCTCGGGATCGAACCGGAGGTGAAGGAGAAGATCGAAGAGCTCATCGCCCGGAGGACAGAGGCAAAGAAAGCAAAAGATTTCGCTGCCGCAGACGCCATCCGCGAAGAGCTCACTGCGATGGGGATAGCGATCATGGACACAGCAGAGGGGACACTCTGGGAGAAGAGCTAACGCCCCTTTAACCAAAGTTATGAGATAATCAACCGCAAAAATCGGACACCTATCCAAAAGAAGGAAACGAATATGAAGAAGCAACTAATTTCACTCTTGAGCGCAGCGGCACTGGCTGCAAGCCCGCTATCGGCAGAAGATCAGGATATCGAGCAGTACGCGTTCGCGGGGATCACGGCAGCCAACGCAGAACAGCTTGATGAGAACGCCTTTTTCGGTTTCCGCATGGGTGCGCAGAACAATATCTGGCGTACGATGTTCACCTACGAGGACAATATCGACGAGATGCAGTCGCTCTTCCTGGAGATCGACCGCACTATCATAGGGGGGATGGCCGACAACCGCCTCCGCCTCTATGTCGGTGCCCTCGGCGGCTGGATGCGTGACAATGCCGATCCTGAGAAGATCGACGGATACGGGTACGGCGGCTCTCTGGGACTGATGTTCTACCTCACCGACCAGATCGATGTCGACCTCGGATACCGCTACCTCGAGGTCGAAGACCTGACCAATGTCAAGCGTATCCAGGGTGTCACTTTCGCCCTCCACTATTTCTTCTAGGAGTGTGAGATGCTCGCCAAACTCTCTTTCGCCGCGCTCCTTCTGCTCGCGGGTGTAAGCGCCGCCAAAGCCGAGCTTCCCCCCTATGTCTACGAAGAGATGCAGAAGAACTCATCCGAACAGCTCACCATAGAGACGCTTGAGGTCAAAAGCTCACTGAGCGGTATCAATGAAAAAAGCTACAGTATCACTGCTAAAGTGACCGGGATCGCCAAAAGTAAGAGCAGGCTGCACAAGGGCGATACCATCACGATAGAGTACACCAGGGTCATCGCCCACCCGCCCGGCTGGGTAGGCCCCTCACCGATCCCCGTCCTCGAACAGGGACAGAGCTACAAAGCCTATCTTCACCGCGATGAGGACGGGAAATATAGACCTTCCGCGAGAGGGAGGAGTTTTATATAGATAACTAAGCAGAATCTTTTTGTTCGCTTGGTTATTTCCGGAGATGGCGAAATGTAGGGTGCGCTTGCCAGCGCACCAAAACAACGCAAACATAATGATATCGATATCATATATTATTCGCAACCGCAATT
>QKDN01000071.1 GCA_003252535.1 Campylobacterota bacterium | reverse complement strand
TTTAGCAATTTAGCTCCCATACAGGCTCATTGAACTTTACATTTCAAGTTTAACGGCTTCAACGAGAAAATCAATCTACATCAACCGACTCTTAGATACTATTTTAGCATCTTTCTTGAGTGGTGATTTGATTATACAAACGAGGAAATATCCTGATAGGTGAGAATCTCGCTATCATCTTCATACATCACATCTACGACGCTTTTTTGGTTCAGTTCGATAAAAGCGTGATAATCCAGATTGATCCTCGCCTGGGTAAATGCGCTGTTGCTGATACTCTCATCATATTTCATAAACATCATCATCTCATTTAATCTCAGTTGTATCGATTTGAGCCCTTTTTGCAGGATCAATATCAACAGCATTGAAAAGTTCAATTTTCTGTTACGGGTAAATGCTGTAGGTCGTAATCGATATCTCTCTTTAAATCCCTCATCTTCAATGAGCGCTCTGCTTCTTGCCAAACACTCACTTTTTTTGTCATCTTGTATTCTTTTTAGCTGATATTACTACTTGATTGTGTTGAGTTATCTTAACTTAATGGCAGTGCCTCAGGAGAGGATGGAACAAGAAAAAAATTCCTATCGGAATCGGCACTCCACCTCCGCCCAGTTCACAGGACTGAAGTCTCCGGCTCCTGTAGCACGCACCTATGCCTTCAGCGCATGATCGACCGCGCTTTTCTGGTCGGTGAAGACCTTTTCTCCTACGATCCCGAGGATCGGGGAGAGGGTCTTGTCTTCGAGCTGTTTGGGATTGAAGACGGTGTAGACCGCCTGCCCTTTCTCCTGCTGTGTGAGGATGATCTCCTCCAGCGCATAGATCGCCGAGAGGTCGAGGAACGGCACTCTCGAGCAGTCGATCACCAGCGTCCTGACATCGAGCGCCTCCTGCGTCCTCTCCACCACCTGCGACATCGAGCCGAAGAAGAACGGGCCGTTGATATTGACCACCCTCACGCCGTCGCGGATACGGTCATCCTGCGCGCTCGATTCGGGCTCGCTATCGAAGATATCGGCGCCTGATTCCCTGGATATCCTGTAGACCAGCAGCAGCGACGAGGCGACGATCCCCACACCCACGGCGAAGATCAGGTCGACGAAGACAGTGAGGAAAAAGACGATCCCCATCACATAGAGGTCATGCCTGGGGGCGTGCGATATCCGTGTGAGGAGCCTGTAGTCGAGGATATCGAGCCCCACTTTGATGAGGATGCCCGAGAGTACCGCCAGAGGGATATGCGACGCATATGAACCCAGGAAGAGCAGCACCAGGAGGAGGAAGAGGGCGTGGATCATCCCCGATCTGTTGGTCGTGCCGCCTGTCTTGATATTGATGACCGTCCGCATCGTCGCCCCGGCTCCGGGTATCCCGCCGACGAATCCCAGGAGGGCGTTGCCTATCCCCTGCCCTATGAGCTCCTTGTCGGAGTTGTGCTTGGTGCGCGTGATCGAGTCGGCCACGAGCGAGGTGAGGAGCGAGTCAATCGCACCGAGAACTGCCAGCATCGCGGCGTAGGAGACGATGATCGAGACCTTGGCGATATCAAACGACGGGATGATGATCTCCGGCAGCCCCGTGGGGATCGCCCCGATCATCTTGACATCCAGCGCCATGAATGCAGCCAGAGGGGTCAGCACGATGATGGCCAGCAGCGGCGTGGGGACGATCGAAGCCAGCTTCTTCGGGGTGAGATAGAGGATGGCGATGGTCGCTATCGCAAGCCCGAACGAAGAGAGATCGATGTGCATGAGGGCACCCGGCAGCTCCATGAGCGCCTTGAGGGTATTGCCCGCCCCCTCGCTGCCGAGCATGGGGTTCAGCTGCAAGAGGATGATGATCACCCCTACCCCGCTCATAAAGCCCGAGATCACCGGGTACGGGATGAACTTGATATAGCGCCCTATCCTGATCACCCCGAATCCTATCTGGATGAGCCCCGCGAGGACGAAAACAGCCATCACCGAGGCGATATCGCCGCCCAGCGGCAGGATGATCGAGGCGGCGACCACCGTCATGGGCCCCGTGGGTCCCGATATCTGGGTCTTGGTCCCTCCGAAGAGTGCAGCGAAGAACCCGAGCACGATAGCCCCGTAGAGACCCGCAGCAGCCCCGAGCCCGCTCGCGATCCCAAATGCCAGCGAAAGCGGCAGCGCAATGATCCCGGCGGTCAAGCCCCCGGCGATATCTCCCTTGATGTTCATGATCAGCCTTATATTTTTAGCGGAATTATACATCCGGAATCTTTATTTTAAAATATTACCATTGGTAATACTGGAGTGTTTTGATATATTTATGGTAGACTTTTTTGCTCTTGAAATTCAAATGTATACAGGAACTATCACCATGCTGACCATCCAACCCCTATGGGTTATCCTCTTTAAAAAGATCGCATTGCTGCTGCTCATCGGCTATGTCGTTGTCGGTATAGCGCTTATGTTCATGCAGCGCTCGTTCATATACTTCCCTCCCTCTGCTACCAGCCACGGTCTCAATGAGATGACGATCAGGAACGGGAATGAGTCGCTGAAGATCATCGTCTCCGATGGAGAATATGAAAATGCCATTATCTACTTCGGAGGCAATGCGGAGGCAGTGTATGGTTATTACCATGATTTTTCGCATCATTTTGGAGACCACTCCCTCTATCTTGTCAACTATCGCGGCTATGGAGGAAGCAGCGGGACGCCGAGCGAATCGGGACTCTATGAGGATGCGCTGCTGCTCTACGACACTATCAAACCCAAACATAAGAATATTACTGTGATAGGGAGAAGCCTGGGGAGCGGTGTCGCTACCTATCTCGCTGCGCGGCGGGATGTCGGGAAGCTTGTTCTGATAACTCCCTTTGACTCTCTTGAAGCTGTTGCAAGCGCACAGTACACTATTTATCCGATCTCGTGGATGCTCTTTGACAAATATGACTCTATCGGAAGGGTAAAGGATATCAAAGCGCCGACACTTATCCTGATCGCAGGTGATGATACGCTGATACCCAACGAGAACAGCATGAGACTCTACCGGGCTTTCCGACCCGATCAGGCCGACATACGCATCTTCGAGGGGCTGGGACACAACACTATCCAGTCGTCACCCGACTACTATCGAGCCATGCGGGAGTTCATAGACAGGTGACAACACCAAGTCTCTTGAAAGACTATCCTACTCGTAAAAATACATGAAACCGTAGGTTTGGCACTGCCAAACGAGACAGGGGTCTTGCATTATGATTCGAGGGTGATGCACTGCAATATCTTTCCGGTAAAACATATTCCACATTGATAGTATTCGTCCGAGGCGTTTGGCACTGCCAAACCTACGATATCCAACATATAATATCTTATTGAAATTTATTGAAAAATAAATGTTTCCAAATGAAATATTTTTACACATATTTGATACGATACTCTATAATGGCTCCAAAACTCAGGAGCGGAAAAGATGTTCCTTCATATAGACATAGACAGTTTCTTCGCCTCCGCCCACCGTGCTATCGACCCATCGCTGGAGGATATTCCCATCGCCGTGGGAGGGAGGAGCAACCTGGAGATATTCAACAGGGATCGTACCAATATCAGGCTGATGGACGACAACAGCGGCGCGTTCGTCACCCCGGTGTTCTACAGCGACAGGGGCAAGAGCTTCCGCTCCTTTTTCGTCGACAGGATCAACGGTGCGGAGAAGGTGCGGGGGATCATCGTCACCTCCAGCTACGAGGCGAGGAAGTTCGGTGTCAAGACGGGGATGCCCGTCGCTCAGGCGCTGCAGCTCTGCCCCCACCTGCTGGTGATCCCCTCGCACTACCCGCTCTATCACCGCCTCTCCACCGAGATACGGGAGTTCATTTCTCAGCGTATTCCCTCGATAGAGCAGTTCAGTATCGACGAGTTCTTCGGTGATATCGGCGGGTGGATAGCCGACGGAGAGGCGGAGCGCTTCGCCAGGGAGCTCCAGGGCGATATCAAAGCACGGTTCAAGATCAATGTCTCGATAGGGATAGCACGCTCCAAGTGGATCGCCAAGCTCGCTACCGATGTCGCCAAACCCTACGGAGTACGGCTGGTGGAGGATGTCGCAGGCTTCATCGAGGATATCCCGGTGAGGGAGTTTCCCGGTATCGGGAGGGGGTTCGCGAAGAGGCTTGAGGAGCACTATATCTACCGTCTCGGCGAGATCAAAGCCCACAAGAAGCTCTTCTACCGATGGAACAAACCGGGTATCCAGCTCTACCACCGCATCCAGGGGAGCGACAACGAAGGGATATCATCCAGACCCTCGCGCAAATCGATAGGGATCAGCCGCACCTTCGATCCCATCACCGACACCGCCGAGGTGGAGCGGAGGGTGATGATCCTCGCCCGCCATATCGTCTATATCACGATGAAGCACGGGCTGAACCCCACCTTCTTCTACCTCAAGATCAATTACGAGTACGGCATCAGGGCGAAGACGACGCGCCACTCCGAGCGGCTCTTCAGCGAACAGCTCTTCAAAAACACATTACTGGAGATGTACAGGGGGATAGCGAGGGAGAACCTCGGTGCGGTCAAGCTCTCGCTGAGCGTCTCCCACTTCAGTAACCACGACTACAAAACCCTCTCGCTGCTCGAACTCGGCAATGACACCAGGATGAACACGATCACCAAAGCGATGCACGAGCTGCGCGGCAGGTACGGGCTCGATATCATCAAGACCGGAGGGGAGCTCTTCGCCCGCTCACAAGAGCCTTTTCAGCTGCTGCAACAAGCAGCAGATTGATCAGGGAAGATCCCTTATACCTATTTTGATATCGGTAGATGTACTGGTATAACCATCTGTCACTGAAATGCTCACCTCATAGACATTGTTACCGTCACTGTCGGCAGGAGCACCATAGTCGGGTGCAGCAACGAAGCTAAGCTCTCCGGTAGACGGGTCTATGGCAAAGAGTGCAGCATCCACACCACCGGAGATGGAGTAGCTCAGTGTATGTCCGTCGCTGTCTGAAGCGGCTATAGTGCCTACAACGCTCTGACCTTCATCCACAACGATCGCTTTTAAGAGTTGTTCGTACCATGCTATTTTGTTATCAAGCGAAGAGGCAGAGAGCACATCATTGTCCCCATCCCCGTCTACATCGAGTGCATAGACGGAGTATGCACCATTGGCTTTGAGAGAGATTATATGTTCAGTGAAGTTCTCTGATCCATCATTCTCATACCAGGCTATTTTATCATCATCATAAGAAGCGGAAAGTACATCGAGATCACCATCATTATCGAGATCGAGGGCATATACTTCTATACCGCCATCGCTGCCACCATCGGCATTGATCGAGATGGAATGTTCGGTGAAGTTGGCACTGCCATCATTCTCATACCAGGCTATTTTCTTGTCATTTTTGGAGGCAGAGAGTACATCGATATCACTGTCACCATCGAGATCGATGGCAAATACCGAAGATGCACCGTCAGCGGTGGTCGATATATTATGCTCAGTGAAGCTCTCCGAACCATCATTCTCATACCATGCTATCTTGTCATCGTTGATGGAGGCAGAGAGAACATCATTATCCCCGTCACCGTCGAGATCGATAGCAAAAACGGACTCACCCCACTGTATATTGGTCGAAATGACATGTCTGCTAAAGCTCTGACTGCCGTTATTCTCATACCAGATCACTGCACTGTCCCATGTAGCTGAGAGGATATCGCTGTCCCCATCCCCGTCAAGATCGATGGCAAAAACAGCATCGGGATCATCGGTTTCCGAAGCGACGAGATACTCGGTAAAGTTCCCAGCCCCGTCATTGGCATACCAAGCTACTTTATTATCTCCATAGGAACCGGAAACTACATCGTTATCGCCATCCCCATCGATATCCATAGCATAGACGTCATATGCATAGAGTGCATTTGTAGAGATACTGTGCTCGGTAAAATTACCTGAACCATCGTTCTGATACCAAGCTACTTTATTATCCGAAGTAGAAGCAGAGAGGACATCGTTATCTCCGTCTCCGTCGATGTCTATAGCGTAAACATCTTTTGCACCAACTGCATTTGTAGAGATAATATGCTCCTGGAAGTAGCTTTCTGTAGAAATTTTGTTAAATACAGGAGCAGTATTGACCACATTGACAGTCCTTGTCGCTGTAGCAGTGTTGCCGGCTGCATCGCTGATAGTATAGGTGATGGTATATGTCCCCAGGGTAGAACTGTCGACGTTTCCTGATATCTGAATATTGGCACTGATATCCCCGTCGACCCCGTCCCAGGCTATTGCACCCGGTTCAGTGTAAGTATACCCGGCGATCACTACCATGGGATTGTCATATTTGAGGGCTATGAATGGGGCGGTAGTATCTATCGGACTGCTCTCGACGACATTGACCGTTCTTGTCGCTGTAGCAACATTGCCGGCAGCATCACTGACAGTATAGGTGATGGTGTATGTACCGATAATTGTAGTGTCGACAGTCCCTGTTATCTGGATATTTGCACTTATATTCCCATCGGTATCGTCCGCAGCAGTTGCACCTGGTTCACTGTATTCCGTACCAACGGTCAGAGTCATTGGGTTGGCACCATTGATAGCAATGACTGGAGCTGTTGTATCTACAGTAGTGGTAGGAGTAGGTGTTGGTGCTTCTGCTTCAAGATATAAAGATGTTGTGACCGCACCATTCTCACCGTCGGCTGAAGGTACACAACCGGAAAGTATGAACATCGCAGCAGCAGAGAGCGTAATACCGTGTATTTGTCTGAAAGTCGTTTTCATCGTTTTTCCTCTCTTTAGAATCTGTAACTAATGCCGAATGTAATCAGGTCGGCCTGCTGGTCATTGGCAGTTGCCAGATGATCGAAACCTTCGCCGCTATAGAGGGATGTATAGTCGATGAAAATATCGATCGTATCAGTGGCAGAATAGCTTGCGCCGATACCCCACTGGAATCCGGACTCTGCCCTGTCCGCAGCGTTTGGACCGGTCGGAATCGCGGTCAATCCAACCATCCCGTATCCGAGGAGTGCATAGATATTGAATTCTTCAAGCACAGGGTACATGGGTTTGAGATAGATCCCTGTATTGGCAAAATCTGTATCATAGTCAGCATTGTCTGCATTGCCGCTATTACCTCCGTCATAAACCACTTTGGATACGTTCTGGGTGTATCTGGCTTCGACGGAAATGTATTCGCTGTATCGGTAACCAAGCTGGAGAGTCACACCTGTCGAAGTGAATTCCTCTTCACTCCCGTCATTGTACAGCTTCATTGCCGAAACGCCTATACCACCATAAAAGTCTTTTGATTTGGCTACAGGGACTTCTATTACAGGAACCGGTGCAATATCTCCACCTGCATTGGCTATACTGCTGAGTACTGCTATAGTGCAGAATGACATGGTACTGATCTTCATTTGGTTATCCTTTTTGACTGAATTATCACCAGAATATCATAATATATTATGATATGTAAATATAAACAATATAGATATTAATTGCTATGAATCAGTATTGTTACCTAAATGCCCAAAGAGGATAAAAATAGATATTCATGTGAAATATCGGATTGTTGGAACACTATTTGCATACGGGTTGCATATCAAAAACCAAAAGGAATTAAGTATGACTCCAATCGAATTTATCAAAAGCAACGACCTCGCATGGCAGCCGTCATTCAACGGTGAGCTGGAAAGCGGACTGATGGGATACAGAGGGGCATTGATCATAGAAGAGGGCAAGGCGCTCTCACCTGACCGCAAGCTCCCTCCCAAGATCCAGGCCAAGCAGGTGATCATGATCAGCGACGAGGAGAAGTTCAAGTTCTTTACCTGCGAGCTCGAGAGCTTCAACCACTTCGCGCCGATGTTCGAGAAGTACAAGAGCTTTTTCAGTCCTGACGGACTCTATATCCTCTATGTCACCGACCTTGACGGCAACGGTACATTCGAGTACGAGGGTGTGACATTTACAGCGATCATGCTCGATGAGAGTTCGGTATGGAACGAGCTCGTCGATCTTGCCGACCTTGATAAGGGCGATCTCAAAAAGATGAGCGCAGAAGAGAAGATCGAGAATCTCTACGAGGAGCTTCTCAGTGCGGATGTCGCAGAGGCATCGAAGAGCTACGAGCAGATGTGCGAGCTCATCGGCGAGAGCTCAAAACAGCTTATGGGAGCGGTCTAAAATCCGTCTCTCCGCTCACATAGAGCCATTTCCCTTCATCCTTTAGAAATCGGCTCTTCTCATGGAGTACACCGTCACCAAGAATCGCTTCGAAGGTGACGAACGCTTCGCTCTCACCGTCAATAAATTCAATGATCTTCAATCCCAGGAACTCCTCGTTCATACAGTACTGATCGAGCGAATCTCTCCAGCTTTTGGTATCTTCGGTATAGTCGGAGTTCTGCGGGTGGGTCGTCCTGATGAGATAGCGGCTCTCGCCTGCTGCGAAGGCGCTGTATCGGGATTTCATCAGAGTGAGTGCATTGGGAGCGAGCGCACCTTTGTGGTAGATGGCACAACATTTCTTGTATTTGTTTTTGCTGCCACAGGGGCATGGTGAATTGGGGGATAATTTTGACATGAGTATTGAAGAATATAAAATTTTGGAAGTCTATGTGCGAGTAATCCCGCACATAAATCTTCCTTAGACGTTCATTGCCTCAAGGGCGTATTTTTCACCAAGCTCGTAAGCTTTGAGGTTGAGCTCATGGACTTTCGCAGGTACTTTTGAGAGCATTGTTTTGACAAGAGTCTCTTTGTCGATAGCTTTCATATAAGTGTTCGCGATCGCAAGAGCGATGACCGATTGGGTAATAACATTACCGACCTCTTCTTTGGCGATAGTGATGATGGGGATCTCTACGATGTTCCATTTTTTTCTATCTTCTTCAGTCGGAGTGATAAGGTTCGGCTCGATCACGATCGTACCACCTTCAGATACCCCACCTTTGAATGAGTTGTAGCTCACCTGTGCAACAGAGAGCATGAAGTCGATCTCGCCGTCGTTTGCGTACGGGTAGAAGATCTCATCGTCATCAAGCGTGATGTCGACGACGGTCGGTCCGCCGCGCACCTGTGATGTATAGGTAGCTGTCTTGAGACCGTAGCCGCCTGACTTGATCTTCGCCGCAGCAAAGATCTCACCTGCAAGAAGAACACCCTGCCCGCCAACACCTGTAAATCTCATTAATGTTCTAGCCATAGTGTATCTCCTTGTTATATTTTCTTCTCAAAGTCGTCTTGAGTAAGTACTTTACGCTTGCCTTGTTGTACCGCTTTGATATCTTCGTACATATCACAGTACTCTCTCGCCGCAGTATCTTGCTTGAGGATACCGGTAGGGAGGAGGTTGAGTCTCTCATCTTCGCTCATCTCGTCGTATTTTTTCTTGGATACGGTGATAGCGTCGATCCAGTCAAGGTTCTCCATAGCCGATTGCATCTTGTTCTTTCTACCAAGGTTGATGTGGCAGTTAGAAAGGATGTCAAAGAACGAGAATCCTCTGTGTTTGAAGCCCTCTACGAAGACTTTCTCGAGTTTTCTCGGATCGTTCACTTTCTCTCTGGCGACGAATGTTGCACCAGCAGCGATCGCAAGCTTACAAGCATCGAATGTCGGGTCGATGTTACCTGCTTTCTGAGATACCGTCCACATACCCTGAGGAGTAGTAGGAGATGTCTGAGAGTTGGTAAGACCGTAGATGAAGTTGTTGATAACGATAAAGTTGATATCGATATTTCTTCTACATCCGTGGATCGTGTGGTTACCGCCGATCGCAAGGGCATCGCCGTCACCGCCGACACAGATGACATGCTTGTCCGGGTTGGCAAGCTTGACACCCGTTGCGAACGCTACAGTTCTACCGTGAGTAGTGTGGATCGTGTTGAAGTCTACATATGAAGAGAATCTTCCTGAACATCCGATACCTGAAACTACACATACATCGTCCTTGCTCCATCCCATCTTGTCGACGGCACGGATGAACGCTTTGAGGATGACACCGTCACCACAGCCCCAACACCAGAGTGTTGGCATTTTTTCAAGTCTTAAGTATTGATCGTAATTGAATGCCATCTTAGAATACCTCTTTTACTTTATTTACAATTTCGTATGGAGAGATCGCTCTACCGTTAACTTTGTAAAGACCTTCGATATCAAGTCTGCCTGATACTCTCTCTACTTCTTCAGTGTACTGTCTGATGTTGAGCTCTACACAAAGTACGTTTTTCGTAGCTTTGACGAGTTCGCCCATTCTGTCTGCCGGTGACGGCCAGAGTGTGATAGGTCTGAAGAGTCCCGCTTTGATGCCGTCCGCTCTGAGGTGTCTGATCGCTTCTTTTGCAGCGAGTGATACAGAACCGTAAGCAACGATAAGGACTTCCCCTTCGCTTCCGTCGAAATCGTCAAGCATGAACTCTTCGTTGAGTTCGAGCTCGTCAGTGTGCATCATGACCTTGTCTTCAAGTCTCTGGATGAGCTTTCTACAAGTTTCGATCTCCTCAGTCGGGAAACCTTTGCCATCGTGGTGGAGACCTGTGAAGTGGTATCTGTACCCTTTGAACATCGGGTTGAGTACCGCTGCTTCGTCAGGACCTACACCGTATGGTCTGTAGTCTTCAGGAGCGCCGTCGAAAGTTTTTCTCGGTACGATGCTGTTCTTGACCTCTTCTACCGTTGGGATCATCGCCTTGCCGTGCATGTGACCGAGTGTCTCGTCTGTCAGTACGATAACAGGCTGCATGAATCTGTCCGCAAGGTTGAACGCTCTTACTACTTCTGTATAGCACTCAGCAAGGTTACCTGCGCAAAGTGTGATCGATCTGTAGTCACCGTGAGACGGGTTTCTCGCCTGTCTTACGTCACCCTGTGATACACGGGTAGGAAGACCTGTAGAGGGACCGCCTCTCATTACGTTAACAAGTACGAGGGGTACTTCAGCCATCTGCGCGAGACCGAGGTTCTCTGCTTTGAGCGATACACCTGGGCCTGAAGTCGCTGTCATACTTCTCACACCTGACATCGCCGCACCTACTGCCGCTGCGATACCTGCGATCTCGTCTTCCATCTGGATAGCCGCGCCGCCCGCTTTTGGCAAGAGGTCGGAGATAGTGTGCATTACTTCACTTGACGGAGTGATAGGATATCCACCGAAAAACTCACAACCTGCATCTACTGCAGCAATAGCAGCGAGGTCATTACCTGTAGAAATTATTTCTCTCATTTCCATATTCATCTTCTCCTTATTATGCGCCTAAAACTCTATACTTATTATCGATAATCGCTTGGGCTCTTGCTTTTGCTTCATCGGTAAGTTTAGCAAACTTGTACTCTTTCTTGTCTGCTACATAGATTGCGAAATCCGGACATGCGAGTTCGCACTCATTACAACCGATACATGAATCCAAAGCCACGATCTCGATCATAGCACCCAAAGTTGATGTTGGTTCAGGTCTCATCGCCAGAACACCCGCCGGACAAACCGCGACACACATATCACAGGCTTTACATCGACTCTCATCAACCCAAACAGGTGTATTTGCAGGAGCTGTCATTGCTGCCATTTTTTCCCCTTTTTTGTTGTTAAGTTTTAAGTGAGATATTCAATTCACTAGGACGAGAATATCTTAGTTTTGTTAATGTTTCAATGAATAATCTCGCATTATTGAATGGATAATTTTGCTTGTTACGATTTGAAGCAAGTTTTTTGCCTCCAACGGTAACAAAGAGGGGTTTTTGTATGAACCAGGTAGTTACTATTTGTACTGTTTTGCTCTCCGGAGCGTCAAATATCACAGGAAAAAGAGAGTTTTTTTTCTCCGGAGCACACAAAAAACGGCTGGTGCAACAGAGGATAAAGTGTGTATTAATGTTACACTATTGCCCTGTGATACTCTCGTATGCTATAAATCCGCTCGTGATCGCGGGAGAAAAACCGCCTGCTATCACCCACTGCCCGACAAAATAGAGTCCTTTGATCCTATCCGATACAACTTTGGGGGATTTGAAGAACTGTTTCGGGGTAGGTTTGAAACCATACGCGGTCGCTTTAGGGGTACGGATGTACCGCTGGACACTCCTCGCCGTCCCTGTCTCTATATACTCGATCATATCCGAGATACCGGGGTAGTACCGTTCGAGTTTCGAGACGAGTATCTCCTGGAGGAGTTTTTTCCTGTCCCTGTAGCTCCCCTCGTCCAGCGTGTCCCAGTCGCCGAGATAGTCGCTCATGCAGATCACGCCGAACGATTTTCCCTCGGGTGCGAGATCCGAATCTATCTGTGAATAATCGACAAATGCAAATCCCCTCCGGGTGATATCCCTCTGCATCATCGCTTCGAACCCTTCGAGCGAATCGAGCTCTTCATAGATGAAACTGGAGTAGGCACCTGGGCCGTAGACCTCTTTGATATTCCTGTTGAACCCAATATAGACAGTCAGGAGCGAATCGGCTATCTCCCTGGTCTCGCGGTAGGGGAGATCATAGAGTTTGTAAGTATCCTGCGGTGAGAGGTTGGAGATGACGATATCCCCCGTGATCGTATGGCTCCCGCTTTTCCTGTTATAATGGACGGTTTTCCCCTCGCATTTGACCACCTCGGCCCTGGTGATCACTTCGCCGCCGTTGTCGGTGATGACGCTTGCGAGGTAGTCGCTGAGCCTGCCGCTCCCCCCTTTGATGAACCACCCTCCACCGCTGTAGTAGGAGTGCTGCGCTACGGCATGGAGGAGGAAGCTCAGGGTGTCGGGGAGGTCGCTGTAGTACTGGAGGTTGCCGTTGAGGATGAGCTTGAGCTCGTCATTGACGAAGAGAGTGTCCATCACATCGCTGACCGATCGCCTCATATAGCGGAGGGTATTGTTCATGAGGAACGGAAGGATCGGGTAGTGGTACCATCGGAGGTTCCTGAACATACCGAGTTCGAATGCGATAGATTCGATCATACGGAAATACTCCCTGATCCCCTCTTCCTCCTCCTCGAACTCACGGATGAGGGCGCTTCTGGCCTCTTCCATCCCTTCGGGTATCTCGATCGTCCGCTTCGAGGTCGTGATCCTGAAGAGCTGCGGAACCTTCAGGAATGTGATATGGTCGTAGACTCCAAGCTTCTCGAAGGTCTCATAGATGACGGGGTTGTCGAAGACACCGTCCATCTCATGCAGCCCCACTTCACAGACGAAGCCCCCTTTGCGGGCAAATGTCGTCGCACAGCCGCCGACGATACTGTGCTGCTCGAGCAGCGTCACTTTGTAGCCGTCCTTGGCCAGGAGCGCCCCGGCTGTCAGCCCGCCGAGCCCTCCCCCTATGATAGTAACATTCTGTTTCATTATCGTCTTACCTTTATCGTGATCTTGGTGTCGCCGTGGATCGGGAACTTCGCGTTCTCGAAACCGGGAGAGGTGGCGTTGTTGGAAAATCCGTACCCTTCAAGGGGGATACCGAGGAGGTTCTTGTCGAGTTTGCCGTTGCCGTTGCCATCTTCGAAGAGTGCTACGGCGTAGATGCCGTCGGGCAGATCGCCGAAGGTCACATCGAGGGTATTCCTCTTCCCGGGTGTTTTGACGATCTTGCCGCGGTAACCAGCCGCGGGCGATGTGAACCCATCCGGTTTGTTGTAGAGGGCGATATAGAGCTCACTCCCCTTACCGGTATCGGTGATCGTGACGGTGAGGGTACCGGCAAAGAGCCGGGAGGTAGTGAGCAGCAGTAATGTTACCAGCGCGACGGTTTTCATGGTCATCTCCTTTTGCACTATTGTAGCGCGGAGAGCGGGGAGGTGTCATTCACATATGTTAACGGATCGAGGGTTTGTACTCTTTCTTGAGCCTGCTGAGATGCTGGGGAGTGATGCCGAGGAACGAGGCTATATGGTACTGCGGTACTTTATCCAGGAGATGGGGAGTCGTCTCCATGAAGTCCGCGAATCTCTGTGCGGCGTTCCTGGTCTGACGCCGGATGATGAACTGATGGGTGTAGAGGTAGGCATCCTCCGCCATCAGCCGCCCGAACCGTTCGCCCTTTTTGAGATGCTTGTAAAATGACTGCACATCATCGTACGAGACACCGAGGGCAACGCACCTTTCAAGTGCTTCGATATGGATCGATGATGGGGTCTGGCGGAGGAAGCTGTCGTATTCGACGAGGAAGAGATTGGTCATGTGGGCATCGGGTTCATTGAAGAAGATGCTCCATGTGAAGTCCTTCCCGTCCTCATTGATGATATAGCCGCGGGCGAGCCCCTCGGTGATGAAGAGCAGTTCGCCGCACACATCCCCCTGGTGGAGGATGATATCACCTTTGCTGAACTCTCTGAGGTAGAGCTTGGATTTGAAGAGATGCCACTCGATGGTATTGAAAGCGATGTATCGGGAGACGAACTCCCGGTATTTCTCAAATTCCACCTCTCCCCTGCTCATGGCAGCATCAGCCTACCGTGACATCATCGCTGCGTTTTTTGAAGTACTCTTTGTCTACACCGCAGAGTGGACAGCCGCCCGGTGCTTTCTTGCCCCTGTGGACATGGCCGCATACTTCGCAGACCCACTCCTCCTCTTCGTCGCTGTCGAAGAACCCTTCCTCTTCGAGGGCTTTTTTGAGGGCGAGGTATTCCGCTTCGTGCTCCACTTCGACCTTGCCGATCGCTTTGAAGAGTCTTGCGATCTCTTTGAGCCCTTCAGCCTTTGCGATCTCCTCGAACTCGGGGTACATGATCTCATGCTCGTACTTCTCGCCGTCCGCTGCGTACTGGAGGTTTTTATGGGTCGTATCGAGGTCTATATCTTTGACGAGCTTGTTGTAGGCCTTGTATTCCGCCATCGCGTGGTACTTCTCGTTGGCCGCTGCCTCTTCGAAGAAACGGGCGATCCTGTGGTATCCTTCCCTGTAGGCGACCTCTGCGAAGAACTCGTACTTGTTCCTCGCCTGCGACTCTCCTGCAAATGCCTTCATGAGGTTGACCGCCGTGAGGTTATCGGTGATGCACTCCATCGCCTCGCCGCAGCATACCAGCGTCCCGCCGCCTACATGCTGTACCTCTACTTCGTTGCCGCATTTGTTGCACTTATAGGTCTCGTATTTTCTCATCGTTTCTCCTTTGAAGTATTTGAAAGACTATACCATAATTATGATACAAATCCAAACTACACCGTAATTCAAGTTTAAGTCTTCTATTGGCAAAGAGCTTAGAGCTCAGAGCCAAGAGCTTTAGAGTCTATCATTTGCTCTATGCTCTATGCTCTTAGCCTTTTTGAACATGAGATTGAAGTTAAAATACTGTGATTCAGACTATTTCCGAAGCGTCGCTATGAGCCTTTTGGGAGAGAGGAGAGTGTCGAGGGCGTCGTTGATATCTGTGAAGAGGACATCGCTTGCCATCATCGTCGTGGTGGCACACCCCTCTGCCTGCACTATCGCGAAGCCCAGTTTCGCCTCGCGGAGCATCAGCGCGTCGTTCGCTCCGTTGCCTATCGCCACGCATCCTTCGCTCCCGAGCCCCTGCACGAACTCCAGCTTCGCCCTGTCCTGCTCCCCCTTGGGGATGATATGGAGCGGGATATCGAGTCCCGTATCGTGCGCCGAGCCGTAGGTATCTGCGGTGATGATATGGATATCGAGATGTCTCGAGAGCTCTTCGAGTCTCTCCCTGACCCCTGTGGCGAGCCTGCCATCGACAGCTATCGTACCGTTGAAGTCAAGTATCAGGTGGGTCAGCGTGACCTCCCCCATCGATGGTATCTGTATCTTTATCACTCTCTATCCTTTTTAATATTTATAAATATCTAACACATCTCTAAAGAACGACTCAAAAAGTAAGCGCTCCTGCACCATGCGAACGCAAGCACCCATTTCATGGGTTTGGCGCATGGCTTGTCGCACTTACTTTTGAGTTGGGTATGGTTTATCGAGATGTGTTAATAGCTCTTTTCCCATCCGAACTCTCTGAAAAGCCCTTCGAGCTCACTCCCGACCGGAGCTTCCAGCATCACCTCTTCTCCATTGAAGGGGTGTGTGAAGCGCATCGTGCGCGCGTGGAGGAGCAGACGGTGGATACCGAACTGCTCTCTGAAGAGGTTGTTGTGCTCGGTACGCCCGTACTTGGTATCGCCGACGATGGGGTGGAAGATATGCTTCATGTGGCGGCGCAGCTGGTGCTTGCGTCCCGTATGCGGTGCGAGGCGGACGAGCGAATAGCGGCTCGAGCTATACCTCCCCACGGCGAAGGGGAGCTCCACGGTGGCGAGCCTCTCGTAGGCGGTGACAGCCTCCTGGGCATCTTTGTCCGGATCGGCCTTGGCGTCGGTCATTTTGTCGAGCACCTCTTTGAGCGGGTAGTCGATGAGACCGCTCTCCTCGCAGTATCCGCGCACGACTGCCAGGTACTCCTTGCGTACCCTTTCATGGGAGGCGAACTCCTCCCCCATCTTCTGCGCCGTCTCCCTGGAGAGTCCGAAGAGGAGCACCCCCGATGTGGGACGGTCGAGCCTGTGAAGCGGGTAGACCCTCTGCCCGATCTGGTCACGCACCAGCTGCATGGCGAACACAGTCTCGTGCCTGTCGATCATCGAACGGTGGACGAGGAGTCCTGAGGGTTTGTTGACCGCTACGAAGTGTTCATCGCGGTAGAGGATTTCTAACATGGTTTCATATTCTTTCTTGCGGAACTATTCTTCCTCCTCCAGAGAGAGTGCGAGAAGCCATGCGCTCAACCCATGAAATGGGCGCTTGCGTTCGCATGGCGCACGAGTACTCTCTCTGGAGGCAGTTTTTTGAGGGTTCCTGTGGTAATTTGACTGGAATTATACCACATCCGCTGAAAGCAATATTTTAATATTTATAAATATATATAAGTTTGCTGCGCTTCTTCTTTGCTATAATACCCGCCCAAGTGCAAAAAAGGAGTCAATTATGGACAAGATCAAGATCGGTGTCGTCACCACCAGTGACAGGGCGAGCCAGGGTATCTACGAGGATATCTCGGGCGTGGCTATCATGGATACGATGAAGGAGTATCTCCTTAACGAATGCGAATACATCTACCGCTGTATCCCCGATGTGCAGAGCACTATCGAGACCACCCTCATCGAACTCGCCAACGACCACCGATGCGATCTCATCGTCACCACGGGGGGCACAGGCCCCGCTCCTCGCGATGTCACTACCGAGGCGACAGAGAATGTCTGCCAGAAACTCCTCCCGGGATTCGGCGAGCAGATGAGAGCCGTGAGCCTGCAGTATGTCCCCACCGCGATCCTCTCTCGCCAGACAGCGGGTATCTGCAACCACTCGCTGATCATCAACCTCCCGGGTAAACCAAAATCGATCCGCGAATGCCTCGATGCGGTCTTCCCTGCCGTCCCCTACTGCATCGATCTCATCGGCGGCAGCTATATGGAAGCCAATGAAGAGGTGGTCAAGGTCTTCAGACCCAAACAGAGCTGAGAGGTCTGGCGATGAACATAGAATTCATAGAATCGAAACTGGGTGAGATCATCGCCGAGCTCGAAAAAGAGGTGATGGAAGCCCTCTCCGACCAGTCGCTCGATAAGAAGCAGACCAACCTCCGGATCAAACCCCTCACCTCGACCAAGAAGATACTCACCAATGCCCTCGAGAGTATCAAAATGGTGGAGAGGGTCTCGAAAGAAGAGATGGAGGGATGAATCCCGGCAGAGTCAAGCCTTTTTCTATCAAGTTAAGCGAACTCTTCATCATCCTCCTGACGATCATCACTGTCTCACTGATCGGCTACAACTACAAGCGCACATACGATCTCACCTATGGTATGACCATGAAGCTTCAGCAGGAGATCGCCCTCAATATCGAGACACTCACCACAAAAACCCTCGAGATATCATCGAACAATATAGAGATACTCTCAAAGCTGGGAAGTGATACCCGGGATATTTTCGCCGATGTGGACGGGATCGTCGCGGTCATGTATCGGCAGCTCGAGGCCTATGACTATCTCAACAGCATCTATATCGCCAATGATATGGGTGAGATGATCCAGCTGCGCCGCTACCCTCAGACCATACTGCGCACCATCAGGCGCACGACGAACGGTCTCACGGAGCTATGGGAATACAAGGACGCCTCCTATGTCACCACCCGCAGGGAATACAAAGAGAGTCATTTCGATGCCATGACCCGTCCGTGGTATACCGGTGTGACCCAACCCGGTACGACATTCTGGTCGCACCCTTATATCTTCGCCACTTCCGGTGAGCTGGGGATCACGGCGAGCTGCGCTCTCTATGACGGCAACGGTTCCAAGCTCAAAGTTGTCGGAGCAGATATCACATACTGGAGACTCAACAGCTTCATCAGGCAGCAGGGGCAAAAGGTCGGCGGGGATATCATCGTCCTCGACGAGGATGACAATATCGTCGCCTCCTCTCTGCCGAAATACCATACCGATCTCAAAAGTATCCTCAATGTAAAGCGGTTCGACCCCGATGACGCCATCGCCAGGATCATCCGCAGCAGCGCCAGGAGCGGTCAGATAGGATACAATGACGGCGAATATCTCTATTTCGTACACAATACCGATCCGCAGAAGCCCTACAAGTGGAAGATCATCACCCTCATCCCCGAGGAGATCATCCTCGGAGAAGCGCACAAAACCATCAAGTTCACCCTCCTGATCTCCGTCGTCCTCTTCGGGATTTTTGTATTCCTGATCCTCTACTTCTCCAAGCGTATCTCGCAGCCTATCGAAGAGCTCTCCCGCCAGATAGACCAGCTGACCCATCTGAACCTCGAAACGACTATTACCAGAGATTCGAAGATCACCGAGATACAGCGGGCGCAATGCGCGCTGAATTCCCTCCAGACAGCTTTGAAATCATTCGTCAAGTATATCCCGCTCGATGTGGTCAGGATACTCCTGGAACTCAATATCGAAGCGAAGGTGGGCGGCGAAGAGAAAGACCTGGCGATCATGTTTACCGATATCGAGAACTTCACGACGATCGCTGAGGAGACAGGCCCGATGGAGATCGCCGAACAGCTCTCGGAATATTTCGAAGCAGTCAACAGTGTCATCAAGGCCAACCATGGGACGATAGACAAATATATCGGCGACAGCGTCCTTGCCTTCTGGGGTGCACCGCGTGATGTCGAGACTCCCGCATACGATGCGGTCAAGACCATGATAGGGATCAACCAAGCGCTTGAGATGCTCAATGCCAAATGGGCAGATGAAGGGAAATCCCCTTTCAGAACACGCATCGGTATCCACTACGGCAAAACACTCGTCGGCAATATCGGCTCCTCCAAAAGGATCAACTATACCATCATCGGGGACAGTGTCAATATCGCCGCGCGCCTCGAAGGGATCAACAAGAACTACGGCACCTACAACATGATCTCCGAGCAGGTGCGCGAGCAGGTCGAAGGGGATTTCGATCTACGTTATGTCGACACTATCGAGCTCAAGGGCAAACACAAAGCTACGAAACTCTATACGGTTCTCTTTTAGCCAAAGAGTATTTGAAGGGGCTTGACCTTCTTTAAGATAATAGATATACTTATGATATACATTTCATAAAGGAGCTTGCGATGAGCGCGGAGATCACTATCAGTAAATGGGGCAATTCTCAGGGGTTGAGACTCCCCAAAGAGGTCATCAATGCACTCGATATTCATATCGGCGACAAGGTGAAGATCACGGTCGAAGAGGATCGGGCGGTCATTGTACCGATCCATAAAAAGAAGTATGATATCGAGTCCCTTGTCGCGGCGATACCCGAGGGATACACCCCCGAAGGGGAGCTGTTCGACGATGCGGTGGGTCAGGAAATATGGTAAAGGAAGAGTATATCCCTTCCAAAGGTGACCTCGTCATCCTCTCGTTCGACCCGCAGAGCGGACATGAACAAAAGGGCCGCAGACCAGCTCTCATCGTCAGCAACCACTCGTTCAACAAAGCGGTCGGATTCGCCCTCGCCTGCCCTATCGCCAATACCGACAGGGGTTTCCCCTTCCATGTCAGGGTCGATGGTCAGGAGCTCGGCGGTTTTGTACTCACCGAACAGCTCAAGTCGGTGGACTACAGAGCGAGGAAGATAAAGTTCGTCGAAAAAGCGAACGATGAGGTGATGGAGCAGGTGATGGGAATTATCGGCGCTATATTGTCGTAGAATAGTATCTTACAGCAATACAAAAATTATGATCTTCTTGTGTTTTGTCTGAATGCTACAATAAATTGATAAATGAATGATGCCATAATAAATTTTACCAACATTCCATAAAGTGCAATATTTTCAAAATAATCAACTCTTTTAAATATATTGAGTGGATTGATAAGTTTAACAATATTATTGAACATATAACTCACTTGTTTCTCCCCCAGTAACATATCTATAAAAATAATTATACTTAAAGTGAAAGCAACCCATAGTTTTTTAT
>QKDN01000006.1 GCA_003252535.1 Campylobacterota bacterium | reverse complement strand
CATCAAGAGAGGCTTTGATAAGAACCCTCTCAGCCACAATAAGATACCCGACATCAACAAAGAGATATTCGAGTACCTGGTCAAACGGATCGCTGTCCTCGAACATGCTATCAAGACGGGCAATACCGAACTGATGGAGAAAGAGGATCACGAACTTTCAGAAGTTTACAATGCCTTTATCGAATCAATGCAATAGGAGGATCAGGATGAAAAAGCTGTTTTTGATTTCGCTTGTGAGTTTGATGGTGGGATTTGGTCTCAGCGGCTGTGGCGGGGGTGGTTCGATAGAATCGATAGCAGATAATTGCGATCTGGCGACCATCGTCAAAGAGAACAGTGTCAGCGATGAATGTCGTGAGGCGGTGGAAGCATTCTTCGGCGATGCGGACAACCTCAGCGATATTGTCGTCCCGGTAGGACAGGGGCTTGTGAGCGATCGTCCCACACTCTTCCTCGCGGGCGCTACCCTCGTCGGGGAGCCTATCGCCTATACCGGTGCCGATATGAAGCTCGAAGCTCTTGTCGACGGTACTTACGTCACCGTACCCGCTGGAGATTTCGTCATCAAGGGGCTCGATGAGTACAACCTGAGCAATCTGATCTCCATCTCTTCAGTGCTTGATTACAGCAGCAGTATGAGGGATGACGATATCGACAATGCGATCGAGATTTTCGGTGATATCTACCATGCTCTCGACGGAGTGTTCGAGAGCGAGATCATCCTCTTCACCACCAATGTGATCAATAAGCTCCCTTTCTCATCCGATCTTGTGGTACTGCTCGATGGTATCAGCAGGGATAATACGGTCGTGCGCAACACTACGGCGCTGCTTGACGGTATGGGTACGGCTCTTGAGGATCTTTCGACACGCACAGCCCCGGTAAGGCTCGTCGTAGTCGCTACCGACGGGCAGGAGAATGCTTCACAAAGCTACACCAAGGAAGAGGTGTACGCGATATCCAAAGCGCACCATATCCCTGTTATCATCCTCGGTTCGCTCTTCAGCGATGTCGATTTCATGATGGAGACTGCCGACGAGACGAACGGATTCTTCATCTACAGCTATGCTATCCTCGATCTCAAGGCCAAAGCGAAGCAGCTGGTCGATATCCTCTCCGGTATCCAGGTCGTCGAGGTGACCAACAGCTCATGGAACGGCGTCAAGCAGTACAAGCTGACAGTAGACGGGAAACCGATAGTTTTTGAGCTGGAGTAGGATTTTTTTCCTTCTTTCTGATCGGTGCTTTGTAAGAGGGTGGGTTTGCCAACCCACCGTTTATACCATTTGACAAAAAACATACAATCTGGGAAATAGCTGCATATGTCATTTTTGGTGGGCTGGCAAGCCCACCCTACGGTTGTTCGATAAGCTTCTGTGATGCGTAGGGTGGGTTTGCTAACCCACCGTCTGCTTCATTTGAGAAAAACCGTACAGATTGGTATCTGCTGTATTTCATAACTTTCTATTACGATTCTACAGCCTTTGCAACTTCTTCAACCCCTCTTTGACCAGTGTCGCCGTATCACCGACGGCACCCTGGAGCGCCTTCTGGATATGCTCTTTCTTGAAGCCGAGGCTTTCCAGCGCGAGAACCGCCTGGTTCATATCACTGCTGATGGCATCTTCTCCCGTAGCTACGAAATCAGCTATCTCCACGAGGATACGGCTGGCGCTTTTGGGGCCTATGCCGGGGACCCGCTTGAGCATCGAGACATCTTTGGATGCGATGACCCTCGCGAAGGTGTCGGGGGCGAATGTGGAACAGATGGCAAGCGCTGCTTTGGGACCGACGCCGTTGATCCTGATGAGTGTATCGAACATCTTCTTCTCATCTGCCTCTTTGAAGCCGTAGAGGAGGTGGGCATCCTCCCGGATAATGTGCGTGGTGAGCAGCCGTACGCTCGGATCGGTGATCGCACTCGATGTATTGACCGAGACGAAGACCTCGTATGTGAGACCGTTCACATCGAGATGGACATAGGTCGGGTCTTTCCTGACGACTCTCCCTTCTATACCTACTATCATATTGACTCCTTGTGCTGATGGTGACATTGTACCCGATCTCATTGGCCGGAGTGATGAAATATTTCAATTTGATATATATTATGATTTTTTGGATGCTTGACCGGTCGATACAGGAGATACTTAACGGAGCGTTTTTACAAATCATTAGGTCGATGTCCGAAGATATCGAACTTTCGCAACCAAAATTACGATATACTTAGCTCAAATGTTTTTTGTAAGCAACTGTAACCCACAGGAGAGAAGGAGTTTCGATGGACGCTTCGGGTATTGTTTTTATGATTTTTGAAGAGTTTAGAAAAAGGGATTTCTTTGCGATGCTCTTTCAGGATGGTCGGGAAGAGAAAGCTGTCGAGGCTTTTGTCGCACTGTGTGAAGAGCAGAGCGATGCAGCGGTACTCCATAGAAACGGCAGAGCACTTTTCGAAGCTGATTTCCCGGCGGGGACACTGATCCTGCTGCTTGATGCGGTACAGTCGCGTCTCTCGATCAACCTGCTCCCGAACTTCTCCAGGAACAAGCACAAACTTATCTATGGTTTCATGTATGAAAAGCTTCAGAATGACAAGACGACGCTTGAGCGTATGATAGCCGACTCGATGCAGATATTCAGTTCATCGGATATCCACATTGCCAACTCTCACATGCGCTGGCTGTTGCAGTGGATCAATGCAAGACTTATCAAGAGTGCCGATCCGCAGATGGATCATACCAAGTGCGAAGTAGGGGAGTGGATCGAGTCTTCCATCTCCAGCTACATCGAGCTTCAGAAGCGTCAGGACGGCTTTGTGAACGACCACAAGAGTCTCCACCGTGTGGCTCACAATGCTGCGAAGTTCTATGACAGCGGAGAGTATCTCTATGCCCTCCAGCTCTATCTCGATCTGCGTTCCTATACCCTCAGGATGCGTGAGCAGTTCAACTTCCTCTTCATACGTGAGAAGTACGAGCTGATCACCCTCGACAATCTCACCCATCTCTACAACAGGTTCTACCTGACTGAGAATCTCGGCAAATACTACGGGAAGATATATCTCTTTATCAATATCCAGGATTTCTCGAAGATCAATATGCTCTACGGCAGATCACACGGCGACCGTATCCTCATCGAGGTATCCCATGCATTGCGGCAGCACTTTGACACTTCGCTTCTCTTCCGTTTCTACGGGGACCAGTTCGCCTGTATCCTGGAGCCTGGGATGAAGGATAAGATCAACTCCATCATCGCCGATATAGAGAGCGCCCTTCAGTACAACAGGGAGTTTTTTTCGGCAGTGACCTTCTACGGAACCTATGCAACGATCAATGATGATCTTTTCGACCGTACGGAGTATGCGATCACCAACCGTGTCGACTACCGCCATCGCTTCATCGATGCCGACACGATCGAGATGAAGGATATCTATGCCTTCGCTGCCAATCTCACCATGGCACAGAAGATCCGTCTCGCACTCCAGAAAGACAAGATCACGCCGTATTTCCAGCCTATCTGCAACCGTGAGGAGAAAGTGGTCAAATACGAAGCGCTGATGCGTATCATAGACAATGACGGTTCGGTCATGATCCCGGCGGATTTCATGAAAGTGCTCTCCAAGATGTATGTCTATGCAGAGTGTACAAAGATCATGTGCAAAAAGACATTCGAGATATTCAAGGACAGGGATGAGGAGTTCTCACTCAACCTTTCGATCAAGGATATCCAGAACGATCACACAAGGCAGTTCCTTTTCCAGCTCTTCAAAGCCTACCCGCAGACCGCACAGAGATGCTCTATCGAACTTCTCGAGACCGATGCGATCAGCAGTTTCGAAGAAGTGGAGAACTTCTTTGAGATATTGAGAACTTTCAATGTCAAAACAGCCCTCGATGATTTCGGGGCAGGATTCTCGAACTTCGCTCATATCTTCAATCTCAAGCTCGACTATATCAAGCTTGACGGCTCCATCATCCAGCGTCTCGGGGACGATCCCAAGATGATGATGCTTGCCCAGACCATCATCAATATGGTACATGATCTCAATATCAGCACGATCGCTGAGTTCGTCAGCGACGATACCCTCAAGGATATCTGCCATAATATCGGCGTCGACTATATGCAGGGGTATGTCTTCGGAGAGCCTACGCTCCTCGGTTCGTAACAACCTCCAGGTATCCCAAAAATCCCGCTTCCAAAAGGAGGGTGGAGAGACCCTTCAGCAAACTCTAGTAGCTATTTGGGGATAATACGCCAAAAGAGTCAGGAGCAGGATATGAAAGAAGAGCCGAAATTCAAGAAGATAGTAGATGCAGCCGACGGGCTGAGCCTGGGTATCTCGATAGTGGTGGCAATCCTGATAGGGGTCGGTCTTGGTGTATGGATGAAGAGCTTCTTCGGTATCGGCTGGCTGCTGTGGGTAGGGGTGTTCTGGGGGATAGCCGCTGCGGTGCTCAATGTCTATAAAGCCTATCAGAAACAGAAAGCGATGCTGGACGAGCTGGCGAACGATCCGCGATACAACTACACCCCTTACAAGAAAAAAGACGATGATGAGGATGAGGATGAAAAATACTAATATCACCATCCTCAATGCACTCCTGGCAGTCGATATAGCCGTCATCGCTGTCTGTATGATAATCGGCGAGCGCAAATGGCTCTACAGCTCCCAGATAGGGTACTGGAGTACGGCGCTCATCGTATTCGCTTCGATGGCAAGCTACCGAAACATGGTCGCCAAAAGGCTGGAGCAGGGGGCGATCCCCCATGATGACGACAGGGATACTCTTGACAAGATCGAAGACCCGTACGATCTCTACAGCGAAGAGGAACCCAAAGAGAGCAGCGATATAGCTGCGGCGATCAAAGAAGAGAAAGCAAAGCTCAAGGCAAACCGCCGTTCTGTCGCCGAAGTGGCCAAAGACTCGAAGGCATCCCTTTCACCTTTCCGTCTCGCTTCCTATGGCGTCCTTATCGGTGGGTTCTTCTTCCTCAACCAGAACCACTATCTCCATATCCCTTCCTATATCGTCTCACTGGGGCTTCCGATGATCGTGACCGTAGCTGTACTGCTCAGAAGCGCACACAAGAGCCACGGAGAGGATAAAGCATAATGACTAAAGAAGCGTTTGATCAAAAGATGTTCGAGGCATATATCGCCGTCCCCTCAAAGTACGAATGGTATTCCAGGGCATTTGAGAAGATGGAGCAGAGCGGCGGTAAATATATTTGGTATTGGAATAGCTGGGGAATGATCGGCGGCGTATGGTTTCTCCTCTACCGAAAAGAGATGAAACCTGCCCTTACGGCGCTCTTTATCCTTCTTATCCTCGGGGCCTTCCTCCCCCTGGGAAGTTTTCTGATCGCCTATCTCGTCGTTGCAGTACTGATAGGCGGCTACGGTACTGGCGAGGTCTACCATACCTTTACAAAGCACAACAGGGACATCCGGGCGATGTTCCCCAAAGAGCAGGAGAAGTCGATAGGGGTCATGAGTATCGTCGGGGGTGTCAACAGTGTCGCTCTCTGGGCAGGAGCCTTCACCCTTGTGTCGTTTCTTCTGATCCTTGTTGGTCTGCGTATGGCATCCCCTGCTTCTGCCGCTCTGCATTGATCTTCTGATCGAATTCCACGATAAAACAGGCGCCGTTGTCGATATTTTCCGCACGGATAGTCGCATGGTGCTTGTTGGCGATCTGCATACTCATATAGAGTCCGATACCGGTCCCTTTCCCTTCTGATTTCGTCGTGAAATTGGCATTGAAGATGTTGGGGAGGACATGCTCCGGGATCCCCCCTGCATTGTCGCAGACGAGCATTCTCTTCCCTTTGTCATCATTGATGATACTGATATCGATGGTTCTCTTTTGGATGTTCTTTTCATTGAACTCATCTTTGGCATTGCTGATGATATTGAGAAGGAGATGTTTGAACTCGTTGCGTGAGCCGTGAATGACTATCTTGTCCTCCTGGAGGATAGTGACTACGATGGAGTTTTTCATAAGGTCGTCCCTGGTGAGGAAGAGGACCGAGTCGACGATCTCCATGAGTTCGAAGTCGTGGTTCCCTTTGCTGGGCCTGAAGAAGGTACGGAACTCGTCGAGGGTCGTTGTCATATGCCTGATCTGTACATGGATATTCTCAAAGAACTCATCGATATACTGCTGATCGACCGTTCCATCGGCGAAGTCGCTCCGCAGGATCTGCGTGTACATACTGAGGGCATTGAGCGGTTGCTGCCACTGGTGGGCGACGGCATCCATCATCTCTCCCATCGCAGCCATCTTCGACTGCTGCACGAGAAGCTTTTCGTTGGTCATACGTTTGTTGATCTCTTCGTTCTCCCTGAGCTGGGAGCGTTCGAGGGCAATAGTGCGGAGGTTGAGATTGTCGACAAGCATACCGATCTCGCCGCGGTCACTGCATTTGAGGAGTTTGAAGTGGTTGTCCTCATCGAGCGAACCATCCTTGAGCTGGGCATTGATCTCTTCGATAGGGTTGATGAAGACGCTTTTGAGGAGGAAGTACCCGATCAAAGTAGCGATCATCGTCAGGTAGACAAGGGCATCGATGATCTGGTCGTATATCTCGTTGCTTTCGCTGAGTATCTGGTCCTTTGGTATCCCTATGATGATCTTCCACTCGGTATTAGGGAAATAGAAGGTCGCGACGATACTCTCCTGGTCCAGGATGGGATCGTGCTTGATGAAATTGATCTCTTCGATTATTTTATTGCTGTCACTCCCGGCAGGGCGCTCCAGCATACGTGCGATGTATTGCGCCTCTTCGGAACCGATCTGCGAGCTTTCTCTCGAGAGCAGGAGGGCAAGGGTTTCGTTGTAGTCACCTTTTGTTTCATATTTGTTTATGAGCTTGCCGATGCTTTTGAAATCGCTGCTCAGGTCATTGAAACTGTCGCTTTTGAAGTCGTGGATACGCAGGTAGTTCTCAAGGAGCTCCGACTTGATGATAAAGCGGTTCTGGCGGTCCAGCATCATCAGGTACCTGTCGGGGAACCTGAACGACTGGAAGACCTTCTCCCCGTGTTCTTTGACCCTGAGGTCGAGACTTGCCACACCGAGGAAGTTCCCTTCTGCAATGATGGGTGTCGAGAGGGTGACGTAGTAGATTTCACCCGATGCATCAGGGTAGACCTTGGACCAGTAGACGTCACCTTTTTCCATGTGTTTCGCCACCTGGTAGAACTCCATGTTCTGGTATGAGGTACTGGTCCCTTCTATCCTCTTTTTCTCGATCGCAAACCCACCTTCCTTTGTTTTGTGGAAAGCGATACCGTAGTTGTTCTCGTAGTCGCTGAGTGAAGGTTCGAACCAGATGCCGCCCCTCTCGACCATCGAGCCGCCGTTGGCCTTGAGCGTCTGGAGGATCGCTTTGTCCGCTTCATTGGTGTCGCTGAGCCCGGCCGCGCTGGCAGCCAGAGCATCGACGATCTCTTCAAGGCGGTATTTTTTGTTCTGGAGGTTGTTGATGATCTTCGCAGTGGCGAGGTTGACCTCTTTTGAAGCGTTACTGATGAGCGCATCCTCGTTGAGGATAGTGAGCACACTGAGCATCGTGATGAGAAAAACTGCGCTCACTATCAGGAAGAAGCCAATCAGTTTGACCTTGACGCTATCGAGGAATCTCATCAGTAACCTTTATTTTTTCTTTGTCGAAGTTTGGATAATTATATCCAAAAAAATACAAAAAATTATTTTTATACTTTTATTGTACTATTATAGATCGATTTCATTATCAAGTATTTCAAATCTTATCACATTTTTTTCCGGAGGTGTTCAATGGAAGGTTTTATCGAGGTCACCTACAGTGTCCTGTGCAACGGCGATGTCTGTGAAGAGATCGATCTGAATGACCTTCTTCGCAACGAGAAGATCGCCCGTGCGATCAAAAGCGAATATGCCAAAGGGCAGAAAGGGGTCGAGATCGTCGCCAGAGAGGGGATGAAAGTGACGATCCAAAGCCAGAAAGAGCTCTATACGTTCAATGTCACCAAAGACGACTTTGCCGATATCGTCGTCCTCGCCGAAGAAGATGCCAGGGCCAACAAACGGTTCAAAAAAGAGTGCGATGCAATAGAGATCATCGATATCAAGACTATAGACTAGGAACAACCTTTGAACAAATACTACGCATACGATCATGCACCTGTCAATTTCGAGTTTACCCAGAGCGTGGAGCGGTTCCATGTCGAGGAGATCCCCCCGTACCGTTTCAGCGGCAGCGGCAATTTCCTCGTGCTCAAGATCAAAAAACAGGATATCAGCACATGGAAGCTTATCCATGTCATCACGACAGCTACGGGGCTTGCCGAGAGAGACATCGGATATGCCGGGCTCAAGGACAAGAACGCGACGGCGATCCAGTACATCTCGATCCCCAGGGAGGCCGAAAAATCCCTGGCCAATATCAAAACGCCCAAAATAGAGATTCTCGAAAAGTACTACAACAAGGCCCCAATCAAGATCGGACATCTCAAAGGGAACAGTTTCGTCATCAGGCTCCATGATGTGAACCCCAAGGACGCGCCGCTGATAGAGAAGATCGCCACCGATATGTCCCGGAAAGGGATACCGAACTATTTCGGCTACCAGAGATTCGGAGAGGACAGGGCGAGCTTCGAGCAGGGGAAGATCATCGCCCAGAGCGGCAAGCGGCTCAAAGGCGCCAAAGAGAAGCTCCTGGTTGCCTCCTACCAGGGATATCTTTTCAACGAATGGCTCCACCAGAGAGTGAAGATATCCCATATCATTGCCACAGAGACGCCGGACAAAGCGGCAAAAACTCTCTCTTTCCCACCTGCACTGGTCAGGGAGCTGGCTAAAGAGCCGCAGTTCTTCAAGCTCTTCCTGGGTGACCTGATGCAGGGGTATCCCGAAGGGAAGCTTTCGGCTCTGAGGGATATGCAGAACGATTCAAAGGGATTCATGGAACGCAAGACGGCACCGACAGGTCTCATCTGCGGTTCCCATGTACAGAGAGCAACAGTCGATGCCTACCATCTCGAAGAGCCCTATGACGACAGTGAAGTGGGCACTATGCGGGGAGACAGGAGACTGGCATGGATATGGCCCAAAGATGTGGCTACAAAGTATGATGCCGCAGGCAGGGTATTGCAGATAGCGTTTACACTCCCCAAAGGTTCCTACGCAACGACCTTCCTGGAGGAGATATCCAAAAAGGAACTTCATCCAGAGCCCAAAAAGCTTCACAAATGAGCTACCGCAAGTGGTTCGAAGAACATGCTGCCAGACACGCTGCGATCGTCTCGACACTTTCGCACCTCGATGATGCGGAGCTGATAGAGTATTTCGACTACGAGAACATGCGCCGGATGCACCCGGAGTTCTGCCCACTCTACAAGGAGGGGACGAAGTGCCATGATATGGAGAAGCTCAACTGCTATATGTGCGCCTGTCCCTATTTCCGTTTTGACGATGCAGGTGCAGAAGAGGGGGATATGAGGCGTTTCAGTTCGTGTTCTATAGAGGCGAAAGATGCACGGACGTTCAGGCATGAGAACTCTCTCCACAATGACTGTAGTCACTGCCTCCTGCCCCACCGTAGCGGTTTCGTCGCGAAGCACTTCTCAAGAAGTTTCAGGGAGATGATGGAGGGGTGCGACAACTCTAGGAGTGTTCTTTGATATATTCCACCAGCTGTTCGTATGTAAGGGGCCTGGAGTAGTAGTACCCCTGTATCTCGTCGCAGCCGATGGATTCGAGGAATTTCACCTGTTCTATCTCTTCCACCCCTTCGGCTGTCACCGAAAGGTTGAAAGCTTTGCTGAGAGATATGATCGACTGGATGATCAGGATACTCTCCTGGGAGTGGGGTACATTGTCGATAAACGTCTTGTCGATCTTCAGGGCTGTTACCGGGAGTTTGTGGAGGTAGTTGAGTGAAGAGTATCCAGTCCCGAAATCGTCGATAGAGAGCTTGGTCTTCTTCTCCCTGAACTTGTCTAGGAGACCGAGAACACGCTGGTCGCTGGTAGCGATATAGCTCTCCGTGATCTCTATCTCGATATGTTCAGGAGATATCCCGGTAGTATTGATGGTCTCGTCAAGCGTCGTGAGGATATTGTCTTGGAGGAGCTGTACGATGGAGATATTGATCCCGATATACTGGAGTATGGGATAGTCTTTTTTGAGTTTGACAAAGTCGCTGCATGCCTGGAGAAGGATCCATTTCCCAAGCGGTACGATCAGTCCGCTCTCTTCGGCAAAGGTGATGAACTGGTCGGGTCTGACCGGTCCGTTGAGCGGGCTGTTCCAGCGTATCAGTGCCTCGACCGCGACGATCTTCTTTGTAGTGACGGATATCTTCGGCTGATAGACGAGGTAGAATCCGGCATAGTCCTTCACCGCTTCTTTGAGCTGGCGGAGGATACTCACTCTCTCTTTATACCCTATAGCCATTTCATATGAGAAGAAGTTGTAGCCGTTGCCCCCTTTGTCCTTTTGGCGGCTCAGTGCGAGATCGGCGTACTGGATAAGGCTGATATTGTCATCAGCATCCATGGGATAGACCGCGATTCCGACACTGATGGTCGAGATAAGCTTGTACTCGTGGCACTCCAACGGTTGATTGAATCTTTTGATCATATTTCCGAGCATTTCGGTGAGTTTGTCATGGTCATATTTTTCGACGAGGATGATGAACTCATCTCCGCCTATCCTGGCAAGTGTATCCCCGGTGGTGGTGAAGAGGTTGAGCGTTTCGGCTATTTTTCTGAGCAGTATATCCCCGACAGGGTGTCCGAGGGTATCGTTGACCTCCTTAAAGTGATCGACATCGATAAAGAGGAGAGCGAACCTGCTGTTGTGTTCGTTGGCAAAGAGATGCGCCTCCTGGACTTTCTGTTCGAAAAATCGGCGGTTCGGCAGTCCGGTCAGTACATCATGGTCGGAGAGGTAACGGAGGTTCTCACGCGATTCTTTCAGTGATGCCTCCCTGGAGCGGACGGTCGAAGCGAGCAGGTCGATATTGTTCGAAATGGTCTCAAGCTCATCGCCGCTTTTGACAAGGGAAAGATGCTCGTAGTCCCTGTTCCGTACCTTTTGTATCTGTTCCATCAGCTGTGAGAGGGGTGTGGCAAGACTGCGCTTGAAGAGATAGTGAAGCAGTGTCAGTATCACCACGGTCACGCCGATGATCAGCAGCAGCAGCTGGTATCTGTTCTCCCTGAGGTTCTGCTGGAGCAGTTCTTTTTGAAGCTTTGCCGTGATAAAGAGTTTGCCGTCAAGTGTATCGATATAACCGCAAGCCATATAGCTGAGATCGTTCTGGGTCACATGGAGGTCTTCAATATCGCTCCTCAGAAGGTCTGTTGCATCCATGCTACAGTTCTCTTCCCTATGGATATCTACGTTTAGATCGATGGAGAGATGTGCAAAGTATGCGCTGTCAAGAAGGTTCGTCATCTCTATATGTGCGATGATCTGTCTGGATTTCGGATCAGTTATATTGTGGTGCGACTTGATATAGAGGCCGTTACTGTTCGAATGGTAGGTCACGAGGGTGTCGTTCGTCGCGTCATTGATCGCATAATAGGCGGGATGATGATAGTGGATGAAGTTCGATTCCGATGAGTTGTATTCGGTAATGATATATCGGGGCTGACTCTCGAGTTTCTGCCAGACGAATCTTTTTCCGTTGTCATAGGAGATGAAGTTGAGCAGGTATTCTCCGTCATGTTTGACTATGAAAGCAATCAGCTCGCTGTTCTTGTCATAGAGTGCGATATCCCGGTTGAAAGAGAACTTTACTTTGTCAAGGAGCTTTTCGGCTACGTTTTTTTTCTCTTCGTCGAGAAGTACCGCATTGTAGTTCTCTTTATCCTGGTAGTTGTTGATCAGCTCAATAGATGCAAGGAGGCTTTCATCTGTCTGGTTGAAAGCGATCCCGGCAGTAAGAGAGCTCCTTATGGCTTCGACATGGGAAGTCACTCTCGAGAAGGCATGGATCATTCTCTTCTTCGTTGCATCGAAATCGTTCTCTTTGAGAAAGTTATCGAAATTGATACCCAGGATCACAAAAGAGAAGAGCACCGTTGAGACAACGAGCATCGATATTTTTTTACTAAGCGTAAACCTTGGAGCGGTGAAAGTATTTCTCAAAATATCGGCTCTGCGTTCTGGACATTTTCACTGGTGATCAGTTCGACCGGTATGACATAATCTTTGGGGACTTCCTTCCCGTTGAAAGTATCGACGGCGATCATGGCGCTCTCTTTGCCGCCAAGCGGGAAAAGGATACTCCCTGTCTGTGTCCCGTCGATGATCGCCTTTTTGGCTTCGCTGGTATAATCGCAGCCTATCATGATGATCGAAGCGGGGTCGATACTGTAACGCTTGAGCACCGAGCGCACACCGCTGAGCATACTGTCGCTCTCGGAGAAGATTGCATCGACTTTGATCCCTTCGGCAACGACCTTCTCCATCTCTTTGATCGCATCTTTGCGGAGGTAGTTCCCGGTACGTTTGATCACCTTGATATCGGGATATTTTTGCATTACCGAGAGGAATCCCTGTGAACGGAGCTGTGTCACATCGGCTTTTTGCAGCCCCTCAAAGAGAAGAACCGTGCCTTTGCCGCCGAGTCTTTTGGCGATATACTCCCCTCCGATCTGACCAATATTGACATTGTCGGAATGGATGAAGGTGGTAAACCGATCCCCTTTGATACCGCGGTCGAGGATGATCATCGTGATATTTTGGTCGTATGCTTTGGCTATCACCGGAACGACCGCGCTTTCATCGTTGGTACCGACTACGATCGCATCGACCCCCATCGTGATAAACTGCTCGATCTGGTGGATAAGCAGAGAGGTCTGCCCCTTGGCATTTTTGTAGATGAATTTTGTGTCGGGATATTGTTGCAGGGCTTTCTCTACCGAAGAGACCTGCGCTTTCCGAAAATCATTGGACATATCGTCCTGTGCAAATGCCACTACTCTCTGCTTCGTTTCAGCACTCAGGAGAGAAGTCGCAAGATAACTGAAAAACAAAATAATTCCAATCAACCGCTTCATTGCAAATCCTTGTGTCATGCTTATAATATGATTGTACTCCTCATGGCTAAAAAAAAGGCTTAATTCAGCCGATTCTGCACCGTTCCCCGGTCTAACAGGGACCTAAATACCCATGAGGTGTATCTATCGCAAACGGGTTGCGGCACTATGCAGAACTTCTAGTCTATCGAATAGGTGACATAGAATTTGATCTTGGTTCTGACACGGGGAGCCGGGTAGTGCATATAGGCCAGGCGGATCACCTCCAGGGTGTTCTGGTCGAGCGCTTCGTACCCCATGCGTCGTTCGAGCCTGAGATTGGATATCTGGCCGCTTGGATGGAGATAGAAAGAGACGACATTGACCCCCTCCTGTTTCGTCCGCACGGCAACTTCAGGGTACCCGTGCAGCAAAAGTGTTTTTTGCGTGATGGAGTGGATAGAACCGAGGTTCTCACGGATGAACTTTCTCTCTTCCGGCGTGTATGTCTCGAACTCCTTCCCGTAGAGCTGCTTGATCATCGGGTTGCCGTCTGAGCTGCTTTTTGTGTTGGGGCGTGATCTGTTCCCACCCATAAGAGCGCTGGAGAGGGGATTTGAGTAGCTGTTGCTGCTTCTGTTGGCCATTCTCGATCTTTTGGCCTCTTCGCGCTCTTTTTTTGCCAGTTTCGCTTTCTCTTCACGCATCTTCTTCATCTCTTTGCGCTCCTCTTCCCTGGCCTTTTTCTCCGCTTCCCTGAATGCTTTCTGCTCCTCTTTCTCCCGCTCTATGGCAACTTTTTGGGCTTCTTTGAGTTCTTCGAGCCGTTTGGCCTCGTACTCTTTGCGCTTTGCCTCCATCGCTTTGAACTCTTCGAGCCGTTTCACTTCGGCGAGACGGCGCTCCTCTTTGAGTTTCTTCTCCTCGATCGCCTTTTGTTTCGCTTTTTTCGCTTCGAGGTTTTTTGCTCTCTCTTTGAGAATGGCTAGTTTTTTCTTCTTCTCTTCGAGGAGTTTCTCATGGTTCGCCGTCGCGTTCCTGTCCTCTGCAAAAGCGGAAGGTTTTTTGGTACTGGTCCGTTTGATCTTTTCGACTTTTTTGTCGTTGGTGATCTTCTCCATCTCTTTGGTGAAGTTGGGCATGCTTGTGGCCGGGATGGGTAGTGTCTCTACAGGGGGATGGGGAGCTTCTGCAACAGCGATAGGCATGAGCGGTTCGGTGATCAGCTGCGGGGGGAGCTCGACCTTCTCCGGCTCCGGTACCGGGACAGGCTCAGGTACGGGAACTGGCGGGGTAGCCGGAGTCTGTTTTGGAGCAAACTCGGAGAGGCTCAGCGGGATCTGCCGGGACTTCTTCTCCTTGGGCTGGTAGATGATCTCCTGCTCGTTGCTCCAGATATACAAAAAGAGTATAAGCTGATGAATGATGATGGATATGAGCAATGCCTGGAGCGTCCTGACCACTGCTTGACGGGGCTGTATCATGATATTCGGGGTCTTTATTCTTTATATTGTATAATCAAAAATAGACTTCAGTTAGACAGGAAGTCCGATGCAATGCAATTATAGCTAAAAGGATAATAAGAATGGGTTATGAGAAAAGTATCGAAGCATTTGAGGCTGCCTTCAAGGTGATCCCCGGCGGTGTCGACTCACCGGTAAGAGCGTTCAAGAGTGTGGGCGGCACGCCCCCATTTATCGCGAGAGGGGAGGGGGGATACCTCTACGACATCGACGGCAACAGCTACATAGACTATGTCCAGAGCTGGGGACCGCTGATCTTCGGTCACAACGATGCGGATATCAAGGCGGCGGTACTCGCTGCGGTCGAAAACGGACTGAGCTTCGGCGCGCCGACCACGATCGAGACGGAGCTGGCTATCGAGATCGTCGGGATGTTCGATACCATCGACAAAGTACGATTCGTGAGTTCCGGCACGGAGGCGGTGATGAGCGCCCTCAGACTCGCACGCGGCTTCACCGGGAGGGACGATATCGTCAAGTTCACGGGATGCTACCACGGGCACAGTGACTCACTCCTCGTCCAGGCTGGTTCCGGCGCAGCGACCTTCGGCAACCCGAGCAGCCCCGGCGTCCCTGCCGACCTCACCAAGCATACGCTCCTCGCGCAGTACAACAATATCGAGAGTGTCAAAAAATGTTTCGCAGACTCTGAGGGGATCGCGTGTGTCATCATCGAGCCTATCGCGGGCAACATGGGGCTCGTCCCCGCTACCGAAGAGTTCCTCGAGGGGCTCAGAGCCCTCTGCGACGAGTACGGCGCGCTGCTGATCTTCGATGAAGTGATGAGCGGTTTCAGGGCTTCTCTCACAGGCGCACAGGGGATATCGACTGTCAAGCCCGATATGGTGACGCTTGGCAAGGTGATCGGCGCGGGGATGCCCGTAGGGGCGTTCGGTGCGCGAGCCGAGATCATGGCGATGCTCTCACCCGAAGGGCCTGTCTACCAGGCGGGGACGCTCAGCGGCAACCCTGTAGCGATGGCGGCGGGACTCGCCAGCCTCAAAAAACTGAAGGCTGCCCCGGGACTCTACGACGAGCTCAACAGCAGAGCAGTGAAACTCATGAAAGGGTTCGAAGAGGCTGCGGCCGAAGCAGGTCTGGGACTTGTGACCGATACAAGGGGGAGTATGTTTGGCTTCTTCTTCAGCGACAAACCGATCCATAGCTTCGAGGATGCCCTCGGGAACGACACGGCGACCTTCGCGAAGTTCCACCAGGGGATGCTCAACGAGGGTGTCTACCTCGCGTGCTCATCATTTGAAGCAGGCTTTATCTCGACAGCTACGAGCGACGAGATGATCGAAGCGACGATCGCCGCGGCCAGAAAAGTGATGCAAAACCTCGGGAAATAGGGATATGGCGGCACGGGAGACGATCTGGCAGAGCTACGGCGGGATCATCATCGCCGCAGCGATAGGTGTGGCGTTCTATGCCGCTGCCCTCATGCTGTTCGGTCAAACCCAGTCGCGGCTGGTGGGGGCGATCGCCTTCCTCGTCGTCCTCTGGACGAACGGCGCGCTCCACATGGGTATCGTCTCGCTCCTCCCCATCCTCCTCTTCCCGCTGCTCGGTCTGGTCGACTCCAAGGGGGTGGTGACGAACTACTCCAAGGATACGATCTTCCTCTTTATCGGCGGTTTCCTCCTCGCCATCGCTACGGAGAAATGGGATCTCCACAGGGTGATCGCCGACAGGCTCCTCTCGCTCTTCCCCAAAAGCCCCAGGGGTGTCCTCCTCTCGATGATGGTCACCGCGGCGCTGCTGAGCTCCATCCTCTCCAACACCACCACCGCGCTGCTGCTGATCCCCATCGCAGGGTTCCTCACTACCGACAGCGACTACCGTGCCAGGCTGATCCTCGGGGTCGCCTATGCCTGCTCGATAGGGGGGATCATCACCCCGGTGGGGACGCCGCCCAACCTCATACTGATGGACTTCATCCACACGAACCATATGGAGATGATCAATTTCGCCACATGGGTCGTGATGATGCTGCCGCTGGCGGCGGTGATGCTTGTGATGAGTGCTTTCATCCTCCTCTGGGGCTTCGAGAATGAACATTTCGGGCTGATCAAGATCGAAACACACTCGCAGCATCTCTCCGTGGAGCAGAGGAGACTCAAATACATCTTCATCCTCATAGGACTCATCCTGGCGGCCAATCCGATCGTCAAGCACTATTTCGGCGTAAGCGCCAACGAAAACTTCACCATCTTCACATTCGGGCTGTTCCTCTTCCTTCCCCGGGTGGAGCTGCTCGAGTGGCAGGAGGACTTTGCAAAGATACCTTTCGCGATCGTCTTCCTCTTCGGCGCTGGATTCGCGATAGCGATGGCGTTCCAGAAAACGGGGCTTGACAGGGAGGTGGCGGATATCCTGCTCAGCTTCAACCATCTCTCCCCGACAGTGCTGATGCTCCTGGTAGGTATCTTTGTCGTGTTCACTACCGAGCTCACCAGCAATACCGCCCTCACGGCTATCATGGTACCCATCATCTATCCTTTCGCGCTCAAAAGTGGGCTCAACCCGGAGCTCTTTATGCTCATCGTCGCTATCTCGGCGAGCTACGCCTTCATGCTCCCCATCGCCACTCCCCCCAATGCCATAGCGATGTCAACGGGAGATGTCAGGATACAGGATATGATCCGACGGGGGTTTTGGCTCAACATTATTGGGATACTTGCTACTTTTGCCGTCGCATTTGGATACTGGAGACTCTTTTTGTAGTTTCCTGTATTTTGTGTTCTGATATTTTTATGCTAGTATACCCCATATTTTGGAGGTGCTTATGTCATATAAATTCTTATTCCTGTACTTCTCCCTGTTTTCTCTCCTTTTCGGCGCAACCGATACAACGATCAAATTCAAATACTACGACATCTATCCACATTCTCAGTCAGATATCCAAAAAGAGCTCAACGGCAAGACACCTATCGTCATCGGAAGCAAACGCTATCACGGTTATACCGAAACCAATATAAAATGGCATTTCAAATGGGAACCCAGGGAAAATGAATGCAAGATAACAGAAGTACAGATAACACTGGATGTCCTCTACACCATGCCCCAGATCCCGTCATACCACAAGGTTGACAATGCTACGGAAACTGCTTTCAAAAAGCTTTATGCAAAGCTCATGCAGCATGAAGAGAACCACAAAGAGCTCTATCTCAAAGGTGCCAATGAGATAGAATCATCCCTGATGAACCTGAGCACCGTGAACTGTTCCATCATGAACTTCAGCGGCAATGAACTTGTCCGAAAAATATGGGACAAATACAGGGATGCGAACCAGGATTACGACTATCATACCAACCACGGCATACTGGAGTGACCGGGTCAGTAGGAAACCTATATTTTAATAAGCTACAATACGAACGATAAAACAATACTGTCTGAAGGTTTGAGATTGCAGGTTAGAATCTATTACGAAGATACCGATTCGGGCGGTATCGTCTACCATACCAACTATATTAAATACTGCGAGAGGGCGCGGAGCGAGGAGTTCTTCAAGCGGGGGATGATGCCCTTCGGGGAAGATAAGAGCGGCTTCGTGGTGAAGAGTATTCGGGCTGATTTCATCGGTACGGCGAAGCTGGGGGATATGCTCGAGGTGACCACTGCCAAGATCGCGCAGAAGGGGGCTTCGCTGACGCTGCTCCAGGAGATATTCAAAGAAGGGCAGAAGGTATTCGGCATGGAGGTGCTGCTGGCGTATATCGTCGAGGGGAGACCAAAGCGGATACCCGAAGAGCTCAGAGATATACTCTGATAAGGTTCAAAAACCCCGTTAAAGCAATGAAGTGCTAAACTAGAGGGATGAAAGCGATAAGAATCCTCCTGTCGATCATCCTGCTCACCGTATCGCTGATGGCGATCAATATAGATCGGAATACATCAGGTATAGATATCCTCAGAGATGCTTCACTCTATATCGATGATACCAGGTCATACGATCCCTTCAAACTCCCAAAAAAGAACTTCGTATTGTCAGGCAAAACAAGCCTGGAACTGGGCTTCCTGCCCAAAAGCGCACTATGGATAGAATTCAGGCTCAAAAATACCACCGGTCATACTGTCGACAAGCTCATAGAGTATGCCTACCCCGAGACAGAATCTGTCATCTTTTATGATGGGAACACTACTTCAGAGAATGGTATGTGGCATATCGGCAAAGGGAGGGAACATACCAATCCCTACTTCAGGACCACGCTCCGGCCTTACGAAGAGAGAACCTTCTACATCAGGGCCTATGCCCCTATCACACCCCTGATCGTCGAACTGAAGCTCTGGAACGAGATAGATTTCGTGAAGCATGACTTCCGTCACCAGACCTATCTCTTTATCTTTTTTAGCGCCCTGTTGATACTGCTGATCTACAATGGTATGCTGTTGCTCTTTACCCGCGACAGGGCATACCTCTACTATATACTCTATCTCGCCGGGGTGATCTTCTTCGAGTCGATCTACCTTGGTATCGCACAGCTCTATTGGTTCAGCAACGAAGTTTCGGTCTTTATGACCAAAGCGACACTGGGATATATCTCGGGGTTCGTGGCACCGATGACTCTCTTTGCCAGGGAATTTCTCCATACGGGACTCTTCCCCAGGATCGACCGCGCCCTCAGGCTCTACCTCTGGCTGATCCCTTTTATCGTGCTGCTCAGCTTTGACAACATAGTATTCGACCAGAGGATCATGGCGATCTATGTTCCCCTTGGAGTACTGCTGATATTTACGGGTATCCATGCCTACCGTTACGGTCAGAGGCAGGCGAAATACTACCTGGTAGGCTGGTCGGTCGTGATCACTGCCATGTTCCTTTCGGTCTTCAAGTCCCTGGGATATCTCAATATCAACCACCATGTCAACTATACCAATGAAATGGCCTTTACGATTGAGGCGCTGCTCTTCTCCATCGCACTTGCCCATCGCATCAAACTGCTCAATGAACAAAAAAGAGAAGCAACCTTCAAGCTCATCAGGATGAAAGAGGAGGAGCAGGGGAGGCTTGAAAATCTCGTAGAGGAGAAGACAAAAGAGCTGCGTTCATCGCTACAGGAGAGGGAGCTTCTCTACAAAGAGCTCAATCACCGTGTCAAGAACAACCTTGCGATGATCATCTCCCTGATCAGGCTGCAAAAGAACAAGTCCTCTTCAAGAGATGTGGAGAATGCCCTTGGCGTTACCGGGAACAGGATATTTGCCATATCGGAGCTCTATGACAATATGAATCTTCAGGCGAACAAGATGCAGATCGATACCCGTAAATATTTCGGGAATATTATCGATAATATCAGGAGCAATTATGACAACAACGTGACAGTAGAGCTTGATATACGACATGATCTCGAACTCGGCCAGCTCGTCTACTGCGGACTGATCCTCAATGAGCTCGTGACCAATGCCTTTAAATATGCATTTGAACAAAACGGTGAGTTCAGGGTGTCTCTGAGTACGGAGAACGGATCGAACCGTCTGGTGATCGCAGACAACGGAGTGGGCTTCGATCCGGCGACGAACAGTTCTCTGGGGCACAAGATCGTCCAGACCCTTGCGGAAAAACAACTCGAGGGGAAACTTCAGATCGACTCTGCGCCCGGCAGAGGTACGACCGTCACGATAGTATGGAGTTTCCACCTTTCAAGCCCCTGAAAATAACCGTCTCACTGACTACTTTCTCCACCCGCTAATTGCGTAAACTCCAAATATCTTTTCCCATTATATTTTTGTTTGTTCTTATAGAGACTGTGAGCTAATAAAATGATCTTTCTCATCACGGCTATCTGAGCTAATGATTTTGGTTTTCCTCTTTGAAGCAATCTTTCATACATAAGATTCATCTGTTCATTATGTTGTATCGCTGACATTGTCGGCATAAAAAGGATTGCTCTTA
>QKDN01000049.1 GCA_003252535.1 Campylobacterota bacterium | reverse complement strand
AGTAGAATCTTTTGATATATTTGTCGAGGTCGATCTTTGTCTGTGCCAGGATATATTTGGATTCGTCCGAGAGGGAGCCGTTGTCGTTGGCCATAGGCGCTTTCAGAAGATTGGAGAGCGTGTCGAGCAGGATATTGGCCTGGGTGATCTCTTCTTTCGAGTTCTGGTGGAGATGGTCGAAGTGAAGGTCTTTTTCGATGTGGAGGATCCTTCGCATCTTGGCGTTCTGTTCATCGAGGAGTACGCCGAAAGTTTTCAGAGTATCGATCATTTCATGGATATGGGAACTTATCCTCTCCATTTCGAGACGGCAAGCTTCTTTTCTGGTACAGTAGTTGGCTGCTTCTTCTTTGATGGTATTGGCGGTGACGAGGTTCGATTTCTCTTTGAGTATGACCCTGAGCTTGAGGGTGATGATCAGCGCAATGATCATGCTGGCAGTCAGTGTGGCGAGACCCGCAGTCGGGCTGCCGGTACCGCCGGTGATCCCTCCGCCTATCCATGAGAGGACCTGGTCCTGAAGCTGTGTATTGGAGAGGATAGTTGTGTCAAGCTTCACACCGAGCGATTTTGCAGCGAAATAGAACCATGCGCCAAGCACACCGAAGGAGACGATAAGCCCGTAAAAGAACCCGGATACTTTGCCGCTGGAGAGATCGTCTATCTTCATAGGGTCTACATGGCTACTGCTCATGAAGCTCATGGATACTTTCCGTGCTCCTTCTTCGTCGTTCTCCTGGGTGAATCCTATCTTTTCAAGAAGGATTGCGGTTTGGTTGCTGCTGTGCTCATCTAGCTGGGCTTTTGCCTCTTCGAGCAGGGTGATATCAGCGCTGAGGATATCGGCACAGTCATTGATCCTGCTGTCGATGTTCTCTACCATTTCACGCGCTTCGTAAACGATCAGGTCAGCCTGACTGTTCAGTTTTGGCTGTGCTTTCTGAACAGGTTCAGGTGTCTGGGATTCAATGTTCTCTTCTATCTTGGTTTCAGGGGTTTGGATGCTTTCTTCACTTTCGTTCTGTATTTGCACCTCCTCCTGCCCCTGAACATCACTATCCTGCGGTTCCGGAGTCTGTGAGCTTTCTGTATCCGGCAGAACGTCGGTTGACTCTTCCGTACTGCCCGGACCCTCCTGTGCAGGCTGTTCGCTCTCTACGCTCTGCGGCTGTGTCTTTTCCGTCTCATCGCTTACTGACATTACCTCTCCTTATTGCTTAATATAAAAAATTGAACATTGTGAACTATATCATACTATTATATTGATTTTACTTTTTTATTTTTTGAATTTCATCGAAACATTCCCCTATATACATAAAGTAACGCTAATATGTTATAATCGCACTCACATTATCTGAACAACTATAATAAAGGTTAAAAAATGGGAATACTGGTTTCTATCATCGTCCTCTCTGTATTAATATTCTTTCATGAACTCGGACACTTTCTCGCCGCGCGCTTTTTCGGTGTGCAGGTCGATGTATTCAGCATCGGCTTCGGCAAAAAGCTCTACTCCAAAATGATCGGCAAAACAGAGTGGAGCATCTCCGCGATCCCGCTGGGCGGGTATGTCAAGATGAAAGGTCAGGACGATACCGATCCTACGCTGGTGAGCTACGATAATGATTCGTACAATACCAAGCGCCCGTGGCAGAGGATCATCATCCTTCTTGCCGGTCCTTTTGCCAATTTCGTCCTCGCCTTCATCCTTTATCTCGCTATCGCCGGGATCGGCGTACCCAAAGTACTTCCCGTCATCGGTGAAGTGAGCAAGGATACCCCGGCTTTCATGGCGGGACTACAGAAGGGTGACCGTATCATCGAGATCGATCACAAACCGATCGCATACTGGGAAGAGATCGGCAAGGCGATCAACGAATCGGAGATGCCGCAGGTACTCCTGCTCGTCGAGAGAGGGAACGAATCGCTGATGATCCCACTGACCCCCAAGGTGATCGACGACACCAATGTCTTCGAGGAGCCGATCAAACGCAAGATTATCGGTATCACGACACTCGGCGAGACGGTCGAAGTGCAGTTCGGCGTGGTCGACGGGTTCGCCTATGCATGGGATGAGACCCTCAAGGCATCGCAGCTGATATTCAAGAGCGTCGAGAAGCTCCTCACCGGGGCAGTAGGGGCGGACAAGGTCGGCGGTGTCATCACTATCGTCGATATCACCGCCAAGGCGAGTTCGGCGGGTATCACAGCACTCCTTTTCTTTACCGCGCTGATCTCGGTCAACCTCGGCGTCCTCAACCTACTCCCGATCCCGGCGCTCGACGGTGGTCATATCATGTTCAATCTCTACGAGATGATCTGGGGCAAAGCGCCGAGCGAAGAGGTGCTCTACCGGCTCACGATGGGGGGCTGGGCGATACTCTTCGGGCTGATGTTCCTCGGGCTTTACAACGATATCAACAGGATAATAGGAGGGTAAGAAGCGATGATATTTCAATTCAAAACCGAGCAGGCAGGCGTAGGATTTGATTTTGATGTGGCATTTGAACTCGATCAAAAGATACATTGTATTATTGGTAAAAATGGTATCGGTAAAACGCAACTTTTGGAGAATATGGCTAAGTCTCTCTTTATGATTCATACAATGTTTGAAAATTTTTCCAAAAGAAATTATTCTTATAGTGGTCTTTATGACTATGTTATCACAAGTATTGATGATTATGCATCATTTAAAAATAATAAGTTTAAATTACCCTTTCGTTTACAAATAAATAATGAATCAATAAATACTTATGGTGAATCGAATCCTAAAGATTGGAAATATACAACATTTTATGATTTAAATCGTTCAGAAAATGAAGAGATTAAGATTAGATGTGATAAGCCTGTCGTCTTTATAGGAGCAAAAAATAGGGGTTTTTCCAAAAATTTAGATGCAAATAATATTAAAGTATTAGGTAGCGCTTCAAGCAGATTTGTAGAAAGTATAAGTCGAACAATGAAGTATATTAATTCTGAAGGATTAGAAGACAGAGAAGTTGTTAATTGGTTTGTTTCAAGAGTGATATTGAATCAAGAACTTTTATCCATAGAAAATAATACGTACAATGAAGCAGTAGCGCTATTGAGGCTTATTGAAAAATTACAACCATCTATGAAACTCATATTCGACGATGGCAAACTGAATGTAAAGTATCAAGATGGAAAATTATTTATGGATAACATACCTTTTGATAAGCTATCAACAGGGTTCATATCGGTAATTAAAATATTTCAAGAGATACTTGAGTCTTACGGTGGATGGTATAACATAAGCAGGAATGCTTTTGATGAAAATAATATAAATTTTAATATAGCTGAAACTGACGGTATTGTATTTATCGATGAGATAGAGCCACATTTACATATCAGTTGGCAAACAAAAATCATTAATATACTAAAAGAGTTTTTCCCAAATACAACATTTTATATCTCCACCCACTCTCCTTTGGTGCTAGCTGGTTTGAGAGATGGGGAAGCTTATGAATTGTACAAAGATGGTGATATTGTCAAAACAAAAGCTATTAAAAATGTAGATAACTATGCTTTGAATGATATCGTCAATCAATTTTTCGGTGTCGATTTGAATCAAAATAAAATTGATAATGTAGACAGAGAAAAACAGAAAAAAGGTAAAGAGTTACTATTAGGTTTGATGCGATCGATCCAAGAGGATAAGTAATGGAGTATTTTATCGATACCAATCTTATCATCGATGTGTTTGAACGCAAAAACAGTGATTCAATTGCTCTATTGGCCTCTATTGTAAATAATGAAGAGGATACGATTTATTATAGTGGTTTAGTCTACACTGAAACATTGAGAACTGTTTTAGATGAGGAGAGATTCGAGATACTCAAATCAGCATTTTCTTCTTTTTCATGGCTGGATATTACACAGGAAATCTTTGTTGAAACCAAGAAGTTTTCGAGATATTGTCGCTCTCAGGAGATCAAAGTTGCAAAAGGAAAATGTGAGCTTATTGATATATTGCATTTTATTACTGCAAAGCATTATGGGCTTGAGGTTTTGAGCAATGATAGTGATATGGGGAATTTAGAGCAATGTTATCAAGCATTTAAAGCAAGTCAGGAGTCTGAAAATGAGCAATAATATACTGGACAAAGAGAGACTGCGGGACAATCTCGATGCAGTGATCTCCAAGATCGAAGAGGCGAGATTGCGGGTGAGCGGACACCATATCGTCAAGCTGGTCACGGTCGCCAAATACACCGAAGTCGCCAATATCGCCACCCTCTACGAGCTGGGGCAGAGAGCCTTTGGGGAGAATCAGGTGCAGCAGCTGCGAAGCCGTATCGACGAGCTCTCCGACCTGCCGCTGGAGTGGCACATGATCGGCACGCTCCAGAAGAACAAGATCAACAATCTCATCGATCTCTCCCCCTCACTGGTACAGTCGATAGATTCGCTCGAACTCGCGCTTGAGATGGAGAAGAAGCTCCAGGCAAAAGGGAAAAAGCTCTCCGCTCTTCTCCAGATCAACTCGGCGAACGAAGAGAGCAAATCGGGTGTCAACCCCGATGAGGCGAAGGATATCTACCAGCAGATCACCGAGAGCTGTCCGAGCATCCGTCTCAAAGGGGTCATGAGCATCGGTGCCCATGTCGAGGACCGGGAGATCATCCAGAAGAGCTTCGAGACGACCCACAACATCTTCGAATCGCTCCGTAATGACGGCGCGACGATCTGCTCGATGGGGATGAGCGGCGACTACGAGCTGGCGATCTCGTGCGGGTCGAATCTTGTCCGTGTGGGATCGGCTCTGTTCAGGTAACAATTTTTTTGTAGGTGCGCTTGCTAGCGCACCATTAATTGCGGCTGTGAATAATATTGCGATATCGATATTAATATGTTTGCGTTGTATAGGTGCGCTGGCAAGCCCACCCTACCAATTGTTGAAAGGATATTTGATGAAAAAAACTCTGATCTCTCTTCTTGCACTGGCTGCTTTTGCCGATGCTAAAAGTTATCCACTCCCTTTCGTTGGCAAAGCGTGGTTCAACTTCTCCGGCGGCAATGGCACTCAGGAGTATATCATCATCAAAAACACAGGTCGTACAGAGATCGGGATGTGCGGTACGGCAGGGTGCAGCCCGAGCTACCAGGGGCCGTTCGCCGAATATATAGATGTCGATGGAAATGGTGCAAGTTACTACAGGTTCACGGCTACGCAGGTCACGATGTTCGACAGCCGCAAGCAGGTATACAGGGGCTGTAACGAGAGCGGTATATTCGATGATGGTGTCCGATCTGCCTGTAGACAGGAGCTCACTTTCGACTACAAAGAGAATAGAGCAAGCAAGAAGATGAAGATCGATCAGTCGACAGTGGATAATTATGCCTATGAACTGCTCGGCGGTCGGTATTTCACCAACGGTGCAGGGGCCAAGCTCTGGGATACAGGCGATCTCATCAAGAAGACCAATTCCAGAGGGATCAGGATATACTGCCTCTCCGATATGAGCGTCTGCAAGACCGAGGCGGAAGTGATGGAGTATTTCAATCAGCAGACAAGATAGTCCTGTTTTTTCCAGAAGAGTTGTTTCTCTATCTGGAAATTGAACCGTCACACACTTATATTGCGCACCATTCATATCTCTTTTCCACCTCTGCCATACCTCTGATAAATAATACATGTCAATCCACTCAAATTTATTGATGTTTCCTTCATTGTTCATAGTTATTTTGTGTTATGATTGGTAGAATATTTTTTACAAAGGATAGTCCAATGCTAGAAGAGTTGTTCCACCCCGACAAAACCCAATTCCCCGATGCACGCATCAAGAATATGTGCGAGTATAATGACCTCGTAGAAGCGTTCAATGCTGATTATGAAGGGACATGGGCTAAATTCGCAGATGAGAAGATCGACTGGTTCACACCGTAT
>QKDN01000043.1 GCA_003252535.1 Campylobacterota bacterium | reverse complement strand
TTTCGCTAATTTATTCATTTTTTTTGTGTTTTTTTACGTTTTTACTTCTTTTGCACTCTTTGCTACCTATATATAGGCGGTTTTACTGTCTTTCTTCTTTATTTCTATTACTCATCAGTGCGTCATGCATATCGAAATAGGCGAAAACGATGAAATGGGGAATAGAAATATAGAAGTTTGTCTCGAGAGGAAAAAGTTGTTATGAAGTAGAAAAGCAGATATCGGAGAACGTCAGTATATGACTACTCTCCGACAAAATAGAATTCGTCAAGCCCGCGGATAAAGCTATAGAGGAGCTTGTCGGAGCAGGCACGGAAGTTTTTGTGCTCAGGCTTGCGAAATAGTGACGCCAGCTCCTGTTTGCTGAGATTCACGTCTACCAGACCGAATACGATACTTACCTCAAGCTCTTTGAGATTAAGAGCTGCCCGAAGTTTTTTGAGTATCAGGTTATTAGTGAGTTCTACGGTTTCATCATCTGACCGCTTCGGACCAGGGCCCCGTTTGAGCGATATAAGTCCGTCGAGGAATACCCCGAGCTCTTCGTAGCTGCACTGCTCGTACCCCTCGGTGCTCTCCTTGGCAAGGATGTTCTCAAGATGCTCTTCTGTCATCTTGAAATCTTCGAGTTCATAGGCTTTGAGAACATCTTCACGGCTCAGTGAGAGGGCCTCGGTGATCATATAGAGTATCTTATTTGTCTGCATCGTTCTGCTCTTGTGTCGTATTTGTCTCCGGTGCTTTGTAATCTGCTGTTGCGACAGCCAAAGCTTCCATTGCTATATTGGCCCTGTTGATGATATCGAGGCACTCCCTGTCCTTGATATTGTGTTTGAGGCTGAAGTACTCTGCATTGGTGTATGAGACCCAGTGCTTCCCTGCATAATCGGTGTAGAATACCATCCTCCACGGCAGATCCATCCCTATCGATGGATTGCACTTCATCAGGATCGTATCGAGCCTGGGATTGCCGAATGCCACGACACTCTCCGGCAACAGTTCCATCTCGGAGTTTTTAGCATTCTGTGCATGGTTGGTGACATGGAAAAGTGAAAGGTTGTTCTCTTCAAGAAGCCTTTGCAACCTGTCGACACCCTCTTCTACGCTGCACTTGCTCTGGTAGGTCTTGAGGAATGTCCCCTTCTTCCCTTCACACCCCTTGAAGGAGAGTCCACCGAAGAAAGAGAGCCCGATAACTACCAGAAGAAAGATCAGTTTTTTCAAAACGACTCCTTAGACATTGAACCTGAAGTGCATCACATCGCCGTCCTGGACGATGTACTCTTTCCCTTCGAGGCGCATTTTGCCCGCTTCCTTCGCCTTCGCCTCGCCGCCGCACGCGATATAGTCATCGTATGCTATCACCTCGGCACGGATAAACCCTTTCTCGAAGTCGTTGTGGATGACGGCAGCCGCTTTGGGTGCAGTGGTGTTCTTGCGGATCGTCCATGCGCGTACCTCTTTGACACCTGCGGTAAAGTAGCTCATGAGACCCAGCTTGTCGAAGCCCTTGCGGATAATCTGGTCGAGACCCGATTCGTCGACACCGAGCGAGCCGAGCATCTCTGCCTTCTCCTCGTCGTCGAACTCTACCATCTCCTCTTCAACCTTTGCGCAGAGCTTGATCACTTCGCGGTTTCGTTTGACAGCGAACTCTTTGACTGCTTTGACATAGTCATTGTCCTCAGCCAATCCGTCCTCGTCGACATTGGCTCCGTAGATGATCTCTTTGCTCGTGAGGAGTCTGAGGTCTTTATTGATCGCCAGGAAAGCTTCGTCATCGAACTTCTCATAGCTCGATACGGGGTTCCCTTCGGCGATGAACTCCATCAGCTCCTCTGCGATCTCGAGCTGCGCTTTGGCGTCTTTGTCGTTCCCTTTGGCTTTCCTGGCGATATTGTCGATCCGTTTCTGGAGCGAATCGATATCGGCGAAGAGAAGCTCCTGCTCAATGATCTCGATGTCGCGGATAGGATCGATGTGACCCTCGACATGGGTGATGTTCTCATCCTCGAAGCATCGGACGATCTGGAGGATCACTTCCGTCTCGCGGATATTTGAGAGGAACTTGTTGCCCAGTCCTTCCCCCTTGCTCGCACCCTTGACGAGTCCTGCGATATCGACGAAATCGAGCGTCGAGTGTTGCAGCCTCTCAGGTTTGACGATCTTGGCAAGCTCGTCGAGTCTCCTGTCAGGTACGGGTACGACCGCTTTGTTCGGTTCTATCGTACAGAACGGATAGTTCGCGCTCTGTGCGTTCTGCGCCTTTGTCAGTGCGTTAAATGTGGTCGATTTCCCGACATTCGGCAACCCTACGAGTCCTATTCCTAATCCCATTATCTCTCCTATCGATTACTCATATACAAAATGAAAAGTTTTTTGTGATTATAGCCAAATGGTTCTTTTGTCTTATTGGGAGAGGTTTACCACAGCTTCCCGTATTTCTCCAGATGGATGAGATAGAGCCTTGTATCGAACTCGTACTGCATATAATCCGGCTCCATATAAGTGCAGAGGCTGTAGAAAGCCTTGTTGTGTTCCTTCTCCTTGAGATGGGCGAGCTCATGCACCGCGATCATCCGCAGGAACTCCAGCGGCGCATTGCGGAAGATCGTGCCGATACGGATCTCGCTCTTGCGTTTGATCTTGCCGCCCTGAAGTCTCGCGGTATAGGTATGGAGCCCCAGTGCCTCGTGGGTCGTATGTATCTTGGCATCGTAGAGTACTTTGGATGGCATGGGGGAGTTCCTGAGATATTCGCTTTTGAGCGAGTTGACATAGTCGTAGAGAGCTTTGTCGCTGGTGATGGCGTGCTTCTGAGGATATTTCCGTTCGAGGAGCATACCCAGTTTCCCCTCATGGATGATCGAAGCGACCTTTTTTTGGGTCTCGTCACCGTATGCGGCGATATATCGAAGTGAATCCATCTAGCCAAGGAGCCTTGTTCTGAGTTCCGCTACACTCCCCAGTGCTTCACCGTGGTCGCTGAAGCCCCAGTTGACCATCACATAGTCCATACCTACACTCTTCGCAGCCATCATATCGCGCTCGCCGTCACCCACCATCAGTGCCCTGCTGCTCTCGAGCCCCAGGTCCGAGAGTATCTTCTCCAGCATATCGGGGTAGGGTTTGCCGCGGGGGACATCGTCATAGCAGACGATAGAATCGAAACATCCGCTGATGCCGACATGCTCCAGGGATTCGAGCGCGGAGACACGATAGGCATTGGTCGCTACAGCGAGGGTGCGGCCTCTGGCCCGAAGCATCTTCAGAAGTTCGTCGATGCCGCTGTAGAGGCTGAGCTCCCTGCGGTGATTGAGGGTATAATAGTGCGAGAACCACTCCTCATGGGCAGGCTCGAAATGATCGGTCTGGTAAAAATGCTGTGCAGGTCTGATAGAGTGATCGTTGACCGCTCTGATGATCTCCGATCTCTCCATCTGGGGGAGCGAGAGCTTGCTCCGTACATAGTTGATAGCGCCGGCGATCACCTGCGAGCTGTCGATCAGCGTACCGTCCATATCGAAGATAATGAGTTCTTTGTCCATCTCTACTTGTGCCTGGAGCTGTGCATCGCTTTGAGGTAGATCGAGAGGCTGATGAGCAGTACTGAAATACCGCCGATCAGATAGACCGCAAAGAGGAGCTTGTCCGGCGCGGTGATGGCGAACTTGAACACCAGCATCAGTGCCTCGATGGCAAGGGCGATGATAATGGAGCCGAGGAACCGCACCATCGTCTTGTGGATATCCCCCTCCTCATGCTTCCTCTGGGAGCCGAGCACCTCCTCCTCGAAGATCGCGCGTACCAGGTCGAAGATAGCCAGCGAGAGGGTCAGAAGGATCGTCGCCTCGAACATATTGCCGATATTGATCTCCTCGAACTTCAGCCCGTCGATAAAGAAATGGCTGATCCCCTTGAAGAACATGAACAGTGCCACGGCGCTGAGCGCGAATGAAAACGCAGCATAGACACCCCGCCGCGCTTTGCCGAAAAGCGACTCTATCGACGTGGGATGGACCGCCTTGAGGATATTCTGAAGAGAGATATCGACACAGACGATATAGATGAGATTGCCGTTCTCATCATGGATAGGATAGGTCGCCGTGACGACAAGCTCGTTGCTGTCTAGCGACGGGTATGGATCGGTCAGGGTACAGCGGTTCTCTGCCAGCGTACGGTAATAGTAGGCGCGGTTGCTCCTGCCCTCCCCCATCCCTCTGCGGGCGTATTCGGGGTTGACACTGACGGTATTGGTCACCTGGGTGCCGGAGGGATCGAGGATGTAGACCGACTCGAAATTGCCCATCTCTTCGCTGAGCTTCTTGAGCGGCTCGATAAGACGGTCTATCGTGATATCGGGCAGCTTCGTAGGGAGGTTGCGTCTGAACATATAGCACAGGTATGCCCTGGCTTTGGTGCGTATCTCGCCGTATTCCTGTATATCCTTGATGACCATTCTCTCTCCTTAGAGCGCTTTTGCGATAGTTTGGGTGAAACTCACCTTTTCGTTGATAGCTATCTCGGGTCGCAGGATACCCTTCTGTGTGAAAAGGAGGATAGTCGAGCCCATCTCGAACCATCCGAAAAGCTCACCGCGTTTCAGATGGAGATCCTCGTAGGCATAGTGCTGCGGCTCGGTGATATCGCTGTTGGTATTGACCCTCTCTTCGAAGGTGACGACCATCTTGCCGACATTGAGCGCACCGACGAGCACCATGAAGAAAAGCCTTCCTTTGCCATCCTCGCACTCGATCACCACCCTCTCATTCTCGATAAAAAGGTCCTTTTTATTGCGCAGCAGAGGGAAATTGACCGGGTAGAGCTTACCCGGGATATGGGTGAGGCTTTTGACCCTCAGGTCCATCGGGATGTGGTACCTGTGGTAGTCTTTCGGCGAGAGGTAGAGGTTGATATAATCACCCCCTTCGAGACCTCCGGCGTACTTGCGGTACTCGTCCCCGAGCAGATCATCGAGTCTGTACTCCATCCCTTTGATCTGGTAGGCTTTCCCCTCACGGATCGTACCGTAATCGCTCACAAGTGAATCGGCAGGGGAGATGATCGCATCATCGGCCTCCGGAAGCGGGCGATCTGCCTTGAGCGCGCGGGTGAAAAGAGCATTGAGCGAAAGGTATTCGCAAGGTTTGCCGAACTCGCTCATATCGAGCCCCATCATCGAGATATAGGCGTTGTTGATCACGAACTGCCAAAAGGGCGAATGCTCCTTGCAGGCAAATTTCCCGAATTTCTGTGAAAATACAGAGGTGAAGTGTCTCTTAGTCATTGGTCCCTTTCTCCCAGTAGGCTAGCGCATCTTTCATAAGCGCGATATGGTAGTTCTCCTGGTTGTTGATGAAGTCGAAGAACTTCGCAAGCTCAGGGCTGTTGGCGCTGACCGCCTCGGAGAGTTTGCGGCACTCCTCCTTGGCAGCGAGCTCCTCGTCGATCCCGGCATAGAAGAAAGCCTGGATATCCTCTATCTGGTAGACCTCCCGGGAGATCATCCGGGGTACTGCGAGGATGCCCATCTTTGCCATCATATCGCCGAAGCTTTTGAGATGGAAGAAGCTCTCATCGATAAGTATCTGGAATATCCTGTTGACATAGGCATCTTTGCTGTTGGCCTTGAGGTAGTTGTAGATCATGATGAGCTCATACTCTTTGTAGCTCTCCTCGAAGAGGAAAAGCGTCAGGGCATCCCTCGCCGCATCGTTGAGCTCGATACCGTCAAGCTCTCTGTTGGCATCGAATGCGGTGACCTCCTCATCCCTCATGTTCGAGAGGACAAAAGTGATGTATTTGAGGTCATGCGAGATACGGTGGGCAAGATCGCCACTGACACTGTCGAGTTCCTGTGCGATCTGCGAGAGTCTGTTGATGATGTTCTGGAGCATCACCCCCAGACTCGCCACCTTGATGGGGATCATCTCACGGTCGTAGTCATACGATACACCCGCAGCAACCATCTCTGCCTCTACCCATGTGAAATGGCGGAAGATGATATCGCTGAAGTTGACAAGCTTTTGTTTGTTGCTCCCTTTGCTCATAAAACCGGCCATCAGTGTGGCGAGCCATGCTTCGTGTACTTTGATCGACAGTTCTTTCATATCTCTTCTCCCTCTTTTGGTGTACAGGTATTGTCTATCTGGTAGGTGATCGGCGGGAAGTCAGGATCGTCCACCCTTTTTTCATAGGTATCGAGCGCAGCTTTGAGCGCAAGCGCCACCATCTCGGAGCAGGCAGCATCCTCGGGCGGTACTTTGGTCAGTATCCTGAAGGTCGCTTCTATGAGATTGCGCGCACCCCTGATGCTCAGTTCCTTCGCCTCTTCGGTGATCATCGAGCCTGCCACCACCGTCGTGGTACAGCCGATCGCCTGGAACCTGATATCCTCGATGTATATCTCACCGTCATCATTTCCCATCTTCAGGTAGATGGCCACCTTTTCTCCGTTCTCAGGGTTTTTCCCTATCCCCTGGGCATCGCTTTGGGGCATGGCACCGTAGTTCTTCGGCTCCATCATATGCTCTATGAGCTGGGCGTTCACATCCATTCGCTTCCCTAATGTCAGATTTATCGTCAGGGTATTTTAGCGTAAATAGATTATGGTTGTAAAACAATAATGATATAACGGGGAAAAGATATCCCTGTTGCCGGACATCCGGCCGGCTTCATCGACCTCTAAGTCCCGTTACCCCATAATTCCTCCACCAAACACAAAGGGCATCCATGGCTATCTACATACTATTCGACACCGAGACCACCGGCAACCAGGAAAAAGACCGTATCATCCAGATCGGCGGGCTCTTCATCAGGTCCAAAGAGGATATTGTGGTCTATGACGAACTCTGCTCATCGACCGTGCCGATCTCGCTCGAGGCGATGGAGGTACACAATATCACCCCGGACATGATCGAGGGGAAAGCGCCCTTTGCCGAAAGCACTTTCTATGCCGACCTGCTCGCCAACAATGATGCCGGGAACTACCTCATCGCCCACAATATAGACTTTGACCTCGGTATGCTCAAAAAAGAGGGGTTCGAGAACCGCTACACCCTCATCGACACCCTCCAGTGTGCCAAGCACCTCCTCCCGGACCAGCCCTACCACAGGCTCCAGTACCTCCGCTACGCCCTCGACCTCTACCTCGAAGAGAACGAAGAGGCACAGACGCTGGGGGCCTCCATCAGGGCACACGATGCCATCGGCGATGTGATCGTCATGAAACTGCTGCTGTCAAAACTGGTCAAGATCGTCCATGAAAAGTACCCCGGTGTAGATATCATGGCGCGTCTGGCCGAACTGACGAAAACCCCTGTACTGATGAAGACCTTCAAGTTCGGCAAGTACAAAGGGAGGGTGATCGAAGAGGTGGCGAACGAAGACCCGGGATACCTGGGATGGATGAGAAAGAACCTCGAGCTTGACAAGGATATGCGATATACCCTTGACTATTACCTCTAACAGGCTGCGCTAAAACGCCCCTATCTCCCTGGCAAACCCGCTCAGCAGCGGGTCTGTGTTCTTCGACCTGATGGTCTTTGCCGATTTGGCCGCGATCTCTTTGCAGCTTTTGGTGTCGATATAGTAAAGCGTCTGTGAGAGCATCCCCTCGTCCGTATCGCCGAAATCATGGAACAGGTCGTCGTCTGCTTCGCACGTAGCGCCTATCCCTTCGTAGTACTGCCCCTCACCGTCGGCATTGACCGTCTCGAACTCTATCATCGAAAGGTGCTTGTCGCAGAACGTATAGCCGTACATCCCCACCGGCTTGCCGCATGTGGTCCCCCCTATCGTCACGACGTTCACGAAAGGGCGCAGGCCGTTGATCACCGCTTCGCTGGCCGAGCAGGTCTCATCGGTCGTGATCACATAGACCGTATCCAGTCCCAGCGCGTTGGCCTCGGAGGCAAAGAGATAGTCCGTATTCTTCACCTGGTACTTGTCATTGTGGTCGAGAGTCAGGAAGAGCTTGTCTGCGGTATTATCCCCGCCTATCAGGTTCACCAGGAGATTTGCCACGCTCAGCCTCCCCCCGCCGTTGTAGCGGAGATCGAGGATAAGCCCTTTGGCATTTTCTTTTTTGAAATACGCAAAGGCCGCAGTGAGCTCTTCGGCTGTGGGTTCGATGAACTTGTTGAGCACCATGTAGGCATATTTCGTACCGCCCTGTTCTATGATCTTCGCTGCCGTGACGCTGTTGGCATTGATCTCTTCCTTCTGGATCGTGACAGTCACGACTGTGCCGTCGATCACGACAATGAACTTGTTCTCCACCCCCTCGGCGTCCTCCCCGAGAATAGTACCCCAGAGATTTTCATCCGATATCTCATTGACCGTCCTGTCGTTGATCGCGAGTATCTCGACCCCTCTTTTGAATCCCGCCTTCTGTGCCGGCGAACCGTCATAGACATACGAGATAAAGAGCCGATCGTCGACAAAACGCGATGCATAACCGTGGCCATAATAAGTCCCCGCCACGTAGTAGTTGTCATACGAAACCTGCGTCGTGATATAGCTCCACCTGTCGAGTTTGGCATATTTCATGGCATCGAGCAGCGGCAGTGTGTCGTTGTAGTCGCCGAGGTCCACATCCTTGACATAGTTGTACCAGAAATACTGATCATGGAGCCTCTCGGAGACATACCCCAGCTGCGCTTCCATCTCGCAGCTGCCGGTATAGACATAGCTCGAGCTGTCGCCGCACCCTCCGAGGAAAAGAGCGCTCCCCAGGAGCATCGGGACAAAAAGCGATCTTCCCATATCCGGCACCCTAGAGATATTTCGCTATCTTGGAGAAGAGAAGTCTGGAGTTTTTGGGTTCTCCGCTCTGCGGATCGGGGTAGGTGATCTGGAGGGGTATCTTCTTTTTCTTCTCTGTGTGTGCGAACTCAAGGCGGTAGTAAACGAACCACTGGTTGGCAGCCGGGATTCCGCTGAGCATACTGTCGCCCTCTTCGAGCTTGTTCGATGCCAGAGGTTCCTGCCCGTCAAGGGTGAGATTGATATCGGACGGGGCTATCTCGTCCCCCGTGACACTGTAGAGACCTACGATGAATTGTTCGTTGGTCGTGTTATCTTCGAGCGACATCTTGCCATTGAGATAGGTGGCAGTGATGGCAAGCAGCGTTTCATTGGCATCTTTGATGAGGAGTTTTTCGCTTTGCTGGAGCATCTGGCTCTGCTGCATCCGCTGCTCGAAGCTCCCGAGCATAGCATCGTGCTCTTTGGAGCTGCACCCTGCCAGAACGATCACGGACATTACTATCGCTATCGTTTTGTACATAGGCAGCCTTAGGAGAATTTGAGGTATTTTAACATAGCTTCAATAAAGATTAATGTATAATTAATATAAGTCTTTTTGGTCTGAGCCTCTCAGGAGGATGAAGCAATAAGTCAATATTTCCTCTCAAGGAACACAGTGAAACGATACGCCGTAGCATTTACAGGCCCCTCGAACAGCGGCAAGACCACACTGATCGAGAAGATAGCCAGAGAGCTTATCCCCGCATACAGGATCGCCATCATCAAGAACGATCCCAAGGACAAAGCGATCTTCGACAAAGAGGGGAAGGACAGCTACAAGTTCTCTCAGACGGGGGCCGAGGTCGCCGTCGTCTCCCCTACCCGTACCACCTACTTCTCACACCGTTCGAAGAGCCTTGACGAGATGGTAGAGATGTTCGGGGAGTTCGACTACCTCCTCGTCGAAGGGCTCAAGACCCTGCCGCTGCCCCGCATCGCGATCTTCCGCAATGCCATAGACGAGAGCTATCTCGACTGCTCTGAAGCTATCGCGATCGACGACACCATCGATCCGACCAGATACGATATACCTACGACCACAGACATACTTCCCCTCAATGACACCCTGGCTGTCATCGAATGGATCAAACAACACGCAAAGGAGATATAAAGATGGAACTCATTATCGACGCTATCAAAGAGATAGCTCACAGGATAGACGAAGCGATCAAGATGGAGGATCTCGGATACAGCGACAGCTCCAACTCCTCGGGAGAGGATCAGCTCAAGCTCGATGTCCAGAGCGACCTCATCATCGAGAGGGTCTTCGCCAAGGTCTCCTCGGTCAAGAATCTCGTCAGCGAAGAGAAAGAGGGTGTCCACCACCTCCATGACGACGGCAGATTCACCGTCTGCTATGATCCCCTCGACGGCTCTAGCCTCGTCGATGTCAACCTCTCCGTTGGTTCGATCTTCGGTATCTACGAGGGTGAGCTCAAGGCTGAGAACCTCGTCGCTTCGGCCTATGTCGTCTACGGACCGAGAATAGAGATGGTGATGGCTACCCGCGAAGGGAAACCGACCCTCTACTGCACCAGACGCAACCACTTCGAAACGGTCGGTGAGATCACAATGAACGAAAAAGGGAAGCTCTGCGCACCGGGCGGTACTCAGAAGCACTGGGCGCCTCACCACAAGGCTTTCATCGACGGCCTTTTCAACGACGGATATCGTCTGCGATACAGCGGCGGAATGGTACCCGACCTCCATCAGATACTCCTCAAAGGTGGCGGGCTCTTCTCATACCCGGGTACGACCGACAAGCCGGACGGGAAGCTCAGACAGCTCTTCGAGGTGATCCCGTTCGCACTGATGTACGAGCAGGCTGGCGGCCAGGCGATCAACGACAAAGGGATGAGGCTCATGGAGCTCGTCCCCTCCCATCCGCACGACACCTCGCCATGCTTCTTCGGCTCCAACAGCGAGATCGAAGCGCTCAAAAATGCCTACGGAGTCTGACCGATGGCATTCATGGACGAGTGGGAGATCGCCCTCGAGGACAAGGCAAAAGAGCTCAAAGAGTGCCAGCAGTCCAAAGGGCTCAAGAGCTGCCTCGGATGTAAAGAGGTCAACAACTGCGCTCTGCGTGATGCATACGTCAAAGCGGTCTTTGAAAGCATGAGCAAGGGGAGCGGCGGGGGCTTCGAGTTCTAACGCTCCTTGTTGCGGAAACGCTGAAAGACCTTGTCGAAATCCACAGCAAGGTCACATTCCAATCCCTCAAACACCAACTTTTCCCTGGTGAAATCAGCTACTTTTCTGTATCCGTCATGCCCCAGTCTGTAAGCCTTTGCCCTGAGATCATCAGGATAGACGAGAATGTAGTACTCCACTCTCTCATCTTCATAGATATTGTACTTGACCGTTTCATCTTTTTTGGCTGTGGAGGGGCTGAGTATCTCGAAGATTATCCTGGGTGCTTTGGTGATATAGCGTTCATTATCTTCTCCGCAAACCACGACTATATCAGGACGCAAAAGAGTCTCATTGGAGAGTTTCCAGTCGGTCTCGTAGAGCACTTCGCACTCTTCGCACTCAAGTTCGTTTTTGATTGCGAAAAACAGTTCACCTGCTATCTGCTGATGGATACGCATCGGTGCAGGAGCCATAGAGACCGGAATACCCTCGATCAGCTCCCAGTCCCCTTCCCATTGTAGATAGTCCTCATAGGTATATCGCGGCAAGAGTCCAATGTTCGACATGCTATCTCCTCAGGGATTTTAACTATTATAGCATAATTTTTTGTTCAGGTTTTGTGCGAAAGAATTTTCCATGATACGAAACTCTATTTGTATTGACAGAACTTTTGGAAGTGTATTAAAGCGGTGAAAACCAGGGCTGGTGTCTCCACGAGGACTCGAACCTCGAGCTAGGCCTTAGGAGGGCCCTGCTTTATCCTGTTAAGCGATGAAGACACAAAAGCAGAACAGTATTGTATCGAATAATACTTATTTCTCTTGACCCTGCCGTTTTTTCGAGCTTCTCTCTCATCCCACCGCTTCACTTCGTACCTTCCTGCGGAGCAGTCTGTTGGTAGCAAACGGGAGGAAGAGGAGGGAGATGATATCATTTCTGAGGACGAACCAGCGGATCACCAGAGGCAGGCACACGCTCACCAGGAGCGAAACGACCGCAATACCTGTCAGTATACTCTGCTCGGCCACCCCATTGGAAAGATACAGAAATACCCTGGACTGGATATATGAATGGAAGATCAGGATATAGAGACTCGCTTCGCCCAGTCGCGAAAAAAGACGGGCCGGCCATTGCACTTTGGAGAGATACCACGACACGGAAAGCACCAGGTATATCCCCGATACGGCTCCGAGCGTGGCATACATCGGGCTCTCGTAGACCCTTTTGTTGAAATTGATATGCGCATCGGTAAAAGCGTAGATCAACGCAAGGGCGGCAAGGGCGGACAGCATCAGCAGGGTGTCGGGTCTGAACCTCATGAGCTGTTCCCTCAGGAGGTTTCCGAGAACAAAGAAGGTCGAAGTGACAAGAACGATATCTATCGAGAATGGAAGCCCCGGCAACCGTACCGTATGCCCGGACACCATCAGCTCGGTATACCAGAAGTGCCCGATATTCACGGTACCCAAAAGCATGAAGCTCGTCAAGACGCCCATCTTCAACCAGAGCGGCAGAGTGTCAAATCCCAGGAAACGATAGAGCGCATAGACGAAGAGGTAGACGGCAAACAAGTGCGTCAGAAACCACAGCGGGATCCACACTATCGTATCCCCGTTCCCGTAGAATATCCCCCAAAGCCGCTGCAGCAGGTGATCTCCCCCGGAGAGCGCGCTGATAAAGAGAAGAATCAGCAGCACCGAGAAATAAGGCTTAAGGAGCGCTTCTGATTTATTGATCAGAAAAGCCCGGGGTTCAAGCTTCCACGAGAAGAATATCCCGGCGAGCAGAAAGAACAGCGGCATCCGGAAGAGCGACATCGAATCGATGGTCTCCGGGTAATAGAGCCGCAGCTTGCTGTGGAACAGAGCCACGAGGAATATCGATATCCCCCTTGCAATGTCAATATGACGAACTCTTTCGTACATGCTGCTACTCCCTTGAGAAGAACAAAAATCTTAGCTATCATAGCATAAAAAGTCCCGGGATTGATAAATATGTTCAGAGAAATTCGGATACCGGTTTGTAACCGGCACGCTGTCAGATGATCCCGCGAAGCGTGTGTTCGAGGAAAAGGGCGAGCACCACGAGGAGGCTGAGCCCTGCGGGTTTGCTGTAGAGCTTGTTGGCAGTGAGGAAGAGGAGCATGAGGGTCGCCACGATCATCACGGCGATATCGAAGATGTAGACCTGGAGATCGAACGAGAGGGGCTTGACCACCGCTGCCGTACCGAGTACTATCGTCGTGTTGGCGAAGTTCGAGCCGATGATATTGCCTATGGCCATATCGACCTTGTTCTTGAGTGCCGCGGCGACGCTCACGACGAGTTCGGGGAGCGAAGTACCGAAGCTCACCATGATGATACCGATGATCCACTCCGATATCCCGAGGCTCTTGGCGATGTTCGAAGCACTGTCGACAGTGAAGTTCGCCCCCACGATCACCAGTCCGAGCCCTGCACCTAGTAGCGGCAGTGTGCGGTACCATGCGAATGCCTCGCTCCCTTCATGGACGATCTCCCTCTCGAGCTCCTCGAGCTGCTCGGCAATGAGCCCCTTGGCCTCCCTGAGCAGGAAGAGGAGGTACGCTCCCATCAGCACCATGAGCAACAGCCCTTCAAAGCGCGAGAGGACCCCGTCGAGCATCATCAGGATGAAGATCATGATCGGCACCAGCGTCCAGTAACTGTCTTTGGCAAAGAAGTCCCGGTCGGGGCTGACATTGCGGGCAATGATGAAGATGATCCCGAGGATCAGGGTGATATTGAGGATATTGCTTCCGATGACATTGGCTATCGCCATCTGCGATTTGCCGTCCATGCTCGCAGCTACGCTCGCCGCCATCTCCGGGAGGCTCGTCCCCAGCGCGATCAGCGTAGCCCCTATCACAAATTCGGAGATATTGAACCTCAGGGCGATCCTCTCGCTCTCCTGGATCAGCAGGTCGGCACCCCAGATCAATGAGGCCATTGCCACGACGAATATCACATAATCCATACTTTTGTTCCTATTCTTCTGTTCTGACTATCAAACTTTTCGGCAGGTCATAGAGCTCGATGAGCCGCTTCTCTTCGGCTCGCATCTCCCCCTCGTCGATCTCGTGGTCATATCCCAGCAGGTGGAGCAGCCCATGGATGAAGAGGAGCGCGAACTCATCCTCATCGCTGTGACCGAACTCGGCGGCTTTCTCCCTCACCTTGTCGGCGCTGATGACGATCGACCCCAGCGGCATCCCGGCAAACTCCCCCTCGAGCGGGAAGCTCAGCACATCGGTCGGGGCGTCCTTGCCCCTGTGCTCGCTGTTGATCGCCTGCATGGCGTCGTTGTCGATGACGAGGAGCTCTATCTCTCTTGCGCTCAAAGCGCTCGCGATGCTCTCGATCTGCTCTACCGGTATCTGAAGGTCTGTTTCGTTTTCTATAGTGATCTGCATGGCGAAATTATAACTAATATAGGTAAAATATGGCAACAATTTTTAAAGGTAATCTATGTCAAAAAAAGCACTCTGTATCATCTCGGGAGGTATGGACAGCGCGCTCGCCGCGCAGATAGCCGCCAGCGAGGGGTATGAGATCATCGCGCTCCATTTCAACTACGGTCAAAGGACGGAGAAAAGGGAGCTCGAAGCGTTCCGAAACATTGCTGCCGGGCTCGGCGTCATCGAGTCCTACGAGATCGATCTCGACTTCTTCAAACAGATCGGAGCCTCCGCCCTGACCGACAGAAGCATCGAGGTACCCACGGGGGGCATCGAGCCGGGTGTCCCCGTCACCTATGTCCCCTTCCGCAACGGTATCTTTCTCTCCATCGCCGCCTCCGTAGCCGAGAAGCACGGCGCCGAAGCGCTCTATATCGGCGTCGTCGAGGAGGACAGCAGCGGCTACCCCGACTGCCGCGAATCCTACATCGACGCGATGGAGAAGGCGATCAATCTCGGTACCAAAGATGAGACGGTGCTCGAGATCAAACGCCCCCTCGTTACCCTCTCCAAGATGCAGATCGTCCAGAAGGCCATCGAAATGGGTGTCCCCCTCCAATACACCTGGAGCTGCTACCAGTCCGAGGACAAAGCCTGCGGCGTATGCGACAGCTGCCGCCTGAGACTGCGGGGATTTGAACTGGCGGGGGTGAAAGATCCGATAGAGTATGCGGATCTTTGAAGTGTGCTGTAGGTCGCACCTACACACCTTGGAATCGGGGTTTTAACCCCGCAAAAAAGACTTACAGAGATCGGTGCGTTACGCATCTTACGTTACTACCGTACAAGCAAAAGTATATTCTCCTGCACACTCTCCAGTATTTCTTTGGATACTTTGCCGATATATGCCGCATCCCTGGCATCAAAATCGAGACTTTTAATATGGTCGGAGAGTATGACGCCGTTTATTTCCTGCCCCTGCGGTAAAGCTACTTCAAAGGGATACCCTTTGACCTTGGAAGTAACGGGCAGACAGATGCACAGGGAAGTCTTTTCGTTGTACATATACGGGGATATTACCAGCGCGGGCCTGCGACCTCTTTGTTCGCGTCCCTTCTGAGGGGTGAAGTCGATCCAGATCAGGTCGCCCCTTTGCGGGATATACCTACCACTCTTCATTGCCGATACTTTCCGATGTATCTGTCTCGCCATGCAGGTTTGTACTGCTGATGGCTGCCACCATCGATTCGAGTGTTTTGGTCTCTCTGGGTTCGATGACGATAACCCCTTCTCTGAGCGTGAGCTCCAGCATAGTGTCATTTTCGATGTGAAGCGTCTGCGCTATATCCCTGGGGATACGCACTGCAAGCGAATTGCCCCATTTCTTTGCTGCAACGATCATGGCTGCCTCCATTATGTATATACATAATGATACAGTAAAAGGTGGCAGATGTCAAATGTGTCAGTAAGTGTACCTACTAAAGCTACAGTAACAACCTTACTCCAACCCCTCACGCATCTTCACCCCGTTCCATTTGTAACGGTTGTCATCACCGGGTGTCGTCCATTCGCCGCTGAAGCTGTCCATATTCTGATCAAATACGAGTTTCAGGACGCCCCGGCCGTACTCATCCTGCCAATCGCACCAGAGTCTCGCAGCGCTCGAGGCACGGCACTCGATGAGGCTCCCCTTCACAAGACGTTCACCCTCGTTCATATAGTAGTAAGACCTGCCGCGGCTGTCAAGGCGGGTGAGCACAGGTACCATCACCCCGTTGCTCTCAACCGCCCCGAGATAGCTGCCGTCAAATCTGGAGATATCGCCGCTATCCGTGAGACTCTCCTGCTCCACAGTCCCCAGCCCGAATGCAAAGAGCGGCAGCATCACCGCCAACGATCGCAATATTTTCATCGGTCATCCTTTTTGAAGAACTATCATCCGATTATATCACAGATATTCCCGCTTCATCAGACAGCTCCAGCCTTTTAAAAAATTTTCTTTTCCTTAAAGCCTTTTGGTAGTAGAATTATCTCAGGAGGTGTTACTATGGCACAATTTATACGATGGTTTGATGAACTTTCGCTCGATGATGTCGCGCTGGTGGGAGGGAAGAACGCTTCACTGGGCGAGATGTACCGCAACCTTGAGAGCAGTGGCGTGGCGGTACCCTATGGGTTCGCTGTCACGGCAAAGGCTTACGAGGAGGTACTCAGCGCTAACAATGCCTGGGAGAAGCTCGCAGAAGCCCTCGAAGGGCTCGATACCAACGATGCTCATATGCTCAGGGAGCGCACCGCGGTCTGCCGCGATATCGTCGGCTCCGTGACACTGCCCGGAGCGCTGGTGGATGAACTGCAAACCGGGTACGAAACCCTCAGGGAGCGCTATGGCAGTGATATCACGCTGGCTGTACGCAGCTCGGCTACGGCCGAGGATTCCCCCGAGGCTTCGTTCGCAGGGCAGAACGAAAGCTATCTCAACATCGCCACCTTCGACGAGCTCCGGGAGAGCTATATAGCATGTCTCGCCTCGAATTTTACCGAGCGCTCTATCCACTACAAACATCTCAACGGCTTCGATCCCCTCAAAGTATCGCTGAGCGTCGTCGTCATGAAGATGGTGCGGAGCGACATCTCTTCTAGCGGTGTGATGTTCTCCATCGACCCCATCACCGGTTTCAGGGATGTGGTCTTCATCAACGCATCGTATGGCCTGGGGGAGAACATCGTACAGGGGACGGTCGATCCCGACAGCTTCTATGTCCACAAGCCGACCCGAATCAAAGGGTACGACAGTATCCTCCAGAGCGAGAAGGGGAGCAAGCTCACCAGCATGGTCTATGCACCCGGTTCGCAGAAGCACATCGTATCGGTGCCGACCACCGAAGCAGAGCGGAAACGCTTTGCCATCAGTGATGAGGATGTCCTCACACTGGCCGACTATGCCATCAGTATCGAGGAGCACTACAGCAGCAAATACGGCAGAGCACAGGCGATGGATATCGAGTGGGCCAGGGACGGTATAGACGGCAAGCTCTATATCGTCCAGGCACGCCCCGAGACCGTACACTCCAGGGCACGCAAGGATATCCTCGAAACCTACCGCATCAAGGAGTACAGCACCCTCCTCGCCACCGGCCAGTCTGTCGGACAGAAGATAGGCAAAGGGAAGATATGCAAGCTCCGGAGCGCCGACGAGCTCGAGAAGTTCGAGGAGGGGGGCATCCTGCTGGCCAGGGTCACCACCCCCGACTGGGAACCTATCATGAAAAAGGCTTCGGCCATCATCACCCAGAGCGGCGGGCGTACCTGCCATGCCGCCATCATCTCCAGAGAGCTCGGCATCCCGGCCATCGTCGGGATAGGCGAAGCCTTCGAACATCTCAATGATGCCCAGGAGGTAACCGTCAGCTGTGCGGAGGGGGAAGCTGGCCATATCTACGAAGGGCTCCTCGACTACGAAGTGGTCACGACCGACCTCGGCGCCCTCCCCGAGATCAAGACCCATATCATGATGAACCTCGGCAATCCTGAGATGGCATTCTCCCTCGCATCGCTCCCTGTACAGGGGATAGGGCTCGCAAGGATGGAGTTCATCATCACCTCCTCGATCCGCGCCCATCCCATGGCGCTCCTCTACCCAGAAAAGTGCGACAGTGCAGCGCAGCAGACGATAGCGGAGCTGACAGAGGGGTATGGGAGCAACAGCGAGTTCTTCATCAGGACACTCTCGCAGGGGGCTGCGACGATCGCTTCGGCTGTCTATCCCCACCCCTGCGTCATGCGGATGAGTGACTTCAAGAGCAACGAATATGCATCGCTACTCGGCGGCGCGCCGTTCGAAGTGCATGAGGAGAACCCGATGATAGGCTTCCGCGGTGCATCGCGCTATGCCCATCCGGCCTACGAAGAGGGATTTGCTCTCGAGTGTGCTGCGATGAAGCGGGTGAGGGATGAGATGGGGATGACCAATATCATCCTGATGATCCCGTTCTGCCGCCGGGTCGAAGAGGCCAGAAAGGTCGTGGAGACAATGGAGAAATATGGGCTCAAAAGGGGAGAGAACGGTCTTCAGGTCTATATGATGTGCGAGATACCCAACAATATCCTCGAAATGGACGGTTTCAGCCACTATTTCGACGGCTTCAGCATCGGAAGCAACGACCTCACCCAGCTCACCCTCGGTGTCGACCGTGACAGCGAGATCGTTGCCTTCGACTACGACGAGCGCGACAGCGGTGTACAGAAGTTCATCCAGATGGCCATCGAGGGTGCCAAACGCAACGACAGACATATCGGTATCTGCGGCCAGGCCCCATCTGACTACCCCGAGATCGCCAAACGCCTCATCGAACTTGGCATCGACTCCATCAGCCTCAACCCCGACAGCGTCCTTGGGACGATCGATATGATCAGCAAGCTGGAGGGTGATCGCTCCTAATAGAGCGATTTGCTTCCGGAGGAGTTCTCGGTAGTGACTATCCTGTCCGAATTATAGACATTGTTCTTCGATACTCTGGCCAGCTTGACCTTCTTTGGAGTCTCGGTATCGTTGGAAGCGAGCCTGAGCGGCTCAGCTTTGGGCTTGAATGCCGGTTTGGTCGCTGATGCGATGACCACCGTGCTTGGTACTGTCGGCTGCTCTCTGCGTGGTGCTGCCGGTACGCTCGGGATGACCCTCTTGCATACGACGATACGCTGCCTGTAGAAAGGCTTGTCGATACTTGTCGTCACGACACATTTGCTCTTGGAGCTGGCATGGGTAAACTTACGGTTGCCCACATAGATCCCCACATGGTTGATCCTCCCTTTTCCGCTCGTATCGAAAAAGATCAGATCGCCGTACTGGAGATCGTTGACCGCCACTTTGCTCCCCATCCTCGCCTGCTCTTCTGCACGTCTCGGAAGCCAGAGGTTCATACTGCCGTAGTTGTAGTAGGTCAGACCCGAACAGTCAAATGAGCGCGGCCCCTCTTCAGCCCAGACATATTTCTTGCCGTGCGTTTCCGGAAGCATCTTCCCAAGCGCCTGCTTGCTGGGGGTCTTGTATCGCACTTTCGGCTTGTGGATCGTATAGTCGTACTTTGGCGCACACCCGCTCATAAAGAACCCCGCCCCAATCAGCAGGATCATAGCCAGTTTTTTCATAGCCTGCTCCTATTCGGGTATCTTGGAAGGCACTCTCATGCCTGGTTGCCACGGTGTGGTGCTCCATGCGCTCTTGGTCTTGAACTTGTCGAGCTTGCCGTGACAGGTCATATAGAGCTGCTTTTCATCCTCGCTCAGGTATCTTCTGCATATCTTCATACGCTCGAGGTATTCCGGTGCGTCTTTGAAGTTGGTATAGGTCACCTTGCGGTCCTTGCTGCTCGCATGAGCGAACCAGCCGTCATTGAGATAGATACCCACATGGGTGATACGGTTATTCTTTTTGTTCTTCGAGCCGAAGAAGATCAGGTCGCCGTACATGAGGTTCTCATACCCGATCTCTTTGCCCACAAGCGCCTGCTGTCTCGCGACGCGCGGCAGCTGTACGCCCATCTGGCCGTAGATGTTGTAGGTAAGGCCCGAACAGTCGAAGGCATACGGCCCCTCTTCCGCCCATACATAAGGCTTGTTCAAGAACTGCTTGAGAAGCTTGTCGATGTTCTTTCGGTTGGGTTTGCAAGTCACTTCAGGCTTGATGATATCATAGTTTGGATATTTGTATCTCTGAGCACACCCGCTCATCAAAAGGCCGACCGTTACGATCATGAATATTGTTAATCTCTTTTTCATAAAAATCCTTGAGAGTATATATTCATATTATATCATATTAAATATGTCAAATGATTAACATGGCATCACCGTAGCTGAAAAACCTATAACCTCTCTCTATGGCCGTATTATAGAGCTCCAGCGTCTTTTCTCTCCCCACGAAAGCGCTCACGAGCATGATCAGAGTGCTCTTTGGTAAATGAAAATTGGTCAAAAGATGGTCTACCCTGACCGGAGGATTGGAGGGATTGAGGAAGAGATCGCACTCCCCATGCGGTCTGTGGGTACGGGCGTAGTACTCGACCGTCCGTGTCACTGTCGTACCGACAGCGAGTATCTCCTGCGATCCCTCGATCACCGCCGCGGATGCGGCAGGGATATCGTAATACTCCGAATGCATCGGGTGCTCGAGGATATGCTCCGCTTCGACAGGCTTGAAGGTCCCGGCCCCTACATGGAGGGTGAGCTTGTGGATGGGGTGCTTCGCTTCGAGGGCGGCATAGAGCTCCGGCGTGAAGTGGAGCGAGGCGGTCGGTGCGGCTACGGCTCCTGCATTGGCGGCAAAAAGGGTCTGGTAATCGGTCTCGTCGCTCTCCCTGTCCTCACGGTGCATATAGGGTGGGAGGGGGACATGCCCTATCTCATCGAGGATCAGCACAAGCTCGTCGAAAGCGAGCATTTTGCCGTCCCGGTAGAAGTTCACGACCCTTGAGCCGTCGTCATTGAGACCCACGACCTCTGCTTCGAGTCCCATGTCGAAAGTGAGTCTTGTCCCCGACTGCACGCGGCCGCGTATCATCACTAGGAACTCATGCAGCCCCAGCGGTTTGTTGAAAAGGAGCTCTACTTTGCCTCCGGTAGCTTTCTGTCCGAAGATACGGGCTTTGATCACCCTGGTATCGTTGACGAACACGGCGCAGTTTTCAGGGATAAAGTCGAGGAGATGACGGAAGGTCGTGTGGGTGATCTCCCCACTCTCCCTGTCGTAGACCAGCAGCCTGGCGCTGTCCCGGGGATAGACGGGGGAGGAGGCTATGTGATGTTCGGGGAGCTCGTAATCATAGCTTGAAGTGAGAAGTTCGGCGGACTCTTCCCCCATCTATTTGCCCGACTCCACCAGATCGTTCCCCGTTTCAGCATCATCGTCACCATCCTCTTCGTAAGGGTTGACCATCCGTACGATCACGATGGAGAGCCCATACAGGAGCACCAGCGGCGCAGCCATCAGAAGCTGCGTGATGACATCGGGCGGTGTGAGCAATGCTGCGATCACAAAGATGATCACGACCGCATACCCAAAGAAATCTTTCAGCGTCTTGTCGGTGATCAGTCCGAGCATCCCCATGAAGAAGAGGAATACAGGGAGCTCGAAAGCGATCCCGAAACCAAAGAGAAGCTTGGTGAATATCCCCACATACTCATCGAGGGTCTGGAGGAAATTGACGAGACTCCCCGCGAACATCCACAGGAACTGGAATCCAAGCGGGATGACGATCCAGTAGGCAAAAGCCGCACCGAGAAGGAACATGAACGTAGAAACGCCGACGAAAGGGAGGATATACTTCTTCTCGTTCTCATAAAGCCCCGGGGCGACGAAGAGCCAAAGCTGCCCGAACACAACAGGCAATGCGAAGAGAAACCCCGTAAAGATGGATATCTTCAAAGCGGTAAAGAAGATACCGATACCACCGATGAAAGGATCGCCGTTGACGACACCAAGGAGCGGAGCCTTGACGATGGCGATGATCTCCTGGTTGAATCCGAACGCGACGAACGCGAATACGATCACCGTCGCCATAGAGATGGCGAGCCTCTTTCTCAGCTCGACGAGGTGCGGTTTGAGATCATCGAACATTATGCGTCTCCTTTGGGAGTTTCGGGCGTTTTGACTTTTTTCTCAAAGGTTATCTTCTCTCTTTTCGGCTCGACCGGGGTGGCGATGGTATCGGCCTCTGCGCTCCTGGCTGCATCGGCAAAACTGCTTTTGGCATCGCTGAGAGCATCATTGAGGTCGTTCATCGGGTTGATGTTCTTGAAGCCCTTGAGCTCGTCGGTCGCGGCATCAAGCTGCCGCTTGTAGCTGAGCGCCTCCTCTTTGAGGTCCGCTATCTTCATCTCCTCGTCAAGTGCCCCTTTGGCATCTCCAATCGCCTTTTTGGCGCTTTTGATGAACCTGGCCACCTTGACCATGGCATCGGGGAGTTTATCCGGCCCCAGGAACAAAATAGCGATAATAGCGATCATGACAAGCTCACTAAAACCCATACCAAACATCGTCAACCCTCGTGATAAAATAGATGACATTGTAACCAAAAAAGGTTACGTTGCGATTAATGGAGAATACCAGCGGCGCGGGGCTGGGAAACCCCTGCACAGGTCCGCACTTTTATGCGAAAAACCTCTTCTTCAGACGGAGCACCGCTTTCTCGGCCGCCAGTACGACCACACCGACGATCAGTCCGGCACCCAGCTCTGCCAGGATCGATGGGAGAAAGTGCAGCGCGTCATGGACCGCATGGATATTGTGGACGAAGATACCCCCTGCGACAAGCAGCATCGCTACCGTACCGATCACACTGAGCGAACGGATCACATGGGGCAGTGAGCGCACCAGCAATTTCCCCAGACCCACCTGCCATCCCCTGCCGCTGCGACTGCCGGCAGCTATGAGGGCAAATCCCATATCATCGAGCCTTACGATGAATGCAACGATCCCATAGACACCGATAGTCGCCAGGAATGCGACGGTACTCACCGCTATCACCTGTATCCCCAGGCTCTGATCTGCTACAGTCCCCAGAGCGATGATGACGATCTCGATCGAGAGGATGAAGTCGGTGAGGATCGCCGACTTGATCTTGCCTGCCTCCTGGGCGAGTATCTCTTCGGGACTCAGTTCCTTCACTTCGGCACCTGTCTCTTTGGCACCTTGTTCGAAGAAGTACTCGTATATCTTCATCGCCCCCTCGAGCGCGAGATAAAGCCCGCCCAGGATGAGGATCGGCACGATCAGCCACGGCGCAAAAGCGCTAAGGATGAACGCGAACGGAAGGATGATCAGTTTGTTGATGAACGATCCCTTGGTGATCGCCCAGATCACCGGCAGCTCCCTGCTCGAGGCAAAGCCCGAGGCCTTCTCGGCATTGACCGCAAGATCGTCCCCGAGCACCCCCGCCGTCTTCTTGGTAGCGACCTTGCTCATCACCACCGCATCGTCCATCAGTGTCGCGATATCGTCAAAAAGGGCAAAAAAACCTGCCGACATGCACTCTCCTTATAATATTGTATGTTGGATTATCAGACTTCTTGCATGGCTTTCCTGAGAGGGTCAGACCAACGGGAGGATTTGCCCTCGAAAGAAAGTCATGCAAGGAGTCTGCGGTCTGTGATTATACTTTGTTTTGTTGAAGAGTATATGAGGGGCAATGCACCAAAACGAATGATACAAGTTAGCTATTTATTACTATTTATGATACAATTTACAAATTCATTGATGAAAGGATCAGGTCATGAAAAGTTTCACTCTGTTTATTTTTCTTGCTTTCTCTCTGCTCAACGCGTCGGAGGCAAAGCTCCAATTCGACAAGGCTGTGACCAAGGTCTTCATGATGGGCAAAAAGAACCTTGCAGCCGAGCTGATACAGGATACTTCGCTCACTACCGTCATCGAAGTGACCGGAAGCAAACTGACCCGCTATAAGGTGTGCCAGAAAAACGGCAGCACGATCGAATGCACCACCTATTCGAGTGGTGGGAAACTAATACAATCGATCGATACTTTCGACGCTGCCGATGTCTCCAAAGTCAACGGCCCCTACCTCCAGTACTACACCGCCTATATCGGCAACAGGAACAAATACAACTGCCCGTTCGTGGTATGGGACGAAGACAAAGCTGCATTCGTCTCGGAAGATGACCGCCCTATCTGCAACGATGAGCTGAGGCTCAAATACAAAGGAGCGTATCAGAACGGCCAAAAGGTAGGCGAATGGGAGACCTACGACAAAGAGGGGAAATTGACAAAGACCCAGAAATACAAATACTCAAAACTCAGAGAATCCGCAAAATAGATGATTGGAGATGTACTGGGGCTGATAGCCAAAGAGGTCGCGCGCTATATCGATGAGAAGCTCCAGCTCCCGGTGGGGGGCAAGAAGAGCGTCATCCTGCAAAAACCGGCAAACCTCAAGGGGGAGTTCTCCCAGCCTGACAACACGATCTCTCTGAGCCTCATCAATATCGAGGAGGAGACAGGGATCAGGGATCCGATGGTACCCAAACAGGTCATCAACGGCAAGGTCTACAAGCAGAACCCCCCGGTCAATATCAACCTTCAGATCATATTCATCGCCAATTTCCCCAACGACTATACAAGCGAGCTCAATGCGATTACAAAAGTGATCGAGTTCTTCCAGCAGAAACCGTTCTTCAACCAGGAGAACATGCCCGATCTCAAAAAATACGGGATCGGCAAGCTCAGCTTCAAACTCAACACCGTAGAGCTGAGCGAGCAGCACAATATATGGAACCTGGTAGGTACCAAGTATATGCCTTCGCTCCTCTACAAGATCTCGATGATCACGATCCAGGACAGCATGGCTCCTGCCGGCGAGGGTGTCGTCCAGAAGGTCGACATCAAAAGCGACATCAAAAAACCATGATATCAGGCGAACTCGCATGGCTGGCCGCATCGATCACGGAGAGGATCGGTAGCTATTTCCAGAACCAACCCTGCATCGTCACCCCTCCCCCGAGGCTGAGCGACTCCTGCTACAAAACATTCATCGATACGCATGATCTCGGCACCGATGAGAGGAAGATCGTCGCCCTCGCGCTGGCGGCACAGATAGCGCCGCAGATGCTCGATATCTTCATGACCGCCAACGAACTCTACAACAAGCCCTATTCCGAATTCGGCGGTCTCTCCGGAAACACGCATCACGGTTTCCTCCCCACCGTCCAGACGGCGCTCTTCCTCCTCTGCGGCGATGACAGGGAGAGGTATATCGAAGCGCTCAGGCTCTTTGAACCCTCCGGCAAACTCTATAAAAAAGATATTCTCGATACCCAGGATAACAGCCCCACCCCTATCCACAACAGGCTGCTCCTCTCCAGAAGCGCAATGAAGTCCATCCTCTACGGTGAAGAGCTCGACCACGAGTACAACCCCTCCTTCCCCGCATCGCTGCTGGAGACCAATTACGAATGGGAGTCGCTCGTGCTCCCCCCGTACACGATGGAGCATCTCAGGGAGCTCGATATGTGGCTGCGGCACTCCGATACCCTCCTGGGGGAGTGGGAGATGGAGAGATTCATCAAGCACGGGTACAAGGCGCTCTTCTACGGCTCGTCGGGTACGGGGAAGACCCTCACCGCTTCGCTGCTGGGCAAGAGATTCGGCAGGAAGGTCTACCGCGTCGATCTCTCGCAGGTGGTATCTAAATATATCGGTGAGACCGAAAAGAACCTGGAGAATATCTTCAGGACAGCCGAACGCCGGGATTGGATACTCTTCTTCGATGAAGCCGATTCGCTCTTCGGGAAGCGCACCTCCGTCTCCAGCTCGAACGACAAATACGCCAACCAGGAGACCGCCTACCTCCTCCAGAGGGTCGAGGAGTACGAGGGTCTGGTGATCCTCGCCACCAACCTCAAGGACAACTTCGACGAGGCATTCCTCCGAAGGTTCCAGTCCATCATCTACTTCCCCCTCCCCGATGAGAGCGAGCGGCTCCGGCTCTGGCGGCAGGGGTTCAGCCCCCGGGCCGATATCAGCGGGCTTGACCTCCCCGAACTTGCCAAAGAGTACGAGCTCACGGGGGCGAATATCATCAATATCATCCGTACCGCATCACTCATGGCGATCGACAGGGGCGGCAACAGGATACTCCCGGACGATATCCTCACCTGCATCAGGCGGGAGAAATACAAAGAAGGGAAGATCATCTGAACCACTTCTGCGCAACCGAAGAGCTGAGGTGAAGCTAGTTTCTTATGATATGCACCCCCTGCAGTTCCACGACCTTTCTCTGTCCTGTCTCTTTGACCATCCCGGCTTTGAAATTTTTCAATATATATTTGCTCGGGGTTGGCACTGTGATCGCAAAAAAGTTGAATCCGTTTTCTGTTTTCGTTTTTCTCGGAGTCACAGTTAGGTTGACATCATCCTCAGGCCCTTTGTACTGCTTGGTGTAGCCCACTTTTTTCATCTCGGTATTCTCGGGGGTTTTTACCTCGAATGTAAAGTTCTCCTGGGTATGGTTTTTGATATTCACATCCGCCGTCGTTATCGAGAACGGAAAGACATGCTCTTCGAAATACGGATCGTTCTTTTGGGAATAAAGCGAATCCTGTAGCTCATTACCTTCACTCATCCCCTGCGTTTCCCACTCCTCCTGATTGTATCCGGCGACACTGTTGTCGCGGATCGAAGTATCCAGGGATTCTTTCAGTCCACCGCTGTTGTAAATATTGAAGAGTTTTTCCGAGCGGAAGGACATTCTCCGTTTGCGTGTGTAGTGTCCGTCAAAGTCATTATCCCCCTGGCGTTTGCTCGGGTCATCGATCCGCTTGTCCGATAAAGGACCGATGAAGATATTGCCCGGAACCCAGCATACTTCCTGTATCCACCTGTCGATAGCACTGGTTTTTCTTTCATAGGTCGTTTTTCGATGGTCGACGGTCTTGAGGAAACTTACCTGTGTCATCGGCAAGGTATGTCCTGAGAACTCTTCAAGGTTCCGGAGTGCTTTCGTGGATGTCTTGTTCATGGGTGCGTAGAATGCAGCCTCGATATCCTCTTTGATCTTGTTCCAGGGGTATTTATGGTGCGCGGTGAATCTGTCTATCGGGTATCCCTCTCTGACCGACTTCTCTTTCTCTTCTTTTTTTGCATTGGCGATCGCTTCGGTCTCTTCGGGTCGATCGAGGATCGTATTGGTCTCGGCATTGTAGTATTTGTTCTGGATCACCTCATGGGAGATGCCGGTTTTTGCCGGCAGAGTGCCGATACGGGAGCCAAGCGATCCCATTCCCAGCGCCCTGCTCCCCATCACATCCGCTTCACGCTCCAGACCGCTGTCATCGTTGATAGCGACCTTCCCTTTCATCTGTACGGTCGGTCTGACCCTCCCCTGTTTCTGCTGTACGACATGCCATGCTTCATGGGGAAGGTGCTTCTGCTGCCCGGGGGCGATATGGATATCGGTACCCTGTGCAAAGGCATGAGCCTGAAGCTGTGCCGGCTTTGGAGAGTTGTAATGAACCTTGACATCATCCATAGAGTGACCGGAGAGATTTTCTATCCCCGCTTTGAGGTTGTCTGGGAGCCCTGTATCGTTCGCAGCCTGTTTCTGGACGACCTGCTCCGAGCCCCCCGCTGCACTCCCGTTGATGATCGAACGGAGCTGTATCGCCTGATCCATACGGTGGGAAGTTTTGATCGAATCCTGCACCTGCCTCTGGAGTGTCGCTTCTGGCCTGCCATCTGTGAAGCCGGCTGAAGGAGTGCTCTTTTGCTGCGTCACGGTATTGGTATATCGAGGTTCTTTACGGACTTCCATGAGTCCTGATCTGGAAACAGGCATCGGTATCACCTTTGGGAATTCAATACATCTATACATACATCCTGGAGCAATTATAAAAAACAGTTATATCTTACCATTTGAAAAATATTCTATCCCTTAATCATCCCAAACTGTATGGTCTCTTTCCTCTGAAATATGCTATAATGAATCCAGTGTGTTGTATGGCAATCCTTCTTTATGGTAGTGTGATATTTTAAAGGATCGATTATGGGAAAGACCCCTCTCCAGAGACCAGACGGTCAAAATAAACTCCAAAATAGCAGTGCGAAAAGTTCACGGACATCACGCCGGATCATGCAGACCCCCCTGATGCAGCAGAAGAAAAAGGATCATGACGATCTCTTCGAGCATCAGACGGTACAGAGGCAGGAGAACAAAACCGGGCTCCCCGACAACCTCAAAGCTGGTATCGAAAATCTCTCCGGTCACTCTATGGATGATGTCAAGGTCCATTACAACTCTCCAAAACCGGCACAGCTCCAGGCTCATGCCTTTGCACAGGGTACCGATATCCATATTGCCCCCGGGCAGCAGAAGCACCTTCCCCACGAAGCATGGCATGTGGCACAGCAGAAACAGGGGAGGGTCAAAGCCACTGCGCAGCTCAAAGGGATAGGGGTCAATGACAGCCCTGCACTCGAAAGAGAGGCCGATGTGATCGGCCAAAAGGCTCTCAATTTCAAAGGCGAAGCAGCCGTAACGACCAAAAACACCATGCTGAAGGGGAGCTCGAGCCCCATACAGGGGTGGTGGCCCAAAGGGCATCGGCTCATCTCGCGGCTGGCATTCGAAGAGAGCGGCTTTTCCGACAAGTTCAGCGAAAAAGCAAGGAACTACCTGATCAAACGCTCCCCCGACATCGACTTCATCCAGGATGTCTACGACACGATGAACGCCGGTATATCGCAGACCAAACCCTACCTCAAGCTCTACCAGGACTATATCGAGAACGGGCAGCTCGAGCAGGCCAAAAATATGTATCTCAACGGCGAGCTCAATTACAGGAGACCCGAATACCTCTTGATGCACGGTGAAGCAGGCGGCTACAGGAGCAGCGGCAACGGTGCCAAAAATGCCGCCGTGACCAATATGTTCGTCCAGAAAGCGATCAACCAGTGGCAAAGCGGCAACAAGGCAAACGCCCTCTCGACACTGAGCGATGCTCTCCACCAGTCATCCGACAGAGGCTCACACGGCGAGGGAGATGCCTTCAAAGGGCATGATGTACGCATCCAGCTGGGTGTCAAGGGTGAGGGGGACATCCCCGGTATCGGGGCGCAAAAATGGGAACAGCAGGAGTGGGAACAGCCGCTCGGAGGCAAGCTCAACGGCGCGGCATGGGCACCCGACAACTTTGCGGTCAATACCAAGGGGGCAGCCCTCGGTGTACGCTTTGCCATAGGGGCATTGAGCAAATTCATCAACGGCATCGGGCTTGAAGAGAACGAAAAAGTAACGGTCGACAAAGTGAACGACGGAAGGAAACTGAAAGCCAAAAAAGCCCTCCCGGCCAGCAAGTCCAAAAGTTTCTTTGGGAGAAGCGTAGGGAAGACCGGGGATACCGTCCTGGGGAATGCGGGAGAGGTACTCAAAAAGATATATGACAAAGCGCTCGAAAAAGAAGATGATCAGGAAGAGCTGCAAAGCGCCCTGGAAGAACCGCTCAACCAGGCACCGGAGGAGTTCCAGGAACTCCTGGCAAGATCCGAACAGTTCTACACCACGGGTCTCACCAAAGGCAAGATATATAACGATGCAAAACGAAAATTCAAAGATTTGAAAAAGAACAAAGCCGGTATCGAGGAATATAAGAATTACTACAATACGGAAAAAAACGGCAAAGACGAAGTACTCTTCTACAAACATGTCTCAAAAGCCTACAAAGAGGTGATGAACAAAGAGATCACCAAAGAGCTGCGTATCAAGGCTCCAAAGAACAAGACCATCAGCGATATACGCGTGAAGATCTTCAGGGAAGCAGAAACAAAATTCACACAATGGAAGAAACCACTGAGAAAAGGCGGTTTGAGCGAAGAGAAGAGGATCGAAGAGGCAAAAAAACATATCATTGCAGCAGAGCTCAAAGCAACGCTGGCCAATCAAGACGAAGAGCGGAAAACAATGATCAAGGATACGATCCGTGCCGCTTATAAAAAAGTATACGGCGAAGAGCTGCTCTAAGCTTAGAACTCCCTCTGCGCGATCGCTTCAACCAGCATCTCGAAGGCTTTCTGGGGGTCTTTTCTGGCTTTTTTGTAGAGTTTGTGCTCGTTTACGCCGATCGCGCCGAGATAGAGCTCGACACTCTTGAACTCCCCTTTATCCGCGACAGGGTCTTTGTCGGCGAGGTCCGCTATCTTGCGATAGACGGTCTTGATCTGTTCCTCGCGCCATTTTGTCTTGGCTGCGGTGGATTTGGAAGTATTGGCCTTGGAGAGCAGCCAGTTGGAGTGTTGCCCTTTGGCCTCCTGTCTGGCGGCTTTGTTCCTCGCCATCTGTTTCGCCTTCCGTACTGCCGGGAGAGCGAGCTCCACGGCTGCGGCCGCACCTTTCGTCACAGCTCCTCCCGCTGCTCCGGCCCCTGTCAATATCGCTATCGCTCCGGCGATATTGGCCATATCGGTAGTGATATGGATCGCCTGCCTGACGATCCGTTTCATATTGGCATCGCGCAGCTCTTTAAGGAGGCTGTAGTCTGCGACCTCGTCCCGTGTGACACCCCCTGTCAGCTCCGGCTCCTCGTGGTCATTGATAGCTTCGGTGAGATCGGTTTCCCTCTGCTCAAGCCTTGCCAGTTCTTTTTTGTTCTGTTTCTTTTCGGGCTTTTTCCGTATGGCTGCGAGCCTCGCCTGTGTTTCGCGCAAGACCTCTTCGCGGTTTGCTTTTTCCGCGTTGGCGAGCCTGAAATTCTCTGCATTTTCTTCGATAGCGCCGTTGGCCTGTTTCTTCTGCTCAAGCCGCGCGGATATCTTGTGTTTGTAGTACCATGACTGCACCAGGTAGTACCCGTGCTGTATCAGTTTGACAGCCGAGATAGCGATGTCGAGCCCAGGTATGGCGGACATGAAACCGCCCCCTATCGATCCGAGCACCAGTTCGGTGAAGGCCTTGATGGAGAGCATGACCGATTTCGCCGTGCTCAGTGCCCTCTCTGCGACCCTGAGAGCCTCTTTGGCGGCTTCCCTGGTATCCCCCTCTTTGAAGTCCTTGACTATCTTGACCAGTCCGCGCATCGTATCGAACCCGGATTTGAGCGAGGAGAATCCTGCCCCGTACCCTTCGAATGCCGAGCCGAACTTGGCGCTTGTCTGCTGCTGACTGCTGTCGGCCTTGGAGAATGTCGAGACAAGCTTGGAGACCGATTCGCCGGTCTTGGATGTCCCTTCGGCACTGCTCAGGACGGCGAGGAAAATATCTGATTTTTTCGTATCGGGATCGCCGGCATCTTTGAATGCCTTGGCAAGTCCCAGCAGACCCGTCACACCCGTGATGGAGTCCCCCACGATGCCCATGTTCCTCGCATCGTCTTTGTTCATCCCCAATTTCGGGCCGAGCACTTTGGCGCTACCGCCTGTATCGGTCTCGATGTTTTTGCCATTGAGCTGATCGGCCATACCGCTGATCCCCTCGTTGCCGATGAAGGTGGCAGGTACGGAGGTGACCGCTCCGACCACATCATTGAGATCACCGAGACGGCTGCCGCTCTTTTGTTCTATCTCCCCGGTATCATGCCCCCGCAGATGCCCGGCGATCTGGGCACGGATCTGGGACTGATCTTTGTAGTTTTGATCCTTCATATCCTCCCTGGCATTGGCGTAACTCTCTCTGCCTATGCTCTTGGTCGTCATACTCAGGGCGATCGCATAAATGAAATCCCCCTTCATATCCTCTGGATCGGGTCTGTTCTCTTCTTTGCGGGCATCTGTGAGGTAGGCGTTCAAAGCCTCCCCGACACCGGTTCTCTCCTCCAGGAGGTCAGCCATCAGGACATCATAGTATCCTTCCTTATGGGACTTCTTGCTTTTCCCTTCGTTCCTGTTCTTTGCCTGCCCAGCGATCTTTTCAATTGAATTGCTCTTAGTGTTAAACAGGTCGACGAGCTCTTCGATATTGTCCATATTCCGAATCGACTCGATCTCGTGCAGCGTGGCATTATAGCTGTCGATCGCACCTTTGAGCTCGTTCTTGACGCTCCCTTTTTTGAACATCGTGAAATGGCTTTTGCCTATGTACTTCTCGAACTCCTGTCCGCTGATAGCGACCCTTTGGACGACACTTTCTGGCTTTTTCTGTACCGTTCTTCCCGGAGAGGCCAGCATCAGGGCAGTATGGGCTCCGGCAGCTTGCATCTGGAGTGCCCTACTCCCCATCACATCTGCTTCATGCTCCAGACCGCTGTCATCGTTGATAGCGACCTTCCCTTTCATCTGTACGGTCGGTCTGACCCTCCCCTGCTTCTGCTGTACGACATGCCATGCTTCATGGGGGAGATGCTTCTGCTGCCCGGGTGCGATATGGATATCGGTACCCTGTGCAAAGGCATGAGCCTGGAGTTGCGCAGGTCTGGAGGAGTTGTGGTGGACTTTGACATCATCCATAGAGTGACCGGAGAGATTTTCTATCCCCGCTTTGAGGTTGTCTGGGAGCCCCGTATCGTTCGCAGCCTGTTTCTGGACGACCTGCTCCGAGCCCCCCGCTGCACTGCCGCTGATGATCGAACGGAGCTGGATGGTCTGCTCACTCCGGGGTGTGTTCTGTATCGATTCCTGCGTCTGCCTCTGGATGGTCGTCTCTTCCCTGCTGTCGGTGAATTCCGGGGGGACAACGCTCTTCTTTTGGGCTGTTGCATGAGTATTTTGAGTACTGTGAGAAGCTTTTGTCTCTTCGGCTCTGGTAACACGCATGATCGACCCTCCTTCTGCCGTCAGGCTATAGGCTTTCCGTCCCTGACGGACGCATCTCTTCCATCACATAGACAATGATATGCAACACATCGGCCAGTACCGCCTGCTCGATCCGCTCCTTTGTGGAGACCAGCACATACTTGAAATATATGTACTGCTCATCGGGGACGATATTGAAATGCCCCAGAGGCAGCAGTCTGTTGGTACTCGCGATATCGGAGACCAAGTTGCCTATCGTCTCGCCGTCGATCAGGGTACTGTACTGAAAATAGAACTGGATGAACAGCGTCTCATCGCCCTCCTCGTCGTCGGGGTATATGCCGACCGCCAGCGTATAGGGGAGCTCCTCGCCATCGACTGCGGTGATGTGCAACATATCTGAAGTGAGGAGCGATTCGCTCTCTACTACACAGCCGCCGGACTCCAGCAGCTCCCGTATCTGTTCCAGTTCTTTTGCCATCCCTCTGCCTTTGCCATTAGGTTTATAATATATTTTTATATTCTGATATTTCTATTACGATTTATTTTAACATAACTTCCATACCGATATCTAAAATATGTCACATATTCTCATAAAGATTCTGATCTTCTACTGATAAGTAATCATTTTGTGTTTGTTTAATGTAATTTAATATTTATTCCCCTATAATCGAAGGTACGGAAGTCTGCATTTGGGGAAGCAATATTAGGCAGATAGGTCTATCTCCTTGATATTACTTCAATGTAATATTAATTTTGAACAGGAGATGAAGATGGCTGTTGAATACTTTACGCCCGGTGTCTATGTAGAAGAGGTCTCAAGCGGTATCAAACCGATGACTGCAGCTCCAACGCACATCGTTGGATTTTTGGGGGAATCACGCAAAGGTCCTCTCAACCAACCCGTCATGGTGACCTCATGGAACCAGTACTTTGACAAGTTTATCGGTTACACGATCGCCGACAAGATGACTCCCCGCGGTACGGTGGAGAAGGATATCGACGGGAATGTGGTCAAAGAAGAGGTGCCTTTTGACAAGGTCAGCGATCTCGACTGGGGTGTCTACACCTTCTTCGCGAACGGCGGTGCGAAATGCTATATCGTCAGCGTCAACAACTTCGAAGACAATACAGAGAAGGTAAACTCCCTCAAGGATGAACTGGCCAAAGCCAAAGACGCAGCCTCCAGGGCCAAGGACAAGGAAAAAGAGGCAGCCGACAAAAAAGTGGATGATCTCTCCAAACAGATCGCCGACCTCTCGGCTCCCAAGAAAAACATCACCAAAGAGCTCATCGGCAATGACGGCGGACCGAACAAAAGAACAGGGATGAAGTGCTTCAAGGATGTCGGCGAAGTGGCTATCCTGGTAGCTCCCGGCGTGACCTCCCCGGCAGTACAGCAGGAGATGCTCGCCTTCGCCGAAGCGGCCAATATCTTCACCATCCTCGACGCACCCCTGACCCTCGAGGGGCTCAAGGACTTCGGCCTCAGCGCCGATCTCAACGGTCTCTCTGGTCTCAGTGCCAAGTCTGCTTCGAAGCAGGCGGCGATCTACTTCCCGTGGGTCAATACCTACGATCCTTCGATCGATGCCAACAAGCTCGTCGCACCGAGCGGCTTTGTCGCAGGCGTCTACGCGAGGGTCGACAACGAAAGAGGCGTCTTCAAAGCCCCGGCGAACGAAACGGTCAGGCTCGCTACCAGCCTCGCCTACACCATCAGCGATACCGAGCAGGAGTCGCTCAATATGAACGGTATCAATGTCATCCGTGATTTCTCCGATATCGGTATCACCGTATGGGGTGCGAGAACCACCGTATCGATGATCGATCCCGAATGGAGATACATCAATGTCAGAAGACTCTTCAATATGATCGAAAAAACGATCGAGATGGGAAGCAAATGGGCGGTGTTCGAACCCAACGACGCGATCCTCTGGAGTGCGCTCAAGCGAAATACCGTCGCCTTCCTCAGCAGGCTCTACAAGGCTGGGGCGTTCGCAGGTGCGACGATAGACCAGGCGTTCTTCGTCAAGTGTGATTCGTCGACGAACCCGCAGGAGAACATCGATGCAGGGATCGTTACGGTAGAGATCGGCGTAGCGCCTGTCAAACCCGCCGAATTCATCGTATTCAAGATAGCGCAGAAAGCTCCGCAAGAATAAGCCGACATACCGGACAAAATAGAAAAGAAAGGAAGATACAATGGCTGATGAAAGAAGAGACCCGTTTGTCGGATTTAACTTTAGAATGGAAATCGACGGTATCGAAGTAGCCGGATTCAAAGAGATCACCGGTCTGAAGATGGAGACAGAAGTCATCGAATATTTTGAAGGTGACGGCATCAATACCACGGTCAAGAAGATCCCCGGTATCACGAAGTACGAGAACATCACCTTCAAAAGAGGTATTGCCGCAGGGATCGACCTCTACGAGTGGTGCAAATCGATCAACGACCAGTCGAGGGAGATCGAGCGAAAGACCGTCACGATCAACCTCCTCGACGATGCGGGCGAACCGCACAAGACCTATACCCTCTTCGAGGCATGGCCGTGCGCCTACAGGACTTCCGACCTTGACGGTTCCGCCAACGAGCTTGCGATGGAAGAGGTCGAGTTCGTCATCGAAGCCCTCGATGTAGCCGATTAATAGGAGGATTGAGAAGTAATGTTTCAAACGGAATTTGAATTCGTACTCCCCAAAGGGTACCTGGACAAGGACGGCAACCTGCACAAGAAGGGGATCATGCGACTGGCCACAGCCAAGGACGAGATCGCCCCTCTGCAGGACTACCGCGTCAAGAACAACGAATCGTACATGACGATCATCCTCCTCTCAAGGGTGATCACCAAGCTGGGCGATCTCAAGAACATCGATACGGCGACCATCGAGAAGCTGTTCTCGGCCGATCTGGATTATCTCCAGAGGTTTTATCAAAAGATCAACTCCGAAGAGAGCAATACGGTGCATATCAAGTGCCCCCATTGCGACTCGGAGTTCGAGATAGGATTAGATGAGGTTTTGTACCAAAGAGGATAGCCGTCTATCCTCATGAAAATCTCAAAGAAGAGGTCTCTTTTATCGCGTACTATTTCCACTGGTCCAAAGACCAGATCTTCGATATGACTCACAGAGAACGGAGAGAATGGGCGAAAGGGATATCAGAGATCAACGAAAAGATCAATAAAGGCGGCTAGCATGAACCATACACTCCCGGGTGTCACTATCGAGCATTATAGAGAGAAGAGCGGATCGTATGACGGCGACTTTTCAACCCTCTTTCTCTATTTTGCCGCCGATCTTCCTTCGGGCAGGGCGTTTCCACTCACCCGCCCTGCCGACCTCCTGAAGATCAAAGAGCTTGAGGGTCATCTATTTTTAAGAAATTGCGTCGATACATTTTTTAAAAATGGAGGCGACCTCCTCTATATCCTGATCTACCGCCCCGGAAGCGTACTCGATCTCAATGCCTTCGGCAGCTTTCTCACCGGCGAATGCGACAGGTTGATAGATGTGGAAGTGGTCGCAGCGGTCAACCTCTACGATACCTCCCTCACCGCGAGGGAGATCATCCAGGTGCAAAGGATCATCAACGACTACTGCGAGAGGTCCGACCGGATATCGCTGAGCGATATCGGCAGGGACTTCGAGGAGAGCTACCTCGACCTCATCGGCAGGACGGTGATCTACCATCCGTGGATCATCGACAGCAGGGGGTACCTCCTCCCCCCTTCCGTCTACGCCGCCGCCCTCCTCTCGAAGATGGGGAACGGCTCGGAGTTCTTCCGCTCCATCGCCAACAGGGAGCTTGTCAATACACAGGATACGAACGAAGTGCTCGACGAATACGAAGCCGCCGAACAGGTTGCCAAAAGGATCAACCCCGTCCTGAACATCCCCCACCGCGGCGTGAGGCTCTGGGGGATCAAGACCTTCGACCACAATGTCGATACCCTCAACGAACTGCGTGTGCTCAAGCTCGTCAAACGGAAGCTCCGGAGGATTTCCAAGATGTTCATCTTCGAACCCAACGATGTGATCCTCGAGGCGAAGATACAGTTCCTCGTCACACTGCTGCTCGAAAAGCTCGTCGAGCTCGGCGCACTGAGCGGATACGAGGTGAATCCGGCGACCGACGAATACGAAGAGGGTGACAGGATCGTCATAGAGATCGCCCTCGGGTTTTCGGCTGCGCTCGAATATATCAGGATCAGGCTCGAGAAGGTCGAAAATGAAGAGATCAGAATCCAAACTATCTAGGCGGGAGAGAAACAATGGCTAGTCAAAGCGGTGGCAAGAGTAATAACACCACTTCCAAAAAAGGCAAACCGTACCACTCCTCTGCATGGAAAAAGAGCAGCAAGGATGTCGCCGCAGTACTCTCGTACCAGTACAGGGTCTTCTTCCTGAGTATCGACAGTGTGACCAATGTCAGCGGCGCCAAGAAGATCACCGAAAATGTATCGGCATCGGGGAAATTCTCCAATATGAATGCAGAACTCCGTTTCAGCGCCATCAGCGAAGCCTCCAATACTACGGAGGTCAAAGACTACAAAGAGGGGGGACAGAACGAGTTCAAGCATATGTTCCCAGACGGTACTTCAGCCGAACAGATCACCCTCTCGCGCGGCCTGCTGAAGTCAACCACGATCGAGGTACTGCGCAACTATATCACCAATGACAAAGAGGAGTATCACAAAGGGAAGTTCGCCATGATGATCGCGTTCTACCCCAGACCCAATACCAAACCGTTCTTCCTCCACTTCACCAAGGTGTGGCCTGTCAAACTGGAGTTCGGAGCCCTCGGCTCGACTTCATCGGAGGTCGTCGTAGAGAAACTGACCCTCTCGGTCAAACAAGTCAAGCGGTTCCTCTCATGAAGTTCCTGCTGCGCAAAAAGACGATCAACCTTGGCAAAAGCCCCATAGTCACGAGGATACTCCGCAACAGGGAGCTCTTCCTGACGCTCTACAACAAACGGAAGTTCTCGCTCAACAGGTTCCATCCGAACCCGCAGGACTATCCGTACCAGGAACTCAGATTCCTCAACCTCTTTTTGCAGCACAATATCATCAGGAAACATACTGCCGTCCGTACCCTGAGGCATACCATCCTCCCCGGGATCACCCTCTCCCGTCAGCCTCTCCGGCCCAAACCGCAAAAACCGAGGATCATTGAAGTAGAGAAGAATATCCTTGTCAAAGAGCCCCTTATCCGGGAGCGGATCGTGGTTAGAGAGCCGGGCAGGGAGCAAGGTGACGACCGGAGATACTACGATCAAACGGCCCGGGAGCATACCGGACTCAGCGAGAGATTCGTAACACTCAACCGCTTCAAACTCCTCTCCGAAGAGATACTCAGGACAAAACTGGAGCAGATCACTCAGACCCGACTCCAACCTGTCGAGATAGAGAAAGGTATCTTTACTTCACTCCCCACACCGATACATCAGTCCATCGTTATCAAACCCGGTGATATTCAAAGATTCGATGATACGGGAACAAAAGAAAAGATCAAACTGGAGGAGAGGTTTATTGCACTGAACAGGAACCTGCTCCTGACCAAAGATATCCTCAGGGAGAAAACAGCACTGCTCAGAGAAAAAGAGCGTGTCACTCGAGAGATCGAAAAAAGTATCTTTGTCAAAGAACCCCGACCGTATGAAAAGGTCATGATAAAACAACCGGGCAAAGAGAATACTGAGTTTCAGACTTTCACAGAGATACAAAGGAGAGACAATATCAGGCTTCATGAGAGATTCGTAACTCTCAACCGCTTCAAACTCCTCTCCGAAAAGATACTGAGAACGAAGCTGGAGCAGATCACTCAGACCCGACGCCAACCCATCGAGATAGAAAAAGGTATCTTTACAACGCTTCCCGCTTCGGTACATCAGTCGATCGTTCTCAAACCTCAGGTCAAAGAAGCAAGCGTTACGCAAAGAACTCCTGTCCAGACCTTGCAACCATCATCGGAAATGATCAGCGAGAAAACCCGTCTTCATGACAGATTTACAACGATCAATAAGAGTTTCCTTCTTACAAAAAATATCCTCAAAGAGAAGATAGCACTGCTCAGAGAAAAAGAGAGTATCACCAAAGAGATCGGAAAAAGCATCCTTGTCAATGAACCCCGACAGTATGAAACGGTCGTGATAAAACAACCGGGCAAAGAGTACACAGAATTTCAGACTTTTACAGTGACGCAAAGCAGAGACGATGTCAGGCTACAGGACAGATTCGTCACACTTAACCGCTTCAAACTCCTCTCTGATGAGATACTCAGGACAAAACTGGAGCAGATCACACAGACCCGACCCCAACCTGTCGAGATAGAGAAAGATATCTTCACAACGCTTCCCGCTTCGGTGCATCAGTCGATCGTTATCAGACCCCAGGAGCAGGGTCGAGGTAATATTCAAAGATTCAATGATACGAGAATAAAAGAGAAAATCAGATTACAGGAGAGGTTCATTGCACTGAATAAAAACCTGCTCCTTACCAAAGATATCCTCGAAGAGAAGATAGCCCTGCTTAGGGAACAGGAGAGCGTCACAAAAGAGATCGAAAAAAGCATCTTTGTCAGAGAACCACGATCACATGAGAAAGTCATAGTAAAACAGCCAGGCAAAAAGTATACCGAATTTCAGACTCTTGCAGAGATACAAAGGAGAGACGACATCAGACTTCAGGACAGGTTCGTCACACTCAACCGCTTCAAGCTCCTCTCAGATGAGATACTCAGGACAAAACTGGAGCAGATAGTACAAACCCACCCCAGATTTGTAGAAGTAGCAAAAGGTATCTTCACCACACTCCCTGCTTCCGTGCATCAGTCGATCATTATCAGACCGCAGCTCAAAGAAACTGGTGTTATTCAAAAAGCTTCTGTCCAGACCTTGCAACCATCATTGGAAATGATCAAAGAGAAAACCCATCTTCAGGAGAGATTTACAACGATCAACAAGAGTTTCCTTCTTACAAAAAATATCCTCAACGAGAAGGTATCCCTGCTCAAAGGAAAAGAGCGTGTCACCAAAGAGATCGGCAAAAACATTCTCGTTAATGAGAAAGGTGAACTCCAAATCCTGCTCGACTCAAAAGCCATAGAGAGTGTCAGACTTCAGGACAGGTTCGTCACACTCAACCGCTTCAAACTCCTCTCTGAAGAGATACTCAGGACAAAACTGGAGCAGATAGCACAAACCCAACCCCGACTTGTCGAAATAGACAAAGGAATATTTACAACGCTTCCCGCTTCGGTGCATCAGTCGATCGTCATCAGACCCGGCGATATGCAACGAACACACGCAACCTCGATACACCCCTCTGCCGCCAAAGAGAATATCAGATTACAGGAGAGGTTTATCACACTGAATAAGAACCTGCTCCTTACAAAAGACATCCTCAGGGAGAAAGTAGCCCTCCTCAAAGAAACTCAGAGCGTTGAGAGAAAGAAAAGAAGTGTCCAAACTCTCTTTGATACCCGTACAGAGGAGAATATCAGACTTCAGGAGCGGTTCGTCACGATCAACCGTTTCAAACTCCTATCGGATGAGATACTCAGGACAAAACGAAAGCAGATAGAAAAAGAGAACCCCGCTTCGATCCCCGTTTCCGTACACCGATCGACCGTTATCAGACCTCAGATGCAAGAACCGGGGGGATCGAAAGCGGGTGTGGTCTCGAAAACCGGTATGGCGCATGTACACCCCGCCACTGCTGCCGGAAAGAATATCAGACTGAGGGAGAGATTCCTGACATCGGGGAAGGATCGGCTGCTCACCGGTAGTGGCGCTACACAACCCGTGAGCAGAGGGTCGGAGTCCGTGACTGCAAAAGAGCTCGAGCTCCGGTGGGCGCGGGAAGTGAGCGAGCGGTATCCCTCCAGGATGACCTTCAACGCCATCCCGAGGATCGACAGGAAAAATGTCTCCGCAACGGCTGAAAAAGAGTTGCTCCTGCCCGGTCAGTTGCAAGCAGATGAAAAAAACGATATCATACCTGCTCCGACAGAGAGCGGCGAAAGAGCGGTCGAAGAGAAAAAGTACATCGAGACGCAGGTCGATACGATCCTGCATCGGAAGATCACCACTATAGAGCAGAGCCTCAGCGAGACCATCCATGCTCATGAGATGGATATCGACTGGCTTGCCACGAAGATATTCAACCAGCTCAAGGACGAGCTCGATGTCGAGTATCGCAGGTTGTAGGAGAGAAGATGGGGACACTGGCAAAAATGAAGATCAAGCTCAAAGAAAGCGTCAGCGGCGTAGCAACGGAAAAAGAGGTACTCTACAATCCCGCCAAAATGACATATACCAAAACGATCCCGTGGACAGGCAAGGACAAGGAGAACAAGGTCCTCCCCTCCATCTACAATACCGCCGGCCGGGAGAACAGGGAGCTCGATATGGAGCTCTACTTCGACTATACGATGGAGAGCGAAAAGAAGTTCATCGATGATTTCAAATATTTCGAGGCGATCACCTCGGAACACGATATCAGCGGGGAGAAAAGACCCCCGAAGCTCATGATCCTGTGGGGAGAGAACAGCAGCGATATCCATTTCTCGACCTGCGTGATCACGAGCATGACCTGGACCTATGAGCTTTTTGACAAGAAGGGGAACATCCTCAGGGCGACCCTGGGGATGAAGATCCAGGAAACAGCATAAAAGGAGGGAGCGTTGCTAAGCCATCTGCAAAACTATATCGAATCGAACTCCGCGAAGCATGACCACAGGATATTCGGTGTCGTCACCGCCGTGGTGACGAAAAACAAAGACCCCGACGGCATGGGGAGGATCAAGGTCAAGTTCCCGTGGATATCCGAAGCCAAGGACAAAGAGTCCAACTGGGTACGGATCGCCACCATGATGGCGGGCAAGGAGATGGGCTCCTACTTCATCCCCGAGATCGACGATGAGGTGCTCATAGCCTTCGAGCACGGGGATATCAACTACCCCTATATGATCGGCGCACTGTGGAACGGCAAGGACAAAGCCCCCGAGACCAACGATGACGACAAGAACAATATCCGCACCATCAAATCGAGAAGCGGGCACAAGGTGATCTTCGACGACAAGGGCGGCGAAGAGAAGTTCGAGGTGATCGACAAGACAGGGAAGATGCGGATGACCTTCAAGGTCAAGGAGAAAGCCGTGGAGATCATGAACGAATCCGATGACGGCACCCTCAAAATATATTCGAAAGGGAAGATGACCATAGAGAGCGATGACGATATCGAGATCACATCCAAGAAGAACATCAAGATGAGCGCCAAGGAGGACTTCACTCTATCTGCCAACAATATCAAGGCCGAATCCAAAGCCGATACCAAGATCGATGCCAAGGGGAAGGTCGATATCGCTTCCAAGGCTCCGATGCAGCTCGACTCGAAAGCGAGCCTCAAGATCACTTCGTCGGCGCCTGCGGATATCAAGTCCTCAGCATCCCTCAAGCTCGAAGGCGCCATGGTCGACCTCAAAGCCTCCGGGATGGCCAAGGTCAAAGCATCGGGGATGCTACAGCTCGAAAGCGGGGCGATCGCCTCGCTCAAGGGCTCGATAACAAAACTGGGATAGACAGATGGCAGCAGATCTCGTAGTCGACAGGAAAGTCCAGATCAACAACCAGAACCTTGACAGCGACACTATGGACAAGCTCTTCAAGATCAAAGTGGGGCTCTCGCTCGAGAGCATAGGGGTCGCCAAGCTCAGTTTCGTCGACCCCGACGGTTCGTTGCAGAAGAAAGCGGACTTTTACATTGGCAAAAGCGCTTCCGTATCGCTGGGCTATGCGGAAGCGACGAAGATATTCACCGGCGAGATCATACGGATAGACTACAAGTTCGTCCCCTCGCAGACCCCGACGCTGGAGCTGGTATGCTACGACAAGCTCTTCAAGCTCAGCCGCAAGGTACACTCGAGACCCTTTATCCAGAAAAAGGACAGCGACATAGCCAAAACGATGGCTTCCGAAGCGGGTCTCCAGTCGAGCATCGACGCCACCACCCAGACCCACGAATATATCTTCCAGAACAACGAGTCCAACCTCCAGTTCCTCAGAAGAAGGGCCAAACTCATAGGGTACGAGGTCGCTGTCGATGACGGGAAGTTCATCTTCAAGCAGGGGCGTTTCAAGGACAACAAAAAGAGCGTCACACTCGACCGCGAAGTGGATCTCGTGGAGTTCCAGGTGACGATCGACGGCTCCGATGTCGTCGAAGAGGCCGTAGCCTCGAGCTGGGACCCCGTCAAAAAAGAGGCCGTCGAACAGAAATCGGCGGCGGGTGCGGAGCCCAAGATAGGAACCGCCGCACAAAAAGGGACCTCGCAGGTCAAATCCAAACTGAGCAACACCGCCAAAAGCTATGTCCAGGATATCCCCAACCTCGCCGCATCGGAAGCGACGGCGATAGCCAAATCGACCCTGACGGCAGCATCGCGGTATTTTCTCAGCGCCAAGGGGAGATGCGCCGGCGAGCCCAAGATCATCCCGGGAAAACTCCTCGAGATCAAGAACTTCGGCGACAAGATCAGCGGGGATTACTACATCACCTCGTGCGAGCATGTCTATCACATGGGGAGCTACGAGACCCATTTCGAAGTGACCAGCAACGGACTGGCGAAATAAGGAGGAGCTATGAAAGAGAAAGCATTTCTGGGCAAAGGGGTCGCCCTCGCGTTCGATATCGATCAAAAAGGCTCGCTCAAAACCGCCTCGGGTGCGGAGCTGATCCGCGAGTCGCTTTTCATCATCCTCTCGACCAAGATCGGCGAGAGGATCGAGAGGAGCGATTTCGGATGCAGGATACACGAGCTGATGTTCGCCCAGAACGACACCTTCACCCGCGCCGAAGCGAAGATCTATGTCGAAGAGGCGATACGGAGGTGGGAACCCCGGGTCACCATCAGGAGCATCGCTATCGAAACGGGCGAGAGGAACGAACTGCTGATAGATATCGACTATTACATCATCGAAGAGAACAGTGTCGACAATCTCGTCTACCCGTTCTATCTTTCGGGTGCGGAATAAAGAGGAAAGGAATACCATGTTCAAAGAGATCAAACTGGATGACAGAACCTATCAGGAGATTCGCGATGAGGCGGTGGCCAATATCGTCAGGCACTGCCCCGAGTGGACCAACCACAACTCGAGCGACCCCGGCATCACGATCATCGAACTCCTCAGCTCCATGACCGAGGATATGCTCCGACGCCTCAACAGGGTACCCGACAAGAACTATTTCGCATTCCTCGATCTCATCGGTATCCACCAGAGGCTCCCCCGCCCCTCCTCCGCCTATGTCACCTTCTCCCTGACCGACGGCTACCAGGCCTCGAGCCCCCGGAAGAATACCGTGTTCCTCCCCAAAGGCTCCATCGTCACCACCGAGGCCAAAGGGGAGAGCGACGCCATCCCCTACCAGACACTGAACGATACCTATATCTCCAATGTCAAGCTCCTCAACCTCTACTCCAAGACCTTCAACAGCTACCGCGACCGCGACGAGATCGTGGACAATATGCCGATGTTCCGGAAAGGGGAGCCCTTTTCCCCTTTCGGCGTAGAAGGGGCCAGCGACAATATCATGCAGATATATCTCTCCTCGATGTGCATGGGGGTGCTCAGGGACAGCGCCAATGTCACCCTGATCTTCAGGCTCCCCACCACGATGAGGCTCCACAAGATATCCGACGATTTCCTCGAGAGCATACGGTGGGAGTTCTTCGACGGGGCGTCGTGGCAGTACCTCCAGGTGCTCGGGGACTTCTTCTTCACCCTCGATGACCAGGATGCCGATATCCTCTCTGTCACCTTCAAAGGGGGCAACGATGCGCTGCAGCCCTGGATACTCGAGCAGTTCGGCCCCGAGGAGCGGTACTATATCCGCGGCACTCTCACCGAGACCCCCCAGTGGCTCGGCGAGTTCGCCGTCTACGAGATGAGCGTGGCGACGCAGAGCTACCCGATGGGGATCCTCCCCGCCACCCTCTTCCACAACTACGAAGAGCTCAACCTCAACAACGACTTCTACCCCTTCGGCAGCCGTCCCAAGGTCGACGACAAGCTCCAGGAGGAGATACTCTATATCAAGAGCCCCGAGGCCTTCGCCATCAGCGGCACCTCCATCTCGATATCGCTCAAACACTCGCTCAACCCCGAATACATCACCCCCAAAGGGAGCGAGAACCTCAAGCTGGCATGGGAGTATGCAGGTGAGAACAACACCTGGGGCTACCTCAAGATCACCGATACGACCAAGAACTTCAGCCAGGACGGGACGATAGAGTTCGAGATACCCGGCGACATCAGGCAGATCAAGATCAACGGCGAAGAGGGGTACTGGGTACGCTGCCGCATCCTCAGCGGCGACTACGGCAGCGACGAGACGAACGAGTACAACGAAAAGAGTGCTTCGATCGTCACCACCCCCTCCACCCTCAGACCTCCCCTGCTGAGTGAAATGAGGATCAGCTATACCAAACCGCGCAAGGATATCAGAGAGTGCTACACCCTCAACAACTTCCGGTACACCCCCCTGGAGTTCATCGAGAACCGCCCCGTGACCCTCTTCGATTTCGAAAGCGACCGGGAGGAGGCGCTCTACTTCGGGTTCGATTCGTTCCTGAGCGAAGAGCGACTCTGTATGCACTTCGATATCGACAACGACACGACCCAGAGGAACATCCTCAAAGAACAGAGGGTCATCGAGTGGCAGCTGCTGCTCGGGGGCAAGTGGGTGAGCCTGGAACATCTCAGCGACACGACCGAAGGGCTCACCTCCAGCGGCGATGTGGAGATCGTACTGCCGAAGATCGAGAACCTCGAGCGCTATACCCTCTATATCGAGGAGTACGAGAGGATGTGGATCAAGGCGAGGATCAGGTACAGCTCGCTGCGGCGCTCCGTCGATATCAACACAATCCTCCTCAACAGCGTCGAGGTGATCCAGCAGGAGAGCTTCTACGACGAACACCTCGGCACCTCCGACGGGCTGCCCGGCCTGAATGTCAGCCTCAATGACAGGAACCTCTCCCAACCCCCGGTGATCTTCGTGGGCGAGCACGAGTACAAAGCGGTCGAACGCTTCATCGACCACGGCAGGAATGACAGGGTCTTCAGGTTCAACGGTATCGACGGTATCATCGAGTTCGGCGACGGGGAATACGGCACCGTACCGCCGCTGGGCGAGGAGATCGTCGCCAGGGAGTACTCCATCACGAGAGGAAAAGAGGGCAATGTCAAAGCCGGGGAGATCACCCTGCTGATGGAGCCGATCAACTATATCGATTCGGTCACCAATCCCAAGCCAAGCCTCCACGGGGAGGACGGCGACACCCTCGAAGAGCTCAAAAAGCACGCCCCCGCCGTCCTCAAGACGATGGACAGGGCGATCACCCTCGAGGACTACGAGCTGCTCGCCCAGAACTTCTCCCCCGCGATCAAGAAGGCGAAATGCATCTCCAGGAACGGCGACCTCATCGTCATACCGGTGACCGAAACGATCCTCGAGGATATGGGGTTCATCAACAAACGGCTCACCGACGAGCTCTACAGCTACCTCAAGGAGCGCAGCATCCTTACGGTCGATCCCGTCATCGTCCCGCCCGGGGTAGCGACGCTCAATGTCCATCTCAAGCTCACCTATACGATCGAGAACTACAATGTCACCAAGGCCCAGCTGCGCGAGCGACTGCTGGAGAACGCCAAAAGGTATTTCGATCCATTTAAAGGGTACAGGGGAGAGGGGTTCCCGCTGGGCAAGCACATCAACAAGAGCGACTTCTACACCATCCTCTACACGACCGACAACAACATCTTCATCAGCGAGATCGCGTTCCGGCTCAACGGCTCGAGGAAGTTCACCGAGAGTGTCAACCTCCCCTACAACAGTCTCGTCCTGATCGAATCGGTGGTGATCGAGGAGCTGGTCTATGATGTTTGACAACAAAAACGACGCGGTCAATTACCTGCGGGATATCCTCGAACAGGATATCGAGATCGGCTATATGCGGCTGCGCACTTTCCTCCAAAAGCACTCGATAGGGATAGAGAGCGTAGAGATGACAGAGATCAGGGGACGCAAAGAGCTCTCCCTCGTATCGATCGACCGTATCCACCGCGACGGGAGCATCGACATCACCCTCAACACCCGTTCGCTGATGCACGACCTTCCGATGCTCTACCACAAAAAGGATTTTCTCAAGCGCTATCTCTTCGGCATCCAGTCCTCGATGCTGGAGAGCAATCTCCTCATCGACACTATGGAGCATCTCTTCCAGGCGCAGAACACCGGGTTCATCGACTGGCTCTCGACATGGTTCGGCATCCGCTACGGCAATATCGCCGATGATCAGGGGAAACGCCGGGTCCTCGCCCACGCCGTGGAGCTCTACAGGAGCCGTGGAACCAAGGGGTATTTCATCAGGCTTGTCAAGGCTCTCGTCGATGTCGACATCACGATCGACGACAACCATTACAGCCAATACAACCAAAAAAGTTCCACAAATAAACAAAAGTCGTTCACGGTGATCATAGATGAGAAGATTTCAAACGATTCAAGCGAAGAGAGCCGAAAGTTCAGTATAATAAAAAATATTTTCGAGACAGAAAAGCCGGTGAACACCGTCTTCACCATCGAATACCGCCACGGGACGGTGGAGGAAGAGCATGTGGAGCAGAAGGTGATCGCCTATGCCAACGACCCGCACACCTACGACTACGACAGCAAATACGAATGAGGGGGAGAGAATGAGAACGAACCTTGCGCTCAAGAACAGGAAAATGGTCACCAGAAACGACCTGACCAAACTCTCCCCGATCGCCACCGTCGAGCCCATCATCGAGAGCCGGGTCGACAGCTTCTTCACCTCGATGCAGGAGAAATATACCGTCAGCAAAGAGGGGGTCTACGACCGTCTCTACCTGAAGGTACGCAAAATGTTCCTCGAAGAGGAGCGTTAGGATGCTCCCCGACAAAAAGCTCACCCGCACCAATTTCGTAGACGGTATCAGGTTCAACCCCGAACAGATACAGACCAGTATCGACTACCTCAACCAGAAGCTCTCCCTGGCCAATATCTACGGGATCGGCAGGGGTGTCCTCGTGGGCTTCCTCGGCTCGCTCGAAGTGTGCATCGAACACGACAAACTCATCCTCAGATCGGGAGCGGCCATCGACGACCGGGGGGACATCATCCTCGTCGAACAGGATCATGTCATCGCCGACGATATCACCAATGCCCGCTACGAGCACCGCACCACCCACTATGTCTATCTCTCCCACGAGAGCAAGCTCGACGATCTCGATACATCCAGGTATGACAAAGAGGTGAAGCTCTACTACACGATCAGGGAGTCCTTCCAGACCGTCGTCTCAGACAAACCGCTGCGTACCCAGTCTATGGTCGAGGTCGCAAGGTTCTATGTCAACAAAAAGAGCGCCTCCCGCCTCCGCCAGGCTCCCAATCCCTTCGAAGCGGGGGAGAACGAGATCGACAGGAGACTCGTCCCCAAGATCGTCAGCGCCAATACCCTGATCCTCCCCGAAGATATCCTGATCATCTCCGACACTTTCAAGAACTACGGCAGCTTCCTCCATGAGTTCGGGTATCGCAAATCGATCCACTCGATGGCGGCGGTGGCGGCATTTGCCATGCAGCTTGGCAGCAGGGTCAGGCACTCGGCGAACCTCAGCCCGTGGGAGCTTTACGATATGTTCAAAGAACTCCTTACGATGTCGCTGGGGATCATCAATGAACGGGATGATATCACCAATACCGCCTTCTGGAAGAACATCATCCGGCTCCAGAATATCTTCGAGCTCAAAGAGTCCCTGCGGATCGACTACTACAGGCTGATGCTCAACATCGACAACTCCTTCTTCTCCAAGGTGATCCTCCATTGCAACAGCGCTACGGTCTTCGACGGCGACTGGGAGAATATCCTCAGGGAGAAGAAAGAGGAGAAGAAGCTCAAGGATTTCCTCCTCGTAGGGAGGGACCCCGGATGCGATATCGTCATCGACGGGGACGACATCGCGCCGCAGCATGCGAAGATATACAGGTACCAGAGCGGCTACTTCATCGAGGACCTCCCCGGTACCAGCGGCGTCTATGTCAATGCGGAACGGGTAGACCTGGGGACGAAGAAATTCATCCGCAAGCAGGATTATGTCGTTCTCGGCAAGAACGGCAGGGTCGTAAACCTGCAGAATATCGAACTTTAGAAGGCAGGAGGGAGGCAGGATGGCAGAGAAAAGCGACAGCAACATCTTCGGGGTCGTACACAAGAGCGAAGGGCGGTCCAGGGACAAGAGCGGGACGATCACCATCGAGACCGCGACCAAAGGGCTGATGTACCGCACCAATGTCTACCTCAACGGCTTTCTGATCGATGCCAAGGAGGTCAGCTGTATCGACCTGGCCACGCTGGAGAACGGCCAGAGTGTGTTCAAACAGCGATACCTCTCGACGCACAAGGCCTTCGAACAGCAGTACTTCATGGAGAAGGTCTTCGCCAAAGTACTGACCACTGCGGGGCAGTATATGCAGGGTGAGGGCAAATGTACCGTCAATACCTATATTTTCGAGAATATCATCCGCAACGAGATACTCGTGGACGACTACGAGATCGACACTGTCGAGACCGAGACGGAACCCGAGCTTGTCGAGGACAAGGTCAATTTCAAGAGAACATACACCAGACTCCACACCCAGGCGGTCAGAGAGAACATCCTCGAACCGAAGTTCCCCGTCAACTCGATCTTCAACCCGGTCATCAAGAGATTCCCCCTCTACGGACGCAATCCCCTCTATGCTTTCTATCTCTTCGTTTTGACGGTGATATTCGTCCTCTGGATCATCTCGCAGATCATCTGCGGCAAAGCCCTGGTCAAGATCACCACCTCGATCGCGGGCAAGGAGGCGGGGCTGGTGCTGCGCGATATGCAAAAAGGGATGTGTATCAAGAGCAAGAACGCCAAAGAGGAGCAGAGCGAGACCAAGGAGCTCATCTACGACAAGCTCTACAAGGACGGCTACCTCATCCTCCCCGAATCGGTCACCTTCAGCGACCTCTCACAGATCAAGACCATCTATGTCAAGAATACCCTTGACGGCGACCTCATCGTCAATCTCAACAACAAGATCATAGACAACCTCGACAGCAAGATCGTCACCCCCGAGATGCTCGTCAATGTCCTCTCCCCTACGAGGGTGATACTCAAGCCTGACGAGATCGGCGAGTTCGAGTTCAAGATAGAGAAGAGCTTCCTCGATAACGACCAGGTGCTCGAAGGGAAATACACCGGCAAGCTCGTCTTTGAGGTGATCAAGGTACGCTACAACCGGACGATGGTCAACTCGGTAGCGTTCACATTCGATGTGACCAAAGAAAAGAACGCTACCAAAGGCAAGGAGTAACATGAGCTGCATCTTCCGGGGGTTGCTCCTGCTGACCCTGCTGCCCCTCATCCTCACCGGCAAGACCCAGGAGTACAGCATCGGCATCGTCTCCAAAAAGTCCGACCGCAAGCTCGATGCGGTCAATATCTTCAACGATATCTTCCTCACCACCGACAGCGACCTCAAGATCGGTGGGAGCGATATCTACCTGAGCGAAAAATACAGCGAAATGACCGTCAGGGACATCGCGGCGCAGGGGAGCCTCGATGCGATCGACAACCTCCGCAAATCCAAGGCCAATATCGCCATCATCCGCGGCGATGTCATCGCTGCGAGGAAACACTCCCTTTTCGGATTCGACCCCTATGAGGACTACGCCATCGTCTGCTCTTCGGGCGACTCGCTCCTCTATCTCATCTCCAAGAAACCGATCACCTCGATCATCGACCTGCGGAGCATGAGGATCTCCACGGGTCTCTCGTCGAACATTGCACAGCTCTACCTCGACAACATCACCAAGAACAGCGGTATCAAGCTCGATATCACCTACAAGAGCATCGACCTCGACCATTCGCTCTATGCCCTCGACAACGACGAGATCGATGCCATCTTCCTCTTCGGCCCCGCCGACTATGTCAAAAAGATTCAGAAAGCGAAGTTCATCCTCAATTCGCTCCCCGATGACTTCTTCAGCAACCTCACCCTCAAGCAGGGGCTCAACCGCGAGAGCTTCATGGCGGGCGACAAGTACATCCGCACCTTCAGCGTCCCCAATTTCATCATCGCCCCCAAGAACACCCTCGATACGAAGATAGAGACGAAGATCGAGGCGATGGTGAGCGCTTTCGAGTGCTACCGGACGATCCAGAACATCGACGCCTACTACGGCGATATCCACGAGATGGTCAAAGCATCCATCAGCAACATCCACAAGCGCATCGAAGACGAGAACGCCCTCTCTGTCGCCCTGGTGGGGACACAAAAGGTGGACAACGGCCGCAAATATGTCATCGAGTTCTCGAACGCCTCTTCCACCGATATGAACATCACTTTCGAAGGGTTCGAGACCAAAGCCTTCGACAAGAGCCCCATCAAACCGAGGCATCTCATCGAGATACTCCCCGAGGGTATCATCGAGATCAAGGCCAAATCACACAAAAGTGTCTCCTATGTCTACCAGAACCCTTTCCTCCAGGAGATACGCAAGAAGAAGATCAGGGTGATCTATAAAAATCTGACCGTTGAGAACAGCAAGATAGAGTTCTCACTGACGATAGGAGACTAGGATGAAGAAGTATGAACTGCCGGTGACCTCCCAAAACTTTTTCCAAAGAAGAGTACTCGTGCGCCATGCGAACGCAAGCGCCCGCTCCACGGGTTTGGCGCATGGCTTCTCGCACTCTCTTTGGAACAAAAAATCAGTTTTTGTATCTGCCTTGTCGATACTCCTCCTGCCGTTGCTCATCGGCTGTTCGCAGAAGCAGGCGTGCAAACCCGAGACGATGGAGCCCAAGAATGTCGAGACGATGAGCTTCATCCCCGGCGGGAGCTTCATGATGGGGGTCAAGGACGGCGGCAGCTTCAAGGATCACCCGCAAAAAGCGGTCTATGTGGGGAGCTTCTACCTCGACAAGACCGAAGTGACCAACGCGATGTACAAGGAGTACCTCAAGGCCAAAGAGTGTGCCAAGCCACCCCGCTACATAGATGACAAGGAGAAGGGCGGCGATGACCTCCCGGTCGTCGATGTGAGCTACAACGATGCCAAAGGGTTCTGCGAATTCTACGGCAAAAGGCTCCCCACCGAGGCTGAGTGGGAATACGCGGCGCGCGGAGGGCTGAGCGGCAAACGCTTCCCGTGGGGCGATAATGAAAGCGCAGATATGATGAACTACAGGGGCACCGGGAGCAACTGGGCGGTCAATGTCAAAAGCTACCCGCCCAACAGGTACGGACTCTACGATATGGCAGGCAATGTCAGGGAGTGGGTCGAGGATACCTACCGGCGGGACTTCTACATCTGTCCTCCCAAAAATCCCAAAAGCCTCGACAATATCTTCGGCGGTGCAGACGAATGCCGCGTCAACCCGGTCAACCGTTCAAACGGGATATTCAAGGTCAACCGCGGCGGCTCGTGGCACTATGTCAACGGCTACCCGCCGACGGTCGATTTCAGGTCGTTCGACAAGGCTTCGTACAAAGGGAACGACCTTGGGTTCCGGTGTGCCAGCAGGGTCAAGGAGGACGGCATAGCGGCCACGAAGATGAAGGAGTTCAAGGAGATGATGGCCAAAGAGCTCGGCTTCCAGTCATCCGAAAACAACCCTGAAAATGTGACCAAAGAGGAGATCAGGAACACCTTCGAGAATAAGTTCCTCGGTCACACGATCGGCCAAGAGTAGCGAACACGGCATGAAAAGGGAGTAAAGATGAAAAAGAATCTCAAATACAAGCTCATACTCCTCTTCCTTGCCATCAATGTGCTGATCATCTCATCGGTCTCGCTCTATGTCTATATCGACCTCAAACACGATGAGAAGAATGTCCTCATAGAGAAGGAGAACCAGGAGCTCGAGGTCGCCCTGCTCAAAGCGACACTGCTCCTTGACAACTATCATAAAGGGATATTCCAGGGAGAATATGTCGATCCCCAGAGCTATCTCGAGATGGTGAGGGAGCTTACCCTCTTTGCCAAAGGGAGCATCCTCGGCTCGATCCGCTCCTATATCAGGAAGGACGACCGTTTCATCCTCACTGCCACGAGCGCTACCATCGAAGAGTTCAGGGCGAAACGCTACCCATGCTACGGCGAAAGCGCCGCGGGTATGGAGGAGATGCTGGAGCAAATGTGCAAGCGTGAAGACCTCAAAGTACTTCATGAACAAAAAAGGATCGCCATGAGCCTCGGGCGCGGCAACCGCAAGTTCATCGTCGTCGCGGATGTCGTCAAGACCCCACCCCCGGTGAAGATGCACTACCTCTCGATGCTCCTGCTGATCGCCGGTGTGCTCGTAGCCGCTATCGCCGTGCTGCTGCGCTACATCATCGTCCCGCTCCTCTCGCAGATCGTCGAGATCAACACCGTCCTGGGCAAACTCTTCGGCTATGTGCTCAACCCCAAGCATAAAGAGAGCGTCTCCTATATCAACAATGTCACACAGGATGAGTTCGTCACCCTCTCTGCCACGATCAATACCAATATCGAGAAGATCATCAAAAAGATCGAACAGGACAAGGAGGACCTCATCAGGGACAATGAGCTGGCCGACGAACTGACAACCCTCCTCCAGAAGGTTTCCGAAGGGATCTGTGACGAAAGGGTTCAGAACACCGCCCACAACAAGCATCTCAATCTCCTGAGGGATCAGTACAACGACACCGTCGCACTCCTCGAAAAAGCGCTCGGGGACATCGGCAATGTAGCAAAAGAGTATAGCCAGAGGAACTATATCCCGGTCATCGAAGAGGAGTACCGCGGCAAGCTCGGCCAGATCGCGGAGAACCTCAATACCATCTCGCAGAACCACTCGCGCTTCCTCCTCGATCAGTTCAGGTATCTCAGCGACATCGACGAGACGATCGATATGATCGACAGCTACACACAGCAGAACGGCTACAGCCTCGACCAGATCCTCGAATCGATCAAAAAGGCTTCGAGCTTCATGAAGGATGACACCAAGTACCTCTTCGACCTCGACAGCACGATCAAGGTGGTCAAGCAGGAGAACAGCTACATCGGGGAGCTCCTCAGAGATTTCGGCAGGAAGTATATCGAGAGCATCACCCTCGTCACCGATTTCAAAAACGGCCTCTTCGCAGGGAACCCGGCGCTGCTGCTCGAGCGGTTCGGTACTATCATCGATGACAGCAGCGTCAGGGATGCGAAGGTGCAGGAGGAGCTCACGGCAAAGGTCAGGGAGATCACCTCCGGAGACCTCACGGATATCAGCGGCCACGATATGGAGAGGCTCTTCAAACTCCTCATCGAAGAGCTCCTCAAAGATATCCAGTACAGCCTCCACCTCATCGAAACGGCTCTCGAGAGACTCTCTACCTACTCCGCGAGCCGTGTCTCCTCCTTTATCAGTCTCCAGAACCTCACCCGTACCAGCCATACGACGATACTCGACGAGATACAGAACGCCGACAAGGTAAGGAAAACCGTCAGGTCGATGAGCAACAGAGCCAACGACATGAAATACGAGATCGTCGACGAGAACCGCTTCATCGGGATGGATGAAGCCCAGACCATGATCGACGAAGCAAAGGAGCAATAGATGACCGGTCTTTTATTGAGACTCATACTGATCCCCCTCATCCTCCTGCCGCTCTACGGGGACAAGATCACCCCAGTCGAGGAGCAGCAGACCTTTACGAGCGGCTACCGCATCTATATCGATACCCTCATAGAGGACCACAATATCACCGAGACGAGACTCTACTTCAGGACGGCAGCGTCACCGCGCTATGAGGCGTTCACGAGGATGGAGTGTATCGGCAAGTACTGCCGTGGGATCATCCCGAGCCCTGCGGGGAGTACCGAAACGATCTACTACACGATCCTCTACAAAAAGACCAACAACCGCATCTATACCGGGAAAGAATCGGTGATAACACGCCGCAACGGACTCTACCTCGTCAACCAGACCAAGGAGAGAACTCCGCTCCGGCTCCGGACGGAACAGACCCAAAAGCCTCTGCTTGCGGGGTTTGAAGACAGATATTCCATACAGGAGATCGCCAACAGCCGGAAGTACGGCGTGGTAGCGGGTCTCATCACCAGGGACAAAGCAGGGATCGAAGATACTTCGGTCATAGAGGGGAGAAGGGCGACGATCTTCACCGATCTGCCGCCTGCCGCCTATGCTGCGGCCGCAGTACTATTGATGGCGCTGGCCATCTGAGGAGGAAACCATGGGAATGATCGTATGCACGGGTGCGATGATGATGTGCCCCTTCGGGGCGGCGCCGAGCACCCTCAATGTCCTCCCAGACAAAATGATCCTGGCAGGAAGCAACCCTATGGCCAATATCATGGACAACAAACCTATCGTCAATATCCCCCCTTTCGGCATGTGTATGTCGCCCTCCAACCCCACGGTCGCAGCGGCAACAGCAGCGGCGCTGGGCGTCCTCACCCCCATGCCCTGTGTCCCCAACACCGTCGCCCCGTGGACACCCGGCAACCCGATGGTGCTGGTCAAGAACCTCCCGTCGATCAACAACAGCTCCAAGCTCATGTGCACCTGGGGAGGGGTGATCTCGATCACTTTCCCCGGTCAAGTGACCGTGATGGGCTGACAAAGGCAGGCTTATGAAATTTCTCAAATATATTCTCCTCCTGGCCGCTCTGCTGGGCGATCTGTATAGTGCCGGAACCAACAATGAGAGCATCTATATCCTCGTAGAGAACCAGACAGACAGGATGATCGCCGAAGATATCCGAAAGGTCACCGCGGATACGATGAATATCGAGGTCTACTCGGCGAACTACAAAACGATCATCGACAAGGTGCTCACCGACCCCAAAGCACAGTTCGGGATCGTACCGCACGATGTCCTGATCTACGAGAGGGATATATCCAAAAGGGAGTCGTTCGAGAACAATATCAAGATGATCCTCCCCCTCTATGACCGCTACATCTATATCCTCACGCGCAAAGATACCAATATCAATTCGATAGACAACCTTGTGAACAAAAGGGTCAATATCGAGCTCGACACGAACGCCTTTTCCATCACAGGGGCGCTCATCCGCAAAAAGCATGACATCCAATGGGTCGAAAGCCACTATGGCTTCGAAGAGGCGGTCGCCAGGCTGAACAAAGGGGAGCTCGACGCCCTTATCCTCGTAGATACCAAACGATCCGCCAGGCTCCGGAGCATCCCGCCGCAGGAAGCCGAACGCTTCAAGCTCATCTCCCCTGAGCTCGGGAGCGACTTCTCCGAGGACTATATCACTTCCTATGACTACCCGTGGATCACCCGCGATGTCCCTACCAGTGTGATCCACGAAGTGCTGATCTCGTACAACTACCAGCCGAGCAAAGAGGTAGAACGGTTCAATTACTATGTGGAAAATATCTCCGGGCTCATCTACAGGGTCGCGAAAAATATGAACCTGCTCCAGCAGCAGCAAAACGGCCTGTGGAAGAGAATAGAGCCGTTCTACTATACAAGGGTTCGCTGGCCTCTCCACAGCCTGGCCAAAAAAGCGATCCTCAGGTATATGGATATGCAGGAGCGTTTCTCCAATACCTTCGGGATGCAGTTCGTCACCGTCCCATCCGGCGACTTTATGATGGGCACGGACAATACTGCGCTCCCTGCAGACGAACACCCCCAGGTGCAAAAACACGTCGACTCCTTCTCCGTGATGACCACCGAAGTGACCCAGAGAGAGTGGCGTGCGGTCATGGGCGACGAGCCTTCCTACCACACCCTCGAGAAGCTCGGCCACAACACCCTCGACCATCCGGTCGACAGTATCAGCTACAACGATGCCCTGCAGTTCATCAATCGGCTCAATACCCTCGAAGCCCGGGGCAACTACCGTCTCCCTACCGAAACCGAATGGGAGTACGCTTCTGAACACCGCAACGTCCCCCTCGACAAATATGCCTGGTATCATGAGAACAGCCACAACAAGACACGCACCGTCGCTTCCAAGGAGCCCAACAAGTTCGGTCTCTACGATACCCTCGGCAATGTATGGGAGTGGTGCAGCGGCTACTACAGCTCCAACCACGAGCAGAATAGCACCATCGAAGAGTTCCGCCTCCTCAAAGGGGGGAGCTTCGAAAATCTTGCGGTCAATATCAGGGCGACCTACCGCAACAAGAACAAAAGCGGCATCAAACGCCCCAACAACGGCCTGAGACTGGTCTACGACCGCTCGTCGAAAGGGAACAAAAGCTTCTACTACAAAGTGAACGAGGGGGATACCCTCCAGTCGATCGCCCTCAAGTACTACCAGGATGCCACCAAATGGGATCTCCTCTACTATGCCAACCAGGCCTCCATCGGCTCCGATCTCTCCTCGCTCAAGCCCGGCCAGATGCTCAGGGTCCCCAATCTCAAAGTCAACGCCCTCGAGAAGAGGACCTTCAATGTCGTCTCAAAGCTCACCCCCAAGGGGATCAAATTCCTCTCGGGAACGGAGTTCATACCATTCATCAACCCCGAGCTCCCCTACGGCGGGATGGCAAACCACCTGGTGATCGAGATGTTCGAGCTGCTTCACGATGACGACTACAAGATATTCTGGGAGAGTGACTTCTCCAAACACTTCAGGCTGCTCGAACAGGGAGAATATGATGTCGGCGTCGCATGGTTCAAACCCGACTGCACCAAACACCATGAGAGCGAGGAGACCCGTAAACGGTGCGAGTTCAGGTTCTCAAAACCCTTCTTCGATGTCCTCACCAACCTTTACAAGCGCAAGGATGCACCCTTCACGGTCACGGCGATCAGCGATATCTACGGCAAGAAGATATGCCGTCCACGGGGGATCTATACTTTCGACCTCGAAGAGCAGAGGCTGATCGACGGACAGACCGTTGCCCTTGTCCGCCCCGAGACGCAAAAAGAGTGTTTCGACCTGCTGATGGGCGGCGGGGTCGATTTCGTCGCGATGAACAAGTTCTCGGGCGACCTGCTGAGCAAGAAGATGAAGATATTCGACAGGGTCGAATCAGTCCCCGCCATCTCCAAGCCCCTCGGTCTCCACTTCATCGTCCACAGTTCAAACCCGAGGGTCAAAGAGATACTCGACAAGCTCAACCGGGCCATAGACGAGCTCAAAGAGAGCGGCAGGCTCCTGGAGATCAGGACCGACCACCTCCATGAGTTCTACAAATAGGCGCATGGCCAGGCTCCTGCTGCTGCTCATTATCAGCACGGTTTTGAGCATCGGTGGCGGGACGATCCGGTCGAAGACAGGGATATATATCACCCACATCGACACTTTCGATGTCAAGAACGGTACGTTCGATATCACCTACTGGATGTGGCATATCTACGACAACAACGATACTTTCAACCCGACACAATCCACAGAGATCGTCAATGCCAAAGAGATCAAAAGCATTTTCGTACTCAAAGACCGGCTCGATGCAAACCGTACGATCAGGCAGGAAAAGATGCAGGTGAAGGTCTATTACAACTGGAACTACAAAAACTACCCTTTTGACCGCCAAAGCCTTACGGTGCGGTTCGAAGATTCCGATCTCGTTGCCTCCAAACTGCAATTCGTCCCCGACCGCAGGGAATCCCTGCTATCCGATGAGCTCACTGTCGACGGGTGGAAGATCACCGGTTTCAACGTATCCGAGATCAACCATACGATGGAGACCGATTTCGGCTACTCTCTCGATCGCAACAGATCGGTCTATTCGCAGTTCGTCGTCACTGTGGATATCCAGAGAGGATGGTACCGGGAGTTCATCAACAAGCTTCTGCCCATCTATATCGTCTTTTTTATCCTCTGTCTTTCGTTCGTCTTCAAAGACGAGTATGGCACCAAGAACGCCCTTTTCCTCACTGCCATATTCATCCTCATCAGCAACAAAAGCATCATCGATGCAAGCCTTCCTGCAACGAGTGTCATCACCTTTATCGACAAGGTGCAGATCCTCACATTCATCGTGACGGCTCTCTTCATGACGCTGCTTGCAGTGGGGATCACCCTTGATTCAAAAGGGAAAAAAGCGCTCGAATACAAAATAGACAGGATCAGTATGGCTGTGATCATCCCGCTCTATTTTCTGATCAATCTCTACCTCTTCTTCACTCTCTAGCCCAGATACGCCGCATACGCCTCGTAGTAATAGAGTGCGATCATCAGCATCGAAAGGGTGAGGAGGTAATAGATGCCGATCATCGCGGCGATCCTCTTCCCACCGACGAACCATACGATCCCCAGCTTGACCATCGAGTTGACGACCGTGGCGATGACGATACCGTTGATCGCAGCGTCGGACGAAATCTTTTCAAGGGCGAGTTTCGAAAGCGAGAGGGTGATGGCGTCGACATCGGTGAGCCCAGAGAGGAAAGCGACGATATAGATACCTGTATCGCCAAACTTCGACTGGAAGAAGGCTATAGAGCCGAAGATCAACCCGAAGAGTAGCCCTAGTTTGAGCGCTTCACTGATCTCCAGGGGGTTGCTTTTGAGATCGAGCTTCTCGACGCTCTGGGTCGAGCACGAACTCCTGTAGAGGTAGAAGACGAACAGGAACGCAAAGAACGACGCGACGAGGTACGGCACCATCAGCATCTTCCCCAGTGACGGATTGATGACGAACACTTCGGCGAGGACACGCACATACATGATGGAGAAGGAGATCGCGATCGCCCCGGCGAAACTGTGGAGGTACTCACCCTTGAGGGCATAGAGCTTCGAGAGGGTGATCGAAACGGCAGTGGAGGAGGCAAGCCCGCCGAATACCCCCGTCAGGTAGACCCCCCTCTGGGTGCCGAGCACCTTGATGGCGATATATCCCATGAAGGATATCCCGGCGATCAGCACCACCATGATCCATGTCGCGTAGGGGTTGAAGACGCCGAAAGGATCGACCGTCTTGTCCGGCAGCAGCGGCAGGATCACGAAGGTCATCACCAGGAAGAGGATCGTCGACTGCACATCCTTGGGGGTGATATGGCTGCGGAAGTGTTCGAGCCTCCCCTTGATATCGAGCAGTACGAGGATGAGAATGGCGATGAGGATGGCATACTGTGCCTGCGAATAGTAGACCAGCAGCCCAAGCAGGTAGGTCATGATGATCGCGAACTCGGTCGTGGAGCCTGCGAGCTTGTTGTAGAACGATTTGTAGACATAGGAGACGAGGACGAAACCGCCGACGATGAGAAGCGAGACGAGGACGAAATACTCCACCTTCTCATTGAGGAACGCGCTCAGGTACCCGAGCAAAGAGACGATAGCGAATGTTCTCGCCCCGGCGAAGCCGTTTCTCTTTTTGTTCTGATAGGAGATGTCTCTCTGGAGACCGAGCATAAAACCGATAACGATGGAGATAAGTATCTGCTCGACGATGAGCAGGTCGAACGTGAAATCCATAGCAGCCTCACTCATTTTGCTTTGGATTAGTATAGCATCTTTTGCCCCAGAGTGCAAAAGATATCGGCGCTATTTACCCATGATCGAGTTGAATACTTTTGCCTTGATCTTGTCTTCGGTCTTCTCTTTGCCGAGTACCTTGTCGGCGGCTTTGTTGACCACGACCTTCTTGACCTCATCGTCACCGGCTATCTGCCTGACCGCAGTATCCCTGACCTTGCTTTTGCCCTCGGTGACCATCGCATCTTTGGCCAGATCGTTCATCATATCTGCACAGAGTACTGTTGCCGCCATTGCCGTCAATACCAAAATCTTCTTCATGAGTATCCTTTTAGGTGAAATATACGCTATTATAGCCAAACGAAGTTAGACGACTCTAAACCATCCTCTCTAAAGAGAGCCGCTCAACCGCTGCTCAGATGCCACCCCGGGGTATCGGGGCACGGGTAGACCTTGAGAATCGCACCGTTATACTGCCGCAGCAGCGCAGCCTGTTTGAGGGCTTCCGCTTCCGAGGCATAGAGGTTCTTGAACTCCCCGTTCCTGTCCCTGCATATACAGACCGGTTCATAGACCTCTGCCGCTCTTCCACCCGATGCTTTGGGCTTCTCTTCGGGGTGTTGGCGCAGAGCCTTCTTGATGGTTTTGAGCTGTTTTTTGAAATCCATAAGAAAGTATAGCGTATTTGCCCGGAGAGAAAATGATCGTAAAGAGGAAAACGATACAAGGGTGCGCTTGCCAGCGCACCAAAAACAGTATACAAAGCTTATATCAATATCTCAACGGATGCTGATATTTGGAGCAAATGGCGTGCTGGCAAGCACACCCTACGATTTCACAAGCACATCCCTAAAATGCAATGCAAACGGTGTAAATCCATAGAGGAGTATCAGTGCCAATAATAATGCAACCGATACCTTCACACCCCAGATGAATGCCCCCGCTATCAGCAGCAGCGAGTAGAGCGGCAGTCCGAACCTGTAGCGCTTTTTCTCATCCGACATGGCGCGCCCGAGGTGCCTGTAGTGGGTGTCGAAGGAGACCATCTGCATCACAGCGATCCCGACGAAGAGCCCGATGAAGACGGGGGTATCGGCGAAGAGTATCAGCGAGGAGAGGACGATAAGACCTCCCGCAGTACTGGGAACCCCCGAGAAGTAGTTGGGGTCGGCGCTCGATTTGTTGAGGGTGAAGTAGACGAGGCGGGAGATGGTGAAGAGGGTGTAGAATATCCCCACCCCCATCGCCACGCCGTCGCCACCGAGCGCGAAGTAGAGGGCGAAGCCGGGTGCGATGCCGTAGTTGACCCCGTCGGCGACATCGTCGGAGTAGACGCCCCAGCTCGTACCGCCCCACTTCCTCGCCGCCGCACCGTCGAGACCGTCGAAGAGCCCGCCGATGATGAGCAGCAGGAGGCTCATCTCGAAGGCACCGCGCGAGGCAAAGTAGATGCTCCCCACGCCGCAGAGCAGGTTGACCCCCGAGATGGCATCGGCGATAAATCTTTTCTGAAGCAGCCGTGCATTGTGGGCGATGACGACGAGAGAGAAGGCGATATTGAGATAGAGCAGCCACTCGACATACTCCGAGCGCAGCCACGACCCGCCCCACTGCTGGCTGACGGCGAGCATCCCCAGCAGCGCGGTATAAGCGATGGTGGTACGGATACGGTTCTCGGTCGTCCCCTGCGTCAGGATATACTGGACGAAGAGGACGATATCCACCCCGACCTTGAGCGCGATGAGCCATGTGGGTATCTCACCGAGGGCAACCCACGAGATGAGCAGCAGCAGCGGATAGTCGGTGAAGCGGTCGAACACCCGCCAGAACTTCGTCTCCAGCCCCCGCGCCCGCGCCACGATCCCGTCGAGGTAGTCGAAGAAACAGAAGAGGAGAAAGAGCGAGATCAGTATGCTCCTGCTATGGGCATACTCCGCACTGTGGAGAAGCATATAGGCAAAGAGCGGTGTGAGGAGGAAGAGCTTGATCCCTGAGATGAGATTGGGGTGTACCGAAAAGCGGTCGGTGATGCGCTTCTCGATACTTTGGATAAAGCCGGGCTTTTGTACTAGCGATTTGCGATTTTCATTCATCGGATACCTTTTGGTATATCTATTCGGGCACTTCGAAAAACTATATACTACTCCAAAAGTGAGTGCGACAAGCTATGCGTTCAACCCATGAAATGGGCGCTTGCGTTCGCATGGCGCAGGAGTACTCACTTTTGGTGTGGGTTTTTAGAGGTCTCCCTTTGTCGCTTCAATCCTAGCATAAAAATGTCAAATCCCAAAGGGTTCTCCGTCAATCTCTCTGTGTGATCTCCAGGAGGTGGTATCCGAACTCTGTCTTGATCGGGCCGTGTACTACGCCCACCTCACCGCTGAAAACCACCCGGTCGAACTCCTCTACCATCTGACCGCGGCCGAATCTCCCCAGATCGCCGCCCTGTCTTCCCGATGGGCAGAGGGAGTTCTCTTTCGCTACCTCTCCGAATGTCGCTTTGCCGCTCGTGATGAGCTCTTTGAGCTCCATGCACTTGCTCTCGTCCTGTACCAATATATGTCTTGCGCTTGCTCTCTGTGCCATGTTCTCTCCTGTGGTTCTGGTTTGTATTTGCCCCGTATTATGCTGTAGGGTTGCTGAACAGGAGATTGTGCTCTCGCATGATAGCATGGTGATTTGGGTTATGCAGTCTCGTTATTGTCCTGAAGTTCCTGAAACATTATCTGAAGTTTTTTTGCAAGTCTGAATTTCATTACTTCATACAGTGTATATAGGAAAAGAAGAAAATAGGCACCGCTTATTATCCATAGTGTTACATATGTCTTGTCTATTTCATTAAAAAACCATAGACCCATCCAAAAAAACAATGCTACTAAACCTGTTCCAATTAACAGTATAAAGTGAAAATAATATACAAAAGTATCAAAAGCGGTAATCTTTATGGCGATCTTCCCATCATCCGAATCCATATAGTGTGACACCCTGGAGAGCTGCTGCAGGGTGAATTTTCCATTGGCTTTTTCATAGAGCTCGAGTATCTTGCTTTGCATGAACTTGTCAGCTCTTATCCCTGTTGCCGCTTTGAAGATATAGCTGTCAAGCTGGTCTTTGATAATGCCTTTGATCATATCACCTATAAATTTGTTCTCCAGGTATGCTTCGAGGCGCTGCACTTTTTTGTTGTGAAGGTCTTCGAAGACTGCCAGTATCTTTTCGATATTGGTTATGACCAGGAACAGCAGTATGACGAACATGAAGAAGTAGTTCCCCTTCTCTATGCTTTCGATGATCTTTTCTAGCCACTCCATCTCTATCTCTCCGCTTACATTTCGTTGGCTAATCGTAACATAAAAATGATTTTCCAAAGGTTTTATGCTACTATTGCTCTATGGAACTGATAGAAGAAAACGAAAAGATTTATTTACTCGATGACGAGAGCTTCGACTTCCCCTCGCCGGAGATGATGGGCGGCGATCTGGTAGCGCTGGGCGGGGACTTCCACCCTGAGCGGCTGATCCATGCCTACCGCAGCGGTATCTTCCCGTGGTTCATCGATGAGTACAACTATATCCACTGGTACTCCCCGCGCAAGAGGATGGTACTCTTCCCGGGCGAGTTCCGCGTCTCCAAGAGCCTGCGCCGCACCATCAACAACAAGAACTTCACCGTCAGGGTCAACCACGACTTCGAGACGGTCATCCGCTCCTGCGCCTCGATCAAGCGAAAGGACGAGGATCACATATGGATCAGCGATCCCTTCATCCACGCCTACACCCGGCTCCACGATCTGGGCTACGCCTACTCCATCGAGTGCTACCTGGACGACAGGCTCGCAGGCGGTCTCTATGGGCTGATCATCGGCGATATCTTCTGCGGGGAGAGTATGTTCGCCGCAGAACGCGATGCCTCCAAGGTAGCGTTCTACCAGCTTGCCAAGTTCGCCGAGTCGAGCGGCATCCGCCTAATCGACTGCCAGGTCTACAACGACCACCTCGCATCGCTGGGAGCGAGGGAGATAGAGAGGGAGGAGTATTTGAGGTATTTGGAGGGGATCGGCTAAACTATCCCGCTCGTTCCATCCTCTCCTGAGGTGGAACGCATAATTTTATATGGAGTTCATGTATTCATTCCACCAGAGGACTGGTGGAACGAGGGAAATAGTAAGCCATACTGTCTCATCTTCAAGCCGTGGCTCTAGTTTGGTTTGACCATCTTCGGTCTGATAGATTAGGAGTTGAGAGTTAGTGTTCATGCGAATTACCTTTTAATAGTTTATTTCTATATTTTTTACGCCAAAGTGCTTTGAGGCATTGGATACCTTTTGTGTAAAGGGATTTAGATAGGTTGATTTAACTTACTTCAATTTTTTATATCTTCTTATAGATTTTACATTTTCAGAAATAGTTTCTTTTCTTAAATTTTAAAAAGGTAGTCTACTTATCATATGTTTATCACCAAACTCTATAATAAGCTCTGCTCTACTTTCCAATTCAACTATTACAGTTTCATCATTTATTTTTTCTGAACCATCATTTAAATAAACTTGACAAACTCTATCTTTTCCAAAAATTGATTTATCTAAAGGATATTTTGCATAAGGATTATGAAAAACAAATAAACCATCTTCAATTAATTCATGAGTTCTCTCCATAATAATCCCTTCTTTAGTTAAAAAATTTAAATTTTTTTCTTTTTGTGCTAATTTAGACCATAATGCATTACAACTAAACATAATTGCACTAATTTCCTTCATTTCATCATTATTAAAAAGCCCTAATGGTATTTCAGAACCATTATCTTTTTCAATAAAATTTAAATAAACTGTAGGAGGAATGGGATACTCTTTTGGATTTTTATAGCTTATTTCTTCATCTACATATATATCATAGGGGCTAGACTAGTTTAGAGGTATTAAAGTGCCATAGGAGTACGATAATACCGATGAAAAACAAGTATGTAAAAGTTGCCCACATTTCAGAGCCAAAATTTAGAGAGATAATCAAGTATTTTTCAGAGGATCTGACAGCTAC
>QKDN01000027.1 GCA_003252535.1 Campylobacterota bacterium | reverse complement strand
CATAATATTTTTTATGCGTGCTAGATAATTGTATCTTATTTAAAGCAATGAACAAAGAACTTTACCATTGTTCGATATTTGCTCGTCAACAGTTCATATGCTGCAATAATGTGCGCCCTACTCATCCATCAAAATCTTCACCATCTGTTCGTGACGATTGAGAAAACTCCGGGTGACTTCATAATGCTCGGTCTCTTCATATTTTCCTCACAATGAAGTTCAACACCATAACGAATAACTCTCAATCGTTTACTTTCGTAGCACTTCACCAAATTTTCTCCTTTCTTGACCTTCTCCCCATTGACATTTGACATTTTTTTGCCATGCTTATATCAGGGACAGAGAGTGACCAACAAGTTGAAACCCCGTGAAATTATCTATGAATACAATATATTCTCTTGTCCCCAACTTTCTCATATGGCTCAATCAAGACCATAAAGAGGTGGAATGATACTTTGCACATTCCACCATCTTATCACCTTGGATCACAACTCCAGCTATAAAACAGCCCCAGTCTTAGCCCCAGCCGCAATCCCCGAAGTTATTCAGAAAATTCAAGCGATTTTTAATCCCGTCCTATGCAAATGTAGCTATAATTAGAACCGATTCAAATAATGGCGTAAGGATGGAGTTTGGTCGTGTTCCTGGGGAGAGGTAAATCATGAGCAGTGCCGCTGTGGTCGTGGGGCTGGTCAGCTTCGTGCTCGGCGCGCTGCTGGCACTGCTGATGATACCCGTGCTCGTATGGCTCGAGCGCCGTATCGCGGGACTCATCCAGGATCGTCTCGGACCCAACCGTACCAATGTCGGCGGCTTCCGCCTCGGCGGTGTGGTGCAGTCCTTCGCCGATGTGGTCAAGCTCCTTTTCAAGGAGGAGTACTACCCCTCCCATATCTCGCGCGCCAGGCTCCTCTTCATGGCTGCGCCGATGATCACTTTCGCATCCGCCTTCCTCGCTTTCATGGTGATCCCCTTCGCCGACACACTCCATATAGACGGTGAAGCGCTCCGTATGCAGCCCCTGCCGGTAGACTACGGGGTACTCTGGTACATGGCTATAGGCTCGGTGGGTGTGATAGGGATACTCTTCGGCGGGTGGCTCAGCCACAACAAATATTCGCTCCTCGGAGCCTCGCGCGCAGGCTCGATGCTGATCGGCTACGAGCTCCCGCTTGGGCTCTCGATCCTCTCCCTGATCATCACCTACGATACGATCGACTTCAACGCCATGGTCGAGTGGCAGAGCGGCACGGTGTTTGGGTTTGTCCCTGCATGGGGAATATTCGTACAGCCGCTGGCAGGGATCATCCTCATCATTGCCCTTTTCGCCGAGACCAAACGCGCCCCCTTCAGCGTGGCCGAGGGGGAGAGCGAGATCGTCGCAGGGTACATGACCGAGTACAGTGCGATGAAGTTCGCCCTTTTCTTCATGGCTGAATACATCGCTATGAACAGTGCAAGTGCCGTCATCATCACGATGCTCTTCGGGGGATACCAGCTGCCGTGGATCACGACGGCGATGCTCACGACACATTTCGAATACGCAGCAGTCGCCATGATCGTACTGCTCCCGGCCGGGCTCTATTACTTTCTCCGATGGATGCACCGCAACAACCGTGTCCGTCCGAGCGTTGCCACCGACAGCGGCAGGCTCTTCGAGACTAAAGTACTCTCCATAGCACTGATCATCATGACAGCCGTTATCATCGTGATACTGATAGCGATGCTCTACGGTCGCGGAACCCTCTCTACGACGATTGCGGTGACACTGCTCCAGGTCGCGGTGTTCGTCGCCAAACTGATGCTTTTCAACCTCTTCTTCATCGTCGTACGCTGGACACTACCGCGATTCCGCTACGACCAGGTGCAGCATCTGGGATGGTACTACCTCCTCCCGCTCTCACTGCTCAATATCTTCATCACCGCCATCGTGGTCGTAGGGGTCGCCTCATGAGTCGCCGTATCAAAGTCGTACAGCGCCCCGGTGGAACACTGAGAGAGAAACTCTACCTCCCCGCCATCTACGAGGGGCTCAAGGTCACCCTTAGACATCTGGGGGACAACCTTGCCGACACCAATGCCGTAGATACCCTCGAATACCCCGAGGAGCAGCCGCGCGATATCACCGAACGATACCGGGGGCTCCACCGCCTTACCCACAGGGAGGATGGTACGATCGCCTGTGTGGCATGCTATATGTGCGCTACCGCCTGCCCTTCACAGTGCATCTATATCGAAGCCGCCAAGCGGACGGACGGAGCGGATGATAAGATGCCCGAGAGCTTCGTCATCGATGCCCTCGAGTGCGTCTTCTGCGGCTACTGTGTCGAAGCATGCCCCTGCGATGCGATACGGATGGATACGGGGATATTCTCGCTCATCGGCAACAAACGGGAGGATTTCCTCCTGGACAGGGAGAGACTCCTCTCCCACAAAGGTATCTTCGGAGAGGAGACAAGCCGTGCTAGAAAATAGCCTTCTGTTCATACTGGGGTTCTTTCTGATCGCCGGGGCGCTGGTGACGATAGCCGCGAAAGAGGTCGCCTACAATATCGCGGGTTTCCTTATCTCCATGATAGCACTCGCCGGGCTGTTCGGCCTCCTGGACAACAGCTTCCTGTTCCTGGCGCAGATCATGATCAGTGTCGGTGCGGTAGCCGTCCTTGCCACCATCGTGATCATGACGCTCAACCTCAGATTCGAGAACCAGGCCTACGAGCCCAACCGTGTAAGGATCATCATCGGTGTGCTGCTCCTCGAGATACCCATCGGACTCGTGATCTACAAGGCTCTCGCTGCTTCCGGACTCGTCATCACTCCCGCAGCGGAAGGGTACGGAACCCTCAAAAGCCTTGGTAAAACCCTCTTTGAAGAGTGGCTCGTCCCCTTCGAACTCGTCTCTATCCTGCTCCTCGCTGCGATGATAGCCGCTATCGCTATCGCGCGCAGGGAAAAGTATTACGACAAAGAGGAATACTTCGACCACTACAAACCCCATGCCATAGAAACGAACCGTACCGAGCCGGACAGCGAGGAGCTCCAATGAACAGTGAAAACTTCTTTATCCTCGCCATAATCCTCTTCATGATCGGTCTTGCAGGTGTATCAAGCCGCAGGAACCTTTTCGTGATCTACCTGGGGATAGAGCTGATGCTAAGCGCCGTCAACCTGCTCCTGGCCACGATCTCCCGCGCTACGCAGCAGGGGAGCGGCAGCGTCATCGCCCTGCTGATCTTTGCCCTGATCGCCGCTGAGGCAGCGCTCTTCCTGGCGATGCTCGTGCAGCTCTACCGCTCCAAGCGTACCCTTGACAGCGGCAGGTTCACCCACCTTGCACAGGAGGAGAAATACCGTGATGCTGCTTGACCTGATCCTTCTCGCCCCTTTTGCCGCAGCGCTTGTCGGCGGGCTGCTCTACCTCTACGATCCACAGGCCCGGAGAGAAAAAATCTACAGTATTATCGCTCTCACACCTGTACTGCTGGGGGCCGTGCTCTCGCTTGTGATCGGGTGGAGCTTCATCTTCGGCGAGACGACGCATATCGAAAGCACCCTCTTCGAGTGGCTGCATGTCGGTGATCTCAGGATAGCCCTGACACTGAGCGTCGACCGGCTCAGTATGGTGATGCTCTTCTTTGTCACTTTCGTCGGTGCGCTGATCCATATCTACTCGGCAGGATACATGAGCGGTGACAGCGGCTACGGGAAGTTCTTCGCCTACCTCAATCTCTTCATGGCCAGTATGCTGCTGCTGATCCTCGCGGACAACCCTGTCATTATGTTCATCGGTTGGGAGCTCGTGGGACTCTGCTCGTACCTGCTGATAGGCTTCTACTACAGGGAAGAGGCAGCAATACCCGCAGCCAACAAAGCCTTTATCGTCAACAGGATCGGGGATTTCGTGTTCATCATGGGAGTGGCGCTGCTCTTCGTCACTGTAGGGGTGAATGGTTTCGGTTTCACCGCTATCGAGGCTTCCATCACGAAGATCGACACGGCGATGCTCTCACTGATCGGTCTCCTCCTCTTCGTCGGAGCTATGGGCAAATCGGCGCAGATACCCCTCTATGTCTGGCTCCCTGATGCGATGGCTGGCCCCACCCCCGTCTCTGCGCTCATCCATGCCGCTACGATGGTCACTGCCGGGGTCTATATGGTGGCGCGGTTCGATTTCCTCTATAGCCGCATTCCCGGTGTCGGGGAGTTCATCGCCGTCATCGGGATCGCCTCGGCACTGCTGGCTGCCGTCATCGCATCGTACCAGAGCGATATCAAGAAGATACTCGCCTACTCGACCGTATCGCAGCTGGGGTATATGTTCGCCGCAGTTGGGGTCGGAGCTTACTCGGCGGGGCTTTTCCATGTCTTTACCCATGCCTTCTTCAAAGCACTCCTTTTTCTGGGGGCCGGGGCGATCATCATCGCTTTGAGCCATGAGCAGAATATCTTCCGCATGGGGGGACTGCGCAAGGACAGCAGGCTCCTCTACTATACCATGCTGATCGCGACCTTCTCGATCGCCGGGATACCACCGTTCGCAGGATTCTTCAGCAAGGATGCGATCCTCGTCAGCCTCCTCTCCACCGGGCACTATACCCTCTGGAGCCTCGCGACATTCGGGGTATTCCTTACTTCGTACTATATGTTCCGTCTCTTTTTTGCCGTCTTCCATGCCAGGTCGTACGGCTTTCGCGTGCTCAAGCCCCTCCCCCTCACGATGACCGTCCCACTCGTGGTCCTTGCCGTGGGGACTGCGACCCTGGGGCTGCTGGGTGTGGGGGGAACATTCGGCAACTTCCTCGGCCTTGCTGATATCCATGCCGAAGCAGACCATACCATAGAGTATCTCCTGGCTATCTTCAATCTCTTTGTTGTAGCCGCAGGTGCCGGGCTCGCCTACAGGCTCTTCGCCCAGGAGGCAGAACCTCCCAATGAGGAGAGCAGAGTACGGAGGCTTCTTGTCCACAAGTTCTATATCGATGAGATCTACGGCTATGTATTCGTCAAACCTCTCTATTTCATCGCTTCGTTCACGGGCAATCTCATCGACCACAAAGTGCTCGGCAGGATGATCCTCCTGGGAGTCGAGGGGTACCGCAGGGCCGGAGAGGGGTTCGGCAAACTTCAGAACGGCAGGGTGAGGTTCTACACCCTCTACATGCTCGTGGGGATCAGCTATATTTCGTACTATCTGCTCAGCATCCTGGGAGGTATCTAGTGGGTCAGCATCTGTTGAGTATGATCGTTTTCCTTCCTCTTTTCGGTGCACTGGTGATGGCACTGGGACGCTCCGGGCTCAGGTTGCTCCGTACTGGTACCCTTGCCATCTCCGCTGTCACGACGCTGCTGAGCTTCACCCTCGCTTTCCTCTTCACCGCCGACGGTTCGATGCAGTTCGTCCGCAAGGTCCCCTGGATCAGCAACTACGGTATCACCTATTACCTCGGGGTCGATCTCATCTCTCTCGTCCTCCTGCTCGTCATCGCCGTGCTGATGCCGCTGCTCTATCTCTATATGCACGAGGAGAAACGCAAGGGGTTCTGGTACAGTATGCTGCTGCTCCAGAGCGGGGTGAGCGGGGTGATCCTCTCGCTCGATGCGATCCTTTTCTACCTCTTCTGGGAGATGATGCTCCTCCCCGTCTTCCTGATGATCGGACGCTACGGTGCGGGTGAGCGGAGCTACAACGTGATGCAGCTTCTGCTGATGACGCTGCTCGGCTCCCTCACCATGCTCTATGCGATCCTCTATATGGGGTACAGGTTCTACAGTATCAGCGGCCACTGGAGCTACGCGGTAGAGGACCTTGCAAAGCTCCGCTTCGAAAGCGAGACCGATATCCTCCTGGCCGCGGGCTTCCTCCTCGCATTCGTGATCAAGATACCCCTTGTGGGTTTCCATACATGGATGGCCCCTGCCTACGGCTCCGCCCCCACCCCGGCGGTGGTGATCCTCTCGGCGGTGATGGCGAAACTCGGGGTCTACGGCATCTGGCGTTTCGGGTTCAGCCTTTTCGGAGACACACTTACCCTCTATGCACCCGGTATCATCGCACTCTCGCTCTTCGGTCTCCTCTACTACACCCTCCGGGCCATATCACAGGACGGCCTGCGTGAGATGTTCGCTTTTGCTTCGGGGGCCCACCTCTCTATGATCACACTGGGGCTTTTGCTGGCCAATATCTATGCGTGGAGCGGCTCCCTCTACTTCATCGCCACCCATGCCTTCTCGAGCGCGGGGATGTTCCTGATGCTGGGGCTGCTCTACCGCAGGAGCGGCACTTTTGCGATCAGCGAGCTTGGCGGTATCGCACAGAGGGCGCCGAAGTTCGCTTTCTTCTTCATCTTCTTTGCCCTCTCAGTGGCGGGGTTGCCTGGGACGGGAGGGTTCGTGTCGGAGCTGCTGATCATCATCGGTGCGTTCAAATCCAACCTCTGGATCGGCGTGTTCGCGGCGATGAGCATGGTCGCGGCAGTCCTCTATCTCTTTACGATGAGCCGCAAAGTTCTCTTTGGTGAAAGCAGTGAGGCGACGGAGCGGTTTGACGATCTCAGCCCACTTGAGACGACTATACTGGTGCCGCTGGTGCTGCTGCTCCTGGCAATGGGGATATTCCCGTCGCTGTTCATGTCGATCTTCGATACGCAGCTCTCCATCATGCTCGATGCGTTCAGAGAGGGGGTGGCATAATGGTCGAATATCTCTACTTTGTCATTTCACTCCTCTCGGTGCTCGGCGGTGCATCCCTGCTGCTGCTCCTGACCCACAGGGAGGGGGACGATCTCTACCGTCTCAACCACATCAGCGTCCTCTTCCTCGTGGTCGCCCTCTTCGCCGCGCTGATGCAGTGGAACCTGGGTACCCGGGGCTACCTGCTGGAAGGACTCTTCGGTAAAGTGCTCTATATCGACGATTTCGCTCTCCTCTTCGATACGATGTTCATCACGGGGACGATCATGACGCTGCTGATCAACACCGAGTATTTTGCCAACCGCCGCTATTTCAACGGCGAATACTTTGCCCTGATCCTTTTCTCGCTTTTCGGGATGATGCTGCTGGCACACTCCCATGAGCTTGTTACGGCGTTCATCGCCCTTGAGATCGCGTCACTGAGCGTCTATGCCCTGGTGGGCTACCACAAGAACAACCTGGTCAGTATTGAAGCGATGATGAAGTATTTTACCCTCGGCTCGATCGGGGGGATACTCTTCCTTCTGGGCTCGGTGATCATCTTCGCGGCAACAGGCTCGACAGAGCTCGGTGCGATAGCCCAATACACGCACAAAGGCTCTGCCGATCTCACCCCGGTCATTATCGGCGCCACATTCATCATGATAGCCGTCATGTTCAAGATCGGCGCTGTCCCTTTCCATGCCTGGGTGCTCGATGTCTACGAGGGTGCTCCCTTCCCGGTGACGATGTTCATGGCATCGACCTTCAAGATCGCCATCTTCGCTATCGCCCTGCGGCTCTATATCGTCGATTTTGTCCCGATGCACGGGACCTGGACGCACCTGCTCGAGCTCATGGCAGCCCTCACGATGCTCGGTGGTTCGTGGCTGGCGATCACTCAGAAATCGCTCAAGAGGATGCTGGCCGGTTCGAGCATCGTCCACAGCGGCTATATGCTCATCGCGATCACCTCTATTGGACTGGGTTCTAATATCGCTGCTTCGGCGATCATCTTCTACCTCATCGCCTATTTCGTCAGCTCTGTCGGGGCATTCGGGATACTCAGCTTCATCTCGGCCACCAGCCGCAAAGAACTGACCTACGATGATTTCAAAGGCTTCTCGGAACGCAGACCCTATATGGCGGCGATGATGGCGGTCTTTATGCTCTCATTGGCAGGATTCCCCTCCACGATCGGCTTTCTGGGCAAGTTCTACATCTTCACCGCTGCTATCGAATCGGGGGAGTTCTTCCTCGCAGGGCTTGGGATCGCTATGGCTTTCGTATCGGTCTACTATTATTTCAAGCTCATCGCGATGATCTATTTCTACCCCAACAAGGAGCCTCAGAAAGAGCTCGTGTTCAATTCAAGCACACTTCTCATCATCCTCCTTGCAGCGGTCGTCGTACTCGGCGGGATGGGGAGCGGTCTGATCCCCTACATGCCGAGTGCGGACGGCTTCATCGATATAGCGACCGCTGCGGTCGGCGCACTGGGTACACCTCTCAGATAAAGAGGGATGCAAGAAAGAGTGCCGTCATCTTTTGCTTGACCCGGCATCGGCTCAAACAGGAACATTTCACAACTCTGTATCCTCAATCGCGATTCAGTACCGCCGCAGACCAGACTACAGGGTCACTGTCAGCTTATATCCTTCCGAATAGACGCTATCTATGGCGTTGTTGGGTACATGCCTGCGCAGTTTGAGGACATGGTGTCTGATGTTTTTCGATTCCAGATCGATACCGTTGTCAAGAAAACTCCCTATGATCGTTTCGAGAGTACAGACACGGTTCGGGTTCTGCATCAGTATATCCAGCAGGACGGTGCAGTGACGCGAGAGAGGGACGACCTTGTCCCCGTCCATGAGGATGCGCCGTTCCCTGTCCCACACCCTCACAGTGTCGAGCTGTACCAGGTGGGAATCGGGCATGCTGTTCTGCTTTTTGTCGAGATTGTTGCAGACAAGGTGGAGCGTATCGAAAAGCTGCTCGCTCCGGAATGGCTTGAGGATATACTGGGTGATGCCGATATTGATGAACTCGATCAGGTATTCGCTGTGGGAATAGGCCGAGATGATGACGATCTCCTGGTCGGGTGTGATGGAACGGATCTCCTTGACCAGGTTGATGCCGTTGAGATAAGGCATCTCGATATCGGAGATCACCAGATCGAGGGGACGGCCGTTCTGTTTGAGGTATTTCCTGTAGAATGACAACGCCTCTTTGCCGTCGGACATACAATGAACCTCTTTGAAATACATCTCGAGTATATCCCTCAGATCGTCCCTGAACGGCTGATAATCCTCTGCGATCATGATCGAGAGCTCTTTTGCAACAGAGTTCAGGACATATCTCATTGTATTCCCTCCTCATTTGTTTGTAAATTGTTAGAAATATTGACACATTATAGCATCACGAGGGTTTGATTCACCTCATGACCGCTCACTGCCCCTCTGTTTTTTCACTTTTTGTTACTTCTGTCTCCGTCGAGAGCCTGCTGATATCGTTATCCATATCGATAAAAAGCACTTTTGCAGCTGCTATCAGCGTCCTGTTGATCGTGTTGGCATAGTCGCTGTCGTTCATAAGGGAGGTCGCCATCTGGTTGGTGATAAGCCCTTTCCGGATCAGACCGTCCAGGACGCCGCTTGTCACGATATCGTATTTTGCCGCGAGGCTTTCGGCCTTTGCCAGAAGGAGTATCCTCTGCTCCTCTTCCGGGGTTTTTGATATCACATCGATCAGGCGGAGCACTTCGACGATATTTTTGGATATCGCGTTGTACTGCTCCCTGATATACCTGTTCCTGCCGCTGTTGTACTTGAACATATTCTTCTGAAGATGTTTCGTCGCTTTGATTGCCTCGACGATGTCACGGCAGGCAAGCTTGAGCTTGTAGAGCTCGCTGATATGGGCGTCTGGCATATTGGCCTGGGCTTTGGTCGCATAGTCGATGATATCACCGTAGAGGTCCTTGACCCAGTGGCGGTAGAAATCGTCTATATCGATCGCCTTGTAGGTATAGAGCTCCTCGGCCACCTGCTCGGAGGGCATATCGGAGAGGATATTCTTCTTTTTGAGATTAAGCCCCCTGGAGATGATATCGAAAGCGTTGTCGTAGAGGTGCCTGGTCTCCATCGTGATCGCCTTCATCGAAGCGGCAGGGAGACCGAGCAGGGAGGTATTGAGATATTTTGCCTTCCCCTTGTCGGCATATTTTGGGACAAAGAGCTTCTCGAGCACCCGCACCAGCAGACCGACGAAAGGACTGAGGAGAATGACGCCGATGATATTGAAGATGGTGTGGAAGAGCGCCAGCTTCATGACATAGTTCTCCGCCGAGATGCCGAGATACGGAGCGAGATAATCGACTGCGAAGGCAAGCCTGTAGATCAGCGCGATGGCGATGATCGCAGTAACGATATTGAAGAAGAAATGGGCGACCGCAAGCCTCTTGCCGTTCTCGTTGGAATTGATCGAACCGAGCGCTGCCGTGACGGTCGTACCGATATTGGCCCCGATAGCGAAAGCGAGCGCATTGGAGTAGTCTATCTGCCCTGTAGCAAGCGCCGTGATAGCCAGTGCCATGCTCGCACTGCTTGATTGCATGATCACCGTTGCAACGGTGCCGATGAGGGCATAGACCACTATCCCCCTGTACCCCTCGATGGCGTACTGTGCCAGATCGATCGCGTCTTTGAGGGTGACGAAACCGTCCTTCATATAGCCGATACCCAAAAAGACGATCCCGAGCCCGGTAAAGATCGCGGCAAGCGCCCTGTAGGTGGTGTGCTTGATCACCATTGGCAATACGACGCCGAGGATGATCATGGGCATCGCGTAGAGCGATATCTTGATCTCCACCCCCAGTGTCGAGACGAGCCACGCCGTGGCGGTCGTACCGATATTGGAGCCGAATATCACCCCGATCCCCGAGGCCAGGGTCATCAGCTCCGCCGAGAGGAAAGATATCGTGATGATCGAAACGAGGCTCGAGCTCTGCACCAGTGCGGTGATGAAGAACCCCACGAAAAGCGCCCGCGGAGTAGAGCTGGTAAATCTCTGGAGCACCATCTCGAAAAAGCCACTCCCCAGCCCCTTGAAGCCCCGTTCCATATATTCCATACCTATAAAGAAGAGCGCCACGCCGCCGAGGATCATACTCACGTTCGGATACGACCCCAGCAGGAACAGGAGGGCACAGATGAGGATGAAAATGATCTGCGATACGAACACCGCTACTCCCCGAAGATGGGCTCGATACCGCTGCATGCAACACGGCCCAGCTCCGTGATCTCATCGATCTTGTGGAAATCATAGGTCCTGTAGGCACTCGTATCTGGTTCGATCAGGCAGATGTTCTTTGGACTTCCCGCCAGAAGCTGCCTGGACTGGTTGCAGATCAGTACACGCAAAGAACGCTCGAACATCTCGAGGACGTTCTTGCTCTTGAAAAAGTTCGCCGGAAGCTCTTTGGGGAAAGAGTTGCTCCCCATCACATCGACAGCGAGGATGTCATCGCAGCCCGCCTCCCCGATTCCGAGATTCTCGCACAGAAAACCATCCCCGTAGACGTTCTCCCCTATCGTCTTCTCTTCGAATATCCCGGGGATCGCCATCGTAGCGAGGAGCGCATCCTTGAGAGCGGTATCGCAGCCCGCACCAAAGACCTTCTTTTCGCCGTTGCCCAGGTTCGTAGCGATGAGTTTCAGGGGTATGGCGGTCTCATGCATCATGGTCTGCCCGAATATCTCGATGAATATCTCCTCTATTTTGTCGTGCTCGATGATCGCGTTGCCGCTGAGAGAGAACTTCAGCCAGTTCTTCACCCCGGCAAAACGCCCGAGCAATTCCTGTATCTCCGTACTCTTCATCCCCGTGGCGATACATGCCCCGATGATCCCTCCCATCGACGTGCCGATCACTTCGGCAGGGACTATCTCTCTTTGCTCCAGGTACTCCAGTATGCCGAGGTGCGCGACCCCGAGCGCACCGCCGCCCGAGAGGACAAGTGTAAAACGGTTGCTGTTTAATTTCTTTTTCATAATCTAATTGTATAGCAAAAAAGTTCAAAGTAGTTTGCAGTCGTCTCAAAAACCCTGCCCAAAGCGAGTGCTCGTGCACGATGCGAACGCAAGCGCCCGTTTCACGGGTTAGGCGCATCGCTTCTCACACTCACTTTGGGCGGGATAAAGAGATGCCCTGTTATAATTAGCAACAAATTTCCAAAAAGGTTCCGTTATGCAAGTAACCCTCCTCCACCACACACCGCTGAACATCTGCTCGAATGCTATCCGAACGTGCTGGCAAAGCTTTGATAAGAGCGACAACGGAGGGGAAAAGGACAGAGAGCTCATCGACCGTGTCGGCAACAAGTTCAAACACGCTTCGACCCTCGAACACCTCAACTACAACTTCTATATCAAAGGGATCAGCCGTGCGCTCCTCCAGGAGCTCGCCCGCCACCGCATCGCGTCCCTCTCGGTCAAATCGACCCGATATACCCTCAAAGAGCTCAAAGAGACAGAACTCATAGAGAGCGGCGACCTCGAGGGCGCGGGGCGCTTCGTCAAGCTCACCGGCAACGAAGCAGTGGACAAGGCCTCCGTTGCAGCGCTGATCAACCTCCAGGCGATACTCAAGAGCGGGGTGAGCAACGACATCGCAAAGTACTGCCTCCCCGAGTCCTACCTCACGGAACTTACATGGAGCATCAATGCACGGAGCCTTCAGAACTTCATCTCGCTCCGCAGCGACAAAAGTGCCCTCTGGGAGATACGGGAACTGGCAAAAATGTTATATTCCGTACTTCCTGAGGATCATAAGTATATTTTTGAAGGAAGTATTAAGTAAAAAACGATTTAATACGGTATAATTGACGTTCATCAAGAACACAGACCATAAAAGCGAGTGATAGCAATCATGAATACAGGGAATACTTCAGCTAGTTTCTACTCACAACTTGCCGCAAGATGCAAGGACATCTCCATGATGATCGTCGAGGATTACGAACCTTTCCGGGAGGAACTGGTACGGTTACTCAAGGACTTCTGTGCCCATATCGTCGCAGTAGAGGATGGCCAGAAGGCGCTCGAACTCTACAAGGCAAATCACAACTACGACCTCATCATCACCGATCTGTCGATGCCGAACCTCGACGGCGTCGAGTTCTCCAAGGCTGTACGCCAGATCAACCCGGGACAGCCTATCGTCGTTCTCTCCGCCTATACCGACAGCAACTACCTTCTCCCTCTGATCAACATCGGTGTCACCCATTTCGTTGAGAAGCCGGTCGACCACAGGGCGCTGCTCGAAATACTCTACAAAGTGATCGAAGAGAAGATGCCAAGAGAGAACAAGATGATCAAGCTTGGCAAAGGTTTCGAGTGGGACAAGCAGTATAATATCCTCTTCAAGAAGGACAACCCGGTCAACCTCACGCAGCAGGAGCATTTCCTCCTCAGCCTCTTTATGAGCAATGCCGGACAGGTCCTCACCACAAGCTTCATCATGCAGAGTTTCTACGACAGCCGTATCGATATCAAGGAGGCCAGCATCCGCAACCTCATCTTCAGACTCAGAAGCAAACTGCCGGCCAAGCTCATCACGAGCGTCTACGGCAGAGGCTACAGACTTGTACTTGACTAGGAACAGACTGCTGCAAAGGTACTGGAGAGCGCATGGTTGACATTCAGGAGATACTCCATCACTGCAGCTCGCTGAGCGTCCTGTATGTAGAAGATGATGCCCATGTGAGGGAGCAGACCCTCGAGATGATGGAGGGGTTCTTCGAAAACGTCACCGTTGCCGTCGACGGTCAGAACGGCCTTGAGCTCTATGAACGCATCCGCAAAGAACAGGGGAGCTACCCCGATATCGTGATGACCGATATCCAGATGCCGCGTCTCGACGGCCTGGCCATGAGCGAAACGATCCTGGAGATCAATCCAAGGCAAACCATCATCGTCATCTCTGCCTACAGCGATACGGGTAACCTCCTCAAGCTCATCGAGCTCGGGATCAACTATTTCCTCCCCAAACCGCTCCATTTCAAGAGATTCTTCGAGATACTCCACAAGGTCTCGGTGGCGCTCCACAACGAGAGGATGGCGCTGAGCCATGCCAAGGAGCTCGAGCTGCTCAATGCAACGCTTCACAACACCATCAACGAGCTCCAGAACTCCATCGAAGTGGCCAAAGAGGCGACAAAGGCCAAGGACAGGTTCCTCGCCAATATGTCCCACGAGATCCGTACACCGATGAATGCCATCATCGGTCTGAGCCATATCCTGATGAACACCGAACTGAGCCCGAAACAACGGGATTACCTCGGGATGATCAGGAACTCCGGCGACCTGCTGCTGGGTATCATCAACGATATCCTCGACTTCTCCAAGATCGAAGCGGGCAAGCTCGATATCGAAAAGATCGAGTTCAATATCAACACGACCCTTGAGAACGTCTCCAGTATGATCATGGAAAAAGCACAGGAAAAAGGGCTCGAGGTGATCTTCAACATCGACAAGAGCGTCCCTGCGCTCATCGAAGGGGATCCACTCAGACTCGGCCAGGTGATCATCAACCTTATGAACAACGCCGTCAAGTTCACAAGCGAAGGGGAGATCGAACTGCGTGCCAGGATGCTGCCTCTCGAGGGTGAAAAGAAGATACTCGAGTTCACCATCAGCGATACAGGTATCGGGATGACCCACGAACAGCTCTCGAAACTCTTCACCGCCTTCACCCAGGCCGACAGCTCTACCAGCAGGAAATACGGCGGTACCGGCCTCGGGCTGACGATCTCCAAACAGCTGGTCGAGATGATGGGAGGCCAGATCAGGGCCGAGAGCGAATACGGCAAAGGGACCCGTTTCATCTTCACGATAGAGACCAGGCAGAAGTATCTTAGCAGCTACCGTCTCCCGTCCAAGAGCCTGATGTCCAAGAGAACGCTCGTCGTCGACACCAACCCTACCCTTTCCAATGCCCTCAAGGTAATGCTCGGGTACTTCCGCTATGAAGTACTCGTCGCAGCCGATCCCGAAAAGGCAAGAATGCTCCTCGATGAACAGGAGTTCGAGATCGTCTGTATCGAAAGAGCGCTCCTCGAAGAGTCGCCGGAACACTTCAGGAACATCGGAGAAGAGACCAAGGTGGTCTCGATCGAAAATACCCTCGAAGTCAGTGACCTCACAAGTATCAACGGTATCAGGATCGATGCCAAACTCGCCAAACCGTTCCACCAGCTGATGATCTTCCAGCTCATCCTCGAACTCTTCGAGCAGAAACACGAAACTGACCCGTCTGCCCATACAGAGACGCTGACGATCAGCGATCTGACACCGATCGCGGGTGCCCGCATCCTCATCGCCGAAGACAACGAGATCAACCAGCTCGTCATGAAAGGGCTGCTTGAGAATGCAGGGCTGGAACTTATCTTCGCCTATGACGGGATCGAGGCGTGTGATGTCCTCGAGAATGAGAACAACATCGACCTGGTACTGATGGACATCAATATGCCCAATATGGACGGCTACGAAGCGACCCGAAAGATACGGGAAGAGCTGGGATACGATACCCTCCCCATCGTCGCACTGAGCGCCAATGCCATGCCCGCAGATATACAGAAGACCCTTGACCACGGCATGCAGGCCCATCTCACCAAGCCTATCGAGCTCACCCCGCTTTACGGTACCCTGCTCCAGTATATTCCGCACAATGCCGGCGAACGGATACGTACCGAGAAGAGCAGCAGCCCTGCTGCTCCCGCCGAACCAGAAACCGCCAACACGATCCTCGACCTCGAAGAGGGGATAGCCAGGGTGGGCTACAACGAAGAGCTCTACTGGGATATCGTCTATGACCTCGTCTCGAAGCTCACCGACTCCTACGATCTGATCGGCAGGTATCTCGCAGGGAACGACAAAGAGGAGCTTGGAAGATATATCCACACTATCAAGGGAAATATCGGCAACATCTCTGCCAAGTCGCTCTACAGGGCGATCCTTGCCCTTGAAGAGGCGATAGAGAAGGAGGAGGCACAGCTTATCGAAGAGAAGCTCGACCTCTACCGTATAGCGCTGAACGAATTCGCCGAAGAGGCCCATATCCACCTTGTCAACTCCAAGTTCCATCCTCCCGCCCACTCCAACAGCAAGTCCAGGGAGACAAGCGAAGAGGAGATACGCACCCTGCTCGCAGAGCTTGCCGAACAGGCCAAAAGGCACAAGGCGATCCCATGCAAGAAAATCGTCTCGCAGATCGAAGAGCTCAACTGGCCTCCGGAGATAGAGAACGAACTCTCAAACATTGTCAAACTGATCAAGCATTACCGCTTCAAAGAAGCCATGACCGATATCGAGAAAATCCTATGAAAAAGATCTTACTGGTAGAAGACAACGAATACAACATCACCATGATGCTCAGCATCCTCGGCGAAGCATACGACATCAGCGTCAGTACGAGTGCCGAGGATGCGCTTAGTATCATCCACCAGGAGCTTCCCGACCTGATGATCATCGATCTCTACCTCGAGGGGATGAACGGCCTGGAATTCTGCCGCGCGGTCAAGAACAGCGACTATACCGCCTCCATCCCGGTCATCGTACTCACCGCGGCCACCAACCCCTGTATCATAGAAGAGGTCTACAAGGCCGGAGCCGAGCTCTTCATGGGCAAACCCTACAGACCCCACCTTCTCCTTGAAAATATCGAAAAACTGATAGCATGTTCACGCTCTTCCTGAAGCTTTAATCATTCTTTGGCTACAATTTTAACTTTCACCGACAAAAGGTGCACTTTGCAAAGGAGGGTTGTATGCTCAGAGGGTTCAAGAACTATTTCAGTTTTTTCGGTATGATGGCTGCTTCGGTCAACCATACGCTGGCGCGCTACTATGCCAGGTTCATCTCATACACCCTCCCTGGTGCCGCAGAGCTTCTTGCCAAGCTCTCGCTCGTAAGTGAACTCTCACCTCAACAACAAAAATCCAGGATACACAGGACAATCTATGCGTAATACACGACATTCAATTCTACTCTCTTCTCTGCTTTTAAGCTCAACCCTCTATGCCAACCCGACACTCTGTGAGAACATCGGCGAGATCGTCGTCACATCCCCATCCAATACCCCTCAGATCGTAGACAGCACTACTTCGGACCTCTCCATCATCACCTCATCAGAGATCGAAGAGCGCGGCTACACCACCCTCACAGAAGCTCTCAACAGTATCGGAGGCATCTCCTACAGCTCATACGGCGGTATCGGACAGACCACTTCGCTCTTCCTCAACGGTATGAGAAGCGAGAACACCCTCGTCCTCATCGACGGTGTCAGAGTCAATGACATCACCGACCCGGCGGGCGGCGCCCCCTACGGCGACCTGATCCTCGGCGATATCGCCCAGATCGAGGTCATCAAGGGTGCCCAGAGCGGCGTATGGGGCGCGGACGCGAGTGCCGGCGTGATCAATATCGTCACCAAGACCCCATCGATAGGGACACACGGCCTGGTCGATATCTCTGTGGGAAGCTACGGCACCAAAAGATACAGCGCTACCCTCTCCCATGCCACCAGCGACTACTATATCAAGATCGGCACCTCGTACATCGATACCGACAGCTTCACCGCTATCCTCCCCAAAGGTGGCAATCCTGACGACTACGAAGCAGACGGATACAGGAACGCCACCCACTCGATCAAAGCCGGGTACAACATCACCCCGACCGACAAGATCGAGGTCACCCATACCATCATCGATGCCGAGGGGAGATACGACGCCGGGTACGATCCGGTCACCTATGCTCCGGACCCCGACAGCGCAGGACGCTTCAAGATCAACGATACATTCAGCTCGGTCAACTACCACCATACCGACAGCTTCGAAGAGCTCGATATCTATGCCAAACAGTCCCACTTCGAGAGGGAGTACCCGGACGGATGGACGCAGAAGTTCGAAGGGGATCTCAAAGAGTACGGCGTGAAGTCCAGAATCGGCTACGGCCAGAGCGATTTTGTCCTCGTGGGTGCGTCATTCCTCAGCTCGGAGGGGAAAGAGCCGATCGACGATACCCTTGAGAGCAGCGGCTATTTCGTCACCAATGCCAATACTTTCACGGGCTTCGACGGCAAGACCGTCGTGACTGAGTCGATCCGCTACGACGACTACAGCGAGTTCGACAGCAAGGTCACCGGCAAGCTCGGGATCAAGCACTTCCACGAGAGCATCGACGGGCTCGTCACCGCCGCCAACTTCGGTACGGGGTACAACGCCCCTACCCTCTTCCAGCTCTATGACGGACTCTACGGCAACCCCGATCTCCAGCCCGAGACCACGACGAGCTACGATATCTCCGCAGCCTACCACGGCTTCAAGGCGACCTGGTTCCACAACGAGATCGAAGACCTCTTCGACTACGATGCATCATTCCGTGCTATCAATATCGACGGGACATCGACCATCGAGGGGTTCGAGCTCTCCTACAAGGATGAGATCATCGAGAACCTCCTCTTCTATGTCGCCTACACCAGCCTCGATGCGACCGATCAGAACGATGAGAAGCTCCTCAGAAGACCCGAAGAGAGCATCAAGTTCGCCCTCGACTACTATGGTATCACCAGGCTCCACCTCGGCGTCAGCGGCGAATATGTGGGCGAGCGCAAGGATATCGACCCGACGACCTACGCGACCATCGACGCTGACAGCTACACCCTCGTCAACTTCGTAGCCGACTACGCCGTCACACCGAACCTCAAGGCCTATATCAAGGTCGACAACCTCACCGACGAGGAGTACCAGGTGGCACAGGGCTACGCTACGGCAGGACAGAGCGTCTACCTGGGTGTCAAAGCGACATTCTGATGCGCCCTCTCCTCCTCTCGTTTCTCCTAGCCTCGACACTCTGGGGCTATGAGCGGATCATCGCCCTCTCCCCCGCGATCAACGAGATCATCTATGCACTGGGGGCAGATGGGAAGATCGCAGCCAACAGTGAGTTTTGCGACTACCCCGAAGCAGCGAAGAGCAAGCCCAAAGTGGGCGGCTACCTCACCCCCAACCTCGAGAAGATACTCACCCTCCGTCCCGACCTCGTCATCACCCAGATCGACAATGCCAAACTGAGCGCACAGCTCACCAGCCTCTCCATCCCCGTCAAAGCGATGCGTATCGAGAAGCTCGAAGATATCAGAACAGCCATCAGGGAGATAGGGGAGATCGTAGGCAGGGAAAAGCAGGCATCCGGCATACTCGCCGATATCGACAGGAAGCTCCATGCCCTTCACGGGATCACAGATGGGAAAAAGATACTGATCGTCATCGGGGAAAATCTCACACTGGAGAGCCGTATCTTCGTAGCGGGGCAGAACCTCTACTTCGACGATATCATCCGTGAGAGCGGCAACCGCAATGCCTTCGAGAGCGGGCGCAAAGGGCAGCCGATCCTGAACCGTGAAAACATCATCGCCCTCAACCCCGATATAGTCATCCTCCTCGCCCCCATGAAAGAGGTGAAGGGGCTCACCGACGCACAGCTCACCGCCCCCTGGCTCACTCTCCCCATCAGCGCTGCGGAGAAAAAAGCGGTCTATATCGTAGGCAAAAGCCACGCGGGGATACCGAGCGACAGGCTGGTGCTTTTCCTGGAGGATTTCAGAAGGTTTTTAGAGGATTATGGAAATAAATTCCCTATCGACAAACGGTAGGTCGGAGTCCCCCGACTCCGACAAATATTATGCAAATATTCAAGTCCCTGCATTTGGAATAGATGTTGGAGTGTTAAACTCCGATATGCGATTATTGGTACAAACCCATATTCCAAGAAAGAATAGCAAAAAGCTCCCTGAGGTATAATAACAACCATGAAACAAGACGAGATCATCCATCAAGCCAGCAAAGTACTGCGTGAAGCTGACGCCCTTTTCATCCTCGCCGGTGCGGGGATGGGGGTCGACAGCGGTCTGCCCGACTTCCGGGGCAACGAAGGGTTCTGGCGTGCCTATACGGCGGTGAAGCGGCTCGGTTTGGCGTTCGAGGAGATGGCCAACCCGCAGTGGTTCGAGCGCGACCCGGGGCTGGCGTGGGCTTTTTACGGCCACAGGCTCCATCTCTACCGCGATACAGTTCCCCATGATGGATTCAGGATGCTCCTTGAGCTGGGGCGGAGCAAAAAGGACGGCTGTTTCGTCTTCACCTCCAATGTCGACGGGCAGTTCCGGAAAGCGGGATTTGATGATGCAAAAGTGATGGAGTGCCACGGCTCCATCCATCACCTCCAGTGTACCCGCAACTGCCGCGGGGAGATTTGGAGCGCTGACGGGACGAACATCGCGATCGATGAAAATTTCCGAGCGGTCGGAGAACTGCCCGAGTGCCCCCACTGCGGCGCACTTGCCCGACCCAATATCCTGATGTTCGGCGACTACGGGTGGAACTACTCCCGCACCGATGCGCAGCGAAACCACCTCACCGCATGGCTGAACAGCCTTGAAGCGAGGGGATCGAAGCTTGCCATCATCGAGTACGGAGCGGGTACCGCCGTCCCCACGGTGCGATCGAGCGCAGAGAGAACCGCGCGGGAGTTCGGGGTCAAGCTCATCCGTGTCAACCCCCGGGAGTCCCACGGCGCCGCCCTGCCGCTGGAGATGGGTGCGCTCGAGGCGACCGAACTGCTGCTTGCGGGACTGATCTAGTCTATGCTGGGTATCACGGATTACAGCGACGGGGTGCTGCACGATATCTCCTTCACTCTCGGGGAGGGGGAGAACCTCGTCATTATCGGAGCCAACGGCACGGGCAAGAGCACGCTCGCCCGCGTCCTCTGTAGCCTGATCGACAACCGTAGCGTCACGATCGACGGGGAACCGCTCCATCGCATCCCGCGCAAAGAACGCAAAAAGCTTATCAACTATGTCCCCGCAGAGCTCGAGATATTCGACCCCTATCTCAGCGTCACGGAGTTCCTCGAACTCGCCTTCGAGGGGGAGGCCGGGGAGATCGCACGGATACTCGAAGCGCTCGATATCTCCCACCTCTCGCTCAAGCCGTGCAGGGAGCTCAGCAGCGGGGAGTCTGCCCTCGTCCTGATCGCCTCGGCACTGGTGCATGGGGCGCGCTGCACTATCCTCGACGAGCCCACTGCCAACCTCGACCCCAGGCGCACCAAAGCGATCTATGAACTGCTCCGTACTACCGGGAGGCTCGAGAGCCGTATCATCATCACCCACGACCTCAACCTCGCCAAAAAGCTCGGATACCGCCTCCTCTACCTCCACGACGGGGCGATAGAGTACCTGGGAGACTCGGAGAGCTTTTTCGAGCCGGAGAACCTGCGCAACTACTTCGGCGACAGTCTCAAGGTCGTCGGCGAACATGTGGTGGTCGACCTGTGAAAAGCGCGCTTATCCTCCTCTTGGCTGTACTGATGTTCGGCTCCACCCTCTACGGCCAGATCGAAATAGACTTCAGCGATATCTGGACCGCCGGGACGATGGGGCACCAGATATTCTGGGAGCTGCGGCTGCCGCGTGTGATCCTGGCATTCTTCACCGGGGCGCTGCTGGCTGTGAGCGGGATGATCTTCCAGGCGCTTTTCCGCAACCCCATGAGCACCCCCTACACACTCGGCGTCGCCAGCGGTGCGACCCTCTTCACCGCTATAGCGATCATCCTGGGGCTCTCACTCTACAGCTCCCTCTTCGCGTTCCTCGGGGCGATGGTGACGATCCTGCTGCTCTTTGCCTTCACCGCCCGTTTCCGCAGCGACGATACCGCTTCGGTACTGCTGGTGGGGATCGCCCTCTCGTTCTTCTACAGCGCGGCGCTGCTGAGCCTCTTCTACCTCAGCACCCTCCAGCAGAGCTATGAGATCGTCCGTTTCACGATGGGGAGCCTCGATACGGTGGGGTTCGGCGACGCGGCGATGATCGGCGTGAGCGCACTGCTGCTGTTGGGGATCATCCTCACCTACCGCAGCGAGTTCGCCCTGCTGCTCACCTCGACTGCCTACGCGTCGCTGCGGGGTGTCGATATCAGGAAGATCAATATGATCCTCCTCCTCGCTGTCAGCCTCGCAGTGGGGGTAGCGGTGAGCGTCACCGGCCCCATCGGCTTCGTCGGGCTCATCACCCCGCATATCATCCAGATACTCTACGCCCGCAGCGCCCACCGCCTCATCGCCCCGATATTCTACTACGGCGGCGTCTTCCTCGTACTCTGCGACGCCCTCTCCCGCAACCTCGGCACCTCGTCCGACATCCCCATCGGCGTGGTCACCTCTTTTGTCGGCGCACCGTTCTTCGTCTATCTGATCGTGAGGAAGAGGAGAGGGTAAAAAAGCATAGAGCTGAGCAATCTATTCCATATTTCTTTTTGTTTGTTTATTACCAAATAACATGTTGTTAACTATTGATTTCTTATCTTTTATTTCTGCTATTTCTTTCTTAAGCATTGCTAGTTCTTCTTTTAAATTATTATTTTCAATAATTTGTTCTTGAACTTTTTTATTAGTATTTTGAAGTTCATTGTTTAAATCTTCGTTTTCATTATCTTGTTCTTGAATCTTAACACTTATACTTTGTAATCTTTGACTTAAATTTTTATTTTCTTCAAGAAGATTTTGAAGAGAAATAAGCTGTTCTTTTACTTGTTGATTTTCAATGATTTGCTGTTTAAATGTTTCGCCATATTTATTAATTTTTTCTTTGATTTCTTTATTATCTTCACTCAATGTAGAAAAAGTTTCATTAAAATTATCTATTTGTTT
>QKDN01000024.1 GCA_003252535.1 Campylobacterota bacterium | reverse complement strand
GCTGTAACCGCTCGGGAGGGTCTCACTGACGTTGACATCGCTTGCATCGCTTGGTCCCTGGTTGGTAACGGTGATGGTGAAGTTCACATCACTCCCTACCACTGTCTGTGTCTGGTTGACATCTTTCTGGATATGGAGGTCGACTATCGTAGTGACATCAAGGATCGTACCCGTACCTGTATCGGTACCGTTAGTTGTCACACCGCTACGATCAGTTACGGTCACACTAAAGGTCTCATTACCTTCTACTACAAGATCCTGGAGAGATGTGACTTTGAAGAATAGTCCTGTAGCTCCTGCACTAAGTGTAATGTTCACATCTGCCGCTGCAATGATCACATAGTCATACCATGTAGAACCGTCATAGCTGTAGCTGTAGTTTGTATCATTAGTATCCACACCAAGCGTCGCACTGATCGATGCCAGGCTGATCGAGATATTGATATCTTTGCCTATCGCCTGTGTCAGGTTGATATCGAAGATGAGATCATCTCCTTCGGTTGCATTGACATCATTGATACTGATCGCCACCGCCTTGGTGATCCCGTCACTGTCATTATTATCACTCAGGTTATTATCATATGTGACAGACTGCACGGTTGCAGTATTGTTATAGTCCTCTGTCGCGTTGACATCTACCCGGAACTCGAATGTCGCACTTGCACCGTTTGCCATGTCTCCGATGAACCATGTTTTATCAGCAGGGCTCCAACCTCCCTGCGATGCAACACCTGGTACCATATTTGTATAACCGTTTGGCAGGATATCTGTTACATTGACATCTTTTGCAGTATCAGGCCCCTGGTTATATACGGTGAGTGTAAATGTGACCGTATCCCCAGGGCTTGCCGTCGTCTGGTTGACATCTTTACTGATGTTCAGGTCGGCTGTGGGATCATCATTGATAATAGTTCCCAGACCTGTACTGTCCTGGATCGTAGCGTTCACTGCATTGAAAAGGTTGACGTAGAAGGTTTCGTTGCCTTCCACTGTCAGGTCACCTTTGATGGTGACATTGATATCGGCTGTGGTCGCACCAGCAGGGATGGTCAATGTCCCTGAGGGGATAGAGAAGAAGTCGGTTGCTGTAGCAGATCCAAAAGTAATATTGTAATCGACTGTAGTCACAAGCGGACTCGTACCCGAGAGCGTGACGACGAAGTTGAATACAGGATTCGTCGTATTGAACTCGAACTGGCTTACATCAGTGATCGTGATATTGATATCGACAGGAGTAACGGTCTCACTGTCGTTGTTATCAGAAAGATTCAGGTCTTTCTCAAACGCTGTTGCATTTGCTTCGTTGAGATAGATACCTGTACTCTTCACTGTGGCCTTGATCAACAATGTAGCACTTTGGCTGACATTGAGGTCACCTACCTGCCATAGCCCTGTTGTATCATTGTATGAGAGTCCCTGGGACACATTGCTCTCTACATAGGTATATCCAGATGGAAGAATATCCGTCACATTGACATCGGTCGCGTTACTCGGCCCTGCGTTGCCTACGACGATCGTGAAGTTGACATCTGTCCCTACAAGCGGGGTGGTGTTGTCAACTGTTTTTGTGATATTGAGATCGGCTACCGGGATCGGCGTGGTAGTGACGCTGTCGTTATTGTCGCTCAGGTTGTTGTCGGCCTGTGCACCGGTGACATTGGCATCATTGGTATAGACCGCGCCTGCTGATGCGTTGACCTCTGCCTGGATGACGAGGGTGACACTGGCATCTTTGGCGAGATTGCCGATTGTCCATATACCTGTGGTGGCATTGTAGTCGCCGCCGCTGTCATCTGCCTTGTAGATATAACCGCTGGGGAGCTTGTCGGTGACATTGACATCGGTTGCGTTGGCCTCCCCTTTGTTGGCTACGGTAATGGTGAAGTTGACATCTGTCCCAGCATACGGTGTAGTATCGTTGACCTCTTTCGTGATATTGAGATCGGCCTGAAGTACATACGGGTTGATATCTGTAACCTTTTGCTTGGGTGCGATCACATACGATGTAGGATTGCTGAAGCCTGAAGTGAGCCCGAGCAAGGAACTGATAGTGCTGTCATCATAGTAGACCGTCCAATTACCATCATTCACATCGCGGAAGAAATATCCGTTATAATCTGTGTAAAGGGTATAATACAGTGAACTATTCACATCATTAGAAATATTGACCTCAAGGTTGGTGAAAGGTGTATCGATACCGATATCATACACACCGTTGCGGTTGATATCCTCAAACACAAACCCTTCTATCATACCGTTGTCATAAACTGTAACATCTTCCCCCGTACTTGCGAGTTCGTCATACTGGGTGATAGAGGTATTTGCTTCTGCGGTTCTGACAAAGATGGCGTTATTATGGGTTGTCGCAGAGGTATTGGAATCGATGGTCGCGACGAACTTGATAGTCACGCTTCCGTTGGCAGGGATATCGATCAAACTCCATACAGGGTAACTTTCATTTGCATCGATCGTTACCGACGCCATGATATCCGTGTCAGCCTGATCTACGATGCTTGTCGTAGAGCTGTATTTGAATCCTGTCGGGAGTGTATCGGTAACATTGACATCGTTGATGACCTTGGGGAGAGTGTTGGTGATAGTAATGGTATAGTTCACATCCGTCACATCGCTGCCATCCGGCTGCATCAACAGCGGGGTATCCGTGGTCTTAACAGCCCTGATACCACCGAATATGGTCGTGACACTGTCATAATTGTTGGTTTCACTGTTATCTGTCGTCGCATCACTGTAGATATGTGCATCGATCGTGTAAGCACCCGTAGCCGGAGGGTATGCGTAGATACGGAAACTACCACTCTCACCTACTGTTACCGAGGAATTGAGATCCCAGGTCACGATACCGCCGCTCTCGCTTCCATTGCCTGTCGACGAGATATAAGTGAGCCCGCCCAGATCGACAGTCAGGAAAGTATTATTGGCATCGGCATTGCCGACATTCTGATACACTACATTGTATACGACGCCACCGATGATCTGGGTATCCTGAGCAACACTCACCGTACTGTTCAGCTCGATAGTATTACCGTATATTGATGTAATTGTGTAGAGAGATGTGCCTATCTTGACAATCTGTCCGGTAGTAAACTGTGACACATCATACAGCGTCACTACCGCCCCTGAGGATGCAGCAGATACGGTACCCGTAGGGTATGCCGCTGAGCTCGGACCCGAGATATTGACCGTGAGGTTGACATCCGCCGAGACGCTGATGGCTGCGCTGGCATTCACCTCGGCGGCGTTGCCTGCGGCTGCTTTGGCTATGTTCAGGATGGTATTGGGACCGGATGGAAGGGTCGAAGCCACTTTCATCGATATCCTGACCGTTGCGCTCTGTCCGGCTGCCAGATCGCCCAGGGAGGCTTCTGTCTGTACCTTGACCGCGTTGAAACTTACAGTTCCCACCGTAGTGTTGGCATCGATGAATGTCATATACTCCGGCAGCGGGTCGACCACATTGGTTCCTGTAGCTGTGCTCGAGCCGTTGTTGGTCACCGTGAGGGTATAGACTACGGTATCCCCTGTCTTCGGCGAAGGATTGTCAACTACTTTGGTGATGGAGAGATCAGGGTTCCCGCTGATGGATACCGTGACGACATTACTCGTACATCCTGAGACATTGCTCTCTGTACAGTACTCACTGTCCGATACCGTAGCGTTGTTATCGACAGTCGTTATACCTGTGGGGATGCCTGTCGCCGAAGTATTCATATCAAAGTAAAGCGTCGCCACCTCACCTGTCGCCAGGGACGAGATCGTCCACGCGAGGGTCGGTACGGTAGAGGCATCCGGAGTGACGATACCGCTGCCGTTCGTACTGCCTCCTATCGATGAAGGGATGTAGTCAAAGTAGGACTGTACAGGGATGATATCGGTGACCGTGATACCTGTCGCCGGTCCGCCGGTATTGACCACCGTGAGGGTATAGCGTACCGTATCGCTGGCAGACAGGTAAGTGGCATTGACATCTTTGGAGATGACGAGCGATGGCGGAGAAGTATTTGGTGTACCGACTATTGTCTCAGCGGTATCGTTTACATCTGTCGTATTGCTGCCGCTTACGACCACCAGGTTGCTTAATGTCCCATTGGTAGCACTTCCGGTGATTTGAGCATTGACGACCAGAGTGCTCGTCGTACCTGCTGCGATGGTTGCGATCGTAGGGAAAGTCAATACTTGTCCCACCTGGGTCGGCGTCACCGATGAGCCATTCAGCGTAGCGCTTGTGAAGCTTACATTGGCTGGCAGAGTATCTTTGACAACGACATTGTTTGCTGTCGTTCCACCGATGTTGGCATATTTGATCGTATAAACGATGGCTTTAGGCAGTGCCGTTGTATCTACTTGAGGTGTATCGACTGTTTTGGATACGGTCATGATCGCCGGAGCTGTCCGACAGAGGTATCCACCGTTATTACCATTGTATTCGATATATAAAGCATCTGAACCACTGTTTTCTGTACTCACTGCACTGATTACCCACAACAGTCGATGACCTGCTGCGACATTAAATGCGTTTGAAACAACATATTGCTGCGGTTTGCTTGAGGCACCGGGGGATGAAACTTTATTTTTCTCTATTAATGTTTTTGCTCCGGTCGTAGGGTTGTAATCATACACTGCTACAAAAACATCCACCTTGTTGGATGTAGGAGTCGCAAATTTCAAAACATTGGTGATCTCATACACAGTGCTTGTCAGATCGGATACCGATACAACAGGATCCATATAAAATGAAGTTAAATTAACTTCAGGATCACTACTATTAATTGTATAAGTAAGATTGCCTTCAGTCAATCCATCCGTCGAGGTGATAGCTGTATTTTTGGTGCCATCAAATCCTATATTATTGGTCACATCGGTAAAATAATAATTGGTACAAGTTCGTCCGTTTACCCCCACCTGGTCATCGGCATAGACAACACCGCCGTTATCAGGGGCGCTCCATGTCAACTTCGCCTCGTTGGTAGCAGGGTTCGTACCGGTAAATGTCGCTGTTCCCAATGATGTATCTGATGTGGCGTTGAGTGTGATGGTAACTGAACCCGTAGCACCCGATGCGACATTGCCGATACTCCAGCTGTATGTACCATCTCCATTATTTGTAGCTGCCGGAGTAGAAGATACATAAGTAAATCCATCTGGTAGTGTATCGGTAATGACCACGCCTGTTGCATTGGCTTCACCATAGTTCTTATAGTTGATCGTAAAGATAACATTGCCATCAATAGCTACCAAATCGATATTGGAACTTTTTGCAAGCGTAAATGCTGCTACAGGTACATCCACAGCGATCGTACTGGTCGCAGTCTTGTTGACATCCACTCCATCCGGCGGTGTTACCGTAAAGACAGCCGTGTTGACCAGAGAAGTGCTTGGGTAGTCTGTATTCACCGTGACGTTAAGCTCGACGCTCCCGTTTTCAAGTCCCGCAAGATCGCCCAGCGGGATATGGATATTTGGCTCGTTTCCGCTGCATGACTGTGGAGCGCCGCCATTGATCGAATAGGTATTACAGCTGACTTTGGCCGGAAGCGTATCGTTGATCTCTGCATTGGTGAGTTCGACATTGGAGTCGTTGGAGTACTTGAGGGTATAGATGACACTGTCGCCCGGAGCGACGAAATATTTATCCGGGGTTTTGGTGATAGAGATTCTCGCAGAGTCGACCTGGACAGGGACCTGGTTGCTCGCGACAGATCCGAAGCTGGTCTCTGAGAGGGATATATTGTTGTAGACACCTGCCTTTGTAGAGGCATTGGCCTCAAAGACCAGGGTCAGAACCTCGCTATCCTGCAATGTAATGATCGTATCAAAGTTCCATTGCACCGTCCCTGTTGTTGTAGCAGGAAGTGTCATTGCACTTACAACAGTTGATCCATTAATATCAATATTTATAGTCTGCTTGTAATTGAAACCTTCGGGAAGCACATCCTGGATATTGCTCACATTGATCTCATACCCTGTGTCGTTTCGCAGGACTATCGTGAAGTTGATATCATCCCCGGCTACGACGTTGCTCGCGGATGCGCTCTTCTCGAGCACGGGCGCGACACCGCACGAGTTGACCGAGAGACCGATACTCTTGACACCCGTGATCTCTGGGTTCGCCCACCATGTGACGTTGGCATCTTTTGGCTTGAAGTCGTCCGGTACATTTGTAGTCGCGTTGACCTCGGCCTCCGTGAGGAACGAGAAGGTGATATTGGTCGTACCGTTGGTATCCATCTTGTAGTCGACCTTGGTCGGGTCGTCTATGGCGATGACACCTATGAGATACTGCCCGGCGAAGAGCACTTCGGAGTTCCACTGCGCCACCCAGGTATTGAGATTGACAGATGTGGCTTCTACTGCGAATTCCCATTTGCTGCCGTATGTTTCGTCGTTGGCCACACCGTCACCATTGACGTCGCGGTAGACCCAGAACTGCACGCTTTGAAGCGAAGTAACCGTCTCTCCGTTGACTACTGCGATAGCATCTTTGACCTTTGCTGTCAGGGTTGTGGTCGGACTACAACCGACCGCCTTGATATCGTCTACGATCGGCTGGGTATAAGGGTCTTCTCTGTTGAAGCTCAGGTAGTCTCCGAAAGGAGCCGGTTTCAGAGGGTCTGCTACCCATGGCGTATCGAGCGCACAGTCTTTCTGGAAGGGGTTGTTGAGGCTGTTCGCGGTACAGAAGATCATCGAAATAGGGGTGTCCCTCTCGATCCTGGGCCCTCCGAACGAAGAAGCATCGAGAAGTGCGACCGGTATCTGGTAGTCGATATAGTACTCTTTACATGGTGATTCCACATTGACGCTCGACCTGGTCGTACCGTAGTCCCAGACGACCCTCTCTCCGTTGAGCCACTCTGTAGTATTGACCGTGCTCCAGTCAGTATCGGGGGTATTCGTATTATGATAGTTATAGATCATATTTGTCAATGTTTTATCGACGAAGGCGGTAGGGTTGTGTCCGAGAAGGCGAATATTGGATGGATCGTCAAGGTAGTTGATCGACTGGGTCGGGATATTGCCGTAGATACCGAAGAGGCGGTCGATCTGCGTGCTTGGGCTGCCGGATGAACCATCGAGGTGGGCGGCGATATCCCTGTATCCGTCTCCGTCTATGTCGAAAAGTACGGTCCAGAGCGCCGAGTTCCAGGGGTCTGTGGCTCCGTACGTTCCCGCATTGGGTCCTGTCGCGTAGGTATTGGCTATCTGTTCCACTCTCCAACGGAACATAAGAATATCTTCAGCAGGCGTACTCCCCTTGTAGAGATAGTAGTAGATACTCGGCTCTGCCGTATCGCTACAGGATGAAGCGATGTTGACATAGTTCTGCGGAGCCGTACCACCGTTGGAAGGGTCCTGGGTACGGGGATCGTTCGCACTTTCACCGAATCTCGTATAGGGTTTCCAGTCAGTTTTGCTTGCCGGCCACGCCACAGGGGCGTAGTGCATTCCCGTCGCATTGCTGTCATTATCAGGTGGGAAAGGATCAGCCTGCAGCGAGAACGGTGCAAGGGTCATACCCAGGATCATCGCAGTCGCGATCAGGTATCTTTTGTAAAATGTGGAGAGTGGTTTCATGGTTGCCTCTTTTGCATGAATTTTTCTAATATCTCTGAAAAACTGCCTATTATAACTGATGAATGTTGTTCAAATGTAAGAATCCTTGATCAAGATCAATTTTTTTCACAATAATTCACACATTGTTCACATTTTGTTGCAAAAAAATCCACAAAATCTTTGTTTTTTGAGAATTTTTTGCTAGATCATGATCAGAGTCGATTTTTTCACATTTTTTTTCACATTCGGTCTGAACTCCCTGTAAAGGATCAGGCATCGGGGTAGGAAATATGCAATAGTTGTACCCTTTTGACACGGCTTTCTCCGTGCCGGGCCACCGGGCCTCTTATATCTTTTTAATTTTTTTTGGATAGAATCACAGGATTTAAACCGTAATAAAAGGAATTTATAGTGGAAGTAACAACCAAGAAAATCGATGATGCCAACGTAGTGATCAACGCTACTATCCCCCAGAGCGCCATCGACTCAAAAGTAGACCAGCTCGCACAGAACGCTGGCAGATCGATCAAAGTGGACGGCTTTAGAAAAGGAAAAGTACCTGCACACGTAGTCAAAAAACTTCACGGTGAAAAACTCGAGCAGGATGCTCAGGGCGAAGCGCTCAGAGAAGTCCTCAACGAGGGGAGCAAGCAGCTTGAGCTCAAGGCAGAAGCTATCCTCGGCGAGCCACTGTTCAAGAAATTCGACAAGACAGACGATGCGATCACTGTAGAGATCGAACTTTCGCTCAGACCTGATTTCGAAGCGGTTGGCTATGTAGAGATCGCTCCGAAGTTCGATATGCCTGAAGTAAGCGACGAAGAACTGAACGAAAGAGTAGACTCTCTCGTAGCGGCACAGGCTCCTTTCGAAAAGATCGCTGAAGACAGAGGTGTAGAGAACGGAGACATGGTCAAGATGAACTTCTCCGGCAGCATCGACGGTGTGAAGTTCGACGGCGGTACAGCCGAAGACTTCAACCTCAGGATCGGTTCAGGCCAGTTCATCCCGGGCTTCGAAGACCAGATGGTCGGTATGAAAATGGGTGAAGAGAAAACGATCACGGTAACTTTCCCTGAGAGCTACCACGCGAAAGACCTTGCGGGCAAAGACGCACAGTTCGAAGTGAAGGTCAACGAGATCCAGGCGAAAACAGTCCCTACCCTCGATGACGAACTCGCCAAAAAGCTCCTCCACGGTGAAGAAGGCGCTTCTGTAGAGATGTTCAAAGAGAGAGTCGCACAGCAGATCAGAAACGAGAAACTCTCAAAGATCTATAACGAAGAGCTCAAACCCCAATATATAGAAGCGCTTGTCAGACACTTCGAGTTCGCACTGCCAAACAACATCGTAGAGCAGGAGATCGATGCGAAGGTCAACGCAAAAGCTTCACAGATGAGCAAAGAAGAGCTCGAGTCGTACAAAGAGAACCCTGAGAAGGTCAACGATCTTCGCGAAGAGGTCAGAGGCGACGCGCGTGACAGCGTAGCGGCAACATTCATCGTCGATGTGCTTGCCAGAAAAGAAGAGGTGAGCGTAAGCGACCAGGAAGTGACCCAGACACTTTACTACGAAGCGTACATGAGTGGTCAGGACCCGCAGCAGGTTCTCAAATACTACCAGCAGCACAATCTTCTTCCTGCCATCAAAATGGGCATGATCGAAGACAAACTCTTCTCAAAGATCCTCGGCCTCGACAAATAAGCGTGCCGGGAACGCATATTGCATAATTTCCCTAAACTCTCTTGTACCTTTGCAACTAATCGCAGGGTATAAGAGGGTTGCAACCTACTTTTTGATACAAAGTGACATCAATTTATAAAGGCATAGTATGAGTTATATCCCTTACGTCGTAGAGCAGACAGGCAGAGGCGAAAGAAGCTACGATATCTATTCGAGACTTCTCAAAGACAGGATCGTAATGCTGAGCGGAGAGGTGAATGACCAGGTGGCATCCACTATCGTAGCGCAGCTCCTCTTCCTCGAAGCCCAGGATCCGGACAAAGATATCTATTTCTACATCAACTCACCGGGCGGAGTCGTGACAAGCGGTCTTTCTATCTTTGATACGATGAACTATATCAAACCCGATATCGTCACTATCTGTATCGGCCAGGCTGCTTCTATGGGGGCGTTCCTCCTCTCCTCAGGGACTCCGGGCAAGAGATATGCCCTCCCCCATGCGCGTATCATGATCCATCAGCCACTCGGCGGCGCACAGGGACAGGCGACAGATATCCAGATCCAGGCACAGGAGATCCAGAGGATCAAGGACACCCTCAACTCTATCCTCGCAGAGCAGACCGGCAAGAGCCTCAAAAAGGTCGAGAAGGATACCGACAGGGACTACTTCATGTCCGCACATGAGGCTGCCGAATACGGTCTGGTCGACAAAGTCCTGACAAAGAAGCCCAACTAAGAGTCGCTATGGTCAGAGATATAGTTATATACCCCGACAAACGCCTCAAAAGTATCTCGGAAGAGGTAGAGGTATTTGACGAGGCTCTCCACAAGCTCCTTGACGATATGTACGATACGATGATCGCAAAGAACGGCGTGGGGCTTGCCGCGATCCAGATCGGCGTGGCGCAAAGGGTCCTTGTCATCAATCTCCCTGTCGAAGTCGAAGAGGATGAGTTCGATCAGCCGCGAGAGAACACCCTCGAGATGATCAACCCGGTCATCCAGACATGCAGCGGCTCGTGCGAAAACCAGGAGGGATGCCTCAGCGTCCCCGGTTTCTTCGAAAGTATTGAACGCTACGAGAAGGTCACGGTAGCCTACCGCGACCGCCACGGCAATGAGCAGAAGATCACCGACGACACCTTCCTCGCGATCGCCATCCAGCACGAGATGGACCACCTCAACGGCCGCGTCTTCGTCGAGAAACTCTCCTATACCAAACGGAAGAAATTCGAAAAAGAGTGGAAAAGACGCCAGAAAGAGAAAGAGGCGTAGGGTGGGTTTCCCAACCCACCATTGCTCCATACGGTAATGGTTTACAATGTAGAAAATGAATATATGGGTGATCTTTGGTGGGCTGGGAAGCCCCACCCTACCCGTCATTCCAGTGAAAACGGGAATCTAAAACCTCTGCAACAGAAGATCCCCGGGTCAAGCCCGAGGATGACAAAACCCTACCAGCTCAATTTCCAACTAAAATAATAACTGTTGCCGATATCCTCAAAAACACTCCCCTTCTCCCCGTCATAGACCATCGCCCCGAGCGTAAAGATATTATGATCATCGAGCGTATACTGGAGTGACGGAGCGATGAAACGGCTGCGCGGGGCGTCGAGCGACTCTATATAGCTTACCGCGCCACTCAGCGCGATATTGAAATTGTAGCTGAGCGATGTCCCTATATCGTACTTCGAGTAGGCCATATTGGCAAAGAGCTCGTTGCGGGTCAATGCCATGATCTGCGCGTAGTCGAAGGTCTCGGAGCTGTACCGCCCCTCCACCGTCCATGTGATACCGTTGACGAAGCCGTACTCCAGCCCGACGATCGCCTGCCAGAACTCCGTATCCAGCAGATCAGAACGGAAATATCCCCCCTCGCTGCGATACTCCGCCCCCGTATCGAAGAGATTCCCCTCCAGCTCATACCCCACCATGAGGATATCGTCACTCTTGATGATATCGAGCGCCATATCGGCGAAGAGGACGAACCCTTTGACCGAGAGGGCGTACTTGAGCGATTCATCCTCCCGTACCGATACGATACCCCGGACAGAGGCAAGATCGGCTATGGAGTAGGTGTAGCTTGCCCCGAGGATACCGTAGACCTCATCGGGCTCGTAGGCGTAGACATTCTTGGGGTTGTAGAGGTTGGTCGGTGTCCAGAACCTCCCTACCCCCATCGTGATATTCTGGATACCTACCGTGAGCGAGTGCTTGTCGTCATGATAGCCGCCATAGAGGCGGTAGAGCCTGGCATAGCCGTTCAGCCCGTTATCGAACTCACTCAGAGGGCTCTGGATATCGAAAGGGATATCTGCCCCCTGTGCCCGAACTGCCACGAACTCCGCGCTCCCGAGGTAGTCCCTCCCTCCGTAGGTGACCAGGTCGCCGATAGCCGTGAGGAAGAATCCTCCCTCGTCGAACGCGGCAGTGACCCGCAGACGGTCGTAGTCGTAGAGGTAGCGATCATCTGTAAGGAGCGAAGGCTCGGAGATCACGAAGTTGCTGTTCTCCACCCTCAGGTCGGCTGCATTGGCAGAAAGGGTGAATGCCAGAGACAACAACACTGTTTTGGCTCGCTCCCAAATTTTATTTGGGAGTGTATAGTGAACTTGCGCCGTTAAGCCAGTATGCATTCCGCAATACAATTGCGGAACGAGGAAACCCCTGTGACTGTGGATGCCCGAAGAGACCGTAGGGTGGGCTTCCCAGCCCACCATGACATCACCCTGCCCTGCAAAATTATTTTGACTCCACATGACCATCCTTCAGCACGATCTCCCTGCGCGACATCTCCACGACATAGTCGTCGTGTGAGGCGAAGAGGATCGTGATCTTCTCTTTTTCGTTGAGCGAGCGCATCATCTCCATGAGCTTCTGCGAATTGACCGAGTCGAGGTTGGCGGTAGGCTCGTCGGCGAGGATCAGCGAGGGCTTGGAGGCGACGGCTCTCGCGACCGCCACGCGCTGCTGCTGCCCGCCGCTGAGCTCGTTGGGCATGGAACTCAACCGATGATCTATCTCGAGTATGGAGGCGACCTCCTGCACACGCCGCCTGATCTCCTCGCTGCCGTATCCCTGGAGTTTCATCACAAAGCCGATATTCTCCTCGACGCTCAGGATGGGCACGAGGTTATATGCCTGGAAGACGAAGCCTATCTTGCGGAGCCGCAGCCCTGTTTTCTGGGCGCTGTCGAGCTTCGTGATATCCTCGCCATCTATCCATATCTCGCCGCTGTCGACCTCGTCGAGTGCGCCGATGGCATTGAGCAGCGTCGACTTGCCGCATCCGGAGCTCCCGGTGATGACGGTGAACTCCCCCTCCTCGATATCGAGCGATACCCCTTTGAGGGCGTGCACCTCGCGGGGCGTCCCCCTGTTGAAGTATTTGTGCAGGTCTATGATTTGCAACATATGTTCTCCTTTATGGGCTCTCTCAAAGCTATACAATGCTCCGAAAGTGAGTGCGACAAGCCATGCGCTCCACCCATGAAATGGGCGCTTGCGTTCGCATGGTACAGGAGTACTCAATTTCGGAGCAAGTTTTTAGATATGCCATTATGTCTCCGACTCGATGACATCGAGCAGTCGCAGTTTTTTGAGCCGTCGCAGCGGTACGATGACCGAGAGGAGCGCCGCGGCTACGATCACCCCGAGCGTCATGGTGAAGTACCCTACCCTCACATCGGCATAGATGATACTGTTGAACCCGAACTCCTCGAGCCCGCTCGAGAACTCCCGCAGGTCCATCCCCGTGTTGTAGAGGTAGTAGAGCATCACGCCCCCGAGCACTGCCCCGAGGAGGTAGCCCAGCAGGCTCATGATGAGCGCCTCGCCGACCAGCTGCAGCCGCAGATCCCTGTAGTCCACACCGATAGCCATCTGGATGCCGAACTCCCGCAGCCTCTCGAGCACCGACACCACCATCACCCCCATGATCCCAATGAGCACCACCAGCATGATGATCCCGAAACCTATAGCATTGAAAACATCCGTGATGACCTGCATCTGCTCCACCGAGGGGTAGAGCTCCTGCCACCTGTAGACCTCGACGCCGTTCAAGCGCTCCTGAAGGCTCTTCTGGAGCGTTTCGAGGTCTCTCCCTTCCCTGACCCTGATCGCGACCTGTGTGCTCTGTGCAGGGGCAAATCCGAGCAGTTCCCGCGCTCTTGGCTTGGTGACATAGAGGGTGCGGTCGTCGATGGCGATATTGCTCGTCTGGATGATGGCGGTGATACGCAGAGAGAGCGATGAGATATCCCCCGAGAGGTTCTGCGTCGAGTAGACGATCCGCTCGCCGAGCTTCACGCCGAGGTCTCTCGCAAGCTGTTTCCCTATGATCGCCTGACCATCGTCACTCCCGTTCAGGTCGCCCTCGACAATGAATTTGTCGAACTCCCCGAACGCTTTCTCGCTGGCTATATCCACGCCGATCATCTCGCACAGCAGCGATTTGCGCGCGGTGGAGATGAGCCCCGTCGCCTTGATACGGCTTGTGACGCTCTTCACCTCATCCATAGATGCAAGGGTATCCGTCATCTTCCCGCTCTCTGCAATGGAGTCCCGGATACTCTCGGAGACCCTGTACCCTTTGGCGTAGATCGATATCTCACCGCTGTCGCTCCGCAGCGTGCTCTTGATCATGTGCACCGTCATCCCGTCGTAGAGCCCCTGTATGCTCACCATCACCGCCATGCTCACCCCGATCATCGTGGCGACGAGGATCAGCCGTATCTTGCGCCTCCAGAGGGTGAGCCACGCGAGCCTAAGAAAGAACCTAAACATGGCGCATAGCCTCCACCGGGGTGAACCCGGATGCGAAACGGATCGGGTAGACGATCGCTGCGAAATCGAGCAGCAGCACCACCAGCGTGTTCCATGTCACCGTCCAGAGGTCGAAGCGTGTCGGCACGCTGTCGGAGACGATGCCGTACTCCTTGTAGCTCTCCGCCATCCCCTCGATGACGATGGGGTGGATGGCGAAGTACTCGGAGGTAATACCCCCCAGCACTCCCCCGATCAGCGCTGCCGCGACAGCCAGCAGCGCCGTCTCGAGGAAGAGCATCCAGGCGATATCCCGCGAGCTTATCCCAAGGGCACGAAGGAGCCCGAACTCACGGATGCGGCTGGAGATATTGATGAACCCGAAGATCATGATGACGAAGAAGATAATGACGAAGAAGAGCCCCAGCGAGATGTACCCGAAGAGCGAGTCCACCTCCATCGCCTCCACCATAGAATGCATCAGCTCCTTCCATGTCGCAGCCTCTATCTCCGGAGGGAGGAGCGGCGTGAGCGCGGCGGCGATCTGGTCCACGCTGCTGATATCGTCGACCCCTATGGCGATATAGGATGCCATGTTGTCGCTCAGCATCAGGCCGTCGAAGTAGCCTTTGTTGACAAACGATGAGAGGTTGTCAAATTCGTAAAGCCCTGTCTTGAATATCCCTACGATCCTGAAGTTGTCGGCGGCGAAGGAGTAGTCCGTCGCACTCCCCACGAAAGCTATCGTATCCCCCACATCGACCCCGAGCTTCTTCGCCACGCCGTAGCCTATATAGATGGCGTTGGTGTCGTTGGACTCGAGGTAGCGCCCCTTGAAGAGCGCCTGCTCTATCCTCGATATCCGCGCTTCTGCAGGGGGTTCTATCCCCGTCACCATCGACCCTATCGACTCCTCGTCGCTGCACAGCAGCCCGAAGCTCTCGAGCCTCGCGGCGTAGCGCTGCACGATGCCGAGGGAGGCGATGCTCTTTTTGATACCCGCTGCATCCTCGAGCAGGTAGTCGTAGGAGCTCTCCTTGCCGTACTCTTTGTCCCGCACCTGCAAAGCGCCCGTGTATATCTCGAGCGAGTTTCGCAGCATACTCTCGTGTGAACCGTCCATGAACGCCACATAGACGACGAAGAGGTAGGTGCTCACCAGTGTCAACACGAAGGTTGTCAGGGAGCGTCCCCTGTAGTGGGTGATGTTCTTCCATGCCAGGGAGTACAAAGCTGCTCCTAGATCGAGTACCGCTTGAGGGCGCTCTTGGTGAAGTAGCTGCTGTCAACACCTCTGTCAAACTGCATATCCTTGACACGGATCGTAGTCCTGTTCCCCTGTTTCACGGGATCGAGCGGTGTCATCACCATAGTCGTCGTGACGAAGTGCCCGTCATACTGTCTGACACCCGAGTAGCGCATCAGCCGCACCTTCTCGCCCCTGTCGTCGTAGAAAACATCCTCGATCTGGGTATAGGTGCGGGTATCGACCTTCGATACGATTTTGCCCCACACCACTGCCGCGCTCGCCTTGGGTGTCAACTCTACCGTGACGATCGAGCCTTTTTTGTCAACGATCCTCGCATTGTAGTCGTCGCTGATGGAGCTCTGCTTGACCATGTCGTCGTTGGTGAAGTCGGTGCCCATCCAGCTCTGGAGCATCATCGAGGGGGGTATCTTGATCGTGCGCTCGATCTTGGGGATATACTGCCACATCTGGTTACCCAGGCTCAGGAATGTGATCCCCGCGTCGCGCGAGGGGGAGAGTATCTTGGTGAAGTTCTTCTTTTTCCCCTCGCTCCAGCTCTCGATCACCATCGTCCGCGAATGGCGCTTCGTCTGCACCGCCATCTCGATCTTCGCATAGGCGTTCTTACCCCGCAGGTTGTCCTCGAGCCGCTTGATGATGACATCGGCCTCGCCACTGTGGAGAAAGAGTGTCATCGACACCAATAACAGGATAGTTCTCATACTTCACCTCCCTTTTGTTGGTTTATTATAACATAACTCCGTAGGGTGCATTGAAATGCATCCTTGATTTATTTGCCTAAAATATGTGTGGGTGTTGTGTCCTCACAACCCCCTACCCCTTCTCCACCCTCCACCACGCCAACCCGCCAAAGAGCATCGCCCCGAGCATATCGAGCAGCATATCCTTCTGTGCATCCCACACATCCCCCTGCGAGCCGAGGAATGCCGCGCCCGACGCGCCGCCCTCGCTCACGGCGTACCACATCTCGATCACCTCGTAGAGCGCTGCCCAGAATCCCAGGGCGAAGAGTGCGAAGGTGAAAGCAACCCCTCTGGAGGAGACCAGCCCCCTGCGCCAGGTGAACTCCACGATGGGATAGGCGAAGACTCCTACCATGAAGTGCCCGAGGCGGTCGAAGTTGTTTCGCCCCTCGGGGAAAAGGGTATCGAGCCCCAGCATCCCCAGCAGTTCGTCGCCCGTACCGAAAGGGACGCGCTCGAATGTCCAGTGCCCGCCGATAGTATGGTAGCAGAGGAAGAACCACATCAGGAAGTAGGCGGTATCGGAGAAGCGGAACCGGCGGTAGGTGAGGAGGAGCGTCCCCACGGCGATCCACACCGGGATATTCTCCGCGTACCATGTCGCACGGTCGTAGGGTTCTATGGCGAGTACTGTGAAGAGGAGCAGGTAGAGAGACAGAAAGATATGGGGCAGATAGGACATCGTATGCTCCGAAGAGGATTTTTTGTAGTGTATACTTTCTTAGCTTTGGTTTGATTCATATCATTCAGCTACTTTTATTGACACATACTGCACTCAATGGAAATGAAAACGAAAATTAATTCGATATAATATTCCATCAACTCGACTGCAACCATGTTGATACTCGTGAAGATAATAGTTATGGCCATTTACCTATACGCAAACGGGATGAGCAGGGAAACGATTTCCATCCGGAAATCAGGGGCGTAAAAGGTATTGCTCTTTATGGATATACTTATCATTATTTTAATGTTGGTACAAATTGGAGTCGCTTTGATGCACTACTTTAAATAAGTAGTACAAAAAAGCTGGTGAAAGACTGAAATCGTTGTGGATGGATCGCGGTAGAGGTTTGCAGACTTCGTATGGATACCACCTCTTGAAATAACGACTTCTCGCTGATTATTTTATTCTACTCCCCCTTATGACTATGTTAAATATGATCGAATACTATATATTTTAATCCTTTCAAAATATCTAAAGCCTATGTACATCTACAAAAACAAAGCTATTTCTCTCGGATCTTACAAAGAGATAGATTTCGTATCTCTATAGAAGAATGTGTTACAATCTGCTCACACTAAGAACGAGGCATATTTTTGGACACACTGAGCGCTCTACTCTCCAACCGCGATAAACTCCTTACCGAAGTCTATTTCGATCTCCAGCGGCATTTCGAGGAGAAGTATGGGAGCGATGCGCTGGTGCTGATGGAGATAGGGAGCTTTTTCGAGGTCTACGAGGTCAATAACGACGAGCTCAAGATCGGCAAGGCGAAGGAGATCGCCGAACTCCTCAACATCCAGCTCACCCGCAAGTCCAAGGCGATCCTCGAAAACTCGCTCAGCAACCCCCTCCTCGCAGGGGTTCCGTCCGTATCACTGGAGCGCTACCTCTCCCGCCTCATCGCCACCAGGAAATACACCATCATCGTCGTCAAGCAGAAGGGGGAACCGCCCCATATCAAGCGCTATGTCGCCAACATCATCTCGCCGGGCACCAACTTCGACTACCTTTACGAGCCGACCGAGAACAATATCGTCTCGCTGCTGGTCGACGAGAATATGGGGATATACTCGGTGGGCTACGCCGCCATCGATGTGAGCACCGGCAAAACCATCACCAACGAAGTCCACTCCACCCGCGACGACAAGACCTACGCCCTCGACGAGGCGTTCAACCTCCTCCAGAGCTACACCACCTCCGAGGTGATCGTCACGCTGGAGAGCCGCGATATCGACTATGAGTGGCTGCTGCACTACCTGGAGCTCTCCTCGCTCCATCACACGCACAATACGAAGCGGTTCAAGATAGCCTTCCAGAACGAGCTCTTCAAGCGCACCTTCGCTATCAACTCCTTCCTCAGCCCCATCGAGTACCTCGACCTGGAGCGGCACCCCTACACCACCGAGGCGCTGGCGATCCTGATAGACTTCATCATCGAGCACGACGAGAGCATCATCGCCAAAATGAACCGCCCGCAGTTCCTCGGCTCCAGCCGCTATATGTACATCGGCAACAACGCCCTCGAACAGCTCGGGATCATCTCTCGCGACCCCTCCGATGTGACGCTCCTCGAACTCATCGACAAGACCTCGACGGCGTTCGGCAAACGGCTCCTCAAGGAACGCCTCCTCAACCCCGTCTGCGACCGCGCCCTCCTCGAAGCGCGCTACGACCTCACCGAGCAGCTCCTCCCTTCGGTCGAGCGTTTCGAGACCCACCTCAAGCAGATTTACGACCTTGAGCGGATCGCCCGCCGTATCAAGCTCCGCAGGCTCCACCCCGTCGAGCTCACCTACATTGCCATGTCGCTCGGCGCGATAGAGGGGCTGCTGACCGACGGGCGCAAGTGCAGCCTGAGTATCGACGAGAAGCTCTACGACGAGGTGCGCGAGATGTCGCGGGTGCTCGAAGACACCTTCGACCTCGACACCTGCGCCCGCTTCCGCATCGAGCAGATCAATGACAACATCTTCCGCGACGGCATCTACCCCGCCATTGACACCATTGTCACCTCACAGCGCGGGGAGCTTGACAAGCTTGACACCGTCGCGGGGCATATCGAGTCGCTTTTCAACGAGGACAAGCTCTTCGGCGGCACGACAAAGTACACGGGTGTCGGCTACCTCGAGAGCGAAGGGTACTTCCTCACATTGACAAAGAACCGCTATACGATGATCGAAAAGCGGCTCAAGGAGAGCTTTGTCACTGTTGACAACGAGCACCATTTCTTCCGCGACTTCCACTACAAGCACCTCAAAAACGCCGTCAAGCTCCACGCGCCCCTCTTCGAGGAGATCACCCGCAGCTACGAGACGGCGCAGGTGCAGCTCGTCTCGCTGGTCAAGCAGCGCTATGTCGAGAGCCTCGACCTCATCGAGAACCGCTTTTCATTGCTGCTCGAACAGCTCATCGCCTTCATCGCCGATATCGATGTGGCGATCTCCAACGCCAAGTGCGCACGCGCCATGAACCTCACCCGTCCGCTCATCGAGGAGGGGAACTTCTACGAGGCGGTGGGGCTGCGCCACCCCATCATCGAGGCCAACGACGAGCGCGGCATCTATGTCCCCAACGATATCTTCATCGGCGACGCCTCCCGCGCCTCGGGTCACAACCACATCACCCTCACCGCCAGCAGCGGCAGGGATGTCCTCGGCACCCTCCTCTACGGCATCAACTCCTCGGGGAAATCCTCGCTGATGAAGAGCATCGGCATCAGCGTGATCCTCGCGCAGGCGGGGTTCTTCGTCCCGGCGGTGGAGCTGCGCTTCGGGCTCTACGACAAGCTCTTCACCCGCATCGTCTCGCGGGACAACCTCTACAAGGGGCTCTCGACCTTCAGCGTCGAGATGCTGGAGCTCAAGAACATCTTCAACCGCGCCAACGAACGCTCCCTGATCCTCGGCGACGAGATATCGCAGGGGACGGAGACCGAGTCGGCGCTCGCCATCGTCTCGGCGGCGATCCTCAAGCTCCTATCGCTGGGCTCATCGTTCATCTTCGCCACCCACCTCCACCAGCTCGGCTCCATCGAACAGCTGGGGAACCTCGAAAAGCTGATCTTCCTCCACCTCGGGATCGAGTACGACGAAACGAACGACCGCCTCATCTACAACCGCGTCCTCCAGCCGGGGATGGGCGAGAGCCGCTACGGCCTGGAGTTCGCCCGCTCGCTCCACATGGACAGGGAGTTCCTCACGATGGCGCAGGATATCCGCGCCGCCCTCAGCGACACCCGGAGCGAGTTCAAGGAGATCAAACGGCAAAAGCGGAGCAAGTACAACAAAGAGCTCTATCTGGGCAAATGCGCCCTCTGCGACGCCCCCGTCGAGGATGTCCACCACATCGCCGCCCAGCACACGGCAAACGGCAGCGGCCACATCGACCACTACCACAAGAACCACAAATACAACCTCATCCCCCTCTGCAAAAAACACCACCAGATGGTACACGACGGCAAGATCACGATATCGGGCTTCGTGATGACGGACGAGGGGTTGAAGCTGCATTATGAGGTGCGGGAGTAGGCGGGTTGGATAGATGGTTCCTGAGAGATATAGTGGTATGCGTCACAAAGAGAAGCGGTGAAATGAATTAGAGGTAATTGAGAATGTTTAATAAAATACTATTGCTCGTTAGTTTTATGAGTTTTCATTTATTTTTTTATTTTGAATACAATAGTGCATCTCAAATATTTTATTATTCAAATCTGATTGTTCCTCAAGTGCTGTTTATCTATTTTTATTTGAACAAAGACTGCAACTCGATTAAATACTTGTTTTTGATGCTTACATTCAACTGGCTGGCATGGAATATCATCTTTTTGTTCTTTACATCAAAATTGGAATTTCTTTTTGTCGCCCTTCATTTGAATTTTATAGGATCATTATCTTTATTTATTTTTTATCAAAAGCTATTTAGTGAATATTGTCCATGCTTATTTTTCAAACCAAAAGAATATTGTATCGATATCTGGTTTATCATCACTCTTTCTTTTCTCTTTGGTTTGGAATATGCTTATACTCACTGGATTCCTTTGAATTTCTGATAGTAGTAGGTGGATGCAATCCACCGTATGTTGCAAATATTTACAAAATCCGATATTGAAGCTTTGACTCGTTGCATAACTGAGTTACGCAATGCAGACAGTTATAATGGGTGATTCTTCCATGCACAGTGCGAGCCAAAATTGTAGGGTGTTGTGTCCTCACAACACCAAATGCTCCAGACATCGACCATGTAATTCGACTATTTGAAACCTGCATCTATTCGTAATTCAAGGTGCTGTCAGGGGACAGCACCCTACGCTTACCTATTTCGTTTTGACAGCAAGTAGTTGTCAAATCCGGCAATAAAATACCAAGGTAGTTGCATTATTCTGTGGATGCAAATCTCATATGCATTCCCATCGAGACGATGGGAACGAATCAAAGTTGGATTATAATTGGAAATATTCTTTATACTGCCCTCGTAATGTTACAATTGCTCTAATAGCTTCTTGAGTAGATTTGTCAAGAGTCATATATATTTCGTAGTTTGAGAGACTACTATTTGTAGTATTTTTTTCAAGATAATATTTTGCGCTAAAAAACGATTCAAGAGACATATTTGGATAAACAAACATACTATCATATGGCTTCATATACATAGTAACTGATGGTCTCATCGCTTGTGCTTGTAAACCGTAATCAAGTTGGATACTACTAAGTTGACTATACCTGTACATTTTTGTTGTAAAAACTCGTTTAATTGTAAAAGTATCATCATTAAATGTTATTGAGACCGTATCTTTTGATAATACAATAATAGCCATAATGGTGTAAAATACAAGTAGGAATATTCCAACAGCAATTCCAATAGGTGTTTTTGTCACATAAATGATTGAACCAAAAATAAAAAATAAAAATCCATTAAGAACAATAGATAACGCAACCATCCCTTCTGTATAAAGTTTAAAATAGTTTTGTCTCTTAATAGTCAGATTAAGATTATTAATTTTTTTATCAAAAGATTCAATTTGTTTTGTAGAGAGCCAGTATGTTTTCAAATGTTCACCTTCAATGTATACAATTTTTCACTTCGTTCCTATTCTCTTGTGGGAGTACAAACTAAAGCTCCAACTATCAATCAAATCCTCCATCCCGACGAATAAACTCAAATCTTCAAATATCTGCAACATACGGTGAATTTCATCCACCTTTGAGCATTATATCCAATTTCAATGCCCAAAACCCATTTAACACTCCCTCAACACTCTTCTACTACCATTTCCTCCGCAGCGGATTCATTCACCTCACCTATAAAACCACCACCAAGGTAAAGACCATTGATATGCAACTCCTGTCAACGGTTTTTCAGGACATTTGCCTTGATTGACCTCGTTCCCACTCTCCGAGTGGAAATGCATACTTCGATCTGAAGTTTGATAATATACAACCCAACGATAGTTGGAAGAGAAATACCAAGGTAGTTGCATTATTCTGTGGATGTAAAATCCACCTCACCTATAAAACCACCACCAAGGCAAAGACCATTGATATGCAACTCTTGTCAACGGTTTTTCAGGACATTTGCCTTGATTCTCAAATATTTCATTTTTCAACTCTATATAGCCTGGAATTTTTCGTTCTGCACCATAGCATACTATCATCCAACCTGCGTTCATATCCCGTCTGTAACTTAAAAAATAGTTCAGAAGCGTCTCTATAGCATGTTCATTACCTTCTTCAGCTTGCAAAAGATATCGTTTATACTCACTAGGGCTCAATGCATACTTGAGAGGATCCGATACTATTGTTGGAGCCATCACAAATAAACTTGATACTATGAGCAATAAAACCATTATAATTATTGATTTTTTATTTCTCATCGAGAAAACCCTTTAAATTCTTTGGGGCTAGACTAGTTTAGAGGTATTAAAGTGCCATAGGAGTACGATAATACCGATGAAAAACAAGTATGTAAAAGTTGCCCACATTTCAGAGCCAAAATTTAGAGAGATAATCAAGTATTTTTCAGAGGATCTGACAGCTA
>QKDN01000058.1 GCA_003252535.1 Campylobacterota bacterium | reverse complement strand
GTGGCGTCTTCTCACAACTCAAAAAACTTATGAAATTACATCAGGGAATGAGTAAGAGTTTGAAGGTCAAATTAATAGATTATTATCTAGTAAACTATAACAAAAAAGAATAATGCAGCCTCACAGATTTTTCATTAGATCCCAAATAACAAACATTACGATTGCAACTACACCACCTACCTTGAGTGACTTCTGCCAAAATGCTTCCATTGTAATACTCCTACCTCATAAGAATAGATTATTATAGTAAGATACTATTAGTTTTTGACTCTATAGTTAATAACAAAAGCTAAGTCAAATACAAAGCTACCATAAGTTACACCCTTCTAAACCTCTCGATCGCCTCAGCCCTCGAACTCCTGATATCGACCAGCTGCGACGGATAATCGACGAAGATATTGCTCTGTACGCCGTTCTCGCGGTGAATGAGCCTCGCGTCGATATCAGCAAGCTCCGGGATGACGCTCTTGATGAATTTCGCCTCTTTGTCGAACTTCTCGCTCTGGGTATAGGGGTTGAACACGCGGAAGTACGGCACGCTGTCCGCACCTGTGCTCGCTCCCCACTGCCATGAGCCGATATTGGAGCTCGCTTCGTAGTCGAGGAGCTTGAGGGCGAAGTACTCCTCGCCCCACTGCCAGGGGAGGAAGAGGTTCTTGCAGAGGTAAGAGGCGACGATCATGCGGAGGCGGTTGTGCATCGTCCCGGTGGCACCCAGATGGCGCATCGCCGCATCGACGATGGGGATGCCCGTACGACCCTCGCACCACGCCGCGAACTGCTCCCTGTCCTCTCTCCACCCTATCTCCCTGCCGTTCCAGTTCTCCCTCTCGCTCTGCGGGAAGTGGTAGAGGATAGCGTTGTAGAACTCTCTCCAGTAGAGCTCCCTGATATAGAACGCATCCCCGTCATGCCCCCGCACTCGGTTGCAAAGCTGCCGCGGAGAGATCAGCCCAAAACGGAGGAAGACAGACATCCTCGAAGTAGCTTCGATGGCGAAGTAGTCCCTGTCGTGTCGGTAGTTTGCCAGTTTTGGCAGGAACTCATCGAGAACTTCAAAAGGGTCGAGGCTCAGGAACTCCGGCAGCTCCTGCACCTCGAATCCCATCTCCTCCAGTGAGACCCCGCTCTGGTATTCCCACTCCATCAGCCTCATGGTATCCGAACGGACGAATTCCTCCAGATGGCTGCTGCTCCAGAGAGGCTCGAAGGAGTTGTAGAACGGGGTGAATACCTTGTAGGGGGTGCCATCATTTTTGAGCGTATCGTCAGGATGGAGGAGAAAGGAGTCGTAGAACCGCCGCATCGGCAGCAGAGTCTCTATCTCCATGTCGCGGGTGATGGCATAGGAGTCGAAGTCGCAGCTGCACAGCACCTCATCGAAAGCGCATTTGGCAAGGAGAGACTCGAAGACCTCGCGCGGCCTGCCGTAGTAGACAGAGAGATCGAGACCGATAGTACGGAGCTGCTCCCGGAGTCTCTGGACGCTTCGGTAGATGAACGACACCCGCTTATCGTCGGCGGGGAGCTGCCCGAGGATATCTGGATCGAAAATAAAGATCGGCAGCACTTCTCCCTGCGCATGGGAGAGTATCGCGCTGTCCTTTGTCCGCAGATCGCGGCGGAACCAGAGGATCAATCTCATTTGTACGCCTTGAGGTCGGAGCGGAGGGCGAGCTCCTTGGGGTAGGGATCAAGGAACTTCTGTTTGGCGAGGTACCCGATATCGAACTTCACGACATAGAGATTGATGAGCTTGATGATGGCGATGAGCGGGATGATCCCGTCCTTGTACTCTTCGAGGCTCTGCAAAAGGAGTTCCTTCTCCCCGGCGGTGATATCGTTCTTGAAGTAGCCGTAGATATGGAGCAGGATATTGTAGGTCTTGCCGATATTCCCCTTGAGAGCGATGGTCTGGAGGAAGAGCTCCTCGTATTCGCACAGTATCGTCTCGAAGGGCTTCTTCTCATGGTTGGCGACGATATGACCTAGCGCCTTGTAGCTCTCGTGGGACTTGGCGTAGATGAGGTATTTGTAAGCGGTATGGAACTCCACGAGATCATTGAGCCTGGGCGACGAGGCGATGAACCGCTTGATATCGTCATAGGCGAATACCTGCATCAGGAAGTTCTCCTTGAGCCACGGATCGTGGAGCCGCCCCTCCTCCTCGATGGGGAGATAGGGGTAGAGAACCTTCAGCTGCGCGGCGAACCGCCCCACCCCCTCCTTGATGCTGGGCGCGTCTCCGCTCTGGTAGACCTTGACCCGTTCCATCCCGCAGCTTGGAGACTTGGACTTGAGTATATAGCCGCTGAGCCCCTCCCCCTCCAGCCCTCTGGCGAGGGTTTGGGAGACAGCGTCGAGCTCATCGGTGACATCGCGTTTGGTGTTGCTGGTGACGACCCGCACACTGCCACCATCGTTGACCAGCCTGATCGCCTCCCTCGGAGTGGGAAATATCTCCGCCTCGGGGCAGACAGGGACGAAGTCGGCGAACTTCCCCAGCTGCGAAAATATAAAATCATCCTTGCACCCCGACCCATCATAACGGCAGCTCATCCCCATCAGACACGACGATACACCTATTTTCATCACTTTGCTCCTGGATTGACATTGTTGATGTAATTGTATCGGTTATTTGGGAAGTTTTGTAGGGGGTTTATGTGGGTTGGAGTTGTTCTATCAATTTATTGAACAAACAGAAATATCAAACGACTGAAAATCTTTTATATTTCGTGTGACAAGTTCCAGGTTGAAAAGCTGAGCAGTTGCAAGGATAAAATTATCTGCCATCTTTATTTTTCTGCTTTTTCGATTTTCAAGAGCTTTATTGATAATATTTTTGGATATGTTCACCATTTCAAAACTATCCAAAAACTCCCTGACTATCTTCTCCTCGTCTGCCGAAAAGTCATAATTGAGCACTTCGTAGTATGTGATGATGGAGACAGTCGATACATCTTTGTTTCGACTGATAAAAGAATAGACCCCTGCATCACCGTTCAGGTAATAGATGATGATATTTGAATCTAGCAGATATTTCATATCTATCGATACAACTCCCGCTCATTCTCTTCTCTGAGCCTTTTCTGCCACTCTACGGGGTCTTCGATCCTGTTTTTCAGAATCCCGAATGCCTGGGCATCGATTCCATTTTGAGTCTCTTCAGTGATACGCTCTATCTTCTCCACAGGAAGCTCTCTGATGAGAGTAAGGATCTGATCGATATAGATATGATCACCTTTGATGATCAGTGTTTCACTCATAATTACCTCCTCTATCAGATGATTGTATTATAACCCAATTTATCTATCAAACGGACTACTCCAGCTCCAGCTGCATCAGATACATTTCCTCACCCTCAACTACCCTCACATTATTACTCCGGCAGTGAGTACAGTAGTAGGAAGCCTTTTCGTAGGTGCTTTGCCCGCCGCATTCGTTGCACTCGACGACGAGGGGCTGGATACGCATATCGAACTGCGCCCCTTCACAGATCGTCCCCTCTTTGAATGTATCGAAAGCGACTTCGAGCAGGTGGGGTTCTACGCCGCTGAGGATGCCGATCTTGGTGACCACCTTGAGCACTTTGGTCGCCCCGTTGGCGGCTGCGTGGCTCTCGCACTGATCCAGGAGCGCCTGTACTATGGAGTATTCATGCATCAACAGTCTCCTTTAACAGATTCTTGGGAGCAGCTCCCCCTTGGGGAGGTCGAGGTAGCGGCTGCTGCCGTAGGCTGAGCGGAGGATCACTTTGCCGTCCTTGTAGTGTGTCGCTTTGCCGATCACTGCCGCCTTTTGTCCCGCTTCATGGGAACGCATCGCTTCGAGCGCCCTGTCGGCGTACTCTGCGGGGAGCGCGATGATGAATGTCCCCTCGTTGGCGAAGTCGTAGGGCTCGAAGCCGAAGAGCTCGCAGATACCCTGCACCTCGGTCGAGAGGGGGATACGCTGCTCCTCTACCTCCAGGCAGACGCCGCTCTGCACCGCCCATTCATTGAGCACGGCGGCGAGCCCGCCCCTGGTAGCATCACGCATCGCATGGATGGGGATATCGGCTGCGAGGAGCGACTCCACCACGCCCCAGAGCACAGCGCAATCACTCCTCAGATCGCCGCTGATCCCCAGCCCTTCTCTCTCCATGAGTATCGCCGCTCCATGCCTGCCGACATCACCCGAAACGATGATCGCATCGTCCTCCTCGATAGTCGCAGCCGAGATACCCTCACGTACGATCTCGCCGATCCCCGAAGTGTTGATATATATCCCGTCAGCCGTACCTTTTGGGACGACCTTGGTGTCGCCGCAGACGATCTTCGCTCCGCACTTGCCGAGCTCCTCAGCCATCGAGGCGACGATCTTCTCCAGCTTCTCGAACTCGAACCCCTCCTCGATGATGAAACTGCTGCTGAGATAGAGCGGCTTCGCTCCCATCATCGAGAGATCATTGACCGTCCCTGCGATAGCGATCTTGCCGATATCGCCGCCCCGGAAGAATATCGGGCTCACCGTGAAACTGTCGGTGGTGAAGGCGATCTTTCCGCCTGTATGGAGCAGCGCGGCATCTTCGGCTGCCAGCAGTATGTCGTTGGAGAAATAGCGGTAGAAGAGCTCCCTGATGAGCTTCCCGCTCTCCTCACCCCCGCCTCCGTGGCTCAGTTGTATCCTCTCCATCTCAGACCTCCATATATCGATAGTAGGCGTTGCACGCACCCTCGCTGCTCACCATGCAGCTCCCCAGTGGGGAGGTCGGGGTGCAGGCTTTACCGAAGACCTTGCAGTCGTTGGGTTTGGCAAGACCGCGCAGGATCGTACCGCAGATGCAGAGCTTGTGATCGTCGATAGGCTCTGTGGGGAGGATATCGGCGAAGAGCTTCTCCGCATCGAGCGCGGCATACTCGTCCCGCAGCTTCAGCGCGCTGTGGGGGATATCGCCGATACCCCTCCACCTGAAGTGCTCTCTCGGTTCAAGGTACTTCGCGATCAGCTCCTGCGCTTTGGTATTCCCCTCCATCGTGACGGAGCGTTTGTACTCGATCTCCATCGCGCACCACCCCTCGACCTTCTGCCGTACGAGCATCAGGATACTCTCCATCACATCGACCGGCTCGAAACCGCTCACGACCACGGGCGTATCGTATCGCGTAGGGAGATACTCGTATATCTTCGCACCCGTGATGACGCTCACATGGGACGGGCCGATGAAGGCATTGATCTTCGCCGTACCGTCGCTCATGATCGCATCGACCGCAGGCGGGACGAGGACATGGTTGATATGGAAGTAGAGGTTTTTGATCCCCCGCTTGATCGCCTGCTCCACCAGTACGGCGGTCATCGGTGTCGTCGTCTCGAACCCTATCGCGAAGAAGATCACCTTCTTGTCGGGATTCTCCTCAGCGATACGCAGCGCATCCATAGGAGTATAGAGAGGGCGGATATCGTATCCCTTGGCCCGTTCATTGGCAAGCGAGCTTTTGGAACCGGGTACGCGTATCATATCGCCGAGGGTGAGGAGGATCGCCCCCTCCATCTGCGCCAGTGCGATGGCATGATCGATACGCTCCTTGGGCATGATGCAGACGGGACACCCGGGGCCGTGGATGAAGTCGATATTGGACGGCAGCAGCTGCTTGAGCCCGTACTTCATAATCGTATGGGTATGACCGCCGCATATCTCCATGATGCTCAGCTGCTCATCGAGCCTGGCAGCCTCCTCGGCTATCAGCGAAGCGTATGCCTTGATCGTCTCGGGATCGCGGAAATCTTCGTAGAGGTTATTGAGGGTTAGAGGCATGGGTGTCCTTTCCGTTGGGATGGATTTATGTCATACTTTCGTTCCCATGCTTCGCGTGGGAATGAATATTGACATTTGTAGCTTTCGTGTGCATTCCACCTCAGGAGAGGCGGAACGAGAAAAACGAGAAAAATTTCCAAGCTGTGATTTCATTCATCTTTATTGTTTCAAGTGAAATATCATCATGGAAAAAACCTATTTCTTGCTCTGTTAAAATTATTTTACGCTTCCCTTTTGTTTGTATGTAGCCGTAAATATAAGGGAACATCAGCATTGGAATGATCACAAATACATTGAATGATAATGATTGAGATGATGTTCCTCCAGGATTAAAAATATATATCCATATGATTATTGGGATAGCGATTATTGTCCCCAGTGCTAAAAATAAAGGATTGTAATCCTCTATCTCAATCGGGTCTTTATCATAATCTCGTAGAATTGAGGAATTGCTCTTTTGTGTAGTATATCCCATTCAGGCTACCTTGCTTTGACATGTTAGATAGTTCACTCTTCGCTCCGTTCTCATGCTCAGCGTGGGAATGCATACTGACATTTGAAGCTCCCGTATGTATTCCAAAGCAGAGCTTTGGAACGAGGGGAGTTCTGTATCTGGCAATGCCCTGACAGCGTGGGTTTCACCCACCCTACGAATCCACTGCATACCAATAGTATGAGATGAGACCCCGGTAGGTTCGATTTCATCGAACACTCTTTCCAACTGCAAATTTTTGTTCGATGAAATCGAACCTACAGGATATATGGCTTTCGTTCCCATGCTTTGCGTGGGAATGCATACTGACTTTTGCAGTATTCGTATGCATTCCACCTCAGGAGAGGTGGAACGAGAGTAAAACTTTTGCTCGACTTTTGAGTAATGCGCGGTTTTACTTAATTTCATCAGAGAGTTCTTTGATGTATCTGTCAATATCATCGATCGGAACGATATTACCATTCTCCAAATCTTTGATAGATTTTGTCAAATCACTCTCATCCAATGAAGGCTTCTCAACTTTTGTAATCTTCACACTCTCTTTGAGATTTTCCAAAAACCATAAAACCTTATCTGCGATATTATCATTGACTTCGATTTGAAAAGTTTGCATCTATCACTCCTTGGATCGATTTCTCTTTCGGTATTCTAACACAAATTATACGACGCCGGGGCAGTTATCACTCTCTTCGATCGTCCTCGCCCGCTCTTCATCGTCCATCGCCTGGAGTATCTCGCGGTAGGTTTCGAGCGATGCGAGGGCGCTCTCTTCGTCGATCTTGTTCATGATGAACCCGATGTGGAGGAGGACGAAATCACCCACCTTCACCTCCTCGTCGCTCATCAGGTCGAGGCTCGCTTCTCGCTCTATCCCCATCGTATCGACGGTTGCCATATTGTTCTCTTTGTCTATCCTGACCACTTTTGACGGTATCGAAAGGCACATTATCTCATCTCCATTTTGAACTTGATCCAGTTGGCGACCCTGCGGAGGCTCTCCTCGTCTTTTGTGCTCACTTCGAGGATATCGACATTGGGCTTGAGCGCACGGGCAGTCTTCTTCTCCGCTTCCATATCGTACTCGAAGTACGGAAGGAGATCGGTCTTGGTAAAGAGGATCAGGTCTGCCTGGCGGAACATCACGGGGTATTTGGCGATCTTGTCCTCACCCTCGGGGATGCTGACGAGGACGATATTGAGGTGTGCGCCCACATCGTAGGAGGCGGGGCAGACGAGGTTGCCGACATTCTCGATGAAGCAGACATCGATATCCGAGAGCTTGAGGTGGTGGAGCGCCTTGTGCACCATAAAGGCATCGAGGTGACATGCCGAACCTGTCTGTATCTGGTGCGCCGTTATCCCCTTCCTGATGAGCCTGTCGGCATCGCGATTGGTCTCCAGGTCTCCCTCGATCACGCCGAATTTGAAGTCCGCCACATCGGCCAGATGCTCCAGCAGCGTCGTCTTGCCGCTGCCGGGACTGCTCATGATATTGATAGCGAGGACTCCGTGGTCGTTGAAATGCTCCCTGTTGTGTTTTGCCTCATGATCGTTCTTGTCGAGTATTTTTGTGATGACCGAGATGGTCTTCGGGTCATTGAGCTGCGGGTTGTCATGGAGATGTGCATGTGCCTTCTGATGCTCATGTGAATGGTCATGGTCATGATGATGGTGGTGATCGTCTCCATGATGATGATCATGACCGTGGTCATGGTCGTGGTGGTCGTGATGATGTTCTTTCCCTGTAATGCTACAGCCGCAATCTTTACACACTTTGTACTCCTTAAAATTATTCATTTCCTGTAGGGTGGGCTTCCCAGCCCACCGATAATTACGCACACATTTATTTTTGCTTCGTTCCCATGCTCTGCGTGGGAATGCATACTGACATTAACAACTCTCGTATGCATTCCACCTCAGGAGAGGTGGAACGAGAGCATGGTGGGTTGGGAAACCCACCCTACGCTCACCCCAATATCATATTCGTCCCCACCACGACCGAGACGATCCCGGCAGTGGCGAAGACTCTCCTGAGGTTCTCTTTGGTACTCAGGAGCGTGGAGTTGATATAGAGGATGATCGCGCCGAATGACATGAATACGACACTCACACCGAGGGTGAACACCAGTACCATCTCCAGCCCTACGCTCCCCGCCTCGATCGCGCCGAGCGTCACGAGCATCCCGCGCACCCCGCCGATACCCATCAGAATACCGATCGAGAGAGCGCCGAAAGTATCCCTCTCATCGTGGCTGTGCTCTTTGCCGAACCAGATGTGGATATGTTCATGCCCTTCATGGATGTGTTTATGCAACTGTATACGGTCTGTTGCGACCATAAAGAGGAGGTAGAACCCGATCATGAGGATCACACTCGACGAGATCACATCCCCATACCCGAGCAGAGAATCGGAGATATCGTACATCTGAAGGAGCTTCGCGAAGAGAAAGAGGGTCGCACCGTGCCCAAGGGCAAAGAGGAATGTGATCAGGAGGGTTCGCCTTTTGTTCTTCCCGATAGAGAAATCGGCGATAGCCGTCAGGTGATCGGGACCGAAGGCGTGCAGTATGCCGTACCAGAAGATCAGTAAGAGTCCGTATTCCATCGTCATCTCCTTTGTGTGATGTATTCTAGTCTTTTTAGTTTTAAAACAGTTTGATATTGCAGGATAAAATGCTGCATAATTCTATTTCCAATCAAGCTTCCAAACCACATCATCGCCATCATCGCCTCGTTCTTCAATCAAATCCCAATTCAGTTTCTCTGCAATTGTCGTAAGTATTGCTACATATTTATCCCGATTTCCTGACTCTTCACTACCAACTATAGTTACCAGATTGATCGATTTTGGAAGTATGCGTTTCGTCGAATATGATCCATGACTATCTGCACAAACTAAACTCAATTTTATCCAGGGGTCATTTTTACCATTATCAAAACTATCTTCACTAGTCCTATCTAGTTGCAGCTCATTTGTGAGATATTTTACTAACGGTTCAGTGTCAGTATATGCAGAATAATCGTCATTACCACGAATTTCAAAATAATAGTAATAAGGACTATACATTTTGCTCTTTCGCTTTCATGGAATAAATCGCATAATAAACCTGTCCAAGTGCGATAGAAGCGTCATTGGGTGGGGTCGTACGCTGGAAAAAATACTTTCTACTCTCATCCCTCATCCGCTCTGTCAGCATCTCCAGAAGCACCCTGTTCTGGAACACGCCGCCCGTCAGTATCACGGGAAGTTGCTCTCTGCGGACAATATCTATCACAATATCACAGAGTGTATTGAAAAACATCGAGATAATAGTCGAACCGTTCAGATTGTATTCCATGATCGGAGTCAACAGGTCGATATCTATAACGCCGTCACTGATCTTATATCCGAAACACTCACTGACTGATGCATCGTAGAGACTCTCACACAGCAGGCCGCTCTGCCCCTCGTAGCTGACGCTCTGTACCACTCCTGCCAACGATGCCACCGCATCGAAGAGCCTGCCGACCGAGCTGCTGAGCGGTGCATTGATCCCTTTGGTATAGGAGCGGTGGAGGAGCTCTATCTCGCTTCGCTCAAAGGCTGCGACACTCGGCAGGTCGAGAGTCAGAACCTCTTCGAGCGTGTATCTCCCAAAGAGCAGACCGAGTGCCACCCTGCGTGGCTCCCTGACCGCCTTCTCGCCGCCGAGGAGCCGGATCGGCTGGAAGTGGTACTTCCTCTCATCGCCGACGAAGACCTCTCCGCCCCAGAGGGTGCCATCCTCACCATATCCCGTCCCGTCGAAACTGAATCCAAGATACTCTCCGCTTAGCCCATACTCGGCCTTGCAGGCGTAGATATGAGCGAGGTGGTGCTGGAGGGAAAGGAGCTCTGTATTCTGGGCAAGCGCCCATTTGGTCGTCTCGTAGCCGGGGTGCATGTCATGGACGATCAGCTCCGGCTCGAAGTCATAGAAGCGTTTGAATGTCTCCACCGTCCGCTCGAAATAGTCGAACGCCTCCATCGATCCAAGGTCGCCGATATGGGGGGAGAGGATGATGTTGTCCCCCACTGCCAGGGCTATCGTGCTCTTCTGATTGGCGCCGACGCCGAGGATATGATGCTGCGATCTGAACGGGAGATGGAGCACTTTCGGCGCATAGCCCCGGGCGAGCCTGAGCATCTGTATCCCACCGTCGACCACCTGCACGACACTGTCATCGACGGCATTGACGATCTCCCTGTCGTGATCGAGGAGAAACTCGATAAAGGGGAGCTTCTCCAGCAGCGTATCACTGTCACGTATGATCGGCTCTTCTCCGAGATTGGCGCTGGTGGCGATAACAGGATGGTCAAGGTGTTCAAAGAGGAGATGGTGCAGCGGCGTATAGGCGAGCATACAGCCGATCCGATCGATCCCCGGAGCGACCTCGCTGCTGAGCGGGTACGGTGAAGCCTTCTCCATCAGGACTATCGGTGCCTCCTTGGAGGTGAGGAGCTTCTCTTCCACCTCACCCACTTTCGCCACGCTTCGCACCATCGCCGCATCGCGGCACATCAGGGCAAAGGGTTTGTGGGGGCGGTTCTTGTACTCTCGCAGTCGCCGGACGACAGCGTCATTGATCGCATCGCAGATGATGTGGAAACCGCCTATCCCTTTGATGGCGACGATCTTGCCATCTTTTATCATTCGTGCTGTTCTTTCTATAGATTCCCGATCGGGTCGGGAATGACGACTGCTGAAAAGTCTCGGCCCGCAGCTGTTGCAGGATATCGGCTGTGCATGGTAGCGGCGGTTGAGCGGGTCGCCGTACTCTGCTGCACAGCTATCGCACATCGTGAACTCTACCATCGAACTGTTGGCACGGTCATAAGGGAGAGTTTTGATGATCGAGTAGCGCGGGCCGCAGTTGGTACAGTTGACGGCGAAGTAGCCGCTGTATTTCACGACCCTCTTCATATCCTCCAGACACTCGGCACAGACGGCGATGTCGGGAGAGACGAGGGTGGTCTTGTCGGCGGTTCTTTTGCCGCTCTCGATGATCCTGAAAGTATCGAGATCAGCAGTCAGCTCCGTACTGCTCATGTCGATACTGTCGATACGCGAAAGGGGCGGGGGTGTGGTGCGGAGGGTATGGAGGAAGCGCTCACACTGCTCCTCCTCACCCTGGAGGAGTATCTCTACTCCGTCGGCTTCATTGGAGACGAAGCCACCGAGTCCCTGTCGGAGCGCTTCTTTGTAGACGAAGGGGCGGAAACCGACCCCCTGCACTACGCCGCGCACCCGGATCAGCCGACTAGTCATCGAGGGCTGTACCCTTGGGGAAGTAGGGATTGGAGAGGGAGAACTTGCTCACGATGCGGCTGTGGAGTACCGAGTTCTCGAACATATCCCCCATCATGACGATCGACTCGACGCCGAACTCCTTCTTGAGCTGTCCGAGCGTCGAGATCACCATATCGCCGAAGGCCTCGAAGATCGAGTAGGCGATATAGTGCGGCTGGGCATCCGCGAGGCGGAAACTGATCACAGAAGCGAGGAACGAGAGGTAGTCGAAGCCGTCGGGTGTGAAGAAAGTATCGATCTTGAGCCCGCCGTTGCCGCGGAACTCGAGCGATTTGTCACTGAGGGCTTCGTAGCCTCTCCCATCGATCCCGAGTACACAGCAGAGCGTCTCGTAGATACCATACGAACTCCCCTCGAGCTCGCTGTAGCTCTCGGGATAGGCTTTGCGGAAGTTCTCCAGCAGTCTGCCGTAGCTTTTGTGCTTTGCCGCATCGGCGAAGAACTTCCCGATATCGTATGAGCCGAGCTCGATGCTCTTGAGCATCCTCTGCGGGATGTAGACATGGAATGCCATACCGCTGCCCGTGCTCATATCGGCAGCGAGGACGGAGGTGAAATCTGCCTCTTTGGCGATAGCCAGCAGGCGGTTGATCCGGCTCTTCTCATGGAGATCGGCTATGGTGTGGCTCAGTCCCAGAGTGTCTCTGACGATCAGCAGGTCGTCCTTGAGCACGGCGACCCTGAGGGCTCTGGATGGAGTGAAGAAGAGATAGGGGACTTCAGCCTCTCTGGCATTGAGCGCGGCGAGTATGCTGCGTGTATCGAATGCCGATCGGATGGAGATAAAAGTCTGTCCTACGATCTCGCGGAGCTTTTCATCCCTGATCGTCACCTTGAGTATCGGCTTTTCGATCGAGAAGAGCGCTTTCTGCTCACTGTCGGTGATATAGAAAAGCTCCGTTACCTTCGCAGGATCGGTCACGAGGAGGGTATCGCCGCTGCCGTAGTGAGCTGAGAATGTCAGATACTCGCTGTCGGCACTGTTGCCGGGATTCGAGTAGTGACCGCAGACCACCGAGTCGCTGAGATAGCTGTCGGATGCCGGATCGGTAATCTCGGCGATGCATCGCATACACGGTGAGATGGGATAGTCGCTGCTGACGAACTCGCCCTCCTCCACCTTCTCAGCACTCTCGAAGGTCTTCACTTCACCCAGGAAGATCGAGTGGGGGAGGTACTTTTGTGTAAGAGTGCCGAACGCTTCGAGCTTCTCGTTTGAGCTCTCATCGATGACGAGCCTGATCTCGCCGTCATTCATCCGCACCGATCCGTTGATACCGCTCTCACTCACCAGCTGCTGGAGGAATCCTGCGAAATAGCCCGCATCGCTGCGGTATTTGATAGTTTGTACGATCGCCATATTTAGTTGACCTCTTGGGGGATTTGGTTTGCTGCATTGGGATTGGCATAGGATTCTATGATCGCTTCGAGGCTCACCCCGTCGCTCTTCCTGCTGTACCCTACTCCCCAGCGATCCAGCTGTGCCAGCGCCGTCTGCACGAACAGCGGGAAGCTCTCCTGCATCTGGTCGCTCAGCCCGATATGGACGCTGAGGATGTCGAGCGGTACGATCCCTACAATACTCACATCTGCCATCTTCTCCAAAAGAGAGCAGATCTCAAGCATCTCGACGATCTCTACCTCGTGGGCGGTCTGCTTGTAGCTGCCCAGTCCCAGTATCTCTTCGCCCGGCAGGTTGTAGATCGAACCCGCCTGGTCATCCATCGTGATCGTATCGAGGATCAGCACTTTGTCGTAGTCCTGGTAGTAGGTCATGAGCTTGAACCCAAGCACACCGCCGTCCACCAGTGTCACATCGCCGTCAAAGTCGAAATTTTCCTCAAGATATCTGGATGCATAGACACCCACCCCCTCATCGCGGAAGATGATCGTCCCTGCACCTACGATAGCCACTCTCATATCGATCAGTTCTCTTTGACGAACTTGCTGCCGCCGATCACGATACCGATATCACCTTCCTGCCAGAAGATCGTTCTCCATATCTGGTAGTAGACATGGATCATCACCCATACGATGATGAAATACATGCTCATATGGTGCCATATTCTCACATCCATATAGGTGCCGCCGCATACGACGACCGTCCAGTCGGTAGCGAGGTGCAGCATCGCAGGCCACCATGTGCCGATACTGCTCTGCCCGTGAGCCAGTCCGTGTACATAGAGCTGCAAGCCGCTAAAAAGCATCCAGGCGAGCAGCAGGTGGAACACGAAGAAGAACACTGCGTTGAAACTGTCGCCGTGCGATGAATCGAACCCTTTTGTCCTGTTGAATGTGATCAGGTTGAAGAATACCAGGAAGAACTCCATGATATTCTTGGGTGTCGGCAGAAGCTTCTTGTACGGCTTCTCGAATCTCGAGAAGAAGTAGAGATAGGCTACGACGATACTGCTCACATCGAAGATAATAGCCGCGATGAAGTGGATCCAGCGGTTCCACGCCATCACATATTTATCCACGGCAGGGTCGGCGATAAGGCTCTGGTAGTAGGGATGCCCGATATAGAGCCCCGTCACTACCGCTGCCACCATACAGATCGCGACCACCCAATGGTTGATCCTCATGAAGGCGGTCATTCGCTCCACTCTTTTATAAGCCATGATATCCTCCTTTAGATCGCGCAGCTCGTGCTGACCTTGAAGCTAGAGAGCTCCCTGCCTTTGGTGTCGATGATATGAACCGCACATGCGATACACGGGTCGAAGCTGTGGATGGTTCGCAATATCTCAAGCGGCTGCTCGACATTGGCTACTTTTGTACCGATCAGGGCTGCCTCATAGGCTCCCATACGGTCTTTGTAGTCTCTCGGAGCTGCGTTCCATGTAGATGGTACGACCGCCTGGTAGTTCTCTATCTTGCCGTCTTTGATCTTGACCCAGTGGCCGAGACCGCCCCTTGGAGCTTCTGCGAGACCGAAACCTTTGGCATCTTTGCTCACCGTATCGAAGTTGAACTCCGTCCATGTAGAGAGGTCGCCTGCTGCGACATTGGCTGCGAGCTCGTCGACCCACTCCACCATCACATCGGCCATGAGTTCCGTCTCGATAGCGCGCGCCGCGGTTCTCCCCACTGTAGAGAAGAGCGCAGCTGCCGGGGCAGGTTTGCCCAGACCGAGTTTCTCGCCGAGGAGTGTCAGGAAGCCCATGACATACTTGGTGATACGCTCGTCCTTGGCAGCCACACCGACCACCATACGGGCGAGCGGCCCCACTTCGACGCGGTTGTCGTCGTAGATCGGTGATTTGATCCATGAGTACTTCTCTTTGGTCTTGAGGTACTTATAGCCATCCTCTTTCGCCTCGAGCCCGGTATAGTTGGGCTCGGTCTTGCCGTCGAACGGATGGAGAGGCGATTTGTTGTCCTGGTACCATGAGTGGGTGACATCCTCCGCTACTTTGCTCTGGTCGAACGGCACGACTTTGGAGAGATCGCCGCCGAGCACCACGCCGCTCGGGAAGAGGAGCGCAGACTTGTAGAAGCCCGTATCGTCGAGCCTGAAGTCGCCGTAGCTCATATAGTTCTTGAGTCCGCCGCCTGTACCGTCAAGCGCTTCGTCGACATACTTCACACCGGCCATCGCGAGGTCTGGGAGGTAGGCTGTCTTGATGAAGTGGGAGAACTTCTTGAGGAGCGTTTTGAAAAGGGCGATACGCGCCGGGTTTTTGATATCCTGTACACAAGTCACACCACCGACGACTAGTGATTGCGGGTGAGGCATCTTGCCGCCGAAGATCGCCATCATTTTGGCTGCATCTCTCTGGAGATCGAGCGCCTGGAGATAGTGAGCCGTAGCTATGAGGTTTTGCTCGGGTGTGAGCTTGTACGACGGGTTCCCCCAGTAGGCATTGGAGAAGATACCCAGACGACCCTGCTCGACGAACTTGGTGAGTCTCGCCTGTATCTGGATGAGCTCCGATTTGCTGACCCCGTACGGTGTCGCATGCCAGTTGTACGCTTCTTTCTCAGCCAGTTCGGGGTCTGCTTTGAGCGCAGAGGTGATATCGACCCAGTCGAGTCCGTGGAGGTGATAGAAGTGTACCACATGGTCGTGGATATAGAGCGCGCCCTGGATCAGGTTGCGCACGATCCTCGCGTTCTTGGGGATCGTGATGTCGAAAGCGTTCTCGACCGCTTCGATACTTCTCTGGTAGTGCGTACCGGTACAGACACCGCAGATCCTCATCGCGAGAAGTCCCGCATCTCTTGGGTCGCGTCCCTTGAGGATCGTCTCGATCCCCCTGAACATCGTGGATGCCGCGAAAGCATCGGTGACTACATTGTTCTCATCGATCACCGCTTCGATACGAAGGTGACCTTCTATCCTTGTGATAGGATCGATTATGATATGTTGACTTGACATTATGCATCTCCCTCTTTTTTACCTGCTGCCATACTGATCGCTGCATGGATACCGATACCGATACCTGCCGCTGTCAAGAGTCCGAGACCGAACTCATCCACCGTCTTCTCTACGCCACCTGTGGGAGCCTTGATCCTGGCATCCGCCATCGGTCTCTCATAAGCATATTTGTCCCAGAACTGCGGTTCGCTGCACCCGATACATCCGTGTCCCGCACCGATAGGCCAGTTGACCGCTTCGTTGTAGCGGACGATAGAGCAGTTGTTGAAGGTCATCGGCCCTTTACAGCCCATCTTGTAGAGACAGAAGTTGTTCTTCGCACCCTCATCGCCCCACTCTTCGACGAACTCGCCCGCATCGAAGTGGGCTCTTCTCTCACAGTTGTCGTGGATACGGTAGCCGAACGCGAACTTCGGACGGCCGAGGTGGTCGAGCTCAGGCACCTGTCCTGTGAGGACGAAGTGGAGGATCGTACCCGTGATGTTCGCCGGGTTGGCAGGACATGCCGGGATATTGATGACAGGTTTGTTCTTGATGACATCCTGTACCCCTACTGCTCCGGTCGGGTTCGGTGCAGCCGCAGGGACACCGCCGAAGGTCGCGCAGGTACCTACCGCCACGAGTGCAGCAGCACCCGAAGCGACATGGCGAAGGTGATCTTCGAAGGTCTCAGCCCTGGCGCCTATCGTACACCACTCCTTGCCTGTACCTACCGGGATAGAGCCCTCGACGACACAGAGATACTTGCCGTTGAAGGTCTTCATCGCCTCCTCGAGGTGCTCCTCTGCCTGGTGGCCTGCCGCCGCCATAAGCGTTTCGTTGAACTCGAGTGAGACAACCTCAAGGATCAGTTCGTCGATCGTCGGCGCGTCGCTTCTCAGGATCGCTTCGGAGTTCCCCGCACAATCCTGAAGCTCCAGCCAGATGATCGGCACCCTGTTCATCACTTCTGCCGCTTTTGCGACCAGTGGAGTGAACTGTGCAGGCAGCATCAGCATCGCTGTCGCTGCGCTCGCCCACTTCATGAAATCACGACGGTTCAACCCCTCGGCCTCAAGCACCGACTTGATCGAAGTCCTGGAAGCCGAAGGCATAGCCTCCAGCTCAAGCAGGCGCCGATTCATCATATCCATCAATGAATCGTAATACGCCTGACCGCGATTGGTATTGACTCGACCGCCTTTAGCGGTGAACATTTTTGCCAAAGCCTCTCTTCTATCACCCATGATAACCCTCTTTACTGTGGATTTGCCATACTCTGTATGCATAGATAAATTCTATGCCTTTTAGACTTTAGCTAAACTTATTTTGCACAATAACTTTGGAAATATTTTTGATGTTTTTAATAAAATTTATAAAAATATCTGATAGTCATCTATTCAATTGAACGATTATATTTTATACAATCAATATGGCTAAAAATGTCGCAAATCCCAATGCGGTCAAAACTCCCGCACTCATGAGTCCTGATCGGGTCTTGGAAAAAGCATAGGCATAGATCGCTTTGAGGATATTATTGCTCCCCGCAGCGATGATGATCGCTTTGGCAGCCTCCTCGGCGCTCACATTGAATCCCGAAGAGAGGATCGAGAGGACGAAAGGATCGATATCGGTAAATCCGACGATGAAAGAGAGGATACTCAGACCCATACCGCCGTACTCGTCGAGTATGAAATGGGTCGCGCTTGCCATCAGGATAAAGAGAAATGCAAAAGTGAACGCCGTACTCAGCTCCAGGGGGTTCTTGTCCTCAGAGTCCCCCGCACTGTTGCCGTCACCCACCTTGGCAGAACGGCGGTAGAAGAGATAGGTGGCAAGAAGACTCAGGAATACCAGCACACCGAAGGGGAGGATGAGTTTGGCAGCGATAGAGGCATTGAAAGCGAACGAGATCGCTGTCAGGCGGAGGTACATCAGCGCCGTCGCGATGACTGTCGCCGAGACGAAGAGATAGGGGGTCGAACCGCTCGCAGCCTTTTTAGCAAGGATGATCGTCGTAGCGGTGCTCGAGTAGATACCGCCGAGTATCCCGGTGATCACATATCCCTTTTCTTTGAACACAAATTTCTTGAGTATATACCCTATATAGGAGAAGAACGAGACGACCACGACTGCCAGCCACACCTTGAAGTAGGAGACGGGGATGAAGCTCGCGATCTCGTCGCGCGGCAGGATCGGGAGGATCACGCCGCTGAGCATCAGCAGTTTGGTGAGGGTTTCGATCTCCTCCTCGTCGAAGATCGTGTAGAAATGCTCGAGCTTCCTGTTGAGACTGAGCAGGAAGATCAGTGCGACGAAGATGATGATCAGGAACCAGATATCGAACTTCACGACGATCATGCCGAAGCTGTACGAGAGGGTCGAAACAAGGAAGAGGATGATCCCCGATTTGCCGCTTTTGAGCTTGTTGAAGTAAAAGAGGGCAAAGTGGATGGCGATAGCGATATAGGCAGCGATATAGATCGTCGTGTCGATCTTGGCAAAGATGTATCCTATAAGGGTGATGAAGGTGACCGTCCGCACGCTCCCTATCTCTTTGGGGGCGTCCTTCTGGATGCGATGCGCCTTGATCTCCAGACCGACCAGGAAGCCCGCCATCAGGATCACGATCAGCTCGATGAGCTGGTTGTTGAGGATATTTTGCACCATCTATGCCTGCCTTGTGTGGTATTGGCTCATTTTTGTATTATATACTATTTGCTGTCAAACCAACACTCTATATAGCAGATTTTTTTGATATCATAAGAAGCGTAACACTCTACAAGGATCGCGTAATGGATCACACTCCTTTCAAATCTGCCTCTTTTATCCTCCTTACACTCCTGCTGATGCTTTTCGGCGCTGCAAGCGGCTATGGTGTCTCACTCCTGTTGAACGCGGTCGCGATACCCAGAATGGGAGATTTCTTCGTCACCAATGAATTCTACTCTATGATGCTCACACCGGGAGCTGCCGGGGAAGTCGTGAAGCTCATGATGCAGTCCCCGGAGGTTCTCCCCGGTGTTCTTCTGCTCCTGCTTCTTGTCATTGCGTATGTCTGGGACAGGATGCTCTTTGGAAACTACAGGGATGTCTACCGGGAACACCGGGCGAAGGCTGCTGCGAACAGTATCGTTACATTCCTCGCGACAGTATCTCTCGGGCTCCTCTTTGTCACGCTGCTCGGATATGAGTTCGATACCATCGACAGCAATGGGAACATACACTATGAGTCTCTCCTCTATATCTTCATCACCCCTTCGATGCTCTTCCTTGCGGTCATCCTGGGCGGCGAGTGGTTCGAGGTACGGCAAACGAACAGGGAATACAACAAAAGATCGATCATTCTCTTCACCATAGCCGGGGTACTGCTCTTTGCTACTATGCACTTTGCCGTCTACGATACGGCACGAAACTTCTTCAATGCCCTCTTCGCTCTCGGCGGTGCGGGCGAGCCGACGAGTGTCGGATGGGAGAAGATCACTGTTATCCTCACTGTTTTCGGTGCGCTGACAGCCGGGGTGCTGGGCTCTGCTATACTCTGGATGCTCCGCCGCAAACCCTTCGGCAACATCGCCGTACCGCTCACTCTCACTGCCGTGTTGCTCTATACTTCGTTCAGTTTCCTGGGATATACCCGAGATACGCTCGATATGCGTTTCGATACGCTTGAGCAGGCTTTGGATATCCGGGAGTCGCAAGATTCATCGAAACCGCTCAGGGTACTCCTCCTTGATGCCAACCTGACACCGAAGATCACACCGTGGCCGATGCGATCAGAAGAGATATACGGGGCAGGTTTCTCGGTACAGAGTGTCGAGCTCGACGCAGCCAATATACCGAAGTTCAAAGCATACATGGAGAACGGACGCTACACCTATTACACTGCTGCAGCTGCAAGTGCGCTCATCGAAAGCACAAAGCGGACATGGGATATCGATCTCTACAGGGAGATGCTCCTCTACTCCGCTCTCCATAAAGGCTCCATTATCCACTCGGTATCGCTCCTTTTCTCCTCTGCAATGATGCCTGTCAGCGAGACGAACAAAGCTCTCCTCGAAAAACTCAGCGATGAGTCGACATTCCATATCACAGGCCACAGCGCCTATGAACTGGCCAAGCTCTGGATAGCTTTCGGCGATATTCCCAAAGCAGAACACTTCTATGGCAGAATAGGCGAAAATGGCAGTGGGAAAGAGTACGAGCCCTTCGAGAAGCTCCAGCGTCTCTATGGTACCCCCGACGGTGTCATAGGCGGCAGGATCTCTGGACTCTCAAGAAGCAGGATCGCCCTCGTCGCCGACAAAGATGCAGCCGACAATACCCTCGGACCAATACACTTCAACCGGATCAAGGATATCAAAGCTGTCGGGGAGGATGGAAGCTTCAGGTTCGACGGGCTTGTGAGCGGCAGATACAAGCTCGCACTCCTCATACCCGAGGATAGCGGGGATATCGGACGGGTAGACGGTGTCGGTATGATCATCCTCACAAAGGACCGAATGCAGCTGACCGATCTCAATATCACGCTCACTTCGAGGTAGCGCCGACTGCTACCATGTTTCACAGTACAGCAAAACTCTGTACGAATCTCCCTCTCCTGGCCAGATACTTTGGCTACTTTTAGTATGATAGATTTTTCGTCAACGAAGTACAAGGAGAGAGAATGATACCGACCCGCCCTACACCTACCGGCAAAGAGATTCGAGTACCCAAGGATATGACACTCATCACAAAAACAGACCACAGGGGTGTCATCACCTACTGCAACGAAGCATTTACCCGTATCTCCGGCTACAGCGAACAGGAAGCTACCGGTCAGAAACACAGTATCATACGGCATCCCGACATGCCCAAAGCGATCTTCTACCTGATGTGGAAAACGATCAAAAAACGGCAAAACTTCACTGCTATTCTCAAAAACATGGCAAAGAACGGCGATCACTACTGGGTCATCACCGATTTCAGGATCGAAGAGGACTACTCTGGGTCAATCAAGAGCTATGTAGCATATCGCCGCGCCGTCCCCTGCGAAGCTATCAGGAACACTATAGAACCACTCTACAGAGAACTCCTCGATATAGAGAAGACCGCAGGGATGGAAAGCTCCTACCGTTATCTGGAAAACTTTCTCGAGAGCAAGGGAGAGGACTACAATGAATTCATCGCGGAACTCCTCCACTCATGTACCTTCACTATGAAGATCAAAGGATTGTTCCACAAAATAATCCCCTGAAAACACTCCTGATTCATGACTCCCGAGCGTCATAAAACCGATTGCCATTTGTGATAATGTTGTGCTATAATGGAGAGTATGAAACAGCTGCCCATACACTCCACCTATGACTGTCAGACCCAAAAGGAATACGAATATACGCTCAATGCTATATTGGATATCATAAATGAGGGGGTGTGGGACTGGAATGCCAAAACACGCAGAGTATACCGGAGCCCAGGCTGGTACCGGATGCTAGGTTTTGATGTCAACTGTTTCGAAAAAGATGTCCTGACCTGGGAGAACATCATCCACCCCGAGGATTATCCAAGGGTCATGAAACACTTCGAGCTCTACACCAACGGAAAGATCGACAGCTACTCGATAGAGTACCGGTGCAGATGTGCCGACGACACCTATATCTGGATTGCCGACCGTGGTAAGATCGTCGAATACAACGAAGATGGGAGCGTTGGGAGGATGATCGGAGCCCATCAGAATATCGATCTGCAGAAGATCGCCCAAAACCGTCTCATCAGACAGAACAAACTCCTGCAGGAGGGCAACCTCACCCTCGAACGGCTCCTGGCCCAGACCAATAAGGAGCTGCATGAGAAGAATATCGCCCTCGAGAAGAAGATCAAAGAGATCGAATACCTCTCTATGACCGATACCCTCACCGGTGTCTCCAACAGGAGGAGCTTCGAAGAGAAACTCGAAACCGAGGTATCGAGAGCCAAACGCTACTCCCATCCCCTCTCTTTCGCTCTCTGCGATATCGACTTCTTCAAGAAGATCAATGATCTCTACGGCCACGCCAAAGGCGACATCATCCTCAAAAGCCTCGCTTTCATCATCAAAAGTTCGCTCAGAGAGAGCGATTTCGTGGCGAGATGGGGTGGTGAAGAGTTCGCCCTCCTCTTCCCGGATACCCCTCTTGCCGAAGCTGCCGAAATATGTGAGAGGCTGAGGGAAGGGATCAAATCTTTCGTCTGCGAAGGTGATATCCGGATCACTTGCAGCTTCGGTGTCTCAGAATATGACAGAGACTCGAATATCGACCGGCTTTTCATCCAGACCGATGATGCCCTCTACCGTGCAAAAAAGCTCGGGAGGGATCGGGTAGAGGTTGTCGACGCTACAGCATGATCGGCGAACACTTCTTGTCCTTGATCTTTCTGATCCTCTCCTCTTTGACCATTTTCCCTTTGGCGTTATAGTATTTGAAATCTTCATAGTACTCACACTCCGTCTCGCTGAACCCGCTGAACCTGACCCGATACAGATCGCCGATCTTCTTGTAACTGTAGGGTGAAGTGACGCCGTGGTCGGTCGCATAGAGCCACAGGTAGAGCTTGAGCTCGTTGTCGATCCGGCCGAAGATATCGATGAAGTCCTTTTTTTTGTCGATCGCCCTGAACCGGCCGCTCTCATCGACAAAACGGTACGATGTACAGATATAGTGATAATTGTATGGAAGATACGGTTGCATCCCGAAATAATCCGTCGTCGGGATCGCCGCAGTGAGCCATTCGAGCTGCTTTTTCTTTCCCTTCGTCATGTCGGTATGGCCTATCTTCAGGATGGTTTGAAAATTGGCGATATTTTTGTCATGATGCTCTTCCATATCGACATCATACGATACGATCTCAAAATAGCTGATCTTCGCCGCAAAACCGTATGCTTCCGGAGATTTGCTGTAAAACCCCCGAAATTTCTGTTCACCCTTCTCGAGTCTGATCTCGGATCGGTAATTTCGATTTGACATCATCCCCCAGGCACTGAGGCTCAACAGTACTATGATAAAAATTGGGATCATCCAGCGCATTTTATACTCCTAATCTATGTTGCTTGGTTTTTAATTATATCATGGGTGTTTGCCATATATGATGAGACGCCAAAATATATCACAATGAAAACTGGATATATTGGATCAAAATCACAGATATGCTTCGATCGATACAGCTGTCACACTGCTTGCAGTTGCACGGTAATTCAAGTTTAACAAAAAACTAATATTAGTTGATATAATAGTGAGTATGAAGATACTGTTAGAAGAGTTCAAAAAGCTGCCCGATTATAGAAAAAATCAAGTAGGGTATACAAACCCCGGAGAGATACTGTTTTTG
>QKDN01000036.1 GCA_003252535.1 Campylobacterota bacterium | reverse complement strand
GTACTGGAGTTTCGTTGTTATATTATGATAATCTGTTTTTGAACAAACAAACTCAAACAAAAAAAGGAAACAAGGATGAAAAAGATTACACTTCTCTCTCTCGTGGCTGCTTCTTCATTGGCATTTGGTAATACGACTGCTGAAAAAATCGATGATCTGCAGGAGCAGATCGACAAGCTCAAGAAGCAGGTGAGCGAGAACAAGAAGCAAAGCGCCAACGACAATATCAAGTGGGGCGTTGACTTCAGAACATCTATCGATAATCTCAACTACGATATGGCTGACGGTACTTCAAAAAGCAACGACTCACTTTACAGCATGAGACTCTGGCTCAATATGGCGTACGCTCCGGACAGCCACAATATTTTCAAAGGTCAGCTCTCTTACAATAAAGCTTTCGGTGCTGACTTCGCTACGAACGGTACTGCTATGCCAAAAGGTTTCGGCATGGACGCATTCGACTGGGTAACCAACGAAGCACTTTCAGGAAACTCTATGAAGCTCAAAGAAGCTTACTGGCTCTACCTTGGCGATGATTTCTTCGGTACAGGTATGAGCTGGACAGCGAGCGTGGGTAGAAGACCTTCGACCAACGGTTTCCTTGCCAACCTTGCCCAGGATGACGAAGCACAGTCACCGCTCGGTCACATCATCAATGTCGAGTTCGACGGTGCGAGCGCCAAGCTGAACCTTGACAAGCTTACAGGCGTAACAGGGATGAGTTTCAAGATTTGTCTTGGTCAGGGTTCTACCAATGCAGAACCTATGTTCTCAACACAAACTCCATATGCAGAGAACGATGCTGAGCTTGAAGCGATCAAACTTGCAGGTTTCATCTTCGTACCGTACGATGATGGTCAATACAAGATCCTTACTACATACTACAGAGCATACGATCTTCCAGGATACGATATGACGACGGTAGCTGAAATGACAACCGGTGCAGATATGAATGGCGACGGTATCGTAGGTGGCGGTATGGGTCAGTTCGGTGATATCGACGGTATGGCGATCTCTATGCTCGTAAGCGGTTTGGCTGAGGACGGTTACCTTGCAGATGTCAAAGTCTTCGCATCGTACGCACAAAGTATCACAAGACCGAACACTGGCATGACAATGCTCGGTTCAACAGAGGATGAAACAGGTTCATCATACTGGGCAGGTGCATACCTTCCTGTAGGCGATGGTACGCTCGGTGTCGAGTACAACCACGGTGATGAGTACTGGAGACCGTTCACTTACGCAGAAGATACTTTGGTCGGATCAAAAATTGCTGCCAGAGGTGATGCATTCGAGATCAACTATACCTATCAGATCAACAAGGCGCTTAGCCTCCAGGCAAGATATGTCAATATCGATTACGAGTACACAGGAAGCAACGGATTCTTCGGTGCTGAAGGTACTCCTATGAAGATCGACGACCTCAAAGCAGGCGCTGCACAGTGGGCACAACTCGGCGGTACGGCTGACGCTGCTTCTGCACAGACAGTTGTCGCCAACCTCATGGGAAGCGGTATGACTCAGGATCAGGCTGTCGCTGCTGCTACACAAATGGGTATGGCTGCTTCATTCCTTCCGAATGTTGTAGAGTCAGCACAAGACTTCAGATTCTATATCAGATATAGATTCTAATCCTCATGTCGGCTCTCTTCCTTCGGGAAGGGGTCGATATCTCTTTCCCCATCTCTTTTACTTTCATAATAATATTGCAAAATAACGTGTAGGGTGCGCTTGCCAGCGAACCTTTGATAGTATGTGAACAATTACAATAGCGGATTGTATTCAGGCATTGTGTTGAAGTTCGAAAATCTTTATCGGATGGGATGATCGGTGCGCTGGCAAGCGCACCCTTGTATCATCATGCGATATTTTCTGCTGCTTTCACGGGAATGACGCAGGGGAAATCTGACCTGGCTAGAGCAGTCCAAGCTGTATGAGCAGATGTTCCGCGATATTTTTGTAGTATTTCTTGATCTCATTGCTGCCGAGTGCTACGGGCGGCATACCGTTGTCGGAACCTTCCCTGATATCCATCATCAGGGGTATTTTGCCAAGGAGCGGGATATCATATTTTTTAGCAGTCTCTTCGCCTCCACCCTCACCGAAGATCGCATACTCTTTGCCTGTATCGGGGGCGATAAAGTAGCTCATATTCTCTACCAGACCGCCGATATTCACGCCGATATCCTTGAACATCATGATCGCGCGGCTCACATCATCGACCGAGATCATCTGCGGCGTTGTGACGATCACACCTGCTGCGAGAGGAAGTTCCTGTGCCATTGTCAGCTGGATATCACCGGTACCAGGAGGCATGTCGATCACGAAGAAGTCGAGTTCCCCCCAGTCGACATCCTCGAGGAACTGTATCAGCGCAGAGACCGCTACTGAGCTTCTCCACACCAGCGGTGTATCGCTTTTGGGTGTGGTGAGACCGACGCTCATGATCTTGACCCCGAAGTTCTCGCTAGGGATGATCTTGTTGTTGTCTCCCCATCGGAGCTTCTCGTCCTGTACCTGGAGCATCCTCGGGGTGTTGGGACCATAGACGTCGGCATCGAGCAGACCCACGCGGTATCCCATCTGCGCGAGGGCGACCGCGAGGTTGACCGATACGGTACTCTTCCCTACGCCGCCCTTGCCGCTGGTGACGGCGATGATGTGTCTGGCGTAGGGGGCACGGTTGTTGGGCGTAGCTGTCGAGCCGTAATTGATCGACTTTTTTTGCTGTGATGCGACGAACCTGACATCAACATTGTCGAAGGAGATGCCCAGGGTTTGCTGTATCTGCTCTTCGATCGTTGCGAAGACCGATTCGTTGGTGATAGTGATCTCTATCGTGACGCTGTTCCCATCGACCTTGATATCCTTGATCGTCCGCAGGGAGACGATATCCTTGTTGAGGTTGGGATAGAGAACATTTTTGAGCTCTTCTTCGACTTCAAATTTGTTCATAATGAGCCTTTGATATTTCGCTTTTGATCAGCCTGTCGGTCGTCTTTGCCTTTTGGAGCCATCTTGAGATCACATCCCTGGCGGCCATGTGGGTATTGCCGAGTTCGGTATAGATGGCAGCCCTGTGTTTGAGAAGAGCTGTCAGTTTGGCCAGAAGTTCATTGAAGTTACCGTTCTCCCTGGCATCACCGAGCATTTTTTTGAGGAGAATATCACGTTCTTTATAGGGATATTCATTGCCCATTGCATTGCCAATCTGCACGAGGTCATGGGATGAGACGTAGACGCCGCTGTGAAATACCGAGAGGATGTGTTTTTCGAGGCTCTCATAGTCGTTTTGCCGGTTCTGGTGCTTGAGCGGTGTGGTCTTTTCCATCATTGCATCTCTCCGAGTTTGATCTCAGCTGCCTTGACGATATCGGCTTCAGAATCATCGAGCATACCTTCGAGTATCTCCCTGGTACAGCTCGGATTGTCGACCACCCTGAGGCGTACGAGTTTGTCCTTGTCCATGCAGAGCACTTTGAGGAGCTTGACGGGTGTAGCCGGATTGCCTGAGAGTCCGTCGCGTACGATCTTCTCATCTCCGAAGAGTGAGTTGAGCACGCCCGGAGGGGTGTTCGGGTTGGTCGCGACCAGCGCACGGACGAGGTTGATCGGATCTTTTGCCAGCTTTTCAAGGATATCGGTCGGGGTATGGTGGTTCTTGGCGACTGCCCATCGGCTCCCCATATCGTCTACTTCACTGAGTTCACGCAGCATTGCTACGAGGGCATCGCTTTTGCCCTGTTCTTTATCATAGACACTGGTACGGCGGCTCAGGTTCATTGCTACCATACCGACCACCTGGTTATCTTCTTTGAATATATCAAAGAGCTCTCTTACTTTTTCGATAGGGAGCTCTGTATTGTCGAGGAGCTCCATTGCTTCATTTTGTAACATGTACAGCCTTATATATAATTGATTATCGAGTTCTTGCACTACACTCCCCAACACACGCTTCCAAGTCGAGGGGCCGCCTTATAGAAGGTTTACATGGGAGGTACGGCAAGTTCTGTTTTTTACACATCTGCAAGTCCAGCAGGCTTGCAAAAGTTCGGGATGAGAATATAGCATCTTATAATAAAGAAATGATTAATAAAATGGAAAAGGCTGTGCCGGATAGGTTAATTTAAAGTTGGTATACTTTCCATGAAAGCCCGGTCCCGGGAGAATCTATCAAATATTCTTATTATGGTCTGCATTATTTTTGTTTCTATCAATTTTATGTGATTTATTTATCCATTTCTATCAATAATTTTGTGTGCATTCAATAAATTTAAGCTATTTTAAGTAACACACACATATAATTTATCCCTATTAGGTTTCCCATTTCACGGGCATTCGCACGGATAATAAGAGCTTAAAAAAGTCATAAGGAGAAAGTATGAAAAGATTGATTAGTGCTGCTGCAATAGTCGCAACTGTTGCAACTTCTGCACTTTTTGCATCCGAAATGAAACTGATAGAACCTGAAGAGGCTATCAAGTTGATCGGAGATAAAAAAGTGGTTTTTGTATCGGGAGATGACGGTGACGCATACCAGAACAACCATATTGTCGGTTCTGTCGAAATGTTCGCTCACCACCTTCACCATTCCGATCTCATGGGCAATATGCATTGCCAGCCGCTTTACAGATGTCCGGACGAAGCGCAGGAGTACATCAGAAGTAAAGGGATCAAGAACGATCAGATGATCATTGCCTACGATAACTTCAGAGGCCCCAACGCGACAGGTGTTTACAGCTTCTTCGAGAGCTACGGACACAAGGATGTGCGTCTTCTCAACGGTGGTTTCGACGGTATCAAAGCGATCGATCCCAACCAAAAGGTCTATGATGAACTCAAAACAGAAGCAAAAGAGTTGAAGAAAAAGGCAAAAGCGGCCAAGAAAGACGGCAACAAAGAGGATGAGAAAAAGTTCAAAGCTGAGGAAAAAGAGGTTAAAGCCAAAATGGCTGCCCTTGAGCCGAAGCTTCTTATCCAGCCGGGTGCAGAGCCTGAGCATGAGCATAGCGATTATGTCGTCGATGAGAAAAATGTCGACAAAACCTATGTAGCTGATAAGTTCGAGGTGAAAAAAGCCGTTGACGATATCCTTGCCAAAGGGGATCAGAGCAACTTTGTCGTGATCGACAGCAGAGGTATGGAAGAGATCATCGGCGAAAAGAAGATGGATAACGTCGCCAGAGGCGGTCACATCCCTGGTGCCAAGTTCATCGAATGGAAGAATATCACCGATATGGAAAACAAAAAGAGCTTCAAGTCACTCGAAGCTATGCAAAAAGTGTTTGACAAAGCCGGTGTGAAGAAAGATCAGACGATCTATGCATATTGTATGGTCGGTGCAGGACGCGGTTCGCACATCATTTCAGCCCTCAGACTTCTTGGCTACAAGAACGTAAAAGTATTTACAGGCAGCTGGGATACTTGGGGTAACGATATGAACTTGCCTATCAGAAGATAAGAGGAGCTTAACTAATGACAAAATCTATGACAAATGAAAAGAGAAGGGATTTTCTTAAATTTTCCGGTGTAACGGCGGCTATGGTCGCTTCTACCGGGAGCCTCTTCGCAAAAACAGGTGCAATGAAGATCGAGAACGGAAAAGAGAACTATCCGAACACTACATACACCGAAGAGATGTACAGAAACGAGTTTTCATTCACCCGCGGTAAAGTAGAAGATACAGGTTTCGCATACCACTGTGTCAACTGTCAGGGTAACTGTGCATGGGAGATCTGGTCACACAATGGCGTAGTCACCAGAGAGAACCAGTCTGCAAGATACCCTTCTATCAACGCAGCTATCCCGGACTTCAACCCAAGAGGTTGTAACAAAGGGGTACAGCACTCTCAGGTAATGTACGAGAAAGACAGAATCCTCTACCCTATGAAGAGAATGGGCAAGAGAGGCGAAGGTAAATGGAAGAGAGTAAGCTGGGACGATGCAGCGACTGAAGTAGCACAAAAGATATTTGATGTTATGACAGATCCGAAAAAAGGTCCGGACAAGCTTATGGTACACGCAGGTACAGGTCTTCTTACCGAAGGTCGTCGTGGTGGACCGCTCAGATTCTCTACGATGCTCGGTGCGAACAGAATCTACCCTTCATCATACCTTGGAGATATGTTCTCAGGTGCAGCAGTAGCATACGGTGAAGGTAACGTCGGTTGTACGTACGACTTCATGTACAATGTCGATACAGCAGTATTCTGGGGCGGTAACCCGTCAGTTTCCCGTATCCCTGATGCCCACTATGTATGGGAAGGAAAATACAACGGTGCAAAGGTCATCGTGATCACTCCTGAATACAACGGTTCGGCGAAATCAGCAGACCTCTGGATCCCTATCAAGGCCGGTTCCGACAACATCCTTGCAGCTTCTGTGATCCATGAGATCCTCGCAAGCAAGATGTACAAACCTGAATTCATGAAGATCTTCACAGACCTTCCGTTCCTCGTCATCAAAGACTCCAAGAAACTTCTCAGAAGATCGGATATGGAACATGCGGCAAACGAAGAGGATCATGAGAAGTTTGAAGAGCAGTTCTATACGATGAACAAGACTACCGGTAAACCGGTACTTATGCCTGGAACAGAAGGTGCAGGCGGCAAGTCGATCAAGCTTGACGACAAAGGGATCGATCCTGAACTCGAAGGTGAGTGGACTGTCAAACTTGCAGATGGCAAGAGCGTCGTGGTAACGACTGCATTCGAGATGCTCAAGGCGAACATCGCTCCTTTCGCTCCTGAGAAAACACAGGAGGTTACAGGCGTTCACCCTGATACTGTCAAGCAGCTTGCAAAAGATATCGCGCTTCCAAAAGTTGTTACGATCACTACAGGATTCTCGCTCAACAAATACTTCAACGGTATTATGTCTGTATGGAACATCTCTTCTATCTGTGGTCTTACAGGACGCCTCGGGCCATACGGCGGACTTAACACAGAGAACGAGTTCCAGCTTTCAGGTATGGGTGCACTTTCAGGATTCGGAGGAAAATACAATCCGAGATTCGGTTCAGGCTTCGTCGGCGAATTCGTATTCGGTGACGGTCTCAAGACATTCGATAAATACTTCGGTGACGAGGATGTCAAGAGAGCACAGAACGGCATGAGCAAAAAAGAGTACATGGAGATCATCAAAGAGATGCTCGCACTCGGCAAACATGGCAAAGGGAACGACGAGAGCAAACACGGCAATGTCGTCAAGCCATGGTGGGAGCCGGAAGTATGTCTCGTAGTTGCGGACTCGAAGTTCAGAAGAAACAAGGGTACTGACTACAGAGAGGCGTTCTTCAAGAAGATCTCCTACTTTGCATATGCTGACTACAGAATGAGTGAAACAGCTGTATACTCAGACCTTCTGCTTCCAGCGAAGTCACACTACGAGGTATGGGACCTTAGAACATCTCCGGGTTACCACAGATTTACCAACCTCGCACAGCCGATCGCGAACATGAAGCCAGTAGGTGAAGCGATGGATGAATGGTCAATGATGGCTCTTATCGCCAAGAAACTCGAAGAGATCGCGAACAAGCCTGAGAACGTGAGCAAAGCGAAGGTCAAGGATGACAAGAAATTTGCAAAACCGGGCTTCCACGATCTTACAATCGCATATAAAGAGTTTACGAACACTGATGAAGAATCTGAAGCTGCGATGGAACCGTATCTTGGTACTGACAAGATGGCTCTTCAGGCTGCTCTTGACAAATGTGAGCAGTACAGCCCATGGACGATCGAGAAGATGTACAAGGCTGGCGGTTTCCTCCAAATCAACGAAAAAGCGGGTAAAATGTCTCCTCTCTATGCAGACAGACCGTACAACACGTTCGAAAATATGCTCTATAAATTTGAAAGATTCGAAACGCTTTCAGGTAGACAGACATTCTATGTAGACCACGATATGTACATCAGAATGGGTGCGCACACCAACACAGGTATGGAAGGTATCAGACCGAAAGATCCGAAAAGATATCCGTTCACGCTGATGACACCGCACGCAAGATGGTCGATCCACTCGAACTACAAAGCGAGCCGTACACTTCAGAGACTTCAGAGGGGTGTTCCGTATATGCAGATCAACCGTCTTGTTGCTGAGAAGAAAGGGATCCAGGACGGTGATACCATCAAAGTATTCAACGCTCTGGGCGAATTCTACGTCATGGCGAAAGTATCAAGCTCTTGTCCGCCGGATGGTCTGGTCATGGAGCACGGATGGGAACCGTATATGTACAAGTTCAACAGAGGACACAACGAGTGTGTACCTACATCGCTCAACCTGCTTGAGATGGCAGACGGCTGGGGTCACCTGAAGTTTGGCGGTCTTTGGGACGGTAACCAGTACGCATACGACGGCGCAGTAAATATAGAGAAAGCATAAGGAGACGATTGATGTCAAAAAGACAATTAGCAATGGTAATGGATCTTAACAAGTGTATCGGTTGTCAAACCTGTACAGTCGCTTGTAAGACCCAATGGACCAACAGAAACGGTAGAGAGTATATGTACTGGAACAATGTCGAAACCTATCCAGGTGACGGCTATCCGAAGAAGTGGATGGAGCTCGGCGGCGGTTTTGACGCTGCGGGCGACCTTCAGGAAGGTATCATCCCAAATATAGAAGCTGACTACGGTATACCCTGGGATTACAACTATGATTCACTGGCAGAGCAGAATCTTATCGGCAATAAAGCTGACAAAGACGGTTACGGTGTCCACGGTGCGGAAAAAGCTGGTCTTCGCCCGAACGTAGAGCCTACATGGGGACCGAACTGGGATGAGGACGAAGGTAAAGGTAACTTCCCGAGTGACAACTACTTCTTCTACCTGCCTCGTATCTGTAACCACTGTACGAACCCGGGCTGTCTCTCTGCATGTCCTAGAGATGCTATCTTCAAGCGTGAAGAAGACGGTGTCGTACTCGTAGACCTTGACAGATGTCAGGGATACAGATACTGTATCGCTGGGTGTCCGTACAAAAAAATCTACTTCAACCCGAAGATCTCAAAATCTGAGAAGTGTATCCTCTGCTTCCCGAGAATCGAGCAGGGTCTTCCACCTGCATGTGCACAGCAGTGTGTCGGTCGTATCAGATTTGTCGGTTTCCTTGATGATGAAGAGTCACAGGTATACAAACTTGTCAAGAAGTACAAAGTAGCATTGCCGCTCAGAAGCGACTACGGTACACAGCCGAACATCTATTACATCCCGCCGACAGAAGCTCCGGCGAAGTTCGATGCTGAAGGACGTATCATCGAGGGTTCACAGAGAATTCCTATGGAAGAGCTCGAAACACTCTTCGGTCAAGAGGTACATGAAGTTGTCAAAACACTCAAAGGCGAAATGGAGAAGAGAAAGAAAACAGGCGAAAGCGAGATCCTCGACCTGCTTATCTCTTACAAGCACTCTGAGATGTTCAGACTTGACAACAACTATTACCAAGAGGTAGCGAAAGCAAAAGGAGCACATCCGTTAGCGCCTATCGATGACCGTTACGTCAAAGGTAAGAACACAACAGAAATCACGCACTTTAAGGCACACGCATGAGAAGAATAGCTAAATCAATCGTAGCAACAGCATTTGTTGCATCTGCGCTCAGCGCAGAGGGAAGCATCGTTGCGGCAAAGATCGGCAATGATGTGAAGCCGGCACAGCTAAAGTCTTCAGACAAGCTCTGGAGCAAAGCTAAAGAGAGCGAAGTGACTCTCTACCCTCAAACGACGATCAAAATGAACGACAAGAAGGGCAACGCTGCCAATGCGGAGAACAAGGCAAAAGTAGCGAAAGTAGCTGCTCTTTACAATGACAAGTGCATCGCGTTCAGGATCACATGGCCAGATGGTACGCAAAGTATCCAGGACGGTACTGCATCAGACAAATATCCTGACGGGTTCGCAGTCCAGATCGCTACGAACTTCGAAGATGCGAAGAAACTCCCGTACATCGGTATGGGTTCAGAAGGGAGACCGGTACTCGTTCACCTCAACAAAGCTGTAACAAAGCACTATGAACCGAACGGCAACAAAGACGTAGCACTCCAGGTCAACAGAGACAACACCAATGCATTCGGTGACGATCTCAAGAAGTTCGACGGGGATGTAGCGAACGCTGCAAAAACACATTACATGAGATCGTTCATCTCTGAAGGCTTCAGATCGATGACAGAGATCAAAGATGACAGCAGCAAGTTCAACATGACAATGGATTACGATACAAAAGGGAAAGCGTGGTCGGGTACACTCGGCAGACCGCTCTCAGATGCCAATATCGACCTCTCAAAAGCCGGAGCTGTTCCTGTAGCATTCGCGGTATGGGACGGTGAGAAGATGGGCAGAGACGGTCTCAAGCTTCTTTCTACATGGATCGCAGTCGATCTCGATGGCAAGAAAGGGAACGAGGAACTCGTAAAAGAGCTCACAGAAGCGCCAAAAGGTAACGCAGAATCAGGAAAAGCGAATGTAGAGGCAATGTGTACAAGCTGCCATACTCTCAGCAAAGAGAAAGTCGCTGCAATGCCATATATGGCTCCGAACCTCAGCAATATCGGCGGATACTCAACTGCTGCCTACCTTGCGGAGTCTATCGCAGATCCAAGCGCAGTAGTAGTCCCTGGATACAACAGAAATGCACACAAGAACTTTGCATGGTATAATGTGGACGATAAAGGGAACAGAACATCGACAATGCCTCCTATGATGACGGACAAGGCGATGATCGATGATGCCGTTGCCTATCTCAAGACACTCAAAGCGGAGGTAGAGAAATGAGAAAAACACTCCTCGCTACAGTAGTAGCACTTACAATGGCAGCAGGTCTTCACGCTGCCGAAGAGGCAAAGACATCGGCTCAGACGGTAACACCGGCTCAGGACGCACCAGCTGAAGCGACTTTCAGCAAACAGGGCTTTTTGACCACCAAATGGTGTGCCGAGCAGGGTCTCTTCAAGGACTGTAGACTCGAGTCTATCGTTTGTGGTGAAGGTGAATGTTATCAGAACTGGGAGTTCGGTGATCCAGTCAAAACCGAGCTTGTAGTCTACGTTCATGATGAACTTCAATATTACAAAATCACTCCTGCAAAGAGCCTCAACGTTGCGGCAATGATCGAAAAGGGTATGAGTCAGGATCTTGTAACGATCGAAGGATCGTATGACAGCAAGACCAACACGATTACCGCTACAGATTTCAAAGCACCGCCACCACCAGCGAAGTCATTCTTCAAAGGTTGTCTGTAAACCTGCCGCGCTTTACGGCGCGGGAGTATGATCTACTGTCAAACATACAGCGTATTTTTTGCAGTACATCATAAGAGTTTGATTACACTTTTGCGATATGTTCACAGTGTATCAAAACTTTTATCTCCGCAATGATATCATCTCACACCCATAAACCAAAGGAATACAATGGATAACAGGATCAGGGCTTATATTTATGCCTTTTTATCGCGCATTTATGCCACCGAGGTCAATGCCAAACTTCTCGGAGATATGCGCGCCAACCCCGATCTTCTCGAGACGATCGGAGAGAACGCTTCAGAATACATTCTCTCAGGCAGTGAAGAGACACTTCTTGACGAGCTGAATATAGAGTACAATTCGCTCTTTTTGATGAACAACCACCCGATAGAGTCGTCGGTACTCGACGTCAAGAACGAGATACTTGTCGGTCTTCAGAACCCGGTCATGCAGTTTTACTTTTCCCACGGTTACGAGATCAACCTCGAGAACTCATCGCTGCATGTCCCCGATCATATCGCGATCGAGTTTGGATTCATGCAGAAGCTGATCCTTCAGAACGATACCAAAGCACAGCTTCGTTTTTATCGTGAACACCTGCTCGAATGGGTGCCGCAGTTTCTTGTCAGCGTCAAAGAGATGACGCAAAACCCTTTCTACGAGGATCTCTGTGATTTCACGGTAGATTTCATGCTCGAAGACTACAGCAACCTGACATACGAGGTAGAGATCGATGCTGGAGAATAAATATACCAAGGGGGATATCTCCCTCGACGGGATGAAATGTCTCCGGATCGAATATGACAGGAACGAGTGTTCCCTGTGTATGGAAATATGCCCGTACGATGCCCTCGAACTGAACAAGAACAGGAGGGTGTCGCTTAACGCTGACCGATGTGTCGAATGCAAGGGGTGCATCGGCGTCTGCCCGACGCAGGCGATCACCAATGAGGCATTCGATACGAACCTGTTCGTCGTGACGTTCGGCGCCAGGGAGGAGAAAAGGGTATCGTGCAAGAGCAACACACCATGCCTTGCGACATTCAGTATAGAGCAGATGCTCTCAATGGGACTTCGCAAAGAGTCGCTTGTCTGCGACCTGTCGAACTGTGCGACGTGCGAGCACAACGGCGGGAAGAAGCTTGAGGACTATATCGTACAGAATATTGCGGATGCCAATGAAATACTGGGGCAGATGGGTGTACCCAACCGTATAGAGACTGACTATGAAATCCCCAAAACGACACATCGAAGAGAGCTCTTTACCAAACTTGCCTCAGCCATAGAAGAATTCTCGAATGATGTCGAGGTCGGTGAGATATTCGATACGGGGGAGAGCATACCGGTAGCCAGACAGCTTCTGGGGAATTCCCTGAAAAAGTCCGTACCACTGGCCGCAAATACGCTCCTAAAGGGAGATTTCAAGTTCACGTCCAACAAGCAGATAGACTTCGCTAGCTGTACCAACTGCGGTGACTGTATACAGTTTTGTCCGACCAAAGCGCTCACGTACAGCGCCGACCAGTCGAAGATACTCTTCCAGCCTTACCGCTGTATCGCCTGCGGTATCTGCGAGGATATCTGCAAGCCGGGTTCTATCAGCAGCAAAGAGGAGCTTGACCTGGTCAATTTTGCGTTCGACAGGGCTATGGTTGCTATAGAGCACAGGTTCGTGGTCTGTACGGAGTGCAAGACACCGTTCCCACAGAAAGGTGAAGAGACCATTTGTGCACGTTGCAAAGATTTCGTGACCAATCACAGCAGTATCTTCGCACTTGCGAAGGATATAGGGTAGTCCGCACCTTGGCGGATTCCCGGTGTATATCATCGACAACCTCGGGAGCCGGAGACTTTAGTCCCGAAAAAGCTCAATCAGATGCCTGATATGATATTCTGGGATAATTTGCTTCCATCAGGCATGGCTAAAGCCGACGACTCCAAAACACCCGGTTATTCCCATGACAAATCGATAACGAGACACTATGCAGCAAAAAAAGAAATATGACCAGAACTTCGACCTGCTTTTTGAAAAGTTCAATGAACGGATATACAGCGGGTTCAAGGGGGAGTGGAGACTGAAACTGCTACAGGAGGACCTTGCGGGACTATACGCCACGGGTCCGATGAAAATATGGGATGCAGGGTGCGGGATGGGGCAGCTGGCGCTATGGTTCGCCCGTAATTCCCATACTCTGAGCTGCTGTGACATCTCTGCAAAGATGCTGGATGTATGCAGGAAGAACTTCGGTGAAGCAGGTGCGGAAGGGCTGTTTGCCAATATCCCTGCACAGGAGATGGCGGCACTCATCGCACCACAGGACCTGGTACTGTTCCATGCTGTGATCGAGTGGACGGCGGATCCGCTGGAGACACTTGCTATAGTAGCTTCCAGGGTCAAAGCGGGCGGGTATCTCTCGCTGCTGTTCTTCAATTATCACAGTTTTGTCTACCGCAATGCCGTGCGGGGTGAGTGGCGCATCCCGTTCGTAGGCAATGAGGCCAACTGGTACGGCAAAGGGAAGAAGCTGACCCCGCCCCATCCCCAGAAACCGCACGAGATGCGGCACTGGCTTGGGGAACATGGGTACGATATCGAAGTACAGACAGGGATACGTGTATTTCATGACTACATGAGCGAAACGGCACTAGGAGGAAGCGATATGGAAGAGCTGGAGGCGCTGGAGTATCGGTATTGCAGGGAGGAACCTTACCGGGATATGGGAAGGTATGTCCATATACTGGCAAGAAAGAGAGTCGGTTAGGAGTGGCTAACGACCCGCTATCCACTCTTCGCTCAAGGCTACAGAACAGTCAGGAAGAATATCGGGTTTGGTGATCCTGATGCCAAGTCTCTCGATAGCCGGATACTTTTCGAATAAAAGAGCTTTGAGCGAAAGGAGGGCGTCTTCAAGAAGGGTGTATTGCCCTGAGAGGATATCTGCTTTCACAACAGATGCGATATCTGCGTAGTTGAGAAACAGGCCCTCCGTATATTCGTAGTCGATCTGGAGGGAGATAACGATCCTCTGGGGTGTGATCCTCTCGAAATCGAGCAATCCGATGATAGTATCGAACTGCAGCGAGTCGATGTGGATCGTCATACCACCGCGCCTTCTTCTTTTTTGAAGAGTCTGACGATATTCGGGATATGTTTATAGAAAATGACGATCGTGATGATCCAGATCGGCGCATGCGGTGTGTCAGGGTATAGGATGTAGCTTGTAACAACGAAACCGGCAAGGCCAATGAGCGATGAGAGTGAAGATATCTTCAGACCCTTCGCTGCGATCCCCCAGATAGCGACGGATATGAGCGCTGGGATGGGCATCATCACCGCGAAGACGCCGAAACCTGTCGCCACCCCTTTGCCCCCTTCGAACGAGAGGAAAGCGGAGAAGCAGTGCCCCATGACCGAGAGAACCGCCAGGGTCCAGAGGACACCGCTGTCAAGCCCAATGAACTTCGCAGCGAGGATCACGACAGCCCCCTTGAGGGCATCGAGGAGGAGGGTGATGGCACCGAGCTTCTTGGCGAGTTTGGGGTCTTTCTCTTTGACCACACGCAGTACATTGGTCGCACCGATATTGCCGCTGCCGGCATTTTTGATATCGACACCGGCGAATTGCTTGGCAAGGACATAACCGAACGGGATACCTGCAAGAAGGTAGGCGATAAGATAGAAGAGCAGATTGATATTGATCGATTCCATATGAGATCCATAAAATAAACTGTCGCTATTTTATCCGAATTTGGATAAAATTGTTGCTATTGCGACAAAAAGAGTAGATTTGAACCAGTGTCACGGTTTTTGTCTTCACCTGTACGATCACCAGTCGTTTTTAGTACGAGTAAGGATATACTCTGTAGATGAAAAGATACTATTTGCCCATCGCATTGCTGCTGTTGTTGATATATGCAGCATTCAATATCTTCATATATGACAATATGACCAAATCGGTCAGGGGTGAAGAGAATACGTTGCGGCAGACAGCCAGGGCCTATTACGAGAACATCGTCAATATGCGCAGCTGGAACGCACAAAATGGTGGTATCTACAGCGACCACCCCAAACTCGAACCCAACCCCTATCTCATCAACAATGTAAAATATGACAGCGAAGGAAAACGGCTGGTCAAGATCAACCCGGCATGGATGACGCGGCAGCTCTCCGAACTTTCACGCTCGGAGCAGATGCACTTTTTTATCGTCAGCAACAATCCGATCAACCCTGTCAACAAAGCCAAAGGCTTCTATGCCGAAGCACTCGCGGATATTGAGAAGAACGATGGAGAGGATTTTCGGGATCGTCTGGTGGAGGGGAGCAGGCAGTATGAATACATCGGTGCTCTGAGGGTAGAGAACGCGTGTCTCAAATGCCATGCTATCCAGGGATACAAGGTGGGAGATATCCGCGGGGGGATCGCTATAGCGATGGATGCGACCTATTATTATGATGAACGCCGGACGGCGAACAACGAATACCTCGTTCATGTTGCGGTGAGTACCGGTGTATTGTTCGGGTTTTTGTATATCATCTACGGCTGGCTCAAACGACAGGACCAGATCGAGAGGCTCAACAGGAACCTCGATAACAAGGTCCATGAACAGACATACGAGCTCTCCCAGCTCAACAAAGAGTTGCTGCACAACAACAGGGTACTCGACAGTGTCATAGAAGGCTCGAAGCTGGGATACTGGGACTGGAACCTCCGGAGCAAAAGATACGAGGTCAACGAGAGGTGGCTCAGGATGCTCGGTCTCGAACGATCCCACCTCACCGGTACGATCGGTGATCTGCTCTCCCGTATCCCCTCGGTAGACAAACGTCGCGTGATGCCGGAGATCATCAGGGCTATCCGGGAGGGTACGGGCTATAATGTGGAATATCGTCTGCGGGACAGTACGGGACACTACATCTGGATCGAAGGTGCAGGGGGCGTGGTCGAGAGGGACCAGGACGGCAGGGCCGTCCGGCTTTCGGGGACGCATCAGGATATCACTGCCAGGAAAAAGCTCGAGGCTGTAGAACGCAAGAACCGGGAATATCTCAATATCCTTTTTGACGAGGGGCCCAATATGGCCATTGTCACGAACGGTAAAGAGCTCATCAGTGCCAACAGAAAATTCTTCGAATACTTCGATGAGTTCACGAGTATAGAAGAGTTCAGACAGCAATACAGCTGTGTCTGCGATCTTTTCGCCGAAGTGGATGACGAGACCTTCCTCTACCCGACCGATTCATCGCTGTGGGTAGAGGATGCACTGCGTATCAGTGATGCCAAAGCGCTCATTGAGTACGACGGCAGGGAGTATTACTTCAGGGTCGATGCCAACAGGGTCGAGTTCGGCGGTGAGGATCTCTATCTCGTTACCTTTACCGATATTACGCAGATACACCTGCTGCAGCTGAAGCTCGAAGAGATATCCATCGTTGACGAACTGACAGGTCTTTATAACAGACGCTACTTCAACGAGGTATCTGCACGTCTGCTCAACGAGGTGAAAAGGGAGAAGATGGGATTTGCGTTCCTGATGATGGATATCGACAACTTCAAGAACTACAACGACCACTACGGGCACGACCAGGGTGACGTAGTCCTCTCACTGGTCTCAGCGCAGCTCAAAAGCTCTCTCAAGCGGGCGACCGACTATCTCTTCAGACTCGGTGGAGAGGAGTTCGGCGCGATACTGATCGGTATGGAGCACAAAGAGGTAAGCGTCTATGCCTCACAGCTGTGCAGGGATGTGGAGAACCTTGGACTCGAGCATCGCTACAATGGAGAATTCGGTGTAGTGACCATATCGATAGGGGTGGAGTTCGTGGATTTCACACGGGAAGAGGCGACTTTGAACGATATCTACCGGAATGCCGACCAGGCCCTCTACGAAGCCAAGGGGCAGGGGAAGAACCGGGCAGTGAACAGGGAGCGCTAGGAGCTCTTTTGCTCTTTGTTATAGAAATCCTTCAAAAAGGCCTCTATGACATAGAACGAGCCGAAGACGAGGTAATCTTCATCGTCTCGCAGCTCCCCGCTGTAGTCGCCGTATCCGATCCCGATACCTCGGGCTGCCTCCCTGATCTGTCCGGTCGTAGCGGCTCGCTGGCTCTCGATGGGGATGATCTCGAGGCGTTCGATCTTCGGACGGAGGATCGTGAGTATCTCGCGGTAATCCTTGTCGTCGAGGCTGTTGTAGATGAGCACGACGGGCTTCTCAAGCGCTTTGACTATCGCCTCCGCAGCGAGCGGGTTGTGTCCCACATCGATGCGGATATTGGGGGCGAGGGGGTAGAAGCGTCCGAAGAGCTCGAGTGAGGTGAGATCATCGATGTTGTACGGGATTGCCATGATCTCAAGGGCTCTCAGGGCTGTGGCGATATTCTCCCGCAGGTAGCCGCTCCACCCTTTGGTATCGGCGATCTCTGTGAACGATGAGGTGAAATACTTTTCAGGGGAGCTCTCATAGAGTACGGCATCTTTCTCATCGGCAATCGTCCGGGCGACCGCAACAACTACATCGTAGACCTGCGGTGCGAGGAGCGCCTGCTTTCTGATACTCCGTATCTTTGTAGAGGCGATCGCCTCTATCGTATCGCCAAGGAAGGCCTGATGATCGTACCCTATGGGGGTGATCACCGAGAGTTCTTTGTCGCAGACATTGGTCGCATCGTACTCACCGCCGAGCCCTGCCTCGAGGACGATGAGGTCGTATCTTTCGAAGACCACCAGTGCGAGAAGGGTCGTGTACTCGAAGTAGCTGAGCGCGTCGCTCATTTCACTGCCCAGGAGCGGGTGGAGCTTCTGGTGCGCCCTCTCGAGGATAGCGTCGGGGCACTCCTCGCCGTTCAGCCAGATGCGTTCGTTGAACCTGACGATATGGGGGGAGGAGTAGTGGCCGACACTCAGGCCGCTCTTGTATGCCAGGTGGGCAATGGTGCGGCCTGTCGAGCCCTTGCCGTTGGTACCGACGATATGGACAGTACGGGGATGGGCAATGTGTTCTTTGAGCAGGGCATAGGCATGGTGGATACGCAGGTGGTCGATCTCTTTGTAGTAAAGAGGTTTGGCCTCAAGGAAGGCCAGGAAATTCGGAGTGCTCATTGGGCGGCGTTCAGCGCACCCTGGGCACTGACATAGGAGAGGAACTCGTCGAGCGCCCGCTCCATACCGCCCCGTATAGCTTCTACCCTGACCGCCGAGATGAACTGCGAGCTGCCGCTGATATCCTGCTCTTTGTAGGCGGATATCGTTTTGCGTATCACACCTTTGGATGTGACAAGGGTAAAGTTGATCACGACAGTGACCTTGTAGCGGGTAACATAGCCATTCTTGTCATACCCTGAGGGATCGAAACGGGTAGCGTTGTAAGAAGCTGTGATCCTGTTCCTCGCGTTTGCTTTGTCGGTGACATTCCCCTTGAAACGGCGGATGATCATACGGTGGAGGTCGTCCTTGAGATAGGTGGCGTTCTCGGGCTCTTTGGAGGAGACCTTTACCTCCACGTAGATATCGTCATCGAAGAGATTCTTGATATAGTGCGCCGAGGGCTTGTAGCCGCAGCCCGCCATCAGACCCAGCAGCAGGATGAGGGACCAGACCCTGAACGCTCTCATGGGACTACTTTGCCGGTTTTGCTACGAGGTTGACGAGCTTGCCGGGGACGACGATCTCTTTGATGATCTCCATCCCCTCAAGCCATTTTGCACCTGCCTCTTTGGCTGCGGCGAGTATCTCGTCGTTGCTGTAGGCGGCAGGGATCTCGATCTCGGTGCGCTTCTTGCCATTGATGGTGAGGGCGTAGGAGATGGAGTCCTGGACGAAGACCTCTTCGAGTATTTCGATCTTCCCTTTGAGGTTGGCGCGGTCGAAGAGCTCGGCGCTCATTTCGCTCGCGACATGGGGGATGATCGGTTCGAGGAGGTGGAGGAGGATATAGATACCTTCGCTCCAGACCTCCGAGTCCTGCTGCTTGTCGAGGGCGTTGAGGGCTTCCATACACGCTGCGATGAGGGTGTTGAAGGCAAAGGTCCTGGTGTAGACATCCTCGGACTTGCGCAGCGCTTCGTAGACCTTGGCGCGGGCCTCTTTGGCCTCGCCGGGGAGTGATGCGTGGTCGATGGCAGGCATCGTCGATGCGGTCACCTTCTCCTTGCGGTCGTAGAGCTTGCGGATGAACCTGAACCCACCCTCGACGGCGCTGTCGTTCCACTCGAGCTCTTTTTGCGGCGGCGCGGCGAAGAGGATGAAGAGTCTCGCCGTATCGGCGCCGTATTTGGCCACGAGCTCGTCGGGGTCTACGGTGTTCCCTTTGGACTTGGACATCTTCGCGCCGTCTTTGAGCACCATCCCCTGGGTGAGGAGGTTGGTGAACGGCTCGTCGATATCGCAGTAGCCGAGGTCTCTGAGCACCTTGGTGAAGAATCTCGCGTAGAGGAGGTGGAGGATCGCATGTTCGATACCGCCGATATACTGGTCGACGCCCATCCAGTAGGCTGCATCCTCTTTGTCGATCCCCGTGCTCTCCCATTTGGCAGGGTCGGTGGCGTAGCGGAGCTGGTACCAGCTCGACTGGACGAAGGTATCGAGAGTGTCGGTCTCGCGCACCGCCTCCGCGCCGCATTTGGGACAGCTACAGTGTTTCCATGTCGGGTGGCTGTCGAGCGGGTTCCCCTCGCCAGTGATCTCTACATCATCGGGGAGTGCGATCGGGAGGTTCTCGATCTTCTCGGGGACGAGCCCGCAGTGGCCGCAGTGGACGAACGGGATAGGTGCGCCCCAGTATCTCTGGCGGCTCACACCCCAGTTGCGGAGCTTGAAGTTGGTCGTCCCTTTCCCGAAGCCGCTGTCCTCGAACATCGAGATGATCTTCGCCTTTGCCTTGAAGTTGGCGAGCCCGCAGAATGCGGCAGACTCGATCAGTTCACCCGCGCCTGTGTACGGGAGCTCTTCGCCGCCGCTGATGACCCTCTTGACAGGCAAACTATACTTGCTCGCGAACTCGTAGTCCCTCTCGTCGTGGGCAGGGACGGCCATGACCGCGCCGCCGCCGTAGGATGCGAGGACGAAGTTGGCTGTCCAGACAGGCACCTCTTCGTTGGTGAGCGGGTGGATGACAGAGATGCCGAGTGGGTATCCTTCTTTGTCCGCCTGGGCTCTTTCTCTCTCGGTCATGTTCGCCATCGCTGTGATCTTCGCCGCTACATCAGCGTCGATGAGACCGTGCTCGATGAGGTACTTGGTGATCGGGTGCTCGGGAGCGAGGGCGGAGTAGCTCACGCCGTAGATGGTGTCGGGGCGGGTGGTGAAGACGCTGTAGCGGTCGAACTTGCCGTCCAGCTTCGCTTTGCTCTCCGCGCTGAGCTCGAATGTGAACTCAAGCCCCTGCGACTTCCCGATCCAGTTCCCCTGCATCGTGAGAACCTGGTTGGGCCATTTCCCTTCGAGCGTTTTGAGATCGCTGAGGAGCTCGTCGGCGTACTTGACGATATCGATGTAGTAGCCCGGCATCTCCTTCTGCGCTACTTCATTGCCGCATCTCCAGCAGCACCCCTCTTCGACCTGCTCGTTGGCGAGGACGGTGTGGCACGGCTCGCACCAGTTGACCTTGGTCGATTCGCGGTAGAGGAGCCCTGTCTCGTGCATCCTGATGATGAACTCCTGCTCCCACCTGGTATAGAGCTGGTCGCAGGTGGCGAACTCGCGCGTGCGGGAGAACGAGAAACCGAGCGTGCTGAGCTCGTGGCGCATATAGTCGATATTCTCGTAGGTCCACTTCTTGGGGTGGAGCTTGTGCTTGATCGCGGCGTTCTCGGCGGGCATACCGAAAGCATCCCAGCCGATGGGGTGGAGGACATTGAAGTTCTGCTTGCGGTAGTAGCGGGCGATCGCGTCGCCGATGGCGTAGTTGCGCACATGCCCCATGTGGATGCGCCCGCTCGGGTACGGGAACATGCTCAGGATATATTTCTTGGGATCGTTCTTCTCGCTGGAGGGCTCGAACGCCCCCTCGTCATCCCAGATCTTCTGCCACTTCTTCTCTATTTCGCTAGGCTTGTAACTCATCATAACTCCAACTGTAAATAATTACGCGATTATATCCAATGGGGGGTTAGGGGGAGTTTTTGTGGATTTGCTATCACTCTCGCACGCATTATTATAGTAAGTGAGGTATCAGGATAGTTATATTATTGTATTAGTATAAGTTTCATAGTCATTCCCACAGCAGAGTCGTGAGAATGGGGAACGAGTTGTAATTAAGGATAGAAAGCATTATGTTTACCCAAAAAAAATCACTTCCTTTCCTTATTGATAATTCAACATATTTTTCCTTTAAGTCTGCAATTGGGGGGAAAGATATTAATGCATCGGTACTTTATAACCTAACAAATTTTTTAGAGTGTTTGATATTTACAGATCAAGTGATTTTAGCTCCCACGGTGTCTTGGTGCCCAGATGTGTCCGATATATTATTTGAAAAACACAAAGTATGTTCACAATATCCTATTAAAACAGATGGAAATAATGGCTTACAAAATGTTTTCATTAAAGCTCTTGTAAGTAGTACGACCGATCTCAATAGCCATGGGTTGCCAATCATTTCAAGATATAGTAAAAAAGAGATTAAAGCTGCAAATGCACTAATAAACAATTGGAAAGAAGAAGTGCAGAAAAGCCCAAAAGAATTTCTTAAAACATACTCTGGTGCAGTATTTGAAACAGATAACAATAGCAAGGATTATGTTAATTCATTAAATACTGGCATTGAAATTAATGATGACAGACATAGACATTTGGCGCAATATTTACTTCGCACTAATGTTGCATTAGAGATTACATCGATTGATCCGAACAATCCAATAGCATATCACCCCCACTCGCATAGAAAAAAGTTTGTATCAAGTAAACTTTCAAAGCTCAATAAAGAAGCAATGGGACTAGCAACTAGTTTGCTAAAAACAATAGAGTCTTCAGCTGAACAGGTAATCACAAGGCGCATAGATAATTCTATGCTTTCTTCTTTAGGAGCATTTTCACATATTGATACTCAATGTCCATTAATACTTAATATTGTATTAAGTGGAAGTAATAGTGCGTCTGAAATTATTGAAAATGCAATGAAAATTAGGAATACGAGAGAGGCAAAAAGATATAGGAATTGGATTTCAAAATTAGTTATAGCAGTAAAATCTGGAAAATTTAGTGAGCAATTAGAAGCTGAAAATGAGCTTATTAATGCAAAAATACAATTGAATAATGAATTAGAAAAATTGTATGGACTTGGTGAAAATCGGCTAGTGCATAAAACATCGTCTATACTAGGAGCTGTAGACATTGAAAAATTAGCTACTGGAAATCTATTAGGTGCAGGGATTTCAGCTGGCAAATATTTTATAGGTAAAAGTGCAACACTTTCTGACTATTTTCATAATAAGAATATTTTACACAAAGTTGCTTTTTTAGTTACTTTACAAAAGCAAAGAGAAATGGACTCAACTTTGAAAGACTTAATAACCCGTACATTCGGAAAACAAATTGTCAAAGATGAGATAGAAATTTTCTATAAGAGTTTGAATAGTTAAATAGCCAATACTAATGATTGCATACTTTTTTCGCTCGTTGTGTAAGTGGGAGATTATGCAAGAACTTATGCCTTATAGGAATCGTTGGCTTTAGCTACGCCAAATAGAAGCTATATATGTGGACAAACACTCTTTCTTAGTATCTGATATTCACTTTTTCGGGATTAAAGTCTCCGACTTTTCACCTTAACTCGTCCCACCTCTGGTTCCATCCTCTCCCGAGGTGGAACTCCTACGGATTTTACTTAATTACGCAATCTATGCAGATTTGACCGCATAGTTCTCATATATGCTCCACAACACACTTGCAAAACAAGTCTAAATAAGGTACTATATTCAGACCAAAGGAGCCCGTTATGCAATTGACCGAAGATATAAAGCCTGTCAGCTATCTCAAAAGCAGAACTGCGGATGTGCTGAAACAGATCAATGAAACCCACAGACCCATGATCATCACGCAAAATGGAGAAGTACGGGCGATCGTTCAGGATCCGAAAAGTTATGAAGAGATGAAAAATGCTATCACGCTGTTGAAGCTGTTGTCGTTCGCCGAAGAGGATATCAAAAACGGTAATCTTCATAGTGAAGAGGATGTGTTCGCAACCGTAGAAAAACTGTTCGACAATGAACAGCAAAATATACAGGATCGAATGGACGACCAGTGCGAAAAATGATCTGGTCGATATCGTAGCATATATCAAAAGAGACAGTCAGGATAATGCCAAAAGCGTGTATCGCAAGATCAGGGAGAAAGCGCAGTCGAGTAATTTTTTTCCTATGAAAGGAAGGGTCGTACCTGAACTTCAGCGAGAGGGTATCACCCTTTACAGGGAGATCATAGCCGCACCCTGGAGGATCATCTACAAAGTCGACAGAGATACGGTCTATCTGATGGCGATCATTGACTCAAGACAGAATGTCGAAGAGATTCTGTTACAAAAGATCATCAAGATAAACACTCAGGGTTCTTAATCACTTCCCCACCTCATGCCACCTTCAATCTATTATGTCATAATGGTATCCAATAAAAACAGTAAGGATATATTATGGCAACAATTGCAGTGACAGCAGAGAACTTTGAGCAGACCATTACGGAGAACGACATCGTGATCGTCGATTTCTGGGCGCCGTGGTGCGGGCCGTGCAAATCTTTCGGCCCTATCTTCGAAAAGACATCGGAGAAATTCCCCGATATCTGTTTCGCGAAGGTCAATACGGAAGAGGAGCAGGCTCTGGCAAATCACTTCCAGATACGCTCCATCCCGACGACCATGATCATGAAAGAGCAGATCGTTGTCTTCCTGGAAGCGGGTCTCCTGCCCGAAGAAGCTCTGAGCGATCTCATGGGACAGGTGAAGGCGCTGGATATGGATAAGGTTCGCGCAGAGATAGAGGCGCAGGAGTAGGAAGACATTGCGTCATCCTCGGGCTTGATCCGGGGATCTTGTCGTGTAGGAAATGGGGATTCCCGTTTTCACGGGAATGACACTCTTTGTCATCCTCGCGAAAGCGGGGATCACCGACTGCTGCTGTTCATGGAGATTCCCGATCAGGTCGGGAATGACAGCATCGAGCGTTACTGGTTCAGCTTCTGCTCTACCAGTTCGTTGACCACCTGCGGGTTGGCTTTGCCGCCTGTGGCTTTGAGCACCTGACCGACGAAGAAGCCGAAGAGCTTGGTGTTGCCATCCTTGTACTTGGCGACATTGTCGGGGTTCTTTGCGATCACTTCGTCGATGATCGGGTTGATCTGCGCAGGGTCGCTGATCTGTACGAGCCCTTTTGCCTCGACGATCTGTGACGGCGCTTCTCCGCTCTGCACCATCTCCTCGAACACCTGTTTGGCGATCTTCGTCGAGATCGTCCCCTCATCTATCATCTTGACCAGTGCAGCGATCTGGGCGGCATTGAACTTCAGCTCACTGATCTCCTGCTCTTTGAGCTCTCTGGCTACTTCGTTGGCGATGATATTGGCGAGGGCTACCGGGCTGCTATGTGTCGTGAGAGCCTCCTCGTAGAATGACGAGAGTTTTGCGTCACGGGCGAGGGTATTGGCAACCTCAGAGTTTAGTTTCAGTTCGCCTGTGTATCTGTCGAAGAGCGCCTGCTGTGCTTCGCTCATAGGGGCTACTTCGCCGTCGATCTGTACCTTTTTCTCAGGCTTTGCAGGGGCTATCTGTGCCGGTTTGCCGGAGTCCTGCTTCTTCGCCCATGAGTCCTTGAGCCCGACGATCTTGTTGAAGACCGGATGAGCATCGGTGTAGTCGACCGGGTCGGCGAAGAAGTACCCCTCCCTCTCGAACTGGAATCGTACATCGGGCTTCTCGGTGATCACCGCAGGCTCGATGAGGGCACCCTCGATCACTTTGAGCGAGTTGGGGTTGAGGTCTTCGAGCCCTTCGGGCATCTCGTTCCTGTAGAGTCTGTCGTAGAGTCTCACTTCGACCTTTTTGGCGGTCGCCGCATCGACCCACTGGATCGCGCTCTTGACCTTGATACCGCTGGTGTCCATGCCGCTCTTGGAGTCTGGGTAGTACTCGGCTTTGATCTCCGTGATATTCCCCTCGGCGTCTTTGATCACCTCTTTGCAGCTGATGATATAGGCGTGTTTGAGCCTGACGGGCTGGTCGGGGGTGAGGCGGTAGTAGCCTGCGGGGGGATGCTCGCTGAAGTCCTCGCGGTCGATGTATATCTCGCGTGAGAAAGGGAGCTTTCTCGAACCCTCTTTGGGGACATCCTCGGGGTAGTAGGAGGCGTCGAGCTCTTCGCTCCCCTCGTAGTTGACGATCGTCACCTTGAGCGGGTCGAGGACGCACATGACGCGGGGGACTTTGGTATTGAGATCGTCGCGGATGGCGAACTCGAGCTGTGCCACATCGACGGTGGAGTTGGCTTTGGCGATACCGATCGTGTCACAGAAATTGATGATCGACTCGGGGGTGTAGCCTCGTCGTCTGTATCCTGCGATGGTCGGCATACGGGGGTCGTCCCAGCCGCTCACATAGCCGCCGTTGACGAGTTCGAGGAGCTTCCGCTTGCTCATGACGGTGTAGTTGATACCGAGCCTGGCAAACTCGTGCTGGTAGGGACGGTCGACCTTCAGACCGAGGGTGTCGAGTATCCAGTCGTAGAGCTCGCGGTTGTTCTCGAACTCGAGGGTACAGATGGAATGGGTGATCCCCTCGATGTAGTCGGAGAGGCAGTGGGCGAAGTCGTACATCGGGTAGATATGCCACTCGTCGCCCGTGCGGTAGTGATCGGTGTTGCGGATACGGTAGAGGAGGGGGTCGCGCATCTTCATATTGGACGCGCTCATGTCGATCTTCGCTCTGAGGATATGCTCGCCGTCTTTGAACTCACCCTTTTTCATCCGCTCCAGCAGGTCGAGGTTCTCCTCCACGCTGCGCTCGGCGTACTTGCTGCGTCTGCCGGGCTCCGTGACCGTCCCGCGGTATTCGCGTATCTCCTCTTCGGTGAGGCTGTCGACATAGGCTTTGCCCATCCGGACGAGCTGCACGGCGTATTCGTAGAGATTGGGGAAGTAGTCGGAGGTGTAGCGGACATCGGCATCCCACCTGAAGCCGAGCCACTCGACGGCATCTTTGAGCGCTTCGACATATTTCGTATCTTCGGTGGTGGGGTTGGTGTCGTCCATCCTGAGGTTGCAGTGTCCGTGGTAATCATTGGCGATACCGAAGTTGATACAGATCGATTTGGCGTGCCCGATGTGGGGGAAGCCGTTGGGCTCGGGAGGGAACCTCGTGACCACCTCTTTGTATTTGCCGGACTTCAAGTCCTCTTCGACTATGGTGCGTAAAAAATCTTTGTGCTCGCTCATCTATCTGACCTTGTTGTTATGTCGTTTATTAAGAGGGGTATTTTATCCAATTAGTGCTTATAGCGTATCTTTGCAGGAAGGTAACCGTGTCATCCTCGGGCTTGACTCGGGGATCTCATCGTACAGAACAGTGGATTCCCGTTTTCACGGGAATGACCCATATAGATTTGATGACATGAACACTAAATCAGGATCAGCTCTTCTTCTGTATCCTCACTTTTTTGGGGGCGAAGAGCTCGAGCACTTCTTTGATCATTGGTTCTTCGAGTATCTGGGAAGGGTCTTTCTCCTTGGCTGCTTCATTCTCGGGGATATCGGGGGAGATACAGCTGCTCGGCATCTCCACCTCTTCGATCATCGAGGAGGTGTCGGGGTAGTCGTCGCTCATGAAGACAGTGGGTTCGGGCTCAGGCTCCTGCTGCGGGAGGGGTTCGTTGCGTACGGGTGCATCGGGAGTTTCCGGCTCCTGCGAAGGCACTTCGGGGGCAGGCTCTTTGGCGACATTGACGATCTTCGTATCGAAGCCGAAGATATCCTGGACGAACATCCTGATCAGCGACCAGTTGTTGATCAGCTCTTTCTTGTCATCCCCCTGCGCGGTCGATTCCCATGTGAGGGTATGGTCTTCAAAGCTGGCAAAGGTGATGCTCTTCTCGAAGACACTGCCGAGTTTGTAGTCGCGGTCATATATCCTGGCCACGAGCTTCCCGAATGCCTGGCGGGAGAGGGTGTCGCTCCTCGACTCTTCGGGTGGCTGCGGGGTTTCCGGCGGAGTTTCTTCTTGCGGTGCGGGTGCCGGAGGGGTGTGCTCTTCTGTCACGGGGTATTCTTCGGCAGCCGTCTCTACAGGCGCTGCCGGCCGTGCAGGCTCCTGTACTCTGACCGCTGCGGTGGCCGCGGGCGCAGGGGTGAGAGGGGCAGCGGCGCCGACCCCCTCGAGCTCTTTTTCGAGGGTTTTGATCATCGCATCGATCTCTTTGATCTCGAGGGCCTCCACCATCTTGAAGAGTGTCAGGGCGAGGATGAACTCCCCGTCGCCGCCGAGGGCGAGGAGCGACTTGGAGTCGGCAAGGATGCGGAAGAACCGCTCCATGATCAGCGGTGGTACCTTGGGGCTCCTCGAGAGGAGGAGATCCTTGAGATAGAGGGTGAACTCGTCGAGGACCATCTCGGTCTCGAACGCCGAAGCTTTGGAGACGAACTCGAGGATACCCGCCTGGTCACGCTGGAGGAGGGTATCGAGGAGTCTCTCGAGCATGCTCGGCTCGATGATCCCCAGCATATTGGTCACGGTGCCTATATCGACCAGTCCGTGGGAGTAGACGATCGCCTGGTCGAGGAGGGTGAGCGAGTCGCGCAGTGACCCGGCACCGCTTCGTGCGATGATCTCGATCGCCTCTTTCTCGAACTCCACCCCCTCTTTGTTGAGGATGTGCTCGAGGTGGCGGGTGACAAGCTTGTGGGGTATCTTGTTGAACCTGAAGTGCTGGGTGCGCGAGAGGATCGTCGCCGGGAGCTTGAGCGGGTCGGTGGTGGCGAGGATGAATTTGACGAACGCCGGGGGCTCTTCGAGGGTCTTGAGGAGGGCATTGAACGCCTGCGTGGTGAGCATGTGCACCTCGTCGATGATGAATATCTTGTAGCGGGCGACGCTCGGCTTGTACTTGGTGTGTTCGATGAGGTCCTTGATATCCTCGATACCGCGGTTGCTTGCGGCATCCATCTCAATGATATCGATGTGGCGGTTCTCCGCGGCCATGGTACAGCTGGCGCATACGCCGCACGGGTGGGCGCTGGCACCCCGCTCGCACAGCAGCGCCCTGGCGAAGATACGGGCGGTCGATGTCTTGCCGCTGCCCCGGAGCCCCGAGAAGAGGTAGGCATGGGAGAGTCTGTCGCTGGTGAGCGCCTGAGAGAGCGTCCTTGAGACCGCTTCCTGACCGATGAGGTCCTCGAAAGAGGCTGGGCGATACTTTCTGGCGAGGGCTAATGACATGGCTTCTTTCCTTTGCGGAGAGTGATCTGGTGAGACATTTTTTGTATCCGCAGACGAAGGGCTCAGACCAAAGAGTTGGGTTTGCCGCCGGGTGTGCGAGTGGAGAAAATGTCTGTCCGAAGACTCAAATTGTATTCAAATTTTACTTTCGTTTGGGTTCGATAACAAGTCTGTGAGGCGTATCTAAATTTAATCAATTTTGGGTAAAATCCCTACATAAATACCGAAGCGCAAAGCGCGAGTGCAAAGGAAAACTATGTCTATAGATTATAGATCAGAGATAGAGCGGATCAAAAAGTCACAAGGGGTAACAGTCGTCGCGCACTTTTATCAACGGGACGAGGTTTTTGAGATGGCCGATATCACCGGAGATAGTTTGGAGCTTGCGCGCCGATGCAAGGCGGATACCAACCCGTGGGTGGTCTTCTGCGGCGTGGGATTCATGGGGCAGAGCGTCAAGGTGATCGCCCCGGAGAAGAGGGTGCTGATGCCCAAGATCGCCTGCTGTGCGATGGCCAGGATGATCGACGGCAGCTACTTTGACGAGAGCGTCAACTATATGGTCGAGAGGGGCGTCCCCAAAGAGAACATCCTCCCCATCACCTATATCAACTCCGATGCCTCGGTCAAGGCGAAGGTGGGGGAGATGGGCGGTATGGTCTGTACCAGTTCCAACGCCTACAAGATCATCCAGAAAGGGCTCGAGAGCGGCAAGAAGATCCTCTTCGTCCCCGACCGATGCCTCGGGCAGAACTTCGCCCACGAGATGGGGCTCAGGTCGTGCGTCATCGGCGAGGGGGAGTGCGATCCCAAAGAGGCCGATATCATCTGTTTCAATGGCTTCTGCTCCGTGCATCAGCTTTTCACGGTCGATGATATCAATTTCTACAGGGAGCGATACCCCGGCATCCTTATCGCCGTCCACCCCGAGTGTGACCCGGCAGTGGTGCAGGCGGCCGATTTCGCCGGCTCGACCTCGCAGCTCATCAAGTATGTCGATGCCCTCGACCCTGAACAGAAGGTCGCCGTGGGTACCGAGTACAACCTCGTCAACCGTATGAGAGAGAAGAACACCTACGTCCTCTCCTCGACCAAGCCCGAGTGCCCGACGATGAACGAGACGACCCTCGAAGACCTCTACAGGACGCTCAAGTCGATCGAGGACGGCAAGCCCATCAACGAGATCGTCGTCGACGAGCATACGGTCAAATGGGCCAATATCGCCCTCGAGCGAATGTTAGAGATACAATAACCCCAAAGCCAGGAGCAGAATTTGCAAAGAGAAGCGTTTATCAGATCACTTGTCATGGAGGATCTGGGCCGTGGAGACCTCTACAGCCGTCTGGCAGGATCGAAACCGATCCGTGCCTATATCATCGCCAAAAGCGACGGTGTCCTGGCAGGGAGAGAGTATATCGATATCCTCTCCAAGCTCTACGGGCTTGAGTGCGAATGGAACTTCACCGACGGGGACAAGTTCAAAACGGGGGAGAAGATCGTGTGGCTCCGCGGGGACTCCAAGAGACTCCTCTCGCTCGAGCGATCGGTCCTCAACCTCATGCTCCATGCCAGCTCGATCGCGACGATGACCGCGAAATATGTGGACGCTATCGCCCATACCGATGTGAAGCTCCTCGATACCCGCAAGACCAGGCCGCTCCTGAGGGAGTTCGAGAAGTACGCGGTGCGCTGCGGCGGCGGGATCAACCACCGTATGGGGCTCGACGATGCCCTGATGCTCAAGGATACCCACCTCAAGACCATCGACGATCTCGATACCTTCGTCCATGAGATACGCAAGAAGATACCGTTCACTGCGAGCATAGAGATCGAGTGCGAGGATATCGAGATGGTGCAGAGGGCTATGAAAGCAGGCGCCGATATCATCATGTGCGACAATATGTCCCTGGAGCTGATGAGCGAAGTGGTAGCCTACAGGAACGCCCACAACGAATACCGCCATATCCGTATCGAAGCGAGTGGCAACGTCACCCTCGATACCATCACCGAGATAGCCGAAACGGGTGTCGATGCGATCTCTTCGGGGAGTATCATCCACCAGGCCAACTGGATCGATCTTTCGATGAAGGTCGAAGGGGCCTACCTCTAGTGCCTTCAAGCCTCAAAGAACTTCTCGACCGACACGAGAAGGTCACCATCCTCTCCCATATCGATCCCGATGCCGATGCCATCGGTACATCGCTCGGGATATATGCGATACTCAAAGGTTGCGGCAAAAGGGTCGAGGTGGTCAATATCTCGACCGATCTCCCGCACTATCTCGATTTCCTCCCTGGCTTCCAGAAGATCAAGCATGCGATGGGTTACGATGACAGCCTCGTGATCGCGTGCGACTGCGGGAGTATCGACAGACTCGGGTTCGATCTGGAGGGGAGGGAGATCGTCAATATCGACCACCATGCCACCAATACCCGCTACGGAACGCTCAATTTCGTCAATGCCACAGACGTGGCCTCGTCACAGACCGCTTACGGGGCATTCTCCGGGGAGTTTGCCGTATCAAAAGATGCCGCCACCTGTTTCTACACGGCCCTCCTTTCCGATACGCGCCACTTCACGACCAACAATGTCACCAGGGACTCCTTCTCCTTCGCCATGGAGCTGCTGGGGCTTGGGGTGGATCACAGCGGGGTGGTCTACAATCTCACGATGCGCTCCTCCCTCGCGTCGGTACGGCTGCTCGGCCGTGCACTCGGGACCCTCAGGCTCCACCGCAGCGCTACGGTAGCCTCGATCATCATGGACAGGGAAATGTTCGAGGAGACGGGAGCCCTGATGAGCGATACCAACGGGATCGTGGCCCATGCCCACTCCCTGGCCAACGTCGATGTGGCCATAGCGCTGATCGAGAGAGCCGACGGGATCAAGGTCTCGCTGCGGAGCAGCTTCACGGATGTGGCGCAGGTCGCAAGGTCGTTCGGCGGCGGCGGTCATACGAATGCGGCAGGTTTTACCCTGAGGTCTCGAGAGTTTGAAGAGGTTTTGGGTAGAATTCTGGAAAAATTAGAGAGCTAAAGGATATACCATTATGAGACGCAGAGTAGTAACCAGACGAAAACAGGGATTTCCTATCTTTTCACTGCTGTTATTGATCGCCCTGATCGCCGGGGGTGTCTATGTCTACATCGCCAAAGAGTTCGAGAGGGTCCCGCCCACCATCCAGATGCCCAAATACAGCTACTGGAATGCCAAGAGCCCGCTTGAAGTGGAGATCGGTGATGATGTGGGCCTGCGGGAGTATATCGTCATGCTCAGCGACGGGAAGACCCAGGTGATCGTCGACCGGAACGATTTTCTCCAGCCTGTGCAGAAGATCACAGCCAAGGTCAACTATCCCAAGGGGAATGTGCTCGATCCGAAAGTACAGGAGATCAAGCTCACGGTGCAGGCGCGTGACAGGAGTCTCTGGAACTTCCTGATGGGCAACATCACCTCCAAAGAGATCACCCTGAGCGTTGACAAAACCCCTCCGACAGTCTCTGTCCTGGCGAATTCCGGGGATATCATCCAGGGGGGAAGTGCGCTGGTGATCTTCCGCGCGGAGGACAACACCGGGATAGCCAAGGTCTTCGTCCGCACGACGAGCCGTGACTTTGCCGTACAGCCGTATAAGAAGGAAGGGTACTATGTGGGGCTCTTCGCATGGCCTTTCAGGGATGACAACTACGATGCCAGGGTCTATGCCGAGGATGTGGCCGGTAATGCCGTAGCTGTCCCCATCAATATGCTCACATGGGGGAGAAAGTACAAAGGATCATGGATCAAGGCTTCGGACAAGTTCATCGACGGCAAGATCACCGACCTGGCGATGACCGATCCCAAGTATATGAAAGAGGACAGACTCGAGAGGCTCAAAGCGATCAATGAAACGATGAGGATCGACAACGAGAATCTGATCCATAAATATACCATAAACGTCTCTGACGAGATGCTGACAGCTCCCTGGAAGGTCAACAGGTTCTATCCTCTCAAAAGCGGCGAGAACGTTGCGGATTTCGGTGATCACAGGTACTATTACTATAACGACAAGACAAAGGCGATCTCCGAGTCGTACCATCTGGGCTACGATCTCGCCAGTACCCAAAAAGCGAAATTGCTCAGTTCGAACGACGGCAAGGTGGTCTTCGCAGCGTACAACGGCATCTACGGGAACCTCCCGATCATCGATCACGGACTCGGACTCTACTCGCTCTACGGCCACTGTGACGCGCTCTATGTCAAAGAGGGAGACACGGTGAAGGCAGGCGATGCGATCGCAGCTACAGGCAAGACCGGCCTGGCGCTGGGGGATCATGTCCACTTCGGCATCCTGGTGCAGGGCGAAGAGGTGCGTCCGATAGAGTGGATGGAGTCCAACTGGATCAAGAAGAACATTACAGCCGTCTTCGAGAAGGCCGACAGCATCATCCACTAAGGGATTTTGCGATTAGCGTATCGGCAACCTTTTATGGTATAATAAATGCAAATTATTCTCCCGAAGCCCTGGCAATGTTCCACGGCTTCGGTTCTGTATCATAAATCGATCAATATATTTGAGAAAGGAGAGAAGGGTGCTACGACAACGAACTATTGCGCGCAGCGTCGAAGTGGTCGGTATCGGACTGCATAAAGGCGAACCGATACGGTTGCGGCTCGAGCCGAGTGCGCCGGACAGTGGTATACATTTCTATCGTGAAGATATGTCCACTTCCATCCCCCTCTCGCCCCAAAGCGTTATCAATACACAGATGGCTACCGTCATCGGCAGAGGCGAAGTCTCTGTCTCCACCATAGAGCATTTCCTCTCTGCGCTCTATGCGTACGGGATCGATAACCTTCGGGTCGTTATCGACGGCAACGAGATGCCGATCATGGATGGAAGTGCGATCAGTTTCTGCCTGCTGCTTGACGAGGCGGGGATCAGGGAACAGGACGCTCCCAAGAGGATCATCAAGGTCAAACGCGAAGTAAGGGTCAGCGACGGGGAGAAATATGTCTCCCTTTCGCCCTACGAGGGGGCGGTGTTCGATTTCGAGATCGATTTCGCCCACCCGGCGATCGGAAGGCAGACAAGCTCTTTCGAGCTTTCACGCAATGCTTTTATCGAGGATATCGCAAGGGCGAGGACGTTCGGGTTTATCAAGGATATCCACTATCTCCAGAGCCGCAACCTGGCTATGGGGGCAACGCTCCACAACGCTATCGGGCTTGACGACCACAAGATACTCAATCCGGAGGGACTCAGGTTCGACGACGAGTTCGTCCGCCACAAGATACTCGACGCGCTCGGCGATATGATGGTGACCGGGTACACCCTGATGGGGCGTTACCGTTCGTTCGCAGGGAGCCACAAGCTCAACCACCTGCTGACAAAAGAGCTCCTCAGCGACAGCAAAAACTACGAGATGGTCTCTATCAAGGGACACGAAAGCAGAGAGTTTGCAAAAAGCTTCGCCTAGAGTGCAACTGCTGATCGTCTCGATCGCTTCACCCCTGCTGATAGGGGTATACATGGACGGTATACTCGCGGAAGAACATTCGGTAGACGGGAAAGCGTCGTCGATGCTCCTCCCGACCATTGCCGACCTGCTCGGGAGGTACGAGGTGGAAGAGATGATCTATACGCGCGGTCCCGGAAGCTACATGGCCATCAAACTCACTTATATCATGCTCAAAACCATCGAAACGCTCAGAGGTATCAGGGTGTCCGGATGCAGTGCGTTCGAGGCAAATGGGGGAAAACCTATCAAAGCGATCGGGAATCTCTATTTTATCAAAGAAAAAGAAACTATAATAACGAAAAAATTCTCAGAACCTCAGGCGCAGATATTCAGACTGCCCCACAGTCTGGAGAGCGTTGCTGTCGATGAGGACGCCTCCCCTGAGTACCATCTATGTGCAGTCTAAAAGGATCAAAGTGTTTGTAAGTGTACCTGCCACAAGCGCCAATCTGGGGCCCGGTTTTGATACCCTGGGCCTTGCTATCGATCTAAGAAACGAGATCATTATCAAACCATCACAGTTTTTGAGTATGTCGACCAAAGGCGAGGGGGCAAGCAACCCCAAGATCAAGAAGAATGCCCTCTTTCTGAGCATCTTCAACGAGAACTATACCCGGCTTACCCAGAAGGAGCCTCTTTTCCGTTTTGAGTTCAACAACAATATCCCTATCTCAAGGGGTCTGGGAAGCTCTTCGGCGGTCATCGTCGCTTCCCTGACGGCAGCCTATACCGCTGCGGGGGTGAAGTACAACAAGAGAGAGATTCTCAACCGTGCCCTCAAGTATGAGTCGCACCCCGACAACATCACCCCTGCGGTGATGGGCGGTTTCAATGTCGCGTGTGTCGAAGGGGACAGGGTCTACAGCAAGAAACGAAGGCTCCCCGATACCCTCAAGGCGGTCCTTGTCGTACCCGACAAGACCATCTCGACGGCGAAATCGAGGACGGTGCTCCCAAAAATGTACAAGAAAGAGGAGACGGTCTATTCGCTTTCACGCTCTTCGTTCATGACAGCGCTCTTTATGAGCGAGTCGTGGGAGCTGCTCCGTATCGCATCGAAGGACAAGCTTCACCAGACACGCCGGATGAAGATGATGCCGGAACTCTTCGAGGTGCAGAAGCTTGCCCTCAAACATGGTGCGTTGATGAGCACCCTCTCGGGGAGCGGTTCGACCTTCTTCACGATGTGCTATGCCGATGATGCCGACAAGATCGCCGATTCTTTGCAGAAGAAGTTCCCGCAGTTCAGGGTCTTTGTCAGTGCGTTCGACAATTATGGCGTAATTTCAAAGAGTTAAACACTTTTTGGGTATAATATATATGGAAAATGCACAACCTACCCGTATGTGTCTTGCCTGTCGGCAAAGAGGCGCAAGAAAATCCATGCTAAGACTACAGCTTCAGGAGAACGAAGTGGTACGCTTTGAGGGAAAGGGTAGAAGTTTTTATCTCTGCCGTTCATGTATAAATAATGAAAAAACAATCAAAGGTTTAACGAAGCGTTTTAGGTTGGAACAGGAACGGTTTGTTAAGTTTTTAAAGGAGTTAATAGAGAATGGATAAAGTTAGAATCCAGGAGATCGCAGAAGAAGCGGGTCTCTCCAATACAGACCTTCTGGCAAAAGCCGGTGAACTAGGTCTGAACGTCAAAGCAGCCAACAGTTCGATAAGTTTGGAAGAAGCAGGTATACTGGTGGAGTACGCTATCTCGGGCGTACTTCCGAAGTCGTTCAAGAAACCTGCGAAAAAAGGCAAGATCACTGTTGTCAAAAAAGCGAAAGCAGAAGAAGAGAACAAGCAGGAAACACCTGTCAAAGAAGAAGAGAAACCGCAGGAGACGAAGAGCGAGAGGGTAGCTGCGCCTGTCGAAGAGACTCCTGTACAAAAAGCCGTCGAAGAAGCGACTCCATCAACTCCGGAAGTAAGCGAAGTCACTGCTCCTGCCAAAGAGACAGAGCAGGAAGCGCACAAGTCAAAAAGCGCTGCGAAACCCAAGAAGCTCTCAAGAGGCGGTATCACTATCGTCAAGAAAGCCAAGCCTGAGCCGGAGAAGAAACGCGAGGTGGTCCAGATGACCGATGCACAGTCGGCATTGATCGCAAGCGTGAAGAAGAAGAAGGGCAAAAAACCCGTAGAGGCCAAAGAGAGCGGTGAAAAGCTCGAGATAATGGGCAACAGGGAGTTCGGCGGAAGCGACGAGGTCTACGAGGAAGACGAAGTAGTACTTCTCGACTTCTCCGACAAGAACATCTACGAAGAGATGAAACGCCAGGAGGAGAGACGCAAGCTCGAGCAGAAGAAAAGAGGGGTACAGATCAGTGCCTACGCTCCGCAGCAGCAGAAGCGCTCTATCAGAAGAGGCGGCAAGAAGAAGAGATACGTCAAAGAGGAACCAAAAGAGAAGGTCAGCGTGATCGAGATCCCAGAGAACGTAAGGGTCTATGAGTTCGCAGAGAAGGTCGGCAGAAGCGTGAGCGAAGTGGTCAAGGTACTCTTCGCACTCGGAACGATGGTGACCAAGAACGACTTCCTCGACAAAGATGCTATCGAGATCCTCTGTGACGAGTTCGAGGTAGAGGTAAGCACGATCAACCCTCTCGATACACTCGACTATGTCGGTGCGTACGATGCAGAAGGGGACGAAAACCTCGAAGAGAGACCGCCGGTCATCACCATCATGGGGCACGTCGACCACGGGAAGACATCGCTTCTTGACAAGATCCGTTCATCCAAGGTCGCAGCGAAAGAGGCAGGCGGCATCACGCAGCATGTCGGTGCCTACCAGGTAGAGAAGAACGGCAAGAAGATCACTTTCGTCGATACTCCGGGCCACGAAGCCTTTACCCACATGAGAGCGAGGGGAGCACAGGCGACCGATATCGTCATCATCGTCGTTGCAGCCGATGACGGTGTGAAGCCGCAGACAAGAGAGGCTATCTCACACGTCAAGGCGAGCGGTGCACCTATGATCGTAGCGATCAACAAGATGGACAAACCATCGGCGAACCCTGAGATGGTCAAATCACAGCTTGCCGACATGAACGTCCTCGCAGTCGACTGGGGCGGTGATGTGGAGTTCGTACCTGTTTCAGCCCATACGGGTGAAGGGATCGACGATCTTCTCGATGTGATCCTGATCCAGGCTGAGATGATGGAACTCCAGGCAGACCCGACCAGAAGAGCCAAAGCGGTCGTCGTAGAGAGCTCGGTAGAGAAAGGTTTCGGTCCGGTAGCGAACGTCATCGTACAGAACGGTACCCTCCATGTAGGCGACAATGTCATCGTAGGTACGACCTATGGGCGTGTCAGAACGATGAGACTCGATGACGGCAGCAACAGGAAATCGATCGGACCGGGAACCCCGGCCGCTATCATGGGTCTGAGCGAAGTTCCCGAAGCGGGCGAGATCATGGTAGTGCTCGACACTGAAAAAGAGGTAAGGGAACTAGCCCAGAAGAGAGCCGAGTACAGCAGGGCACAGGCGCTTTCGAAGTCTACCAAGGCAACTCTCGACGATCTTTCGGCCCTTATCGCCGAAGGACAGCTCAAAGCGCTTCCTGTCATCATCAAAGCCGATGTCCACGGTTCGCTCGAAGCGATCAAGGGAAGCCTTGAAAAGCTCAAGAACGAAGAGGTCAAGGTCAATATCATCCATGAAGGTGTGGGCGGCGTGACCGAGAGCGACGTGACGCTTGCAGATGCGAGTACCAACTCTATCATCCTCGGCTTCAATGTCAGACCTACCGGTACTGTCAAGAAGAAGGCAAAAGAGCTTGGCGTAGAGATCAAGACCTACTCGATCATCTACGATCTTCTCGACGATGTAAGAGCACTCCTCGGCGGTATGATGAGTCCTGTCATCAGTGAAGAGGTGACAGGTCAGGCGGAGGTCAGAGAGACCTTCACAGTGGCCAAGGTGGGTACAATCGCCGGATGTAAGGTCAACGAGGGATCGATCACCAGAGGTGCGAAAGCAAGACTTATCCGTGACGGCGTTGTGATCTACACCAGCTCCATCGCATCTCTCAAGAGATTTACCGAGGATGCCAGAGAGGTCAAGAGCGGGTACGAGTGTGGTATCATGCTCGATAAGTACAACGACATCAAAGAGGGCGATATCATCGAGACCTTCAAAGATGTAGAGGAGCAGGCGACCCTATGACGCATGAGGAGATCAAACGCCACCGCGTAGAGTCTGTACTCAAAGAGATCATCCCGGAAGCTCTGGGGACACTCGACGATGCGAGGATCAATGCGCTCCTCGTGACCGACGTAGTGTGCTCCAAAGGGCGCTCCGACGCCAAGGTATACCTGGAGCCATCCTTTCTGAGCATTCAGGAGCAGAACGAAGCGCTCAGACAGCTGCGAAAGGTGGCAGGATATATACAGAACCATTGCAAACAGAGCGAAGGGTGGTTTCGTGCTCCGAAGCTCACCTTTGAGTTCGATACGCAGCTTGAGAAGGTCTCCCGTATCGAGGAGCTCTTCAAGAAGATAGAGACGAAAAAAGAGACGGAGGAATAGAATGAACCTGGATAATGAGATCAAAAAGATCGTTGAGGCTGCCGGAGCGTCCCTGTACGATACCGAAGTGGCGACAGAGTTCGATGAGACGATCTTCCGTGTCTATATCACGAATCCCGAGGGTGTCAGTCTGGATATGTGTGCCGATATCTCCAATGATCTATCACCCTTCCTCGACGTCAACCCGCCGCTGAGCGGAGCCTACCGTCTGGAAGTAAGCTCTCCCGGTATCGAGCGGAGACTCTCCAGGCCTGCCCATTTCATCAATGCGATAGGTGAGAAGGTCAAGCTCAAGGTCCCGGGTCAGGACAGGCTCAAAGGGATCCTCACTGCCGCTGATGAGAACGGCATCACCATCACAAGCGGCGATCAGGAGCTCCATTTCGGATACGGTGAGATAGCCAAGGCAAGAACCTACTTCGAGTGGTAAGTATCCTTACCGCTCTTCTCATCTGTCCATCAATATCTCAGCCTGTGACCGTACTTTCTTTGTAAGGAACGAACGTTCCTTTTCGGTCAGCTCTTCGTTGGGTTTTTCTTTCTTTTTTTCAACCGGTGCTTTTTTCACATTTTTATCGGGCTCGTCTTTTTTGAACATTGTCGTGACAAGATAGGTCGAAAGCGAGATATTGAAGAGGATTATACCCCATTTGGCCGGGAGGATGTAGTGGAGGTATTCTACCTGCTCCGTGAGCCTGAGATATTCGACGACATCTGCATAGATCCACTGGGAGAGGAGTACGACGGAGAGAAGGAGGACGATAAGGGTGATCCGCTTCCTGAACCTGTAGACAAGGGTCCAGAAGATGAAAGAACGGAGCGCTTTCATGTTTATACCAGGAAGTCAAGCCCGAGGAGCGCGAGGGCACCCACGAGCGACTTGGTCTTGAGATCGTCGATGACCTTGTGTTTCTCGCTGGAGAGCATGATCTCGATCTCTTCATCGGTGTAGTTGTCCAGGCTTTTGTGGCGCATGGCGAGCTCCGCCTTGAGATTCAGCAGGGCACGCTCCTGGATCTTCATATCGATACGCTCTTTGAGCTTTTCGCTGTGTATCCTTGCCAGATCGAATGTCTTGTCGAAAGGCTCTTTGGCGATGTTGAAGGCATTGACCGCATGCCCTTTGAGTTTTTTGGAAATGCTCATGGGGGCCTCCTTTTTTGTTTTACAGTATATCGTGGAGCTTGTTGGCGTCGCCCATCCAACGGTTGAGCGAATCCCACTCCTCGTTCTCGATCATCTCCCGGCACTTTTGCAGTTCGTTATTGAAGCAGTCGATCGCATGGAGGACATTGGTCTTGTTCTGCCTGAAGATATCCTCCCACATGTTCGGGGAGCTCTTGGCGATGCGGCTCATATCCCTGAATCCCCCACCCGCGAGGGCGATGATGCTTCTCGGGTCTTCCTGCATCATCACCGAGTTTGCCAGCGCATAGCTCAGTGCGTGGGGCATGTGGGAGATATAGGCAGCATGGCGGTCGTGGTCGCTCGCATCCATATAGACCAGGCGCATCCCTACTGCCGTGAAGAGTTTCTGGACGACGCTCTGCTGATGGAAGCCGCTTTTGTTGAAGTCGCACAGGACGGTGATCTTCCCGTTGTAGAGATTCGGTATGGCTGCGGAGGGGCCGAACTTCTCCGTACCCGTCATAGGGTGGGCGGCTACGAAGTTCTGACGGATCGCTTTGGGGACCGATTCGACGATCTTGGCCTTGGTACTGCCGAAATCGACGATGGTGCATTTCCCGTCCACACCGATGAGCTCCTGGAGAGTGGCGATGATACCGTCGACTGGGATGGTTAGGAGGATCACATCACAGACCTTGATCTCATCGAGCGAATCGGCGATCTCGTCGACCAGTCCCAGCTCGATCGCCTGTCTGGCGTGAGATTCGTTGTGGTCAAGTCCGATGAAACGGTACTCGTCGCTGCATGCCTTGAGCGCCATACTGAACGAGCCGCCCATCAAACCGAGTCCAATAATACCTATCTTCATACCTGCACTCTCCTTACGATCTTGCAATATCTGTTCATATTAATTAAGATTATATCATAAGTGTTGTTTACTTATCCAATAGAGGTGACAATTTAGTGAGGTCATATAAAAAAAAAGATAAAATCTAACTCAAAATCAGAAGAATCAATAACGATGAGAAAGATAGCAAAGGGGTCCCCATATATGAACGCTCTTAACGTAAGAAAGCTTGCCTTGGTAGGTGTGGCACTGGGCAGTGCAGCCAGTGCACAGAAGATAACCAATATCCAGTTTGACGGACTCATCCACCTCTCCCCGAATGCCGCCAAAGAGGTAGCCGGGATCAAAGAGGGGGATAATGTCGATGTAGGTCAGATCGACGATTCGGTCAAAAATCTCTATAGCCAGGGGTATTTCAAGGATGTATGGGTTGAGAACAAGAACGGAAAGCTTGTCTACCATTTTGATGAAAAGCCCGTCGTCTCGAATGTCCAGATCACAGGATACGGTTCGGGTGACGAGAGCGACAAACTTCTTGAGAGCGCAGGGATCAAAAAGGGTGACTTCTACGACGAGAGAAGGGTAGAGATGGCCAAAAAGGCTATCATCGAAAAACTCGAGGCCGAAGGATACTACGACACCGTCGTCGAAGTGAGCAAGAAAAAGATCAACGAGAGCTACGCACTCACGTTCGAAGTGAACAAGGGTGAGAAGATCAAGATCAAGAAGACCAACTTCCTCGGTGCCAAGAACCTTGACAAGGACGAGATCGAGGTAGAGATGGCGAACAAAGAGGGCGGTTTCTGGAGCTGGATACCGTTCTTCGGCGACAACGATGCGAAAGTAGATCAGCTCCAGTACGACTCTATCAGGGCACGTGAAGCGTATATGAAAAAAGGGTATATCGATGCGCAGGTGAGCAGCCCGCTCATGCGTGTAGACTCCGGTTCGTACAAAGCGGAGGTAGATTATCTCGTCAAGGAAGGGAAGCAGTTCAGGATCGGCGAAGTGACGCTGTCGCAGAACGTGCCTGGATTCGATCAGAAAAAAGCGGCTTCAGATTTCAAGCTCATCAAAGGGAAAGTATTCAACGTCAAGAAGATGAGACAGGATATTGAGACGCTCCAGCAGCAGGTAGGCGACCTCGGGTATGCCTATGCGAAAGTTTCTCCGAACTTCCACAAGGATGAAGCGACAGGGACGGTCAACCTCCAGTACCAGGTAACAGCAGGACAGAAAGTGACCGTCAATGATGTCATCATCTCGGGCAACGACCTGACAAAAGACAGCGTTATCAGACGCTACATCTACCTCGCGCCGGGCGATACCTACAGCTATACCGATCTCAAGGACAGTAAAAGCGCACTTGGAAGAACAGGATTCTTCGAGAAGGTCGATATCCTCCCCGAGCAGGTGAGCGAAGACAAGGTCAATATCGTCGTCAAGGTCAAGGAGACACAGACAGGTTCTATCTCTGCGGGTGGCGGTTACGGAAGCTACCAGGGCGTCATGTTCAACGCAAGTGTTTCTCACAAGAATATCTTCGGTACCGGTATCGCGGCAAGCATAGGGTTCGATATTTCCGAGATATCGACCAGCTACAACCTCTCGTTCACCAACCCGAGGATATTCGACAGCGAATACAGTCTCAGTATGAGCTTCTTCAAGAATGACTATGAATACCTTGATTACAAGCAGGATCAGACAGGTGGCAGTATCATCATCGGGAAGAAGTTCCTCAGACACCTTTTCCTCTCGGCCGGTGTGACCTATATCGACAACCAGTCAAGTCTTGTCGACGGTGCGTCGGTTGTCAACGACTTCCTCTATATCGACCAGTATACCAAAAGTGCAGGGGTACTCGGTGTCACCTTCGACAATACCGACGACTACTATACACCAAGAGAGGGTATCTATGCGAACCTGACCATGGAATACGGTTCGTTCGACGGTGATCTCAAGGCAACGGAGACTATGTATACCGATTATGCCGATATGCAGAAATTTACCGCGAAGTTCGGTGCCTACTACGGGATGGAAGACGATATCGACTACGACCTGATCCTCAGGCTCAAGCTCAGAGGTACCTATCTCAATCATGACGATGACCAGAAAGTACCGACGGCAGAGAGACTTCACATGGGTGGTGTAGGTACCATCAGGGGATATAGCCCGTACTCGCTCTCACCGTACATCATCGATCCATCGACCGGACTTGAGAGAAGATTCGGGGGTGATACCTTCGCTTCTGCGAGTATCGAGGCGAGTATACCGATCTCCGAGGCGGCAAAGCTCCGTCTGACATTCTTTGCTGACTACGGTACTATCTCTGCCAACGATATCCCGGGCCTGACGATCACAAAGAACGATATTACAAGAAGTTCCGTGGGTGCCCAGATCGAGTGGCAGTCGCCGTTCGGTCCTATCAATATCATCTTTGCAGATGCACTTGACTCGGAAAGCTCGGAAGAGGAATCGAAATTCGAGTTCACAATGGGGACGAAGTTCTAAGAACACCCGTTACGCTCTTGTAAAGAGCGTAGAAATCTTCTCCGTCATTCCCGTGAAAACGGGAATCTTCAATGTTTCCGTTCCCATAGTCTCTTAACAATTCCAATCGAATGAATCTGTTAAAAATCATACTCCGGTATCACCGTACTCTCATCCACTAGGATCTCGAAATCATAAGGTTTTTCCAGTTTCATCAACGCTTCTCTGGCATGATGGAGCGGCTTGTCGGCACTGATGATCAGGGTGTCACCTTTGAACTCGAAGTGTATGTCGGCTTCCTTGGAGTTCTCGTGGAGCGCTATGACGAGCGAATGGATGAAGCTGAGGACCTTGAAGTCGCTTTTGGGAGGGAGCAGGGGTTTGTACACCTGGTAGAGGGACTTTTTGAGCAGGGAGCTCTTGCCCATGCGAAGCAAAGCGGCTACAGTGATCATCTGTGAGTGGGTGAAACGGTAGTTGAGATCGTGCATGGCGATATAGAAGGCATGCTGGTTGGCCTTGTAGATCGTGAGGCGGGTTCCCACATTGGAGAGCCTGAGCGCCGATTCCATTTCGAAGCGGTATTTTTGGGAATCGAAACCGAACTTCTTTTCGAATACAGGCAGGAGCGTATGGAGCACTCTGATACGGTGCTTCATAAAGGAACGCCCTTTCGTAATGGTGACGAACCTGTCACGGATACTTACGATGCTCGGGTTGGTCCCCTCGGGGAACTTCCGTGAGCTGTGACGGAGCATATCGCGGAGGAATACCCCCTCCCTGACCCCGACACCGCTCGTGAGTATCTCTTTGGCCCTGATCTTCTGGAGTATCTGGGCAAGGATGAGGGTACCCTCCCGGATGGTGTCGTGGCGGTCGGACTGGATCATCAGACTCTCAAGATCATCGCTGTTGCGGGCGTTGATGATAGATTCGAAATAGTTTTGTTCCCTGGTGTAGGGGTAGCGATAGGCATGGAGCTTGTCGAGGGGGTATTCGGTACGCTTCATGACAGCCTTCCCGAGCGTTCTCGCTGTTCCTCCTATCCCTATAGCAAGGGCGTTGACAAAGCTGGGAGGAAGTTTCCCAAGCTCGTTGTCAATGTATTTCCGTGCCTCCCTGATACTTCCGGAGGTATCGAAAAAGAGCTCCTTGATCCGTACCGTCCCGATATCGAGGGAGCAGGTTTCTACGATCCTGCCGCTTCGTATAAGAGCCATATCCGAAGAACCGCCGCCGATATCGATGGTGATCCCATCGTCGAAAGGGAGAAGATTGGAAGCGGCCAGAGCACCGTAGTATGCCTCTTTATTGCCGTCAATGACCTTGATGTTCAGACCCAGATGCTTGCGTATCCATTCGATGAACTGCGGGGCGTTGGGGGCATCACGGAGTGCGGAGGTGGCGATGGCGATGGTTTTCTGGACGCGGTATTTGGAGATGGTCTCGACGAAAGAGGCGAGGGCTTTGTAGGCACGCTCTATGCCGACGGGCTGGAGCATTCCATTCTGTAGATAGGCCCCTTCACCGATACGAACCTTGCTTTTCTGTTCGCAGATGATATGGAAACCGTAGCGGCTGCTCCTCTCGTAGATGACCAGCCTGCCTGAGTTTGAACCGATATCGATAATTGCGGTTCGTTTAGCCATAGCTGAGGCTTAGTTCTCGTTCTGGAGCTGCGTGAACTTGAACTTCAGCTCATCGACGTTCTCGACATTGTCGGGGTCCGGGATGATACAGTCTACAGGGCATACTGCTATGCATGAAGGCTCATCGTAGTGACCTACGCACTCCGTACATCTGTCAGGATCGATCACGTAGATCGGATCATTCTCTTCGATCGCATCGTTCGGGCACTCTTCGCGGCATGCATCACATGCTATACATTCATCAGTTATCATTAGAGCCATTGTCTTATCCTTAGCAGTTGTAAATTTTAGGATTTATAACTTATCAAACCTTATTGTTTCGTTAACTACTCAATAAAAGTGGAAAAATTAATTTTATAAACTGCAAAACGGGTATTTAGGGACTATGACAGTGGCGATCGAGCCCTGGCCGTCCTCCCTGTTGGCGAGTGTCACCACTGCTCCCATCGCGTCTGCGGCGCTGTTGACGAGGAAGAGCCCGAGCCCTGCGCCGCTTGATTCCCTGGAGCGGATGAAGGGGGCGAAATAGTCCTTGCTCTCGTCTATCCCGCTCCCTTCGTCGATCACTTCGATCACCAGGTTCTCATGGTCGTCAAGATGGCTCCGAAGTGTGACGAGTTTCTCTTTGGGTGTGAACCTGAGGGCGTTCTGGACGAGGTTCTGGAGTATCTGGGTGAGGAGCAGCGGCTGCATATAGATACTGTAGCTTTGCGGCGAGAGCTCGAAAGTGAAGTTCTGGTGACTGGTCTCTGCAAGTATCTGGTAATCCCTCGCCTTGGTGCGGAGGAACTCCATCACATCGATCGTCTGAGGAGGTTCGAACTGCGCCCCTTCGGCCCGGCCGAATTCGAGTATGGAGCTGACGATCTTGTTCATCTCGTCGATCGAGGTGATGTTCTGCCTGATCGCTTCGACAAGACTTTCAGAAGTGGGATTGCGTTTGATCAGGGTGACCTGATTCTTGCTCTTCATCACCGCCAGAGGGGTTTTGAGCTCGTGCGCTGCACCGATGAAGAGCTCCTTCTTGTACTTGGTGAAGTTACGGATACGGTTGATAAGGGCATTGATCGAGCCGGCGAGGGGTTCGAACTCTTTGGGGAGCTCGTCCAGCCTGAGCGGTTCCATCATGTTCTCGTTGCGTTTGGAGAGCTTCTGTGCGAGTATCTCCAGCGGATGCATCAGTACACCAGAGAGGAAATAGGCATAGAGCATGATGATGAACATCCCCAGAAGGCTGATGAGGATGATCGATTTGTAGACATGGTTCTGTACCTTCTTCTGCTGCGTGACATTGCTGGTGATACACAGGTACGACTGGTCCCTGAAGTCATACGGTAGGAGATACTCGATGAAGTATTCCCCTTTGTTCTGGTATTTGCGCGTGAGGCTCGACTGGTAGTTGGCGTTGGGGATATAGAGTATCTTTGCCTCTATATGGAGGGTGTTCTTGAGTATCTCGCCGTGCTCTTCGATCCCTTTTTTGACATCGGGATAGGTGGCAAGGATATATTTTGCATGTTTTTTGAGCGAAGCAAGGAGCTCGCCGTCCACCCTGTAGTTGATATAGCTGTAGAGTATGGTAGAGAAAAAAAGCAATAGCACCGCCAGTGCTACCGAGAGCTTGATAAGGAAGTTACTCCTTATACTTTTTTGGGAAAGCAAAATCTATACCCTCGTCTGCGCACGGTCTCTATCGTGGTGATACCCAGAGGTTTGTCCATCTTCTGTCTGATCTGGTTGATGGCGACCTCGATGACGTTGGGGGTGACGAGCTCGGGCTCTTCCCATATAGCGTCGAGGAGCTGCTCTTTGGAGACGATCTGGTCTTTGTGCATCGCGAGGTGGGTGAGTACTTCGAACGGCTTCCCTTTGAGCTCGACCTCGACCCCTTTGTAGAGGATCTTCTCCTCTTCGGGGTTGATGATGAGATCGTCTATCTCGATGATATTGCTGCCGCCGAATCGCAGCTTCGCCTCGATACGTACGACAAGGATCTCGAAGTCGAACGGCTTTTTGATATAGTCATCGGCACCGGAGCGGAGGGCTTCGATCTCGCTCTCTTTGTCATCACGCGCGGAGAGGATGATGATCGCGGTCTTTGGTGCTTTGGATTTGATCTCGCCGATCAGGTCTACACCGTTCCCGTCGGGGAGCATCCAGTCGAGGAGAACAAGATCGTAATTCCTGATATCGAGAAAATATCTGCCGTCACTGATATTTTCCGCCACATCACTCTGATATCCAAACTCTTTGAGCCCGTCCGAAAGCGTTTTGCTAAGGGTTACTTCATCTTCTATGATCAAAATTCTCATGAGTGCAGATCCTTTAATTTAAGATATATTTAATATTATAGCACAACTATTTCACTCTGTGAAGCTTTTTTGAAAATTTGTTTAAAAAATTTCAAAATATGCTATAGTTTCGTCTATGATAAGCACACTCCTCTCGATCGTTTTCGTCTATTGTTTCATCCTCCTGGGATATACCGCCAAAAAGATATTCGGCGAAGAGATCAATTCCAAGGGGCTCTCGATCATATCGGTCTACTTTTTGCAGCCCTTCGTGACGCTGTGGGGGCTTACCTCGGCGAAGCTCCACCTGGAGCATCTGAGCACGCCGCTCTACTATATGATCATTATCGTCATCATCTTCATCCCCTCGCTCTTTCTCGCGCGGATGGTCTTCGAGGAGCCCAAGCAGCGGGCGATCCTCACCATCGCCGGTTTCGTGGGCAACACCGGCAATATCGGCATCCCCCTGGGGATCGTCCTCTTCGGGGAGGAGAGCATCATCTACACGACGCTCATCAACCTCGCCAATGTCTTCGTGATCTATGTGATCGGGGTCTATATCTATTCGCGCGGCTCGTTCTCCGTCAGGGACTCGCTGCTCAATATCGTCAAGATACCCATCATCCCCGCCGCACTCGTGGCAATTCTCCTCAATGTCGGCGAAGTGGCGCTCCCCCGGCAGATAGAGGAGTTCATCAAGATGGGTGCCTACAGCGGCATCGTCATCCAGCTCTTCCTGCTCGGCACCTTCCTCGAGGGGGTCACCCCCAGGGCGCTCGATATGAGACTGCTCGCAGGGGTCGTGAGCCAGAAGTTCCTCCTGATACCCGTCATGACGGTAGCGGTACTGAGCTTCACCGACCTTTCCCCGCTGCTCAAAAGCATCATCCTTATGGAGATGATGACCCCCCTCGCCGTCGCCAATATCAACCTCGCCTCCCTCTACGACTGCCGCCCCAGGGATGTCACCACCCTCATCCTCATCACCACGCTCCTCTTCGTCCCGATGCTCTTCGTGCTCGGGTTCGTGGTGGAGCGGGTGTATGGGGTGTAGAGGATTGTAGGGCGCTGCGTTATGCTGGACTTGATCCGGCATTCTTCTATGAATAATACTGATAATCTTTCAAATAAGAAATATGCTACTTATAGTCTGTAGACTTATAAATAGCATGTCTCTATAATTGAGCCTATTCATTTCACTCTGGGTACTAATGAAAAAGTCAAATATCATTAAAACAGTTTCATGCAATATAAGATTTTACCGCAAGCAAAAGGGCTGGTCTCAAGAAAAGCTTGCGGAGCAGTGTAATTTACATCGTACATATATTGGTGCAATTGAACGAGGTGAAAAGAATTTGACTTTGAAATCTTTGGAAGTCATCGCTTTGGCACTTGAAGTAGAAACTCCAATTCTATTGACTGAACATCCAAGTACTGCTTGTGAATAAACAATTTCTAAAGAAGGGATATTGCCGTGGGTTTAGAACTATTACCAGAAAGTATAACTCAGAAATATGAAGTACATGAGTGGAGACATGCAACATCGATTTTAAAAACGGACTTTCCAGGACAATGGAATGACCTTATCAATCTTTTGAATGTATTTGAACTGAGAAAAAGTTCTATAGTGACTAGTGGCGGTAGTAAGTCACCAATATCTGGATTTATGGATAATTATCTATATGAACTTGGCTGGGAAGAAAAAAAATTTGATACGAGGATTATCATTGATGATGTGGAAAAAGAAACTCCTACTCATAAGATCGATTGTGTGAAAGGTCGTATAGCACTTGATATTGAATGGAATAATAAAGACCCGTTTTACGATAGAGACTTAAATAACTTTAGACTTTTGTTTGATCTTGGTGCAATAAGTTTAGGAATAATTATTACAAGGTCTGATGAATTACAAACGATTTTTAATAATTTAGGTAAAGGAGCTTCTTATGGTGCTTCAACAACACATATGAGTAAACTATTACCAAGAATTAACGGCGGGGGTGGTGCTGGGTGTCCAATATTGGTATTCGGTATTACATCTAAATGCTATAATGAAAATACATAATTACAAAGTGGCCCGAATCAAATACTCATTGATTGTATTGTTCTTATGACCTTTCCTGCCCAAAGTGGAATGGTCATATTGAATTTGCTCAACTTTGGATTGGAAGCCTATCTCAATTAAAAGAGTAGTAATTTCATCCAAAGAGATCATACCAGTGTCTGAGTATGACAGTAAAACATGTGAATTAATTTTCTTTGCACCTTCAAATAGACTTCTAAAAGCATCAAGAACATTGGTTCTTTGACAAAACGGTGATTGATGCCTGTCGCTTCTATATCGACCTTTAAATTTCGGAATATCGTAATCATATTTTACCAGACTCTCTATCGCATGGTAGAAACGAGAGTAGTGCACGAATGAGTAGGGAGGATCTGCATAAATCAGGCTTGTCCCTATGATTTCAGGACTATCAAGTAATTCAGAAAAATCATATGAGACTGTTTTATATGTTCTGCTCGGAATATATCGATGATACTCGATAATCTGATCCACTTTTTTGATAAAATATTCCCAAACTCGCTTTTTCCTGTAAATAAATGTATCTTCTACTGAACTTACATCTTTAAGATCTCGAAACATCGCAAAGTGACCTGTCCCGGAAGAACAATAACTATAGGCATAAATCAAAGCTGACAGAAATATACTTTTAATTATTTCGTCATCGATCACTGTATCTATCGCAAATCTGATAGAATCTATATCCATTGCCTGTTCTAAGCTGAAATAAGTTTCTGAAAAAAGAAAGACAGTTTGTAAATATGTACTTTTATTGCCATCAAAGTATAAGTCCTTCAGTAGTGATAGTTCTTCAGAAGAAGTTTCAAACTCATTCGATGGTGCAGGGAACTTATTGACAAAATGTAGATAATCTTCTCTTATTTTATCAGTCCATTCACCCTTTTTGATATCTACAAAGCTATTGGACTCATCATAAGTATTGGGGAAGAGTTTTATCAGTTTCTCTTTATTCTGCACATACTCTTTTTCTAATTTAACAATCATGTGATGTGTTTCTTCGGTCAATTCAATACTGCTGCTTTCGATTAAAGATTTTGCAATAATTTGTGAGTAGTTTTGAATGTCATTCGAGATGATATTGTAGTCTTGTTTTAAATATGCTCCTACTGAAGCAGTACCGGCAAATATGTCCAATATAGTACTATTTCGCGGCACCATTTCACTGATGGCCTTTTTGATATCCGGTAATAATTCTCTTTTTGAGCCCATATACTTCATTATGTGAATATAAGAGTCATCGTTTCTTAACTCTTGTCTTCTGGCTTTGTCATGGACTTTTGTCATAGTTGCATTCATAGTGCGAATTATAACCAAATAATGTGGATAAGCATCTATTCTATGTCATTGTGCCATAAAAATACGGAACGAGTGAAAAATATTTACTCTTCGTTTACTACACAAAAGTATGATACATTTCGCTAAACCAAGGGGTGTCACCCCTCGAAGAACATTCCTAATAGATAGAAGGAGTAGAGATTGAATCAGATCATTACAGCGATCAAACAGGAAATAGGCAAAGTGGTCGTCGGTCAGGAGAAGATGGTCGAGGGGCTCCTCGCGGGGCTTCTGTGTCGCGGGCATATCCTCCTCGAAGGGGTGCCGGGGCTCGCCAAGACCACGACGGTCAACGCGCTGGCCAAAACACTGGGGCTCAACTTCAAGAGGGTGCAGTTCACCCCCGACCTGCTCCCCTCCGACATCATCGGGACGGAGATATACGACCCCACCAACAACTCGTTCAAGATCAAGAAAGGACCCGTCTTCACCAACCTCCTCCTCGCCGACGAGATCAACAGAGCCCCGGCGAAAGTACAGTCGGCGCTGCTCGAGGTGATGCAGGAGCGGCAGGTGACCATCGGCGACGACAGCTTCAAGATCGATCTGCCGTTCCTCGTCATGGCGACGCAGAACCCTGTCGAGCAGGAGGGGGCGTACGAGCTCCCCGAAGCGCAGCTCGACCGCTTCATGATGAAAGTGGTCGTGGGGTACAACACCAAGGCCGAGGAGCTGGAGATCGCCCGCCGCGTCGCCAACGACAGCTTCGAGACGATCAGCCAGGTCGCATCGCTCGATGATCTCAACACCATCCGCAAGGAAGCGATGGCGGTGCATATCGACGAAGAGGTGGAGAAGTACATCGTGGAGCTGGTCTATGCGACGAGAAATCCCCACCTCTACGGCCTCGAAGAGCTCGCCAAATACATCGAGTTCGGCGCGTCGCCGAGGGCTACGATCGATATGTACAAGGCCTCCCGCGCGATAGCCTATCTCAAGGGGCAGGATTTTGTCTCCCCCATCGAGATCGCCTACATCGCCAAAGAGGTGCTGCGCCACCGCATCATCCTCAGCTACGAAGCCCAGGCAGAGGGGATCACACAGGATCAGATCATCTCCAAAGTCCTCTCCGCCGTACCGATCCCCTAGTAAGGTGCGCTGAGTGAACAAGGCAGCCCAAAAGATCATCCTCAAGACCCGCCGCCAGGTATTCGGCGATATGCTCGGCAACAATGTCTCCCTCCTCCACGGGCAGGGGTTCGAGTTCGCCGAGCTGCGCGAGTATGTCTACGGCGACGATGTGCGCAAGATCGACTGGAAGACCACGGCGAAGCTGGGCAAACCCTTCGTCAAGATATACCGCGAGGAGCGCGAACTCAATGTCGTGGTCGCCTCGATGATGAACGGCTCGGTCTACTTCGGCACCGTGCGGCAGAAGAGCGAGCTCATCACCGAACTCGTCTCGATACTGGGATTCTCGGCGATCAAGAACTCCGACCTCTTCTCCAGCATCATCTACGCCGACAAACTCTACGAGAAGAGCAAACCGAGCAAGAAGCTCTACAGCGTCAACAGCGCCGTGGAGCAGCTCAGCAGCTTCGAGGCGATCGGCAAAGAGGGGGATTTCAAGGGGCTGGCCGATACCCTCTTCAGCCATATCCGCAAGAAATCGCTCCTGTTTATCATCTCCGATTTCATCGGGGATATCGACCTGAACCTGCTGAGCAAGAAGCACGATGTCTTCGTCGTGATCGTCCGCGACAGGTTCGAGGAGAATCCCAGCGAGCTGGGGTTCCTCCAGCTGGTCGATATGGAGAACAATGCGAGCTACGAGGGGAGCGTCGACAGGGGCGTGCTCGGCGAGTACAAGGCGGCGCTGCGCCGCAACGACGAGAAGCTCTACGCGCACTTCAAGCGCCACGGGATCCGTTTCGTGAAGATTTACACTGATGAAGACCCGTATATCAAACTGGTCAAAAAGATGAGGTAAGTATGATGGGTGAGAACAACGATACGCTGCGGGATATCAAACCGCTACTGGAGATACCCGACAACAGTTTCTATATCTACTGGGGGCTGATACTCTTCGGGGCTGCCCTCGCGCTCATGATCCTCTTTTTCGTCGGGCGCAAGCTCTGGCTCAACCGCAGGAAGAACCTTGCCAAAGAGTACCTTGCAGCCCTCAAGGCGATCGACTGGGGCAACTCCAAGGAGGGGGCGTACCGTGCGACCCACTACGCCAGGCTCCTCGCCACCGATGCCAGACGCAAAGAGCTCTTCGACCAGCTCGTACCGCTGCTGGAGAAGTACAAATACAAGCGCGAGGTCGATCCCGTCGACGAGGAGACCCTCCGGTACTACAACCTTTTTGTGCAGGTAGCCGATGAATCAGTTTAGTTTCGAGTATCCCTGGGTCTTCGCCCTGCTGCTGCTGTTCCTGATATGCGCGAAGTACTGCCATGAGAAGAGCCGGGCGATCTATTTCCCCCATATCAAGCAGCTGCTGCTGCGCGAAAAGCGGGTCTCTAGCTCGCTCCTGCTGTGGCTCAAGTGGATCGGGATCGTCTCGGCGATCGTCGCGCTCGCATCCCCCGTCCTCTCCCGCACCTATCAGGACAGCCACAAAGAGGGGCGCGATATCGTCCTCATCATCGACTCCAGCGACTCGATGCGGCAGATGGGGTTCGATCCCTCCAATATCTACAAGAATAAGTTCGAGGTGGTCAAGGAGGTGATGAAGGACTTCATCACCAGGAGGACGAGCGACCGTATCGGGATGGTGACCTTCGCCGATGTGGCGTTCGTCGCATCGCCGCTCACCTTTGAGGGGGAGTTCCTCCAGGATATCGTCGCCTACCAGCAGCTCGGTATCGCCGGGAAGAGAACCGCGATCAACGACGCCATCATCCAGAGCTACGGGATGCTCTCCAAAGGGAAGGCGAAGAGCAAGATCGCCATCCTCCTCACCGACGGCAAGGATAATGTCAGCAAGACCCCTTTCGACGCCCTCAAATCGATCATCGAGAAGAGCGATATCAAGCTCTATACGATAGGGATCGGGGACGCCGGGGACTTCGACGGCCGCTACCTCCAGGAGCTCGCACTCGCGGGCAAGGGGCAGGCATACGGCGCCTACAACGCCCAGATGCTCGGAGAGATATACAAGGAGATCGACAAGCTCGAGCCCACCAAGATCAACGACAAGAAGGTCGTAGAGCTCACCTACCTCTACTTCTACCCCCTCTTTGTCTCGATCATGGCGCTGCTCTTTTTTGTCTATATGCGTAACGAGAGAGGAGTGAGCGTATGAGTTTCGTCTACCCGCAGATGCTATGGATCATGCTCGTGCCGATAGTGGTCTTCGCGCTGCTGCTGAGCACCAACAAGGACAAGCTCAGCCGCGTCTTTGACCAGAAAGTCCTTGATCGGCTCAGCGTCGTCGACAACACCATGCCGCTGATGCTGCGCAATATCCTCTTCTTCATCGCGATCTTCTTCATGGTCGTGGCATTGGCAAGACCCGTCAAGGATATGGGGGACAAGCTGGTCGAGGTGAAGGGGCTCAGCCTTCTCGCCGCGATCGATATCTCGGGCTCGATGCGGAGCAAGGATATCTACCCCAACCGTCTCGAATTCGCCAAGAAGAAGCTCCTCGCCCTCTTCGAGCAGATGCCCAGCGACGAGATATCGCTCCTCGCTTTCGCCCACTCCTCCTTCGTCCTCGCCCCCTTCAGCTCGGACAAGGAGACCCTGCGCAAGATCGTCGAGGGGGTCAACTCCAGCTATATCAATATGAGCTCGACCGATTTCTCCGCCCTGGGGAGACTCGCCGCCAAGGTGCTGGAGAAGCGGAAACCCAAGATCATGGTCGTCGTGAGCGACGGCGGGGACAAGAAAGCCCTCGAGGGGTTCGCCTCGATCCTCAAGGAGGAGGATATCACCCTCTATGTGATCCTCGTTGGGACGGAGAAGGGCTCCCCGGTACTCGATGAGAACGGCAAACCGATGACGGCGAACGACGGCTCGATAGCGATCACGCAGCTCAACCGCGACCTCGGAGAGATAGCGCTCGAACACGGCGGCGCCTATGTGATAGCCAGCAGCGGCAAGGAGGATATCGAGAAGCTCGTCTCGGCGATGCGCTCGAAGTTCAACAACCAGCAGCAGGGCGAGGTGAAGATCAAAGACCAGATCGAGTACTTCTACTACCCCCTCGCCGCCGCGCTCTTCTTCCTCCTGCTGGCGATGAGCTCGCTGCCACGAAGAAGGGAGAGATCATGAAAAAACTACTGCTCACTACCGTCGTCCCCCTCGCTCTGTGGGGTGGGATCACCGATTTCAAGACCATCGAAAAAGCGAACGAAGCCTATACCAAAGGGGAGTACGCCAAGAGCATCGACAGCTACAACTCCCTGGAGAAGAAGACTCCCCAGCTCTCCTACGACAAGGGGAACGCCTACTACAAAAAAGGGGAGTTCGACAAAGCGATAGAGAACTATGAGAAGGCCAAAGGGGTCGACGAGCTCCAGAGACTCCACAATATCGGCAACAGCTACTTCAAACAGAACAAGCTCGACGAGGCGATCAAGAGCTACGAGGATGCTCTCAAAGTGAGAGATGACGAGGATACGAAGTACAACCTCGAGCTGGCCAAAAAGAAGAAAGAAGAGCAGGAACAAAAGCAGAAAGACCAGCAGAACAAAGACAAGAACGATAACAAAGACGACAAAAACAAAGATCAGAACAACAAAGACCAAAAAGACAAGAATAAAGATCAGAAAGACGACAAGAACAAGAACGACCAGAAAGACAAAGACCAGAAGAACAAAGATCAAAAAGATCAGAACAATAAAGACGACAAGAACAAAAATCAAAAAGAGAAGAACGACCAGAAGGATAACAAACAGAACTCCAAGCAGGATCAGAAAGGTCAAGATCCCAAGGATCACAAAGACGACAAAGAGAAAAAGGACAAAGAGCAGCAGCCAAAGCCCGGCGATGAGAAAAAGGATGACAAACAAAAAGAGAAGCCCGAGTCCAGCCCTGCGCCGATGACCAAGGAGGAGAAGGAGAAACAGCTGGGTGAAAAGCAGCTCCAGCGCCTCCTCAACCAGCTCAACAAAGAGAAGATGCCCTCGATGATGTACCAGGCCAACGACAACAAGGTCAAGAGAGAAGACGAGAGCAACCCCTGGTAGCCCAATGAAGAGCGATAAGAGAGTCAGCCATTTTTCCCTCGCCGTGATCATTGCTGCTGCGATCCTCTTTGGCTATATCACGGTCAAGGCCTTCGCGATCGTCCAGAAGCGGCAGATATCGACGGGGGACGGCATCTATACCAACCGCGTCAGCCTCTCCGACGGGATACGCACCCAGGCCGCGGAGCTGACGGTCGGATGCGGCGGCGACAGGCTCTGCGAGGTGCAGCATATCCTCGATTTCGTCACCGCAATCCCCTACCACAGCGAATACTTCCAGGCCAACAAACCTTCCAAAACGATAGAGCTCAACCAGGGGGACTGCGACGACAAAAGCAACCTTCTGATCTCACTCCTCCACAGCATCGGGATCGACGGCTATTTCGTCCTCGTCCCAGAACACATCTTCGTGATCGTCCCCCTCGCAGACGAGAGGCTCTCCGGCACCAAAGCCCTCTACCTCGACGGTCAGCCCTACTATGTGCTCGAGAGTACCGCCAAAGGCTCGCCAGTGGGCTTCCCGCTCAGGTACAGGATCAGCCAGATCGATATGATATTAGACCCCTTTAGCAATAAAAAAGTACAATACACAAATATAGAATATCGGTAGGGTGGGCTTGCCAGCCCACCGATCATGACGCAAATATTTATTATTCAAATCGTACGGTTTTTATCGATTGGAGCAAGTGGTGGGTTGGGAAACCCACCCTACGGTCAAGGGCATCAAGGAATACCTAAAAGGAAAAATCATGCAAGACCACATAATGCAGATCGTCATCAACGAGGCGTGGAAGTACCAGGGGCTCGCCTACCCCAATCCGGGTGTGGGTGCAGCGGTAGTGTGCCGGGGGGAGCTCGTCTCGCTGGAGGTGCACCACCGGGCGGGTACCTCCCATGCCGAGGTGATGGCGCTGGTACGAGCCTATGAGAAGATGAGCGGCAGCAACGTGGAGTTCGACCCCTACGATGCATTCGCGGCGCATGATTTCCTCCGCTCGCTGCCGGAAGGGTTCTTCGGGGCGTGCGAGATATTCGTCACCCTCGAGCCGTGCAACCATCTCGGCCGCACCCCCGCGTGTGCCGGGCTGCTGGAGCATCTCAGACCTGCGCGTGTCGTGATCGCCATGCGCGATCCCATCAGCGAGCACAGCGGCGGGGTGGAGAGGCTGCGCGATGCCGGGATCGAAGTGATCCTGGGGATCAGGGAGAAGGAGGCGAGGGAGCTCCTCGAGCCGTTCGTCATCTGGCAGAAGCGCGCCTTTGTCCTCTTCAAGCTCGCACAGACCTCCAACGGCCGTATCGGCGGCGGGTATCTCAGCTCCCCCGATTCGCTCCACCATGTCCACAGGATGCGGGAAGTATGCAGCAGGCTCCTCATCGGCGGGGGGACGGTGCGGGCGGACAGACCCACCCTCGACTGCCGCTTCAGCGGGGGGAGGGCGCCCGATGTCACCATCTATTCGCGCACCGACGACTTCGACTGGAGCATCCCGCTTTTCGGGATCGAGGGGAGGAACGTGGAGATCGGGGATGATCTCTCTTTCCTCGAAAAGCCCTCTTTCGTGATCGTCGAAGGGGGTGAAGGGATGTTACGGGCGATGGAAAAACATATCGATTGGCTGCTGATTTATCAGACTCCTAAGCTCTCTATCCATAATTTAACTTATAATATCGCCAAAGAGTTGACCTTTTTGCATACAGAGCCAAAAGGGGTCGATATCATGATCTGGAGTAAGTGGAGAGATGGAAAACCAAGCCAATAAGAACAAACAGGAAAAGATCGTCGGGATGTTCGACGAGATCGCCTCGACCTATGACCTTGCCAACAGGGTGCTGAGTTTTGGGATAGACAAGCAGTGGAGACGCAAGGGGTGCGACCTCGCCTACTCGATACTGGGGAAAAAGCAGATCGATCAGATCACCGATGTCGCCTGCGGTACGGGTGACCTGCTCCTCTACTGGAAAGAGCGGGCTGCCAAACAGGGGATCGAAGTGGGCAAATATGTCGGCGTAGACCCCTCGGTGGGGATGCTCGCGGTGGCGAGGGAGAAGGTCGATTTCGCCGAGTTCCTGGAGGGGAAAGCACAGGAGCTCCCGGTAGCGGATCAGGGGACGGACATCATCTCGATCTCGTACGGCATCCGCAATGTCGTCGACAGGAAAGAAGCGCTCGATGAGTTCTACAGGGCGCTCAAGCCCGGCGGCATGGTGGTGATCCTCGAGTTCACCAAGCAGGAGAAGAGCGGGATCGTCTCGAAGATCGTCGATCTCTATATGAAGAACATCCTCCCTGCCATCGGCGGACTGGTATCGAAGAACTACGCCGCCTACAAGTACCTCCCCGACTCGATCGAGGAGTTCCTCACGACCGAGATGCTCGAGAACGAGCTCAAGGCAGCCGGCTTCGAGATGAAGTACAGCAAGTCATTTTCGATGGGGATCAGCACGCTGCTCGTAGCCCAGAAGAGCTAAGATGTCCGCACCCCTCATGAGCGTCAACGCGCTCAATATCAAGATCAAATCCCTCCTCGAAGCGACCTTCATGCATATCCGTGTCGAGGGGGAGATCGCTTCGGTCACCTACCATCAGGCGAGCGGCCATGTCTACTTCTCCATCAAGGACAGCGAGAGCTCGATCAAGTGCGTGATGTTCCGCTCCAATGCCGCGAAGCTGAAGTTCCGCCTCGAGCAGGGGGCGCACATCATCGTCGAGGGATCGGTGGGGGTCTACACCCCGAGGGGTGAGTACCAGTTCTACGCCACCTCTATCGAACCCTACGGCAAGGGAGCCCTCGCGCTCGCCTATGAGCAGCTCAAGGAGAAGCTCAAAGAGAAAGGCTACTTCGACCCCGCGCACAAAAAGCCCATCCCGAAAAATATTCGCTCACTTGCCCTCGTCACAGCCAAAGAGAGCGCGGCTCTCTACGATATGCTCAAGATCATCGAGAAGCGCTGGCCGCTCCTCGAGGTGACGATCATCGATACCCTCGTGCAGGGGGAGAGGGCGGCGGGCGAGATCGCGCGCGCCCTCCGCTACGCCGACACACTCGGTGTCGATGTGATCGTCACGGGGCGCGGCGGCGGGAGCGTCGAGGACCTCTGGGCGTTCAACGAGGAGATCGTCGCCGATACCATCTTCTCGCTCGCTACCCCCGTGGTGAGCGCCGTGGGGCATGAGGTGGATGTCCTCATCAGCGATTTCGTCGCCGACCTGCGCGCCCCCACCCCCAGCGCGGCGATGGAGATGATCCTCCCCGACCGCAACGAAGTGCTCTATACCCTCGATGAGCTTCTCACGCGCTATAGGCGGCAGATGGAGCAGCTCCTCTTCCGCAAAAGCAGCGAGCTCAAAGCCGCCTCCGAACAGCTCCAGCGCCTCTCGGTCTCGCGGAGGCTCGAACAGCAGCAAAAGAGCTTCGAGAGCCTCAGAAGCGAGTTCGAGCGGGTGATGCGCTACAGGCTCTCGCAGCTGGAGACGCGCAAAGCGCTCGCCGCAGAGCAGCTCAGGCAGCAGATGGGCTTCCTCATCGAGCAGAAAAGGAGAGGCGTGCAGATGATGGAGCAGAACTACCTCGCCAACGACCCCCGCAACCGAGTCAAAGAGGGGTGGGCGAAAGTATATCGGGATGGGAAAAATACTACTCTTGAGGGGATAGAGGTCGATGAGATTTTCATCCTCGAGGACAAAAGTACGAAGATAGAAGCACTCTGCAAAAAAAAATCGACTTTTTGATCGCAGTTAAAGTAATTTTAGCACTGGAAAAGTTACAATATAAACAACACTTAAATTTTTAATTCTTCTGTTGGTATAATAAAAGTATTTAAAAATATGGCAAGCAAGGGGAACCTCTGATGGAATGGGTGATTATCGGCATTATCGTGCTATTGGCTGCTATATCTCTGATCGGGGTAACGCTCTTTTTCAATAAAAAGCTTGCAGCCGAAGGGACACATGCAAAGCTCTATAAGAATGCGAGCGAATACCTTGAAGACAAGGTCATTGTATTCACCCCTGCTTTCGAGGTCCTGTTTGCCAACAAATCAGCCAGAAAGCTCCTCGGGATGGATACCCAGTACGAGGGGAGGCGCCTGTCGCAGACGGTGAGATTCACCGTAGACCGCGCCGAGCCGAAAAGTTTCGAAGAGATATTGAAAGAGAAACGCAAGGACGACCACAGTCTCATCAACCTCGAAGCTGCATTGATGAGCGTCGGAGAGAAGAAACACAGGGTACACCTCTTCATGGACTACTCCAAGTGGAACTATGCGAATGCGATCATCTGTGTCCTTCAGGATGCTTCGGCTGCCATCCGTGAGCAGGAGAGTATCAAGAGACTCGGCGAGGTCGACTTCCTCACCGAGCTCCCGAGCCAGTTCAAAGCAGCTTTCGATATCAACAAGCTCGCGGTAGAGGCACAGAAGAATTCCGAGAGATTCGCCCTGTTCATCTTCAATATCCACGGCTTCAACCGTATGAGACTCTCCAAAGGTCACAGCTACGCCAACAACCTTATCAAAAAATATGCCGAGTTCCTCCGGGATCAGGAGACCGAGGGGATGACGAGCTACAGGCTCGACAGTGATCACTTCCTCGTAGTGGTAAGCAATTTCAAGCGTGAGAAGATCGTCATGGATATGGCGAGGGAGATGACAGCCGAGATCACACGCCGCTTCAAGGAAGAGAACTCGACGCTCCATATCGTCTCATCGGTGGGTGTCGTCCTCTTCCCGGATCACGGCAAGAACGCCAACAAGCTCATCGACAGGGCTTATGTCGCTCTCGATGAAGCGACGACCAAAGGGAACGGCGCGATCGTCGTCTTCGAGGAGAAAAAAGGTGAGAGCGAGAACGAAACACAGCTTATCCGTGAGCTCAACAGTGCGGTCAAGAACAAAGAGTTTGTGATCCATTTCCAGCCGATCTATCACTCCGAGACGATGCAGGTCTCCGGCGCGCAGCCTATGCTGGTGTGGAACCACCCCAAGAACGGGCTTATGTCAAGTGACAAGTTCATGGATGTGGCCGAGAATGCCGGTTTGCGTCTCGAAGTGATGACCTACTTCGTCAAAGAGGTGATCCGCCAGCGAAAGCTCTGGAACGATTTCAAGTTCAGGAATATCCAGCTCTTTATCCAGGTCGCCCACAGCGATCTGCGTGAGGATTCGTTCTTCGCAGAGATCGAACAGGCTCTGGAGAAATACAACGTCGATGCTTCACATATCACTTTCGATGTCACTTCAAGCATTCACAACTACGGTATCAAGAAGTGCCATGAGGAGTTCGAGCATATCAAGAACCTGGGGATCAGGCTGTGTGCAGAGAACCTGGGTCTGGGGAAAGAGACACTGATCCAGATGGAGCAGATCGGTTTCAGTACCCTCAAGATCAACCCGATGCTCCTCACCGAGCTGAACAAAATGAGCGAGCGCCAGCCGGTCCTCGAAGCGACGATCGATTTCGCCCATGCACTCGATATGGAAGCATACGCCAATGGCGTCAAGACCAACAAAGAGGCCGATATCCTCGCATCGCTTGAGTGCGATCATGTCTCAGGTGATCACTATGCCAAACCTATGGCAGCATTCGAGCTCCAGGAATTCCTCAGATAGTTTCTTCTATTCCCCGCTTACCTGACACATTTTCTTTTGTATTCCGTGCCTGTGTCACGGAGAGACGACAGAGTTTCCATCCGTTTGTAACGATCTTCCTTGATACGTGCTCATAAAGATGTTCCGTATGATACTAAGACGGTGTGCTATCCCGACCTTCCAATGCGGCATAATCATTTTTTCGCAGAGCCGTTAGCAGGTCGTTGACCCTGTCCCGGTCCACATCCATTGCAAAAAGCGCTTCGGCCCCCATCCTGAGACTTCCTTCCACGGTTTCCTGCATCGTCCAGTTCGCTCCATATTTGAGTAAAATATTTTTCGTTTTCATATCTTTTGCTCTGGCAAATATCTTCAAAGTGGGATACGTTGCTTTGATATGAGATACTACACGAATCGCATTCATCGATGAATCTACGGTTACCACTACCAGCTGGGCCCTGGCGATCTTGATCGCCTGGAGAAAATCAAGATCACTCATCTCACCGTAATAAACCGGTTTCCCCTGAGCCCGCTTTTCCGTTACCAGTGCATGATCGCTGTCATAGGCGATATAGGGGATTTCACTCCCCTCAAGCATATTACCGATGATCTGACCTACACGACCATACCCGGCGATGATCACGCCGGCGAATTTTTCTTCATCTGGAATTTCGCCTTTGAGAGCACTCGTTTCCACATGGGCTTTACGGGCAAACAGTTCGCCTACCTTGATGTAGAAAGGTGTGAGCAGCATCGTGATGGATATGACCGCTATACCAACAGCGAAGAGTTGCGAATCAATGACTCCGAGTGCCAGGGCGGCACCGAACAGAACAAAACCGAATTCTCCGCTTTGCGAGAGAAGAAAGGAAATTCGGAAAGCATTGCTCCGTGTGTGCCCGAATGCCAATGAGAGAAAAAAGAGTACCAGGATTTTGATGAGCATGATAATGAAGACATGCTGTGCGATGAGCAAAGGGGATTCGATCACGATCCTCAGATCGAGCGACATTCCGACCGCTACAAAGAAAAGACTCATCAGCATCCCTTTATATGGTTCGATGTGTGCTTCGATCTGAAGGTTGTACTTGGAACCTGAGAGGGTCATTCCCATCAGAAATGCCCCGAGAGCCATCGACAGTCCGGCATGTTCCATCGCCCATGCAGCAAAGACAACAGAGAGAAATACAACGAACATAAAGGCTTCTTTATTCCTGTCCCGGGCAAAACGATCCAGCAGGACCGGTACGATGTATCTCCCTATCAGAATGACTGCAACGATCATCCCCAGGACGACCAGAATCTGTTTGTGCAGAGGAACACTTTCGGAAAGGACGCCGCCGCTGGAGAGGATGGGTACTATCGCTAAAAGCGGTACGATCGCAAGATCCTGCATCAAAAGGATAGCAAAGGATGTGTTGCCGTACCTGCTGGCTATCTCACTCCGTTCCTGGAGTATCTGTACTACAAAAGCCGTCGAAGAGAGTGCCAGGGGCAGTCCGATCAAAAAAGATACTTCATTGGGAATCGGCATGACGATATGAACATAGAAGCCGATCAGGATACCGGAAAAGAGTATCTGAAGACTTCCAAATCCAAAAACATCTTTTCGCATCCCCCAGAGTTTTCCGGGGCGCATTTCCAAACCGATCAGGAACAACAGAAGTACCACGCCTATTTCCGCAAAGTGCCGCAAGGCCTCTACCTGGTCCGTCATGACAGGCCCCGGAGAATATGGACCGACTATGACCCCTGCGATAAGAAGCCCGAGAATAGAGCCCAGTCCCAGTTTTTTGGAAATACCTACCGTTATGGAAACCGTTACAAGTAAAAAAAGTGCCGAAAAAAGCAGTGCATCGAAACTCATGAAGTCTTCCTTGAAACAGTTTTCACATATCGATCCACATACTTTTGAATTGAAGATGAATGCACTGATAGCGAACGACTCAGAGCACTTTATGAATCTTTATTGTCCTGCAATGACCGATGTTGTGTTGCTGCAATAATAGCAGTCGGGGGCTTAGGGGATTGTTTCATCCCCGCAATCTGCGGCGAGTCAGATCAGGTCGTGGAGGATATAGGGTGTGTTGCCGGATTGTTCGGAAGTATGAGGAGTGTCCACATAGAGTAAAAAGATGGTCTGGACCGTGAAGTCCCTCTCCGGCAGGTCCTGAAACCGGGTTCGGGACGGCGGACGGTATTTTACGACTCCCTGTATTTTTCGATCAGTGCTTTGAGCTTTGCCTTGTCGATGACGACCGATTTGTCACCGCCCTTTTTGGCATAGAGATCGCGTACCATCTTCTCGGCTTCAGCATCTTCGCTGATGTGGGGATAGAGGATATGGAGGGGGTCCCTGTGGTCTTTCGCAGAGCGTCCGCCGAACATCCTGGGCAGTACCGTGACCAGCAGGGTCAGGATGATGCCCGCGGCGAATGCGGCAGCGAGCAGCAAGGGGTTGTTGGTCAGGGTGCTTTCGCTCCGTGCTGGTTCTTTGGTCTGCTCCGGCTGTGTGTGGGACGGCTGATCTGTCACCGATGCGCTGTGGATCGTCGGTTCGCTCTTCGGTTTGCTCCCTTCGACGGTGATATCGTAGCTGCTGATGGTCAGCTCGCTGGTTTTATTCGTCTTCGGGTTGAAGAGGGTGAACGACCGCCCGGGGATAGTGAAGCTGCTGTCGGAGATAAACGCGAACTTCTTGGTATAGGTACTGATCATCTGCTTGCCGGCCAGACGGCTCTCCACCTTCGCATCGTCGCTGTAGACGGTGACACCGGGGATGTCGTAGGCGAGCTTGTTGAAGTCTTCGAGGTTCCCTTCCCCGCTGATAGTGACGGTGAGGTTGATCGGTTTGTTGACCTTCGTGGATGTCGTATCGAGCTCATGGGCGAGCTTGAAATCCCCTACGAGGTCGGCATTGGACGGCAGGGGTTTGACACGGAGGGTGAGGGAGTTGGAGGATATCTGGTCCCATTTCGGACGGTCGAGGAAGGTACCGAAGAAGTTGTCACGTACACGGGTCCTCTCGGCGACCTTGGCGAAGATAGGCTTGATCGTGACGTTTCCCTCCCTGGTAGGTGCGATGAGATAGCGGAACTCGTGGACGAGATTGTCCCCTTTGCGATAGGTCTTTTCGTTCTCGATCTCTTTGACGACGAACTGGCTCAGATCGGGTCTCTCTCCCCTGAAGTCCATGATGTCGGCATGGCGCGATTCGGTGAAGTAGATCGACAGCAGCAGGGTCTCCCCGACGTAGATGTCTTTCTTGTTGGCATCCATCTTCAGGGAGAACATCTCGTTGCTTTGCAAAGAGGGGGCGGTGTTTGGGGTGAGCGAGAGCTTGATCGGTTCGGTACGGAGCTTCTGTCCGTCCACCTCTATCTCGAAGGGCTCGATGATCATCTCTTTGGTGGGGGTGAAAGTCAGCACGAGCTGCCTGATGTTCTCCTGCGTGGTCGTACCGTTGATCACTTTGAAGGAGCTGCGGATGGTCGTCGACCTGTTCTCTACGGGATATTCGCCGATCCTGCTGATGTCGGGGAAGTTGATGTTCGACCCGCTCGCTTCGAGGATCAGGTTGACACTGTTGCCTGCAACTGCATTGGGGTCGTCTACCCTTGCGCTGACGGTGCCGCCGTGCAGCGAGGATAACGACAGCAGAAAAAAGAGTATGGGCAATAAGAACTTTTTCATTATTATCCTTTGTTGTTTGAACGATTTCCGCAATTATGCCATAGAATTGTGAATCGAATCGGGAGCGGACGCTATGTTTTGTTAACACTTCTCAGGTAGAATGGCGGCATTTTTCCTGGACTTCCTGCGTTATCCTGCAACAGGTATTATCCGACGGATAGATGCAGATACACAAACTTCATTCATGAAAAATTCATTAAACAATGTTATTGGTATATAACTATTTGACTATAGAGGAAAGTGATAATGAAATTATTGAAAAACAGCCGTTTTGGGCTGCTTCTGCTGGCGGTAATGGTTTTTGCCGGCGTCAGTTTCGTGACCAGGACGCTCCTGCTGCTGGGCGATATAGCGGAGGTGGACAGCAGCGTGTCGGCGCTTGTGAAGGTCTACGGGGTAGGTCTCTTCTATGACCTGGTGAGCGCGCTCTATTTCGTCCTCCCACTGGCGCTCTACCTGCTCGTGATGCCGCAGCGTATTTTCCGTTCGAAGGTGCACCGTATCATCTTCCTGGCCGGATTCTTCGCTTCGAGCTATTTTGTCCTCTTCAACGGCGTCTCGGAGTGGTTCTTCTGGGAGGAGTTCGGCAAGCGGTTCAATTTCATCGCGGTCGACTATCTCGTCTATACCCACGAGGTGATACAGAATATCGTTGAGTCCTACCCACTGCCACTGCTGCTGGGAGGCATCTTCGTGGTCAATATGGCGCTGTTTCTTTTGCTGCTCAGGAAAACGCCGTATCTGAGCCTGCCGTTCGGATCGGACGAGAGCTTTGGGCAGCGGTTCAGGATCACTGCGCCCCTTTTCCTCCTGGCGCTCATCGCCTTCTTCGGTATGGAGAAGCAGAATCTCAGCGAGATATCGGAGAACCAGTACAATAACGAACTGGCAAAGAACGGCATCTACTCTTTCGTCTCGGCATTCAGGAACAACGAGATCGACTATAATGAGTTCTACGAAAGCAAAAAGATCGCCAACGTATTGGCTGAACTTGACAGACTCGAAGGTTTTGACAGCAGCCACCTCAAAGAGATCACCCCTGAGAGACCCGAGATCAGACCTAATATCATGCTGATCATGGTCGAGAGCCTGAGCGCGGAGTATATGGGGATATTCGGCACCGAGAGGGGCGATATCACCCCAAATCTCGACAAGCTCGCCAAAGAGTCGCTCTTCTTCGACAACCTCTATGCTACGGGGACGAGGACAGTACGCGGGATGGAGGCGGTGACCCTCTCGATCCCCCCGACCCCGGGGCGAAGCATCGTCAAGCGGCCTGACAACCACGGTCTTTTCAGCGCAGGGTTCATCACGAAGGAGCGGGGCTACGACAACAGGTTTATCTACGCGGGCAACGGCTACTTCGACAATATGAACGACTTTTTCGGTCACAACGGTTTCGAGATCGTGGATCGTGACAGTTTCTCGGACGATGAGATCACTTTCGCTAATGTCTGGGGGGTGTGCGACGGCGACCTCTACGACAAGGCGATCAGGGAGGCGGACAAGTCATACGGGGCAGGGAAACCCTTCTTCAACTATATCATGACCACCTCCAACCACCGCCCCTACACCTACCCGGACGGCAAGATCGATATCCCTTCGCATACAGGACGCAACGGCGCGGTGAAGTATACTGACTTCGCCATCGGGGATTTCATAGAGAAAGCTCGGAGCAAACCGTGGTTCGACAACACCATCTTCGTCGTCATCGCCGACCACAACGGCGGGAGCGCTGGTAAGAGCGCCCTGCCGCTGTGCCGTTACAGGATACCCCTCATCGTCTACGCTCCCAAACTCATAGCGCCGCAAAGGGTGAGCAGGCTTGCTTCGCAGATCGATACGATGCCGACGCTGTTCTCTCTGATGGGATGGAAATATCGGAGCAAATTCTATGGGAGCGATATCCTCGCGCAGGATTACAAACCCCGCGCCTTTATCGGCAACTACCAGAGGCTCGGGCTGGTGCGTGACGGGAAGCTCTCCATACTCGAGCCGGACAAGAGCATCCACGGTTATACGATAGAGCAAAACTCACTGCGCGATACGAAATATCGCGATGCAAATGTCTCCGGCGAGGAGGAGCTCGACACCGTCACCTACTACCAGAGTGCAAGCTACCTCTACGCCAACCATCTCTATGACTGGAACGGGACGAAATAACACCCGGGAGGAGCCACCCGTCCGCTATCTGGGTTCGGCCAGCACCCCTCCCCACTCCACGGCGACGAAGCCCTTTCTCTCCGGTGTCCCGATCTCGGGGCGGATGATCGTTGCATCCTCCCGGAGCGGTTCGAAGCGGAAGTTGATCCTGATGAGGGTATCGGGCTTCGGATCGATAGCGAGTGCCATGTTCTCTTCCAGGAACGACTGGCTCAGCAGTGATATCCTGTAGTAGGGGGATGCACTCCCCAGCAGCGGGAGCCAGTATTTTTTGAACTCGGAAGACTCTTTCTCATTGAGCCCGAGCCTGGGGAGATACTCGTCGAACCACTCCGAGAGTCTGGCCGTTTCGACGACCCACCCCTCCTGCGGTATCTCGACGGCGGGGAGCTTCACCTCGTAGAAGAGGTAGCCGTAGCCACCCTCTATCGAACCGTCGCTCTCCACCCGGACCCTCCATCCGTTCCTGTAGGAGGGTTCGGAGGCGATGATCACACCTTTCGGGGCGAGTGTGACCCTGATATCCGTGGTGCGGGTAGGGTAGAGGTAGATCGCCGGTTTGCGGTCGATGGGTTCCGTCTCTTCGATCGTCACGCAGGTGTCCCGGCACTCCTCCATCGTATCGAAGGGGACGACCCCCTGACACCCTCCGTAGGTGAAGCTCCTGCATTGGTTGGCCGGGGCGTCGTAGTAGTACTTCGTAAAGAGCCCTTTGCACGGGCCGGGATCGGGGATGAGAAGGCATTTTGGATCAGGTGCGGCAGCGAGCAGCAGTGTGGACCCGATACCGGATAGCATGACCCTGGAGAGGTGTCTGAGGATGGACATGGAGACTCCTTATGAGTATTGGTTTTTGTTATTATAAATCCTCTTTGGTTGTCTGCGTATATATTAAGCCTGATTTATCACTTTTTTTGTACAATCACTCCCAAAAAGAAACTCCCCGGCGGGCATCTCCAAAAACCTGCTCCAAAGAGAGCGCTCCTGCACCATGCGAACGCAAGCGCCCATTTCATGGGTTGGGCGCACGGCTTCTCGCACTCTCTTTGGAGCAGGGTACACGGTTTTCAGAGATATCCCGGCAGGAAACAACAGCGAGACCTACAATGTACCAAAGCAATATCTACCACTACCTGCTCGAAAAAAAGCTTTCGAAAGAACTCCTCCTCATCGCCAAAGACGACAAAGAGGCCGCAAGCGCGCGCGATATCGCCGGGCTGCTCGGCTACGACGCCTACGCGCTCCCCGATATGAGGCTATCGGTCGGCGAAGACCTGCGGGTCTACCAGGAGGAGCTCTATGCCCTCCTCACCGCACTGAACGGCTACTTCGCCTCCAATACAGCCAAAAAGGTGCTCGTCGCCCCGCTGCGCACCATGCTCCTCCCCCTCCCGCGCGCCGAACTGCTGCGGAGCAAAAAGATAGAGTTCGGCGACAAACTCGATATGGGGGCGTTCAAGGACGAGCTCTACTACTGGGGCTACCACTTCGTCGATATCGCTTCGAGCCGCGGCGAGGTCTCATTCCGCGGTGATATCATCGATATCTACCCGATCAACTCCGACAAACCCTACCGTATCAGCCTCTTCGACAACGATATCGAGAGCATCCGCACCTACGACGAGGACAGCCAGAAGAGCTTCCCCGAGGAGATCGAGGCGTTCACTGTCATCCCCGCCTACCTCGCCCTCACGCAGGAGCAGTACGAGGGGTGGCGGCTGCGGAGCGAGCGGAGCGGCTACGATGCCTTCGTGCGGGATATCGATTCGCTGGGATTCTGGCATCTGGATGAGCTGGGGGAGAACTATTTCGAGCGGTTCGAGTCCCTCACGACCTCGAACCTCGCCGACGAGATCGGTGAGATATACTCCCTCCAGACCCCGCTGATCCCACGCGAAGCCCTCCCGACCGAGAGACTCCCCGAGTCGACCCGTTTCCGCGACCTCGAAGTGGTCAATGCAAACGCCCTCCTCGAAGCCCACAAAGAGAAGAAGATCACCATCATCGCCCGCAACGAGAGCGTGGTGCGGGGCAGCCAGCTCGACTCTTTCGAGGGGATAGAGTTCGTCTACCAGGAGGGGATGGTCAATATCATGGGGGACGACCGCCTCATCATCTCGCTGAATAAACCGCTCAAAAAGAAGCGGGTCAAGAAGGCCTCGATCGTCCTCGACGACCTCAAACCCAACGACTATGTCGTCCATGAGAACCACGGGGTGGGGATATTCAAGGGGATAGAGAAGCGGGAGATACTCGGTGCGACGAGGGAGTTCGTCGTGATCCTCTACCAGAACGAGGACAGCCTCCTCGTCCCGGTGGAGAACCTCGAAGTGATCGACCGCTACATCGCCGAAGGGGGCGCGCTCCCCATCCTCGACAAGCTCGGCAAAGCAAGCTTCAAGAAGCTCAAAGGGAAGGTCAAGGAGAAGCTCTTCGCAATCGCCAGCGAGATCATCAACCTCTCCGCCAAACGCCACCTCCAGAAGGGGATCAGGGTCGACTATTCGCCCGAGGAGCACGCCCTCTTCATGGCGGAAGCGGGGTTCATCCACACCGAGGACCAGGAGCAGGCGATCTCCGAGATGCTCCACGATATGGGGAGCGGCGTGATGATGGACAGGTTGTTGAGCGCCGATGTGGGATTCGGCAAGACCGAGGTGGCGATGAACGGGATGTGGGCGGCGGTCAAGGCGGGCTACCAGACGCTGATGATCGCCCCCACCACGCTGCTGAGTTCCCAGCACTTCAAGTCGCTCAAGCAGAGGTTCGGGAAGTACGAGTTCCGCCTCGCGAAGCTCGACCGGTTCACGAGCGCCAAGGAGAAGAAGTCGATCCTTGCCGGGCTCGCCGACGGGTCGATCGATATGGTGGTGGGTACCCACGCACTGCTTGGGGCGAAGTTCCGCAGCCTCGCACTCGTCGTGATCGACGAGGAGCACAAGTTCGGCGTCAAGCAGAAGGAAGCCCTCAAAGAGCTCTCGATCGACACCCACCTGCTGAGCATGAGCGCCACCCCGATCCCGCGCTCGCTCAACCTCGCCCTCTCGCAGATCAAGAGTTTCAGCGAGATACTCACGCCGCCGATGGAGCGGCAGGGGGTACGGACATTCGTCAAGAGCTACGATGAGAAGATCATCAAGGAGGCGATCATGCGCGAGCTCCGCCGCGGCGGTCAGGTCTTTTATGTCTACAATTCCATCGCAGGGATCGAGGAGAAGAAGAAACAGCTCCTTGATATCCTCCCCAAGCTCCGTATCGCCGTCCTCCATTCGCAGATCAGCGCGGCGCAGACCGAGCAGGAGATGATGCTCTTCGAGGACGGGGAGTACGATATGCTCCTCTCCACCTCCATCGTCGAGTCGGGTATCCACATGCCCCACGCCAACACGATGATCGTCGACGGCGCGGACAACTTCGGCATCGCCGACCTCCACCAGCTGCGCGGCCGCGTCGGCAGGGGTGCGAAGGAGGGGTACGGCTACTTCATCGTCGAGGACAAGGATCGGCTCACCGACAATGCCCGCCGCCGTCTCCTCGCCCTCGAGTCCCACTCGCAGCTCGGCAGCGGCGCGGTGCTGGCGTTCCACGATCTGGAGATCAGGGGCGGGGGTAACATCATCGGCGAGGCGCAGAGCGGCCATATCAAGCAGATCGGCTACTCCCTCTACCTGCGGATGCTAGAGGATGCCATCAAGGTGCTCAGCGGCAAGGTTGAGAGAGAGGAGAAGAGCGTCGATATGAAGCTCAGCGTCGATGCCTACCTCAGCGAGGAGCTCATCAGCGAGGACAGGCTTCGACTCGAGCTCTACCGCAGGCTCTCACAGTGTGAGAGCACGGGCGAGGTCTACGAGATAGAGGGGGAGATCGCCGACCGCTTCGGCAAGCTCGACACCGTCACGAGACAGTTCATCGACCTCATCGTCATGAAGGTCCTCGCCAAAGAGCAGGGGATCACCAAGGTCTCCAGCTACGAGCAGAATGTCTTCATCGAGTTCGAAGAGGAGGGCAAAGATCGCCTCGTCCTCAAGTCGCCGAGCAAGGATGATGATGATATTATTGCGACGGCGATGGGGTATTTGAGGGGGAGGTAGGGTTGCCTGCGATGGGTAGGTTCGATTTTATCGAACGCTATTTCTTTTATGGAATAAAAATGGGAGTGACAAATGTCATTAGATATCCACATCGGATTTACAGAGAGAGCAGCGAGTACAACTGATCCTGTACTTTCTTTGGATGAAAAAATACATGAAGCTATTTTCATTCGTAACAAAGAAATCTTTATGAAGACTAATCTTGCTCTTTTTTGTAATCTATTAGATTTTCATCGACTTCCGTCTCCATATGAAATTAAATTCTCTAATTTTATGGAACTAAAAAATGAAATCCATACTTTAAGAACACATATCAATGAATTTAGTTTGATTGAAAAAGAAAAAAATGAATTTATATCTGTTTTGTATTTATTAAGTGAAATAATAGAT
>QKDN01000007.1 GCA_003252535.1 Campylobacterota bacterium | reverse complement strand
ACCATCTTTTTTTGTATCAAGACTTTGGCAATTTGGACATCTTTTTAACTCTCTTTACAGCCATTTCTTGATAATCCTTTTTTAACTCCCAATATATCGTACTTTGATCAGCTTTTTAGCATCACAGATTTTTCATTACATCTTTTTTTTCAATATTTGCTCGTTTAACCTCTATAGCTCCAGCATCACAAAAATGTCCATAAAATGGTGTCTTTAATGATGCTATTGTTACTCCAATAATATCTATATTCAGTCCTATAATCGTTAATAATTTTGACTTGTATGGTAAATTAAAATCAGTCAAGTTATAAAACAGTACCCATATTACTAAAAATGGAACAATAATCATAAATTTGTGGAGTATTGTCCATTCGATTTTAATTTCCTCATCACTTGGATATTTTATTGCTTCTTTATTTTCTTTCATTTTATCTTCCTAACAGATGTCTAATCTTTTGGGCAGACACTCATCGATAATGATCTTCATAGATCAAGCGGCTTTATGATTCTGGTCTTCCAGTGCCACTTCTGCACTTTGGAGGATATAGCGCACCTGCTCGAACGATACGGTTGGAAAATCTTCCAAAAAATCCTTGATAGTGTCACCTGCAATAAGATAATCAAAAAGATTGCGTACAAGTACGCGCGTACCGCCAAATACCAGTACACCGTTTAATATATCGGGGTTGCTCTCTACCATAGCCATCATCTCTCCTTTGCATTTTTCAGATTATAGCAAAAAATTATTGTTTGCTATTCCCCGATAATTACTTACTCTTAAAATTAGTCTTTTTCCGTTACAACATTTTGTTACTTCAATCATCAAAAGAGATATCCCCGTAATGTTTGATACGGACGGAAAAAGTGGTGAAGTAGACCTCCCGCAGGAAGAGCAGCAGCGACGCGATCAGGCACAGCATCGCCGTGATGAACAGGATAGCGATCAGCGTCCCGGTGTGGAAGGAGAACAATGCGCTGGCGAACATCGTCAGGATCACCACCGCGATCATCAGTCCCGTGGTCGTGCCGAAGAAGATCGCCATATTGGTATTTTGCATCCGTTTGTACAGAAACTCTCTGCGCCTCTGTCTCCTCTCATCCTCCTGGAAGTCCGGCTGGGTCTTTTGCCTGGAGTGGAGGTAGGCATCCATCTTTTCGATCCGATCCATGATCCGTGCCAGTCTCCCGGTGAGTACATTGAGCAGTCCAGCCACACCGGCGATCAGGAACACCGGCGCGACCGAGGACTGGATCAGTGACGAGATCGTCTGTGTTTCTGGTATCATGATTAGCCCTTTTTTGAGTTATTATACACAAATTATGTAGGTTCGATTTTATCGAACAAATGCTACGAATGATCCGAAGATATTCCCGCTACTCGGGGTAATGTTCGATAAAATCGAACCTACAGTTCCCCGAATAGCCTCGCCGCATTGCGTGTCGTCAGCGCCGCCATCTCCTCTACGCTCATTTCGCTCAGCTCCGCCATCTTCTCTACCACATGGGTCGTGAAGAGCGGTTCGTTGCGCTCTCCCCTGTGGGGATGGGGTGTGAGGTAAGGGGCATCGGTCTCTACAAGGAGTTTGTCAAGGGGTATCTTGGGGTAGACATGGATCAGCTTTTTGGCATTTTTGAAAGTCAGCACGCCGCCGATACCGTAGTAGAAGTTCTTCTCCGAGAGCTTGAGGAGCTCTTCGTTGGCATTGTAGCAGTGGAGGACGCCGCCCTTCTCACCAGCGTACTGTTCGAGCAGCTCCATCGAGTCGCGGCTCGCCTCGCGGATATGGACGATGAGAGGTTTGTCGTACTTTCTCGCGAGCTCTATCTGGTCGATAAAGACCTCTTTCTGCCTCGCTTTCTCGGCGGCTATCTCGCTCTCTCCCTCGGGGAGGCGATAGTAGTCGAGACCGCACTCGCCCACGGCGACACATTTGGGATGGGAGATGGAGCGTTCGAGCGCTTTGCGGTCGTAATTGACGGCATCATAGGGGTGGACACCCACGGCGAAATAGACCCTCTCATAGCGTTCCGAGAGCTCGATCGCCCTGGGGAGATGGCGGGGGTCTGCGCCGGGGATGATGAACCGCTCCACACCGTTTTGCATTGCCCTCTCCAGCACCTCTTCGATATCTTCTTCATACCTTTCATCGTCAAGGTGGCAATGTGTATCTACTATCATTTTCACTCCATCATGCAGCTTCAGCAGCATTTCATTATTCGTGGAATTATATCGGTTTTTGACAATAAATAGAAATTTATCAACATTTTTCAACATTCTTATCAAAAATATATTAATTATTTACTATTATGTCGTTTTACAAAGATTGTGTGAGATAGAATAAAGTATACAATATTCATTAATTTTATCATAATTAGATGTTGAGAGATAAATGGCAGTAGACAAAAAACTTTTACCCAAACGCAGATATGACGATTTCGATAATAGCCGACTTGTAGCTATGGGGATTCCGCAACCGCAGGCCGATGACCTGGTAAGACAGCTTATCTCGGATATCGATGACTATATACCAAAGATCGAGTATGCGCTCGAATCCAAGGACTACGAAGAGATAGAGGCTCTCAACCATCGTATCCGCGGTTCCGCTTCTACGGTCGGTTCAGGCGGCATCGTCGACGTCTTCAATGATTTCAATATCTATCTCAAGAACGATTACGACTTCGAGATCATCTCGGAATATATCCGCAATATCAAAAAATACCAGATCAAGCTAAAGCTGAAGTTTCACGCCTAGCTTGCCCCTCTCAGTTTCCTTGCGAAAGCTACTGCTTCCGCATCGGGATTCTTCCCGCCGATTATCCTCGCTATCTCACTGATACGCTCTTCGTCACAGAGTACTTTTGCCCTGCTCTGATTCCCCTCTTTGCTCACAAGGATATGCTGCGATGCCTGTGAGCTCAGGTGTGCCTGGTGGGAGATGGCGAAGAGCTGGTAGCCTTTGGCAAGCTTCGCTATCATCGCCGCGATGGCAATAGACTCGTCGCCGCTGACGTTGGCATCGATCTCGTCGAGGATGATCACCCCCTGTTTCCGGACATTTTGGGCTCCCATTGCTACGACAAGGAGCGCAAGTCTGAGACGGTTGAACTCCCCGCCGCTGAGCGTCGATGTGGACGAGCTGCCGAGTGTCAGGTCGAGGGTGTCGATACCGCTGCCGTCGAGCTCCTGCTCTTTGAACACGAACTTCGCCGCAGGGAGCTTGAGGTCATGAAGGTAGGAGGAGAGCTCCTGTTCGAGCTCCTTTGCCTTCTTTTTCCTCTTTTTGGATACTCTGTCGGCGAGCTTCCTGAGCTCTTTGCCCTCTTTCTCCAGAAAGCTCTCAAGCTCTTTTTTGTTCCTGTCTATCTGTGTATAGCCGAGAAGCTCTTCCTCTTTCTGGCGCTTGTATTCGAGCGCCTCCTCTATCGAACCGTAACGGTTTTTGAGCGATGATATCTGCTCGAGCCTGTCGAGGATATTCTCCACATCCACTTCGACGAGTTCGTCGGAGAGATTCTGTGTATCGTCGAGGTCTGCACGGAGCTGGTTCATCATATCGGTGAAATAGGAATCATCCTTCTCAAGGAGACGGAATATCTCCTGCACCGACGACTCGTACTCGAATATCTGTGTCGCGTTCTCCAGGAGCTCGTTGACCTTGTCGATACGGGAGAGCTGCTGCTTGGTCTGCAACAGCGTGATATCTTCGCCCACCTTCGGATCGATGCTTCTGATCTTTCCTATCTCATACTCGGCGAACTCGATCAGCTCGGCAAGCTTCTTCTCGTCACCGTATATCTTCTGAAGCTCTGCACGTCTGGCTGTAAGTACCCCGTAGCGTGTTTCCAGCTCTCCAAGCTCCCTGAAATGCTCCCCGTCACCCGATCCTATCGAGTCATCGAGTATCCCCACGAGCCTTTCGCTCTCAAATCCGCTCTTGTCCCGGACGCTCAGGTAGTTGATATAGGGAGCGAAGAGCGTTTTGAGCGACCTTTTGGAGATGTTCTGCTCGTTGAGATAGAATCTCGCCCTGTCCTTCTTGATACTCTTGATCACCAGGTCGTCATCGAGCTCATAGCTCTCCGAGCTCAGTTCACCCGGTTTGCTGAGCATCACTTCACAAACCGTCGCCTCCATGTCACCGTGCCCGAAGCTGGAGAGTATGCTCTGCATCAGTACAGACTTGCCCGCACCGCTCGGACCGGTAAGGACTACCAGTCCGTTATCGAACTCTATCTTGACCTCTTTGAAACTCAACAGTTCCCTGATATACAGTCTCTCTATCATTTGGCCTCTTTTCCCATTTAACTGTTCTCTCCCCATGAAAGCTTTTCCCTCAGTACCGAGAAGTAGTTGCGCTCCTTCCTGTGGAGCAGTCTCGCCCCTACTGCCGCCCCACCGATCACAAGGAGATCGTTCGAGTGCATGATATGGTGATCCTGCCCGTCTATGATCGCGACGACCTTCTCATCGGGGGAACAGAGCTCGATGGTGAAATCGGCAGGGATCACAAGAGGTCTCTGGGTGAGCGAATGGGCGCAGATCGGGGTCATGATGAACGCTTTGGTGAGCGGATAGAGGATCGATCCCCCGGCAGCCAGCGAATAGGCGGTCGATCCGGTCGGCGTGGAGATGATAAGCCCGTCCCCCCTGTAGGTGTTGAACCAGTTGCCGTCGATGGAAGCGTCGATCTTGACCATCTTCGAGATGGTAGGCCTCGTGATCACTACATCGTTGAATGCATAGAACTGCTTCTTTTCGCCGTTGCTCTGGATATATCCCTCGATCATCATACGGTCGTCGATACGGTATTCACCTATCAGAAGGTTCTCCAGGAAGTTCTCCACTTCGTCGATCTTGACATCGGCAAGGAATCCGAGGTTGCCTGCATTGATCCCCAGTACCGGCTTGTGGTAGCGGTAGCTTTTTCTCACCAGCGAAAGGAGCGTCCCGTCCCCACCCAGAGAGACGAGGAAATCGCACTCGTCGCACATCGTATCGAATGCCACCCCCTCCTCTCCTATCATCCGTGCAGAATCCTGGGAAAGGAACACTTCGATCCCGCTGGCTTCGAACAATGATCTGATCGTGTCAAAGAGCTCTTTGATCTCAGGCGCGCCGGGCTTGAGTGTGAAACCTGCTTTTTCTATTTTGGAGAGTTTTTGCGTTGCCATGATCCGCCTTGTGATTTTGTGATATAACATTATCATAAATCAACCTTAGAGTCTGTTTTTATGTCAGATTGTAATTTATTTATTGTGCTGCTCCTTATAATTACGAAACATATCGTCCATTTATCTTGAGGTCAACTATAAATTGTATAATGATATAACCCCATTCATCCAAAGGATCAAATATGAAAGCGACTCTTCTCAAACTGATCAGCAGTATCGTGATCGGGAATCTGGTATGCAGCAGCGCCCTGTGGGCAGACAGCAAGACAGACGACATCCCACTGGTACCGCTTGTCGATCTGATCGATCCCCAGCAGATCAATCTGAACGGTACATGGAACTATAAGACCTCGGCACCTTCGGTCACAGGGAAATGCCCGGCAGGACTGCCCCTCTCTGGTACTCTCGTGATCACCCAGAAAGGCAAGGAAGCAACGCTCGAGTATGTCACAGGCGCAACCTGCAAACCAAAAGCCGTCTGTTCCTACAGCGGTGGGGTCGAGGGCAATGAATTCGTGGTCTCCAACAGTGTCACGGTAGACAATGAAGGGGGTGAGGTCAACAGTGCGATTGCCCTGAAAGTATTTTCGAACGAACTTGCCAAAGGGAAGATCACCAACCATTATGTCCATCCCAAAGGGTTCGAATGCCGCTGGAATATGAATGTGACCATCAGCAGAAAGGCAAAGAAGGACGAGAAATAGGGTTTTTTCGGTTCTTTCAACCAAAGTTGGCTATAATCCGTCCAAAATCATGTATATAGAGGATAGTTGTAGTGAGAACGCATTATTGTGCACAAATTGATGTAGAACATATCGGCCAGGAGGTTACGGTCGCTGGTTGGGTAGCGAGCCGCAGAGACCACGGCGGAGTTATCTTCATAGACCTCAGGGACAAAGACCAGGTCGTACAGCTCGTCTGCGACCCTGCGGACGATGTCACGGCACACAAGCAGGCTGAACATGTCAGAGACCAGTACGTGCTCGTAGCTACGGGTATCGTACGTGCCAGGGGCGAAGGGCTCGAGAATCCCAACCTCAAGACAGGCAAGATCGAGATCGTTGTCAAAAGCCTCGTCATCGAGAACCAGTCGAAACCGATGCCGTTCGACCTCGGAGACGAAAAGGTCAACGAAGAGATCAGACTGAAGTACAGATACCTCGAGCTTCGTACCCAAAAATCATACGATATCTTCAAGCTTCGCTCCAAAGCGACCATCGCGGCGAGAAACTCGCTCGATTCGCTCGGATTCCTCGAAGTGGAGACACCTATCCTCACCAAATCCACCCCGGAAGGTGCGAGGGACTACCTCGTACCGAGCCGCGTACACCACGGAGAGTTCTATGCCCTCCCCCAGTCGCCGCAGCTTTTCAAACAGCTTTTAATGGTGGGCGGATTCGACAGATACTTCCAGATCGCGAAGTGTTTCAGGGATGAAGACCTTCGTGCCGACAGACAGCCAGAGTTCACCCAGATCGACGTCGAGATGAGCTTCTGTACCCAGGAGGATGTCATGGCGGTAGCAGAGAAGCTCCTCAGCGATATCTTCACTGCAAACGGTATCGAAGTACCGACAAAGTTCAACCGTATGACACACCGCGAAGCGATGGAAAAGTACGGCTCCGACAAGCCCGACATGAGATACGCCCTCCCTATGGTCGACGTGATCGATATCTTCGAGAGATGCGACAACGAGATATTCTCCTCTATCGCACGCTCACCAAAAAAGAACCGTATCAAGGCGCTCAGGGTACCCAAAGGGGACGAAATATTCTCAAAGAGACAGATGAAAGGGTTCGAGGACTACGTACGCAAGTTCGGCGCGAGCGGTCTTGGCTACTTCCAGATGAAAGAGGACGGCCTCAAAGGACCGCTTACGAAGTTCTTCAGCGAGGCAGACCTCCAGCTCATCGTCGAGAGATGCGAGCTTGAAGTAGGCGACGCAGTATTCTTCGGCGCGGGCGAGAAGAAGCTCGTGCTTGACTATATGGGAAGATTCCGTATCTACCTCGCGCAGACGATGGAGATCATCCCTGAGGGCACATACGAGTTCCTCTGGGTCGTAGACTTCCCGATGTTCGAGGTCGAGGATGGTAAGGTCAAAGCCCTCCACCACCCGTTCACAATGCCGAAACTCTCGGACAAAGGCTCACTTGACTACGAGGATATCGAAGAGATCGAATCGATCGCCTACGATATCGTCCTCAACGGCGTGGAGCTCGGCGGCGGATCGATCCGTATCCACAAAGAGGCGATCCAGGAGGAGGTATTCAAACTCCTCGGTATCGATGAAGAAGAGGCACAGGAGAAGTTCGGCTTCCTCCTCGATGCTCTCAAGTTCGGTGCACCGCCACACGGTGGATTCGCTATGGGCCTTGACCGTATGATCATGTTGATGGCTGGCAGCAGCTCCATCCGTGATGTCATCGCATTCCCGAAAACACAAAAAGCGCAGTGCCTCCTCACGCAGGCGCCAAGCGTGGTCGACAACGAGCAGCTTAACGAACTAAGCCTAAGAATCAGACAAACAACTACAGCATAAAGGATAACGACATGAAAAAACTCTTCCTCATCATCGGCGCACCCGGCTCGGGTAAAACAACAGATGCAAGCATCATCGCAAAGAACAACAGCGAAGCGATCGTCCACTACTCGACCGGTGACATGCTCAGAGAAGAGGTAGCAAGCGGCAGTGAGCTTGGTCAAACGATCGAGAGCTTTATCTCCAAAGGTGCCCTCGTACCGCTCAATATCATCATCGATACGATCATCTCGGCGATCAACCAGGCTCCTGTCGATGTCGTTCTCATCGACGGCTATCCAAGAAGCACGGAGCAGATGACTGCACTCGATGATATCCTCTCTACAAACACAGAGATCAGCCTTGAGTCAGTGATCGAAGTAAGAGTAAGCATGGAAGTAGCCAGAGACAGGATCCTCGGTCGTGCGGCAGAGGCAAAAGAGGGCGAGCAGAGAAGCGACGACAAAGAAGAGGTATTCTACGATCGTATGAAGATCTATACCGATCCTCTCTCAGATATCCAGAAGTTCTACACCGACAAGAACCTCCTCACCGTCATCAGCGGCGAGAGAACACTCGAAGAGGTCGTTGCCGATATGGAAGCCTTCATCAAGGGCAAGATATAATCACCCCTTCCGAGACCCTGCTCAAGGGGTCTCGTTCTCTTCATTCACAAAATATTTTCTCAGAATCCAGTAAAGCATCGTCACCAGAAACAGGCTATAGAGTACAAAAACCGTTTCAACCCCTAAAATCCTGTATATCAACAGATACACAAAGATACCGAACAGGAGTATCGTATAGACCATAACGGCTTTTCTGTTCTCTATTATCGCCTTCTTTGAGATGTAACTGACGGCAGCTCTGATACCGAGATAAATGAACACTGCACTGATGATATATTTCACTAAACGCATAAGTTCGCTATGATCGCTCATGTATGGTTCGATCTGGGATGAAATGATGAGTCCCAACATAGTGTAGATGATAATGAGTACATTGATGAACAAAGCCGCTGTTATCGAAGATGCTCTTTCTTTCTCGAGCGGTCGTGGTTTCCTTTTCGAATAATAAAGAAATAATAGAACAAACCCGACGATACCGTAGAGTATGTATTTTATTTTGCTTTGTGTGTATACTTCATCGTAATGATGCAGACGATCCTCGATCAGCTGCGGGTCACTGAAACCATAGAGAAGCGACAGTTCGAATATCTTTTCTGCCTCTTCGAGTATCGTTGTCTCTTCATGTATCTTCGCGAGAGTATAGAGCAACTCGGATACGATCAGGTCTTTCGGCTTGACGAATACCAGACGCTCATGTAGCTGGTAAGTGATCGCATGTTGCACTTCTCTGACCGTGTATTCATGACCCGCTATCGATATTTTCGTATCAGCCGAAAATCTCTCGGGCAACCTGATCATGCGTTCATGGGAAAAGGTGGAAGCATTTGTTTCAAGGGCTATTTTGTTTTGCAGGATCAGCAGATGAAGCCACTCCGTTCCGTAGTGCGACTGTGGATTTCTCTGTATCCCCTCCTCTATCCACCGGCTCGCTTCCGTGTTGTTCCCCTCGAGTTCGTACGCTGTACCCAGGTTGACTGCTGTCTCGTAGAGTCCCGAATGGGTGTTTTCGTATTTGAGCAGCAGATCAATAGCTTGACTGCTCTTGCTCTCCATGACCAGTTTGACCGCCTGGTATATGGGTGAGCTTTTATTGAGATCATAGTATCTGTTTGTAAAAACCTCTTCCGGCTTACTATTCATACTCGTACGCAGAGATGTACTATCCAAATACCCTGCTGTCCGAACATAATCACCTTCGATCGTCGTCCCTTCGATCCATAAACAACCATACAGATGAAGTGTAAGGGTCAATAGGATCAATACTGTCTTGTGCATCTCTTCTCCTCACGATGAATTGCCGACAAGTATATCAAAATATTATCTCTTTCGTTGAATTCAATCATCAAAATTACTTTATAATTTTATGGAAAACGATCATTTTTTCTGAAAAATGGGCTAAATTTATAGCAATTTTCTCTATTTTGATTCATTTTACTGATTTATGCTCTATACTTTTGCTGTAAATATCATCAAAGGAAACAAATGAAATCCAACAACATCCTCCTCAGTCTCACTGCGCTTTTCGCTCTCTCTACGGCTGCATTCGCTGCCGATTCACACTGGGGCTATACGGGTCATGAAGGCCCTGAAGGGTGGGGTGCGCTCTCTCCTGAATTCGCCGCATGTTCAGAAGGGAAGAACCAGTCGCCGATCAATGTCGTCAGCTCACTCGATGCCAGACTCCCGCAGCTCAAATTCAGCTACAAAACAGGCTCGAACGAAATCCTCAATAACGGCCACACCGTACAGGTCAACTTCGATGCGGGGAGCACGCTCACGCTTGACGGTACCGCTTTCGAGCTCAAGCAGTTCCACTTCCACACACCGAGCGAAAACCACATCAACGGCAAAGAGTTCCCACTCGAAGCCCACTTCGTACACAAGGATAAAGACGGCAACATCGCAGTAGTCGCCGTAATGTTCAAAGAGGGGAAAGAGAACAAAGAGCTTGCCAAAGTATGGGCAAAAATGCCGAAAAACGCGGAAGAAAAAGGTGAGCTCAAACTCGCTACGATCGCCAAAGCCCTCCTCCCAAAAAACAAAGATTACTACAGATTCAACGGTTCGCTCACGACTCCTCCATGTACCGAGGGTGTCAGATGGCTCGTCCTCAAGACGCCTGTGACCGTCTCCAAAGCACAGGTCGCACAGTTCGCCGAGACGATGCACCACCCCAACAACAGACCGATCCAACCGCTCAATGCCAGAGTAGTTGTGAAGTAATCGACAGTCATTTCATCCTCCTTTCATCATGCCGGATCTGATCCGGCATATCTGCTGCTATACATTCTTCAACATAAATCGTGTATCATAAGCTCTACTCTACTCTCATACGGAGGTACCAGATGAAAACTATGTTCACGATCCTTGCTGCCCTGCTGTTCTCTTCAGCTCTCTACAGTGGCGGTCTCAAACCCATAAGCGTCGAAAAGCTCAGGGGTGACGAGTATGCCCTCTACGATCTGAGCGGCGACAACAAGCCCAACGGGATGATCTACAGGTTCCGCCAGGCAGTGGAGATACCCCCTGCCCTCGCCAAATACAGACCTGATATCGCAGACAGTGTCGACGGGGGATACCTGATGCTCGAGCGGGAGAGCAATGCCGCTTACCTGGTCGGCGAGAACGGTGAGTTCAAATGGGAGATCAACCTCGCCAAGTTCGTCATGGAGGGGTCTATGGAGGTGCAGGATATCCGGTATGACGGCGGGATACTCTATTTCAACGCCGCATGCCAGAGCTACGGCAAGGATCAGGGATGGCAGTGCTCCTCACTCTACGCCGTCGATCCGACAGCCAAAGAGACGCTCTGGAAAAGCCGCTATCTCGTCTCGAACAATATCTTCCTCGTCCTTGACCGTGTCATAGTCGCCGGCTATGGATTCACCAGTGAGCCCGACTATCTCTATATCATCGACAAAAAGAACGGCAAGGTGCTTACCAAGACCAAACTCGACTCGGCTCACTCCTACCTCGAGCTCAAAGGACGCTACCTCCATGTCCTCACCTACAGCAAACACTATGTTTTCGATATCGGCAGATACCTATAGTCCACAGCCGCACATCAGGAGGTCTTTGGCCTGACTGCCGTCGATGGTGTAGGCGACGGTGAAGCTCCCCTCGTAGTAGCTGCTGTTGACGATCAGTTCCATCGTCCCGTCACCGTTGATATCGGCTATCGAGACGATCTTGAGATCGTATGGCACTTGACCGCCATCTTCTCTCGATGCCGTGTGGACACTCTCTTCGAATACGATATTCTCGACCTTCCCTCCAACGATCCTGCGGACAAGGATGAAAGAATAGTCTCCGACATCCGTATCGAATCTCGCTCCGTTCCGTGGGACAGGTTTGGCATAGTGCTCGGCGACGATGACCGCCTCATCGCTCCCATCACCGTCGAGGTCGGTGCGGTACATCTCTTTGATCTGCGCTACGGGGTTGGCTACCCCTTTCTGAGTGAGGAGGTCACGGAGTATCTTCTGATAGGTGGGATTCTCATTGGACTGCACCGTGATCGGCCGAGGCTGCGGGCTCCAGCCTATCCCTGTAGGGAGAGCCACTCCGTACGATACTTTCACGGTGCTTTCGATATCGATATTGTCCGAGCATGGTTCATCCTCGGATACCTGCATCGATTTGAGCGTGAACTCTTTCTGACTGCTGCTATGGGCGGTATAGAGCCGGTAGGTTTGGGTCATTGCAGAACTTTTGAGCTTTTCGTACGAATCCATGGACTTGTACAGTGAAGTCCCCTGCACAGCCCCCAGCAGCGAGTTCGTCTCCATATCGAGGATGGGGACATACGCCCCCTCCCCATACACTGCACCTGTCCCCAGTGCCGCGATCACGATCCATTTTTTCAGCATTGTCTGCTCCTTGTTTAGGATTTTCTTTATGTCAGATGATAGCACAAAAATATGTGATCGTGAATTTGAAATTGATATTTTATTGTCATTAGGTCAAATATATCGCTTGAGTAAGGATTTTTGAGAAATTTCAAAAGTTCTTTGCAATATGTTCCCGGAACATCTCTATTTGTTCCACTACACTCTCCTGACCTTTGAAAATATCGAAAAATGCGAACGACTCCATCTGTTGCATCCCTAAGAATTGATAGGATTTATGAATCTGTATCAAGACATCATCCACACTTTTCCCTTCGAAAAACTGTTGCGGATCTTTGAAGCTCTCTTGAGGAGCATTCCAGGTTGAGCATACCATATACTTTTTATCGGTTAGAACACCGCCCGTACCGTATTTTTTGCTCAGATCCTCTCTCGTCCGCCCATCACCCCGGAGTGTGGAACCATCAGCATACCCTACCATCAGTACTCTGTCGATATAGGATTTGAAGAGTCCGGGTATACCGAACCAGTAGACAGGTGTCTGGAGATAGACGACATCAGCCCAGAGGAGTTTTTGATGCTCCTGCATCGCATCATAGCCTTGCTCGATCGTCGTGATCTGAACTTTGTACCCTTTTTGTTCCAGCATCTCTCCGGTCATTTCAATGAGCGAAGCGTTGAGTTTCCCTTCACCTACACCTGTAAATGTTTCATAGCCGTTTATCAATAATGCTTTCATTGCAATTCCTTATGTGTCAAGTTTCCAGATTATACGACAGGTTTTGACCATTATGATAGAAAGATAGTACAAATTCATTGCCTATTTCTCCAGATCAGCTCGCAGAGGTTTTGAGATAGGCAATATGGGCTTTGGGCGGCATGCCGAACATGCGGGAGTACTCGCGACTGAACTGCGAGGGGGATTCGTACCCCACCTCGAAAGCGACCTGCGAGGCGTCGATGTTCTGGGCGAGGAGCATACTCTGCGCCTCTTCGAGTCTGATCTTCTTCTGGTACTGCAAGGGGCTCATTGCGGTGATCTTTTTGAAGTTCTGGTAGAGCGTCGCCTCGCTGATGCCTATCTTGCGTGCCAGCTGGGCGATATTGATCGTCTCGTTGAAGTTGTCCTTGATCTCGCGGACTGCTTTGACGATCTGGTTGGTCAGGTTCCCCTCGAGCACATAGTTCTTCAGAAACTCCTCATCGTTCTGAAGCAGGATATAGATGATCTCCTTTTTGATCAGCGGTGTCATGAAGTCGATCATCTCCCGGGGCTTGTCGAGCAGTCTGACCAGGTGGTTGAGAGGATCGAGCAAGGTATCGTCGAGGGTGTTGAAGCAAAAAGGGGTCTGCACCTTTTTGGAGTTCGCAGAGTCTGCCTTGTGGCTCTCCTTGATCACCTCGTATATCTCTTCGAGCGAAAAGGTCACGACCAGAGAGATAAAAGGCTTCTCCTCCGAGGCCTCCTCAATCTTGATGTCAGCAGGGACATTGGTACAGGTGAGCAGGTATTTCTCGGGGGAATATCCATACATCTTATCGGCAAATCCCACCGCTTTTTCACCCTGAAGTGCGATACAGACCGAGGGCTCATAGACCACACTGCGAAAGGAGGAAGTACGAGTCGTTTTATAGAACTTCAGGGACTCAATCCGGGTCGACTCCACCTCTTCACTCTGACAATGATCAGATATATACGATATCAGTTCCTGGCGTATCATGATAACTCCTTTGGGAGAAGTATAGCATAACTTTATAGGAATAGGCAATGATCAAGCAGCGATCGTTCTATCTCTGTCGATACTTTGTATTGTATAATTTGCTAATGTGAGTATAAGGAGGTTTCCATGAAAGGTTTATTATCGATCATACTGCTGACACTGTCAATCAATACCATACAAGGAGAAACTATGCAGATCACTATCCATTCCAATACCCGGCCTGTCACATTCGCACTCAATCACTCCGCCGCTGCCAAAGCGCTGGTCGGACAGCTCCCGCTGAATGTCGAGGTGAAGAACTACAGTGACAATGAGAAGATATTCTACCCGCCGCACAAGCTCCCGACCGACGGTACCCCGCTCGCCGATGCCGTGGAGGGGACGCTCGCCTACTACGCTCCGTGGGGCAATGTCGTGATCTTCTACAAGGACTTCGGCAAAGCCAGCGGTCTCTATGAACTCGGCTCAGTCGTCTCCGGCAGGGAGCATATACGGGATATCTCAGGGATGGTGGAGATCAGGGAGTAGACTCGTTCGCATCCAGAAAGCCATGAGCTTTCTGGAGCAGCGCCAGAAGTGTTTCGGCTTCTTCTCCATCCAGCCCGGCGACAAGCTCCTGATTGACCTCCCGGGCGCACTGGATCACCTCACGAGTCAGGGCAACACCCTCCGGGGTCAGTACCAGCTTCTTTTTGCGCCTGTCCTCTGTGCACGGTTCGCGTCTGATATACCCCTTCGACTCCAGCCTGTCGATCAGACGAGTGATGCTTGTCTCATCCCCATAGGTGTATCTGAGCATCTCTTTTTGGGTCGTTACATTGTTCTTGTAGAGATTCATCAGGATACTGAACTGCAAGTGTGTCAACCCATAAGGCTTCAGCCGCGACTCCATCAGTCTCTTGATGATCACAGCCATACTGACGAAGTGATATCCGTACGATCGTTCTAAAATAAACTCTTCTTTTTCCATTTCTCATTATACCATATTATTAGTTGTCTTTAACAAGTAATTAAGTTTGAGCGGATTATACTTGCATTAGACAAGTAAAAATCAAAGGAGTCAAAATGTCAAAAAGAAATGCACTTATCACAGGCGGAGCGAGAGGTATCGGAGCAGCGACAGCTTTGGAACTGGGCAAGAACGGCTACAGAGTATTCATCAACTATGTCAACAGTGTAGAGGTCGCAGAGGGGCTGGCCAAGGAGATCAACTTCAATGGCGGCGAGGCGTATGCGATCCAGGCAGATGTACGCGACGAATCGCAGATCAAAGCGATGTTCGATACGATCAAAGCACAGCACGGCGGTGTCGATATCCTCGTCTCCAATGCCAATATGAACTTCACCCAGAAGCCATTTATGGATCAGAGCTGGGCAGAGTTCTCACAAAAGCTCAACGATGAGATGTTCGCCTCCTATGTCTGCGCCAAGTACGCAGCAGAGTCGATGGTAGAGAAGAAGTTCGGCCGTCTGGTCTTCATCTCCAGCACACTCTCCGAGAGCCCTGTACCGAGCTTCATCGCCCACGGCTCTGCCAAAGGAGCCCTCGATACCTTCAGCAAGTACCTGGCACAGGAGCTCGGAGCACACGGTATCACATCCAACATCATCGCCCCGGGACTCGTCCTCACCGACGCAACGAGCCAGGCACCTGAAGAGTTCAAAGCCTTCATCCGCTCCATCACACCGACACAAACCATCTCCAAACCGGAAGATGTCGCCAACGCGATCAGCTTCCTCGTCAGAGATGAGAGCGCACAGGTGACGGGAGCCTATCTCTCGGTCTCGGGTGGGGCGTATCTCTCCTGATCTGTAATCCGTAAGGTGGGAGAATCCCACCTTTTCTTCCTGATTGCAGTAACCATCCAAGCATATGGAGAAATTGGTGGATTTCATCCACCCTTGACTCCCTTATGATACTCACTGTCCTCGTTAGAATTAATCAACTAGTCAGCATATCCAAATTTACAACCTCTACACTATATCTCTCCAACACTCTTTGACAAAAGTTCTTATCACTCGTCAGGATTTTCTCTACCCCATGCTTATGCGCCAAATAGAGCTGCATGCAATCTTCATAATCGATTTTGAGAGTTTGGTCTTCTTCTAAAATGGACAAAATATTTTCATTGAGTGTTATCAGATCGTGATTATCCGCACTCAATACAGTGACTCTTTTAACAATATAATCGATTGTGGTCACACAGCTTTTCATATCGAGCTGTTTTTGCAAAAAGTAGGAAATGGTTGCGATAATATCGCAGCTGGTATAAAGGGCAGCATTTGTTTGTAGTAAATGCTCCAATACCTCTTTGGATTTGGGGTGTCTCTGTCTCGAAGCATCGAAAATATCCAAAAAGAAATTGGTATCTAAAAATACACTAGACATATTTTCCCAATCTCTCATCTCTCAATGAATCTCTTGTAACCTCTTGTGTGCCATTCACAATACCGACGATTTTCATCAGATCACTATCCGTTTGCTCTTTTTGATGAATGATCTTTTCAATCAATGGTTTATAGGTGCTATCCAAAAAATAACCTTTGGTTTGATTGCGTTTTTTATCCACAACTTCAATAATATCAAATGAATCAAGTTGGTGAAGATTTCTCTGTATCTGCGAAACGGAAAGCATATGCATATTTTATCCTTTTCATATATGATATGATTATTATATGATAATAACACTTAAAATATGAATTGACATAGAAACTATTGAATTCATAGAATCAGGCAATAAATAATAATAATCGTTCTATCGCTCCACTCCTCTATCGGGTTATAATGTAAGTAACAAAACCCAAAGGAGGCACTCAGTGAAAGATCAGGCAACCAGACGAGAGTTTATCAAGACGACGGCTCTTTTAGGTGCAGGATTGGTATTTTTCGACCCTGCTAAACTATTTGCTAATGAAAAAGGAGACACAATGAACACGATCAAGACAAAAGGATATGCGGTATTTGACACAAGCGGAGTTTTCAAACCATGGGAGTTCGAGAGACGCCCTGTAGGTGATGATGATATCCTGATCGATATCAAGTATGCTTCGATCTGCCACTCCGACATCCACCAGATGAAGGGTCACTGGGGACCGCAGCAGTATCCGCAGGTGCCCGGACACGAGATGGTAGGTATCGTAGCAGCGATAGGCAAGAACGTCACCAAGTTCAAGGTAGGCGACCGTGCAGGTGTCGGGTGTATGGTAGACGGATGTACCACCTGTGAGAACGAGGAGCAGTATCAGCCCAATACCCTCTTCACCTACGGCTACCCCGACAAGAGAGAACCGACAGGTATCACACAGGGCGGATACTCACAGCAGATCGTCGTAAGAGACCACTTCGCGGTGCATATCCCCGAGAGCCTCGACTTCAAGGTAGCCGCGCCGCTGCTGTGTGCAGGGATCACGACCTATTCGCCCCTTATGAAAGCCAACTTCAAAAAGGGTGACAAGGTCGGTGTAGCGGGGATCGGCGGACTCGGACACATGGCGGTCAAGCTGGCTGTCTCCATGGGGGCAGAGGTCTACGCTTTCACGACGACGGCTTCCAAGGCAGAGGATATCAAAGGTTTCGGCGCCAAAGAGGTGATCGTCGTGGAAGATACGAAAAAGCTCTATGCACATGCTGGGAAGCTGGACTATATGATCTGCACGATCCCCTACCAGTTCGATGTGGCTCCCTATGTCGCCACTGTCAAACCAAATGGGTTCTTTACCTTCGTGGGGATGCCCGAGAGATTCGAGATACTGCTGAGCAATCTCGGTCTCGCTGCCAGCCGTGTCAACTTCAACGCCTCACTCATCGGCGGAATGAAAGAGACCCAGGAGGTCATAGACTACTGCGCGGCCAACAAGGTCTACCCGCAGATCGAGATCATCGAAGCCAAAGAGATCACCGAAGCGTGGAAAAAAGTAGAGAACAAGGAAGCCCGCTATAGATTCGTCATCGACTCGGCGACGATCTAGGGAAGTGTCATGCCCGGCAGGAGCGAGAAATGAGCAGATTACTCCTGTTACTTTGGCTCTTTCTGACAGCTGCTACGATCGCATTCGCCGATACCAACACATCAAGAGTCTGGAAAGGAGATACACAGATGACACCGCGTCAACAAGCTATGATACCGATCTCCGCCTTTTGCGCGAACGGCGATATAGCACGACTCAAGACAGCCCTCGTCGTAGGGCTCGAAGCAGGGCTGAGCGTCAATGAGATCAAAGAGATACTCATACAGCTCTACGCCTACGCAGGTTTCCCCCGCAGCCTCAATGCGATCAACGCCTTCATGGCAGTGATGCAGGAGCGAGAGGCACAGGGGATCAAGGACACCATGGGCAAAGAGGCCTCCCCGCTGCCCGAAGATATGGATAGAGATGCCTACGGGGCAAAGGTACGCCGTGAACTGGTAGGATGGAAAGAAGAGCCCAAGGCTCAGGGCTACCAGCTCTTCACACCCGTAATGGACAGCTATCTCAAGGAGCACCTCTTCGCAGATATCTTTGCCAGAGATGTGCTCGATGCGGCGAGCCGTGAGCTCGTCACCATCTCAGCGCTCGCAGCTCTCAGCGGTACGGAGGGGCAGCTCTACTTTCACATCGGTGCTGCTATGAACACGGGTATGAGCATCGATGAGATCGAAGCCTACATCACGGTGCTCAAGGAGCAGGTAGGTGAAGAGGAGGCTGCAAGAGCCCAAAAGGTCTTCAAAGCTCTGCAAGAGAGCAAAAGATAGCAGATCAAGGAGAAAGCGATGCGTAAGATCATCAAAGGAGTTCTAATACTCCTTCTTCTATTCGCTGCTCTCATAGGAGGAGTAGTCATGAGCCAAAAAACCACAGGATCAACGATCAACTCGAACAAGCTCAAGGATGGGCGATACCAGAGTACCTTCAACCACGAAGGGGTGAACTTCTCCACGATGTGGAAGATGATGGATCGCTCCGAGGCAGTGATCCCTCCTGAGGGGACGATCCCTGTCGTGAAGCTGAGCAGAGATGATCTGCTCGCTATGAAGGACAACTATGTCGTGAGGCTCTGCCACTCTACCCTGCTCTTCAAGATAGACGGCCGATTCATCCTGACCGATCCTGTCTTCAGCGAGAGTACATCCCCGGTCTCGTTCATAGGGGTCAAGCGCTTCCATGTGCTCCCTATCGCACTCGAGGAGCTGCCCGATATCGATATCGTGATCATCTCGCACAACCACTACGATCACCTCGACAAGGCGACGATCAAAGCGCTCAAGAACCGTATCGGGCATATCTACACGACACTGGGGATCAAGGAGACGCTGATAGATTTCGGAGTGGATGCGGAGAAGATCACCGAACTCGACTGGTGGCAGAGTGCGATGGATCAGACCATCACCCTCACCGCCACACCGACACAGCACTACTCGGGACGCACCCCCTTTGACAAGGACAAGACCCTCTGGTCATCATGGGTGATAAAGGGGTCGCAGAGCAGTATCTACTTCGGCTCTGACAGCGGCTACTTCGACGGCTTTGGCGAGATCGGCAGCGGGTATGGTCCATTCGATATGACCTTCCTCGATGTAGGACAGTACAATGAACAGTGGAGAAGCATCCACATGATGCCCGAAGAGTCGGTACAGGCACACAGAGACCTGCAGGGCAAGATACTCTTCCCGATCCACAACGGATCGTTCAAGATATCCCTGCATCCATGGAGAGAGCCTCTCGAGAGGGTCACCAAAGAGGCGAAACGACACAATATCAAACTCACCCACCCAAAGATGGGCGAAGCAATACCGATCCTCAAATACCAAAAGACAGAGGATTGGTGGAAAGAAAAGGAGTAAAAGATGAAATACAGCAACAAAGAAGCATTTGAAAAAGCCAATATGTTCGGTACGGGCGTACCCAATGAGCACTTCGCTCAGTACTTTATCGGGGACTCTTTCCTGAACTTCCTGGTCGATCCCAGGAGCGCACCGCTCTTTATGGCGAATGTCACCTTCGAGCCGGGATGCCGTAACAACTGGCACATCCACCGCGCTGCAAGCGGCGGCGGTCAGATACTCATCTGCACAGCAGGTGAAGGGTGGTATCAACAAGAGGGCGAGGATGCAAGAGAGCTCAAAGAGGGCTCGATCGTCATCATCCCTGCCAATGTCAAACACTGGCACGGAGCTAAAGCGGACAGCTGGTTCAGCCATATCTCGGTGGAGATACCGGGGAGTGAGACGAGTAATGAGTGGCTGGAAGTAGTGGATGAGGAGTATTATACAGCGCTGTGAATGGATCGCTATTCGATCAGTAGCACTTCATCTGACCTGATCAGACCCATATCCACTTCATCCAACGCCTCACAGCAGTAGAGAAAGCAGCAAGGCTTCTCTCTGATCTCTTTGTGAATCTCCCGGAACCTCCCCAGGTCGCGGACGATATAGACCCTCTGGGCATGTAGTGACTTGAGCGGCAGACCGATGAGGCCGTGTGAGGTCGTGATGGTAAAGAGTTCCATCATCTCGCTATTGACGGTGATAGGGCCGTTTCCTTTGAGCAGTACCACTTTTGGATAGATTTTTTCTTGCATTATCGTCTCTTTTTGAATAAGACTATTCAAAAAACATTCCATAAGCATATTTGTAATTTGCTTCAAACTCTGTAAAAATATTGTAAAAATTTAAAATGAATATGGATACAATTTGAAGTTTTTTCTCTTCTGTCCCTCACTGATATGGGTTTACATCGTTACAAAAGATGAAAGGTTCTTTTCTAATGTACGACTATTCAAGCTGTTCCACCATCCTCACCAATACGCGCCTGCTCGAGATCATAAGATTTCAGACCGATATCGTCAGGGTCGGACCCGATCTTGGTACGATCATGACCTTCATCGTCCACAAGGCGCAGGAGCTGACCGAATCAGAAGGTGCCGTGATCGAGCTGGCAGAAGAGGGATATATGGTCTACAGGGCAGCATCCGGAACACTCGAACACTATCTCGGACTCAAGCTCAACATGGACGGCAGCCTATCGGGTCTTTGTGTCAAAAATGCCGAAATGCTTTACAGTAACGATACTTCGACGGATGACAGGGTCGATCAGGCAGCCTGCCTGCTGGTCAATGCCAAATCGATGATCGTCATACCCCTCATGCAACAAGATCGTGCGGTTGGCGTCCTCAAGATAGCGTCAACGAGGGTCAATGCATTCGATGATTACGATATCTGCACGCTGCATGTCATCAGCGAGATGATTGCAGCCCTGATAGACAATATAGCCAGGTATGCGGTAGAAGAACTTATCCACAAGGCATCCCACGATGCCTTGACCGGACTGCACAATACTTCATCCTTCTACGAACACCTTCATGTTGTCATTTCTGAATCACATTTCTCTGTGATGATCATCGACATGGATGGGCTGAAGCTCATCAACGATACCTATGGTCACCAGGCAGGCGACATAGCGATCAAAGAATGTGCCGACAGGATTGCTTCGGTATGTGAAGAGGACGATGTCGTCGCAAGGATAGGAGGTGATGAGTTCGCTGTTATTTTACACAATGTCAAAAACAAAAACGAATGTGATCGATTCATCGAGAGATTCAACGAAACATTCGCCAGACCTCTCTACTTTGAAGAGACGCTGCTTCCTTTTGGAGCGAGTATCGGCTACGCTGTCTTCCCCGACGACTCCAGGAGTGCACAGGAGATCGTCAAGATCGCAGATGAGAATATGTATGCTATGAAAAAACAGCATAGAGCGGATATGCAGTCCGGACTGTAAAGTACTCTGTGAAATCATTGTCGTGTGACAATGTCACACAGGTGTATGAACCTACTCTACGACATGCCCCACGAACTTCGACATATTGTCGATGATATCCCCACCTTTCCTGAATCCCAGACCGCACGACTCGTAAGCATAGAAGAGCCCTGCCTGGTAGCTGGCACCGCTGCCGTCTTTTGGCAGTTCATAGAACTCCTGGTAGACGAGTGCGTGTGATGCGTACTCGCTCTCTATCGTAGAGCTCACACTGCCGTTTGGTTCGATGATGCTCACGCTGCCCCCTTCCCTGCCGAATATCGGTTTGCTGACCTGTTTGCGTCCTGCGAGAGGCTCGTAGGATGCTTCGAGCAGCAGCGGATGACCGGGGAAGAGGTCCCAGAGGATCTTGAGGATCGCTTTGCTCTGGAACATCAGGGTATAGGCCGGATTGAAGATGATGGCTTTCTGATTTTGGACGATGTTCTTGAGCAGGAGGGCAAGATCGGGCTCTTCGAGGGCGATATCCTCCCACGGGATCAACTTGAACCAGAGCTCATACTCTTCACCATTGTACGATATCCCGTCATTGCTGAACTCGATCTCGTCGATATAGGCGAACTCCGTATCGAATCCTGCTTCATTGGCAATATGCTGGAGAAGCCTGACGGTGTTCTCCTCCTCTGCGTTCCCCTTGACAGAACTGAAGAGGAACCTCCACCCCTCGTAGCGCTCATCGAACTCCTCGACGCTCTCATCGAGTGTCACAAGGCGCTTGAAATTATCAACAAGCGATTCGTAGAGTGAGTTGAACTGGTAGGTCTCGTCGAGGTTGTTCTGCTTGAGCATCGCCCATTGTACGATCGCCGTCTCGAAGAGTGAGGTCGGCGTGTCTGCATTGAACTCCAGCAGCTTGATCTGCTTCCCGTCGATACCGCCGGCAAGGTCAAACCTCCCATAGAGATGCCAGTGTACCTCGTTCTCCCACGACTCCTTGACAAGATCGACGAGGTTGAAAGGTATACCTACCTCATGGAAAAGGTTATTCTCTACGATATGCTCGCCGGCCTCGACGAACATCTCATAGAGCTCATTGCCGGCTTCGTAGTAGGCTTCGGCTTCTGCCTCGGTAATGACAACCAGTGAGTCATTGATATAAGGGGTGTTGTCACTGTCCGTATGCCAGACGAAACCGAGACTTTCGAGGTATTCCGTACTCAGCGGTGCAATATTCTTGAGCTTTACCATCGATCAACCGCCATACGAACTGGTACTTGAGCTTGAAGGGCTTTTGGAACCGAAAAAACCGCTTCTCGAGCTCGACGTACTGGTCGAACTTGGCTTGTTGAAACTGTTCGTACTTTTTGAATAGGTTTGAGGCGACTTATATCCTGCCTGTCTGTTGTTCTGGTAGTTCTGGTTGCCAAAGAGCTTGTTGCCTATCCATGCCCCCAGCATCGCCCCAGCAGCGCTTGCCAGGAGTGTTTCACCGAGGCTCATCCCCTGGTTTGCAACCTGAGCACCATTCGGATTGGTGAGATTCGAAGTATTATTGTCGATTTTTGCTGCTTCCTCAGCGATGAGCTTGTCCATCTCCTCTTTGGTCAGGACCCTCTCTGTACCGTCAAGCTGTTTGAGTACGATCCTTGTCTCCTCTGAAGGGAACTCATCTTTGACCTTGTATTTGCCTTTCTCGATCTCTTCGATGATGACAAAAGCACCTTTTGGTTTGGTTTCCTCCTGAGTAGTGCTCTCACCGCCACCACAGCCGGTAAGACCAGCTGCCAGGAG
>QKDN01000035.1 GCA_003252535.1 Campylobacterota bacterium | reverse complement strand
AGTGAAATTTCACGGAATGGATAAAGAGAACTTCAATTTACATCTTAAAGAGTGCGAGTTCAGGTTCAATAATAGAGGTGAAGATTTGTATAAACTGCTACTCAGAATCTTCAGGAATGAACCTCTAAACTAGTCAAGCCCCTAAATCTTTATCATCATCTTCATGAAAATTTCCATTTCCATGGTCTCTTTTTTTAGATAATAGATTTTCCCACATTTTATGTACTCCTTATTCCTGTTCATGGTTTATTTTTTCACTCGTTCGAATAGTATCTACTATGCATACTCCAAAAATATCCTGGAGATTCCAACTAACAATAACTGCGTAAATCGTAGCATAATAATATCAAATAACAAAGGGGTTTAAATAAAAAATGTGGTGGAAATCATAGTCGTATGGTGGAAGGATTCCACCCTAGATTCCGATAAATCTTGTAACTCTTTTTAGCCCTATAACACCTGGTGGGTTTCACCCACCCCCGCAGAGTTGGAGTGAGGTTACAAACCTCACCTACCCCCAAAATACCTCTCCGTCTCCGAAGTAATGACCTTGGCGAGGAGGAGGAGGGCTATGAGGTTGGGGATCGCCATGAGGCCGTTGGCGAGGTCGGAGAAGTCCCAGACGAGCTTGAGCTCGACGACCGCACCCACCATCACCGCGGCGACGAAGATGATGCGGTAGACCTTGATCGAACCCTCGCCGAAGATGTACTCGAACGCACGCTCGCCGTAGTAGCTCCACCCCAGAAGCGTGGAGTAGGCGAAGAGGATGACCGAGAGGGTGACGACGATACCGCCGAAGCTGCCGAGGTAGTACTCGAAGCTCAGCAGCGTGAGGTCGGCAGCCGAGACACCCTGCGTCCAGACAGGTGCAGAGAGGATGACGACGGCGGTCATGGTACACACCACGAGCGTATCGATGAAGGTCTGGGTCATGCTCACGAGCGCCTGCTTGACCGGATCGTCGGTCTTGGCAGCCGCCGCCGCGATGGGAGCGGAACCGAGACCCGATTCGTTGGAGAAGACACCCCGCGCGATACCGTAGCGGATCGCCGCCGCCACCGCCGCCCCTGCGAACCCGCCGCCCGCCGCGATAGGGTTGAAAGCGTGGTAGATGATCAGCCAGAGGGCATCGCCGACCTTGTCAAGGTGCATGACGATGATCACCATCGCCGTGGCGACATAGGCGACGATCATAAATGGGACGAGGAACGAGGTGAAACGGGCGATCGAGCGGATACCCCCGAGGATCACGAAACCGCTCAGCAGGAGCAGTACCGTACCCGTAGCCCATGTCGGCATCCCGAGCTGGTGCTCCAGGACACCCGCGACGGAGTTGGACTGGGTCATGTTACCGATACCGAACGAGGCGATGACGGTGAAGAGGGCGAATGCCATCCCGAGTTTGGGGAGGTTGGCGCCGTAGGTGAGGTAGTACATCGGCCCGCCCATCATGCCGTTGGCACCTTTCTGGCGGTATTTGAGGGCGAGCACCGCTTCGGAGTACTTGGTCGCCATCCCGACGAGACCCGTCATCCACATCCAGAAGATCGCCCCCGGACCGCCGAGGGTGATAGCGGTGGCGACACCGACGATATTGCCGATCCCCACCGTCGCGGCGAGAGCCGTCATGAGCGCGCCAAAGTGGGTGATCTCACCCTCGCCCTGATGATCGCGGGTGAAGATCAGCCTGAACGCATGAGGGAGGGCGCGGAACTGAACCCCTTTGAGACGGATGGTGAGGTAGAGACCGGTGCCCACGAGGAGGACGAGCATCGGCGCTCCCCAGACAAATGACGACGCCGCAGCGATCCATTGGGAGAGTGTTTCCATAGTGTGCCTTTTTTTTAGGCTTGCGCCTGTTGAATTTTGAGTGGGATTATATCATGATTAGTTATATTACTTGATTAGCAGGTGCGATCAATCGCATGATAGAGAGTATGAAATAGCTGAACTATTTTGGAATCGTTGGCTTCAGCCACGCCAAACAGAAATTGCAACCACAAGAAAAATATTCTGTCTGTATCGAATATTTCCCTTTTCGGGACTGAAGTCGCCGATTCCTGGTATTATTTTCACCCCTACAGGTAGCTCTGCATCTTGATCAGCGCGCCGTAGAGGAGCGCCTCTTTGTCGGCGCCGCCGGGGCGTTTGATCTCGAGCTCGCTTTTGAGGAGATGTTCGCAGATGGCGAGGAGGGCGGCGGGTTTGATCCTCATGGCGAGGTTGGCGCGCTGCTGCTCGAGCTGTGGCGGGAGGCGGTAGCCGAGTATCTCCTGCGAGTTGGGGGCGCCGTGGAGCTTGATATAGGCGTTGAAGAGGAATATCTCGTTGACGAACCGCTGCGTCGAGCGGAGCAGGGCGTACTCGTCGATCCCCAGATCGAGGAGGGTCTCGATCATGTGAGTGACGGGGCGTTTCTCGAGGAGCTCGGTGAGGAACCTGTCGGTGGCGAGCGGCGCGGTCGAGTAGACGAGGAGGTCGATATCTTTACTGGTGACCTTGCTGTCGAGGATCGAGAGCTTCTCGAGTTCCTTGAGGGCGAGGGTGAGGTTGTTGTTGAGCAGGGCGAGGAGATGGGAGAGGGCATAGTGGTCGATATCCATCTTGAGAGCGTTGGCTTTGGCCTGGAGTATCTCGGCAGCCTCGCGGATATTGGGCTCGAAGAACCGTACCCAGTTCGCGCCGCTCCTGGGGGTGAAGGAGCCCTGCATCGCCTTGGCGTCGCGCGCCTCGCCGTAGAATGCGAAGAGGAAATAGTTGTCGGGGTTCTTCTCGCAGAGCGAGACGAGTAGGTCGAGGTCGCCCTTGGGGAGCTTCTTCTCATGCTTGAGGACGAGGAGGTTCGTCCCGCCGAAGAGCGACCCCTGCGAGAGATACCCCCGCGCCTTGTCGATGTTCCACTCGTCGAAGTAGAGCCCCAGCATATCCTCCTTCGCCCCCAGCCGCTCGATGTAGCGCTCTATGGTGTTGTCGATGAGATAGTCGTTCTCACCGTAGAGGAGGAGGGATTTGGGCGGCGTGTTGCGGAGGGATTGTTCGAGTTCTCGTTGGTTCATCGGTCTGCTTTTTTTGGTTTGGGGTATTATAGCATTTTGTTTTGGAGAGATGTTTTTGGAGATGGTTCATTTGTCATTAATCCGTAGGTCGGGGTGCTCGACCCCGACAATCATTCCGAATAGAGTGATCATCCTGTTTACGGTGTAACCGTCGGGGTCAAGCACCCAGACCTACGCATGAAGGGACATCTTGACCGTCAGAAGGGAGGCTTACAACTCCGTAATATCCCTGCTCGTCTTCTCCACCAGCTCCGCCATGATATTGGCGGTGGCGATATCGACCTCGGTGATCCTCACGCGGACATGGTCGAAGAGGAGCACCTCCTCGCCGCGGATATACGCTTCGATCCCCTGCACCTCGCACTGGAGCTGGGCGACGGCACTCTCACCCGCCTCGACGATCCTGGCATCGAAGAGCTCACCGATATGCTCCTGCGCCCATCTCGCGAACTTACGGTCGCGGAAGTCCCACTCCGCCTTGGTGCTCTCGCGCTCCAGGATGCTGACGCGGGCGCAGAGGTGTTCGATATTGCGCAGGAGGTAGCCCGTCTCCTCCTCGTCGCTGTGCAGCTGCGCCTTGATGAGACGGTGGAGGATGAGGTCGCTGTAGCGTCGGATCGGGGAGGTGAAGTGGCTGTAGTGGCTGAATCCCAGACCGAAGTGGCCGACATTGTGGGCGCTGTAGGAGGCCCGGCGGAGCGACTTGATGATCATCTCGTCGACCTCTTTGGCGAGGTTCATCCTGGCGGCTTCCTTCTGGATGGAGCGGATGAGTGAGATCGAATCCTCGTACTCCTCGACATAGAGCCCGATGGCAGCGAGGTCTTCGAGAAGCGTTTCGAGCTTGATGAGGTCGGGCGGCTCATGGATACGGAATATCCCCAGCTCGTCGTCGCTGCCGAATCTCTTGGCGGAGGCCTGGTTGGCGAGGAGCATACACTCCTCGATCAGCGAGTGGGAGGGGGTGCCGGTCTCGATCTGCGTCGACTTGAGCAGGTGGTCGGCGCCAATGCTGATCTTGATCTCCTCGCTGCGGAAGTCGAAGCCCTTTTTGAGGCGTTCGGCGCGCAGTCTCCGGGTGATGCCGTAGAGGGGACCCAGGAAAGTATAGATCGTCGCGTCGATCCCCTCCAGACCCGCGCCGTCCCGTTCGAGTATCTCATCGACCTGGTCGTAGTTGAACCTCCGCTTGGAGTGGATCACCGCCTCGAAGAACTCCTCTTTGAGCGGTTTGAGGGTGGCCGGATCGAGCTTGATCTTCGAGACGAAGGCGAGGCGGTCGACCTTCGGATTGAGCGAACAGATATTCTCGCTCAGCGGTCTCGGAAGCATCGGGAAGGACTTGTGGGGGAAATAGGTGGTGAATCCCCGTTTCTTCGCCTCCTTGTCGATGGGGGTGAAGTACTCGACATAGTGGCTCACATCGGCGATGGCGACATAGAGGGTGTGGCTCTCCATGTCGAAGTAGATCGCATCGTCGAAGTCCTTGGCGGTGACGGGGTCGATGGTACAGAAGTCGAGTCCCGTGAGGTCGACGCGCCCCTCGTAGTCGTTCGGATCGACGGTGAGGGGGACGGCCAGTGCCTGCTCGGTACAGACGGCGTCGAACTCGTCGGCTCTCTGGTAGAGTGCGAGCGATATCTTCTCGTCGACCTTCGGGTCTTTGAGATTGCCGAGTATCTCGAGCACCTCTTCGGTCTCGTTGTCGACGCGCATCACCGTCCCCGCCTCGAACGCCTTGAGGTCCATCCCTTTCATATAGGCGTTGGTGGGGAGCCCGGTCTTGATATTGCGCAGCTCGAAGTGGCCGTCCTGCTTGTAGGTGTAGACGATGACGACCGGGTGGGCGCGGGCGAGGACATAGACGATCCTGCCGCTTGCCCTGCCGCGGCGCGCGATGATCCGCCTGGCGATGACGATATCACCGCTTCGGGCGTTGTCGAGGTCTTTGGGCTCGATGAGGAGGTCTTTGAGCTCTTTGCGCTCCGCTTCGACGAAGCCGCGCCCCTCCTTGTCGATATAGAGCTCGCCCACGCGGTACATGGAGCCGAACTGCCACAGTCCGTCCTGCTCTTCGATGATGCCGAGCTGCTGGAGCTGGGTGAAGGATGTTTTGTCTTCATCCTCAAGGTCGCTGATGAGCAGACCGCGGGAAAGTTGGATGGCAAAAGGAAGCATAGTGGTCACCTGTTGATAGAATGGGGAGATTATACCATAAATGGTGCGAAGAGCTTAGTGCTGCGAGTGAAGAGCTGTCGGAGATACTATCGCTGCGACATTCTTTTCCGCTCTTCCGTATACGCCCACCATACCTTCGGCTCGCCGCCGTCCATGAAATCGGTGATCGACATGAAGGTATCGAGGACGCAGGGGTCCTGTCGGCTCCCCGTCACCTCGCAGAGTCGTTCGTAGAGATCGACAGGGTCTCTGCCGGTGAGCTCGTCCGGATGGGTGATACCGATGAGTGTGAGGTCTTGTGCCAGGGATGGGCCGATATTGGGGAGGTCGGTGAGCCTGGAGAGGCGGCTGCGGTCGACTTTGGCAGGGTTCATGGGGTTATCTCAATTCCCTCTTGAGCATTTCGAGTCTCTCTATCCTGTCGGCAGTGCTCGGGTGGGTGCTGAAGAGGGTGCGGAGGCTGTCCTTGACACCCGAGAATGGGTTGATGATGAACATATGCGCAGTCTGTGGATCGGCGTCGTGGAGGACATTCCCCTTCGCGTAATTGTCGAGCTTGGAGAGGGCTCTCTGGAGCCATTCGGGGTGGCCTGTGAGACGGGCGGCTCCCTCGTCCGCCATATACTCGCGGCTGCGGCTGACGGTCATCTGGACGATCGAGGCGGCGATGGGCATCAGGATCATCAGCGCGATCATCACTATGGGATTTGGCCTGTCGCGGTCGTTACCACCGAACATCATCCCGAAGTTCGCCAGCATCGCGATAGCCCCCGAGAGGGAGGCGGCGATGGTACCGATGAGCATATCGTAGTGTTTGATGTGGCTGAGCTCGTGAGCGATCACCCCTTCGACCTCCTGCGGCGTGAGGAGGTTGAGGAGCCCCTCGGTGACAGCGACGGCGGAGTTGTCGTAGTCGCGCCCGGTGGCGAAGGCGTTGGGCACCTGGTCGGGGATGATGTAGACCTGCGGCATCGGAAGGTTGGCGCGCGAGATGAGCCTCTCGACTATCTCGTAGAGTTCCCTCGCCGAATTGCGGTCGACGGGGACGGCATGGTAGTGGGAGAGCACCTGCTGATCACTGTAGTAGTAGGCGTAGAAGTTCGTCCCGACGGCGATCACGAGGGCGATCACCATCCCGGCCTGACCGCCGATCATCCCGCCGAACCATACGAAGAGCACCGTGAGTCCTGTCATCAGCGCATAGGTTTTGAACTGTTCCATTGTTTATCTGTCCTTTTGGTCGTTAATGTTTTTGAAAATTATAGCTATGATAGAGCTTTTGTGTAAATAATGGGTAAATGTAGAGAGTGAATTTAAGGATAGGATTATTTTTGTATTTTGCCAAACCACTCTCAACAATCTAAGCTATAATGCCGCACTTCAAAACAAACGGTAGAACTATGCAGCAACTCATCACACTCCTCGCAGACAAAACGACCCTCAAGCCCTCCCATATCGCCAATATCCTCAAGCTCCTTGACGAGGGGGCGACGATCCCCTTTATCGCGCGCTATCGCAAGGATATGACGGGCGGGGCGAGCGATGAGACCCTTCGGGAGTTCCATGAGCTCTACCTTTCAGCCAGACGACTCCTTGAGCGCAAGGAGGAGATCGTCAAGCTCCTCGGCGAGCGTGGGCAGCTCTCACAGGAGCTTCGTACTCTCGTCGCCGGGGTGCAGAGCATCACGGAGCTCGAAGATATCTACAGACCCTACAAGGAGAAGCGCAATACCCGCGCCTCTGCGGCGATGGCAAAGGGGCTCGAACCGCTGGCGGATCGTCTCGAGTCTGGGAAAATGGAGCTGGAGGCGTTTCGCAGCTATGCCAGGGGATTTGTCAAGGGCGATGTGAAAAGCGTCGACGAGGCGATCGCCGGGGCGCAGGATATCATCGCCGAGCGCTACAGCGACTCACCGAAGGAGCGTACTATCATCCGCGAGATGACCCTCAAGTATGGCACCATCGAGGTGAAGGCCGCCAAAGGATTCGATGAGAAAGGGGTCTACAGGAACTACAAAAGCCACAGCGAACGGGTCGCCTCGATCCCCTCTCATCGCTACCTCGCAGTCAAGCGCGGGGAGAAGGAGAAGGAGCTCACCGTCAGGATCACCATCGACAGCGAGCGCTACCTCTCGACACTGCGCCGCTACAGGATACGCGACCATATGGGGAGCTCCCGCGAGCTCCTCTTCGACGCCTACCGCGACGGGTTCAAGCGGCTGCTCTTCCCCTCCATCGAGCGGGAGGTCTTCGCGGCGCTCAAGGAGCGCTCCGATCTGGCTGCTATCGGGGTATTCGGTAAGAATCTCGCGCAGCTCTTTATGACCCCGCCGGTGACGGGAAAAGTGCTCCTCGGGGTCGATCCCGGATTCAAGAGCGGGTGCAAGCTCGCGGTGATCGATGAGAACGGCACCTATCTCGACGAGAGCGTCATCTACCCCACGCCGCCCAGAAGCGACTACGAGGGGTCGCGCAGGAAGGTGCTCGATCTGGTCAAAAAGTACGATATCGGCGGCGTGGCGATCGGCAACGGCACTGCCTCCAAGGAGACGCAGGAGTTCTTCGCCCGTCTCAACGGTGAGCTTGAGAGCAGGCTCAAATACACCGTCGTCTCGGAAGCGGGGGCGTCGGTCTACTCCGCATCCAAGGTCGCCGCCGAGGAGTACCCAGACCTCGATGTGACGGTACGCGGGGCGATCTCGATAGCGGGGCGGGTGCGCGACCCCATGGCGACACTGGTCAAGATCGATCCAAAGTCGCTGGGGATCGGGCAGTACCAGCACGATGTCGACCAGAAGCTCCTCGAGCGCAAGCTCCACGAGGGGGTGGAGGACCTCGTCAACCGTGTCGGTGTCGATATCAATTCCGCCTCTGCCTCGCTCCTCGCCTTCGTCGCGGGTGTCGGGCCGAAGCTTGCCAAAAGCATTATCGACTACCGTCAAAGCCACGGCGCCTTCCATGCCAAGAAGGAGCTCCTCAAAGTCAAGGGGCTCGGTGCCAAAGCCTACGAGCAGATGGCGGGCTTCATCCGTATACGCGAGGGGGAGAGTATGCTCGACAATACCGGCATCCACCCTGAGAGCTACGGTGTCGCCGCCAAACTTCAGAAGCGAACCGACACCTCCGATATCAGGTCTCTCGCAAAAGAGCTCGAAGTGGGGGAGGAGACCCTCAGGGATATCCTCAAGGAACTAGCCAAGCCGGGATTCGACCCGCGCAGCGAGCTCCCCGCCATCCCGTTCAAGGACGATCTCACCGATATCAGGGAGCTCAGAGAGGGGAGCATCGTCTCGGGTGTGGTGCGCAATATCGCCGACTTCGGTGCCTTCGTCGATATCGGACTCAAGAACGACGGCTTCATCCATATCTCGCAGATGAGCGCCCAGCGAATCGCCCATCCCCTCGAAGTCCTCTCGGTCAACCAGTACCTCCCGCAGATCGAGGTGACGGCGGTCGATATCGAAAAGCAGAAAGTGGGGCTGAGCCTGAAGAATCTGTAGGGTATCTCCATAATCTGCTCCAAAAGCGAGCGCTCCTGCGCCATGCAAACGCAAGTGCCCATTTCATGGGTTTAGCGCATGGTTTGTCACACTCGCTTTTGGAGTAGGATATAGCTTTTACAGGTTCGGTTGTGAAAAGACCTGAGCGCTTTTTTCTTTACATATAACGACATATGTGATATACTGCCGTATGATAAAGAGTTTCAGATGCAAAGAGACACAGAAGATATTTCAGAGAGAGCTGTCCAAAAAGCTGCCGCATGATATCCAGAAAGCAGCCTATAAAAAGCTCCTGATGATCGATGCTTCTATAGATATTGACGATCTTCGTATACCGCCTGCCAACAGGCTCGAAAAACTTTCGGGTGACAGAGAGGGGCAGTACAGTATCAGGATCAACAAGCAGTACCGCATCTGTTTTGTCTGGGAGAACGGATCGGCAGTCGATGTCGAGATCGTGGATTACCACTAGGAAAAATGATGGAAAAGATAGCACCGATACACGCAGGAGAGATACTGTACGAAGAGTTCATGGAGCCTCTGGGGCTGAGTCAGAACGCACTTGCCAGGGGTCTCCATGTCACACCCCGACGCATCAACGAGATAGTCAACCAAAAAAGAGCCATTACTGCCGATACAGCCCTCAGACTCGGCAAATTTTTCGGTAACAGCGCCGAGTTCTGGATGAATCTGCAAAACAGGTATGATCTCGAGACGGCGAGGGATGCACTTTTCGAAAAGATCGATCATGAAGTGGAGCTTTACAGCGCTTCATGATGCTCTTTGAGCCCTCTTTTAGAAATTTTCCCTATAATACAAATTCTAAAAGGACACATCTGAAAACCTGCTCCAAAAGCGAGCGCTCCGGCGCCATGCGAACGCAAGCGCCCATTTCATGGGTGGGCGCATGGCTTGTCGCACTCCCTTTTGGAGTACAGGAATAGTTTGCAAAGGTGTCCGAAACAACCACCCAATCTGGAGTATAGATGTTACGATTTGCAGTCTCGCCTACAGGTGATATGCACATAGGCTCCCTTCGTGTCGCGGTACTCAGCTATATCGTCGCACAGCAGCAGCACAAGCCGTTCATTGTCCGTATCGAGGATACCGACAAAGCGCGCAATATCCCTGGCATGGACGAGGAGATCATGCTGATCCTCGAGAAGTTCGCCCTCAAGCATGACCAGCGGAAGGATCAGAGCGAGAGTTTCCATATCCACCAGACCCTCGCGATCAGGCTCCTCGAGGAGCAGAAAGCGTTCATCTGTACCTGTCCCGGCGAGAAGTGCAGCGGCGACTGCGGCGCTATGTCCAGCGGGGAACTGGCGAAGCTCAAAGAGGAGAAGACCCCATTCGTCCTCAGGGTCGTGAGCCCCGCAAAACCCGTCACGGTCGAGGATATGATCAGGGGGAAGATCACTGCGGCTCCGGGTGAAGTGGAGAGCTTCGTGATTCTCGATGCGAACGGTATACCGACACACGATTTCGCCACTGCCTGCGACGATATGCTCGGCGGTATCGATACGGTCATCCGCGACGAGGATGAGATGGGCAGCACCCTCAGAGAGGAATATATCAAGGAGCTCCTTGGCTACGAGACCCCTACACTCTATCTCCACCTCCCCAATATCCTCAACAATGACGGAGTGAAGATCAGCGGTGACGATGATGCAGGCTCCCTACTGTGGCTCTTCTCCCAGGGCTTCCTCCCCGACGCGATCCTCAACTATCTCATCGCGCTCGGCAGTGAGACGCCAAAAGAGGTATTCACCCTCCCCGAAGCGCTCATGTGGTTCGATCCGGCGAAGATATCGCGTTCGCCGATACAGTTCGATCTCGAGCAGCTCAGACATAGCAACCGCGAACATATCAGGATGATGGATGACAAGAAGCTCTCTTCCGTATTCGGTTTCGCCGATGCCGATATCGGGATGCTGGCGAAGCTCTACCTGGGTGAGGCAAGCACCATCTCCGAGATCGAGCCGAAGATCAAGGCGATCTTCTCCCCCAAGGATATGAGCGGGGAGTATGGCGGGCAGATGAAGATCATATCGGATATCATCTTCGATGCCAAACCTTTCAGGACCTTCGACGAGCTACAGGCTCATATCGCGCAGAAGAGCGGACTGAGCGGCGAAGCGCTCACCGTACCGCTCCGTCTCCTCCTCACAGGCACGGAAGAGGGCCCCGAGCCGGGAGACATCTATCCATATATCAAATCTTACATACTGGAGATCGCTTCATGAATCCACTCGTCATCTCAATCGTTCAGCTTGTTCACACGCTGATCAATGCCTATATCTGGCTTATCATCATCGCTGCCCTGATGAGCTTCATCAATCCCGACCCCTACAACCAGATCGTCCAGGCGATCCGCAAGCTCACCGATCCTGCGTTCAGATGGGTGAGACGGATACTCCCTTTCGTGGTGATATCGGGGATCGACCTTTCGCCTATCGTGATCATCCTTGGACTTCAGTTCATCGATACGCTGATGCTCACTTCGCTGATGGGATAAGATGGGACGCCTCCTACTGCTTTTCGCGAGCCTTTTGATCGTTGCGCAGGCGAAGAGCTTCTCATACGGACAGATACACTCCATGCCGCAGAGCGTGGAGAAGGACTACTATATCTGGCGTTTCCTGATGCAGCCCTCCACCACCGCAGCCGAAGCGCAGGCGGTGATCGGGGAGGCCAATGCCATCAACCTCAAGCTCCAGGAGGCATACAAGGCCAGGACCGGGATGCTCCCCAATGTTGCGCTGAGGAAAAAACCGGTCTATATCGGCAACGAAGTCGAGCGGAAAAAACATGAAAAAGAGCTGGAGTTATCCAAAGAGCAGTGGCGTATCAAATCGACCAGGCTCAAGACCATCTTCCAGTCTGCCGATCCGTTCTTCGACTGGAGCCGCCAGGAGCCCTATGTGCAGTGCTTTGTCTTCAACCAGTGCGGGAAGGCCAAGCGGAAATACTTCGACCGTATCCTCTCACGGGAACATTACCAGCAGCTTACCACCGACCCGGGATTCAACGAGAGTATCAAGCTCATCCTCAGCGAGAACTATCCCAACCTCCGTTATTCCCTCTACTATCCCCCGGCATCCAACAACAAGCTGACCGCCGAGACGCTCAGCTCGATCGCAATGGATGCCCTGCGCAACGGCAATCTTCAGGTAGCCGCTGACTATTTCGAGCAGGCGAGAAGGAGGGGAGGGAAGCAGGAGGCGATCGACCAGGCAAGCTTCTGGATATACCAGATCACGGGCAAGGAGGGGTATCTCAAGCGGATCGTCCAGGCGAACGATGTCAATCTCTACGCCCTTGCCGCCCGCGATATCCTCCATGCCCCCTATCCCCCCATCATCACCCCCAAGCTCCCCAGGAAGGATATCAGCGGCTTCGACAGTCAGAATCCGATCCACTGGGCAGTGATCAAGAACCGCATCTACGGCCACGGGTTCGATCTCAACCGTCTGGCGGAATCGCTGGAGAGCGACGAGACGGTGGGGGTCTACAGCTATATCCAGACCAATATCTCCAAGCATAAGAAACACTATTTCCCTATGCCCTACCGCGACGTGATGCAGCGGTTCCCCAAGGAGCGTCAGGCGCTCATCTACGCTATCGCCCGTCAGGAGAGCCGCTTCGTCCCTGCTGCTGTCTCACGCTCTTTCGCGCTCGGGCTGATGCAGTTCATGCCGTTCCTGATCGACCATGTCTCCAAGGAGCTCGGTGAGAGGATCGATTACGACGATATCTTCAACCCCCGTCGTGCCATCATCTATGCCGACCACCACCTCGACTACCTCACGACCTATCTCTACAATCCTCTCTTCATCGCATACGCCTACAACGGCGGGATAGGGTTCACCCGGAGGATGCTGGAGAAGGGCAACCTGTTCAGGGAAGGGAAATACGAGCCCTATCTGAGCATCGAGAGGGTCCCCAATGACGAAGCGAGAGAATACGGCAAGAAGGTCCTCACCAACTACGTGATCTACCTCAACAAGCTGGGTATCGCAGCCAGGGTCACACCGATCCTCAAAGAGCTCACCGACCCGTCACGCACGGACAAATTCCGCTAAGGAGCGACAATGACACAGGAAGAACTTGACCAGAAAGCCTTCGAGCTGCTGGAAAAAGCGGTCAACAAGGCCCAGGCATCACTGATCAGAGAACATACCTTCAGCCCTTTCATGTTCACCATAGGGAGCGACGGCCTGCTCCGCACGATTGAGAATCGCGCTATCGATGCCAAAGAGAGCTATGCTCTCCTTGAGGACAGCCTCACGCAGAGGGTCAGAGAGGGTAATATCGATATTCTCGTCATCGCCGTCGACGCGACGATGCCCGAGCGCTACCGTACCGATATGGACCACTGCATCCAGCTTCACCTCGAGGAGCGAAGCCAGTTGGATAAGAAGATATCGGCGAGGTTCATCTACGTCCCCTACCAGCTCTACCGTAGCAAAGAGAGCGAAGAGGTGCATATCAGGCTGGGACAGCCTGTCCCGGCAGGGTTCCCGGCACAGTATCTGAAGTAGTGAGTTAAGAAGGAGTCGGCGACTTCAGTCCCGAAAAAGCAAATGCAGGATGCAGAAAGATCGTTGTTCTTGTGAAAGTGCTTCTATTTGGCGTCGCTGAAGCCATCGATTCCAAAATCCTGCGGGGTGCGAGGAAGCAGATCACAACCCGAAGATGCTTCCTCCCGATCTCTCTTTCTCATATCTCTCTTTGATCTTCTGGGCGAGCTGGTAGACCGCCATCGCGTAGTAGTCACTGTGGTTGTAGCGGGTGATGACGTAGAAGTTCTTCGCGCCGTACCAGAGCTCGTCGTAGCTGTAGCGTTTGAGCTTGATGAGGTGGACGGGGCCGGAGTAGTTGAACTCCTCTTTGGGCTCTATGCCGTTGAGATTGGCTCTGAAGTGTTTGTGCTTGAACCCTGTTTTCTTGCCGTCATATCTGGTCCCTTCGTATGAGACACGCACCGCCACATCTTCGTTGCCCCTCCATCCGTGGCGGCTGAAGTAGTAGGCGATGCTCCCTATGGCGTCCTCGTCCTCATCCATCTCTCTTTTGCCGTTGCGGTCGAAATCCACCGCGAACGATTTGCAGGTGCTCGGCATGAACTGTCCCAGTCCGATAGCCCCGGCGATAGAACCGTTCATCGTCGTGGGGTCGAACCCTTCTCTTTTGGCCATCAGCAGGTACTCTTTGAGCTCCTTGCGGAAGAAGTTCTGCCTGCGGTTCGGCTCGAACGAGAGGGTAGTGAGGGTGTCGAGGACGTTGAACTTGCCGGTGTTCTTGCCGTAGTAGCTCTCTATCCCGATGATCGCCGCGATGTATTCGGGGGCTACACCGTAGCGTTTGTGGGCGAGCTCGAAGGCCCTGGAGTGGCGCTTGATATAGTCGACCCCTTTCTTGACGCGGGACTCTTTGAGGAGCCACGCCTCATACCTGTCCCAGGGCCCCATGGTAGATCTCGGTGCGTTCTTCCTGGGATGGACGACAGGGCGCAACGACTTGACATAGACTGCGAGGGCTTTCCTGGAGAAGTTTGCCCTGGAGAATACTTTCATCAGCCGGCTCCGGTCACATTTGTGATCGGCGACCATCTCGTTGATGAAATTCTGTACCGCAGGCTCCTGCGAATAGTCCTTGGCTTCGATAGTAAGCGTGAGGAGCGCAATAGCGAATATGAGTCTTTTAAACATTCTCTCTACCTTATATTTTGAATTATTTTATTGTATAGCAAATATGTCAATCAAACATAAACAGGCGTACAGTACTTCAAGTTTAAGTCTTCTATTGGCAAAGAGCTGAGAGCTGAGAGCCAAGAGCTTCAAACAAGTACTAATTCTTTCATTTGCTCTATGCTCTAAGCTCTACGATCTTAGCCTTTTTGAACTTGAGATCAAATGTTGAAATACCGTGAAAAGGCGCGTCAGCCCTTCCGCACCAGGAACACCCCGCTTTCCATGTGGTGGGTGTAGGGGAACTGGTCGAAGAGGGCGGCGCTCCGCACCTCGTGGGTGAGGGTGAGGGTCTCGAGGTCGCGTGCGAGGGTGTTGGGGTTGCACGAGATATAGACGATATGCTCGAAGCCTTTGATCAGCTCGGCGGTCGCGGCATCGAGCCCGGCGCGTGGTGGATCGACAAGGACGACGCCGAAGTCGTAGGAGTCCAGGTCGACATCCCTGAGCCTGTTGAACTCGCGTTCTTTACGGAGCGCCTGGGTCATCTCCTCGGAGGAGAGGCGGATGAAGTCGATGTTGCTCACGCCGTTCAGATCACAGTTCTCCAGCGCCGCCTTGATGGAGCTCTTGGATATCTCTGTCGCCAGTACTTTGTCGAAATATTTCGAGAGAGGGATGGTGAAGTTCCCCAGTCCGCAGTAGGCTTCGAGGAAGTCGCCCCTTTGGGATGGGTCGATGGTATTCACCTGCGCTATCGCCCACTCGATCATCTTGACATTGACGAATGGGTTGGGCTGGGTGAATCCCCCCTCGTACTGGCGGTAGGAGACCTCGCGGCCGTCGATGATACTGGTCTGGGTGATGAAGTCGCGGGAGAATACGATCTTCTGCTTGCGGCTGCGACCGATGAGAGAGATACCGAAGGAGGTTTCGAGCCCCTTTGCCGCCTCCTGCCACGCATCGCCGAGGGGTTTGTGGTAGAGGAGGGTGACGAGGACATCATCGCCCGTGCTCGCGAGGAACTCCACGCCGAAGAGCCGCTCACGGAGTATCTCGGAGGCTTCGAGGGTCTCGAGGAGCCGCCACATGCGCGACTCGATCGGTTCGATCACTTTGGGGCACATCTCTATCGTCACCGCCCCCTTCCTGGCGATATTGCCCATGGCGTAGGATATCTTCTCCCCATCATGCCAGATGCGGAACTCGGCTCTGGCCCTGTAGTGCCCGGTCGGCGAATCGAAGAGTGCTATCTCACGGTCGTAGAAAGGGGCCAGGAGCGAACCGAGCGTTTTCCCTTTCTCCTCCAGCATCTCCTCGTAGCTGCGGTCGTAGAGTATACACGAGCCGCATTCACCCATATGTTTGCAATGCACTGTCAATCCTTCTGTCAAAATCAGAGGGTATTGTACAAAACTTTTGCCAAAAGCTCTCTCTAGTTTTGAACTTTGGGCTTTAGTATCCTTTGGATATAATTGCGACTATTTTTGAAACTCATAATCCAAGGTATACACTATGTCAATCTCCGTCGTTATTTTAGCTGCCGGTCAGGGGACCCGTATGAAGTCCGATACTCCCAAAGTACTCCACAAGGTATCGGGCAAAGAGATGCTTTTCCATACGATCGATGCTGCCAGAGAGATGAGCGACGATGTCACTGTCGTCCTCTACCATCAGGCGGAGAAGATACAGGCGAAGATCGAGGAGAACTACGACGGGCTCAATTTCGTCTACCAGGACGCTGTCAACTATCCCGGCACGGGCGGGGCGATGATGGGGGTGTCATGCAGGCATGACAAGGTGCTGATCCTCAACGGCGATATGCCCCTCATCACCCGTGAGAGCCTTGACAAGCTCACTTCCGCAGGTGCGGATATCAATATGAGTGTCATCTGGCTCCGTGACTCCAGCGGGTACGGCCGCGTCATCATCGAGGATATGAGCGTCGTAGGGATCGTCGAGGAGAAGGACTGCACCCCAGAGCAGAAGCTCATCAAATCGGTCAATGCCGGCATCTACCTCGTCAGACGCGACCTGCTCGAGCGCTATATCCCGCTGCTCGAGAACAACAACGCCCAGAAGGAGTACTACCTCACCGATATCGTCTCGATGGCGGTGGAGGACGGCAAAGAGGTACACCCCATCAGTGTCCCCGAAGAGGAGTTCAAGGGGGTCAACTCCAAGCTCGACCTCGCCCATGCCGAGGTGATCATGCAGCGGAGGATCAAGGAGCAGCTGATGCGCGACGGCGTCATCATGCACCTCCCGGATACCATCTACATCGACTGCCGCGCGACCTTCGAGGGGGAGTGCGAGATCGAGAGCGGCGTGGCGATCCACGGCTATGCCCAGATCATCAACTCCCATATCAAGAGTAACAGCGTCGTTGAGGACTCTGTCATCCATGACAGCGACATCGGCCCGATGGCGCGTATCCGCCCCCAGAGCAAGCTTACCAATACACACATCGGCAACTTCGTAGAGGTCAAGAAATCGACCCTCAAGGGTGTCAAAGCAGGCCACCTCTCCTACCTCGGCGACTCGACTATAGGGGAGGGGAGCAATATCGGCGCGGGGGTCATCACCTGCAACTACGACGGCAAGGCCAAGCACCAGACCTTCATCGGCAAGAATGTCTTCGTCGGCAGTGACACGCAGCTCGTCGCCCCGGTCAGGATACCCGACGATGTCATGATCGCAGCAGGTTCGACCGTGACCAAGGATGCCGAGCAGGGTGACCTGGTGCTCTCGAGAACCCCGCAGAAAAGCATCAAGGGATTCTTCTACAGGTTCTTCGGCAAAAGCGAATAAAGGAGGGAATATGCCATTTTTTACAGCAGATATCTGTGACGAACACAGAGACGACGTTCAGGTGCTCAGCCATGACTTCAAAAGCTACGGCGGGGCGGTCAAATGCCACGGGGTGATCGCGACCATCAGGATCGATAAGGACAATACCGACCTGATCGCCATGCTCCGCGAAGAGGGACACGGGCGTATCGCGGTGGTCGATGTGGATGCGGCCTTCTACGCCGTAGTGGGGGAGAACCTCATGAAACTGGCCCAGCAGAACCACTGGAAAGGGATCCTCGTCAACGGCTTCGTCCGCGATACGAGCATCACGAGCACCATCCCCGTGGGGCTCTGGGCGCTGGGCACCTGCGCGAGAAAGTACCACGACAAGCACCCTGGCGAGAGGGATGTGGAGCTCCACTTCGGCGGTGTCGACTTCCGCAACGGAGACCAGCTCCTCGCTGACCACGACGGCATCATCATCACCCACAAAGAGGTGCTCCAGCACCTGGGATAGCCTTGGCTATCCCGTCTTCCTGTAGGTTCGATCTCATCGAACACTAATTCCGCATAAGGAATATTATTCGATTATTTGTAACATTCGTTCGATAAAATCGAACCTACGGTCTTCACCCGTTTTTCCATCAAAAACCCTCTTTGGAATTCGATATTTTTATGCTACGATTCATCCAGATTTTCGCGGCGAAATTATCGCTTCTATTAGACCTCCTGCAAAACTATAGTCTCAGCGGCAAATCCTCCCGTTGGTCTGAGCGCTTCGCTTATAATTTTGCAGGAAGTCTATTTCAATACAAAGGTTCACTATGCAAGAGATCATCTGTCCCCATTGCGGGAAGGCGTTCAAGATCGACGAGGCGGGTTATGCGGATATCCTCAAGCAGGTTCGCGACAGCGAGTTCGAGAAGCAGCTGCACGAGAGGCTGGAGCTGGCGGAGAATGAGAAGCGCAATGCCGTCGCGCTGGCCGAAGAGAAGATCGGCAGGCAGATGATGGAATCCGCCGCCGCGAAGGAAGCCGAGATCGCCGCGCTCAAAGCGAAGCTCGCCGCAGGCGAGACCGATAAGGAACTCGCCGTCACCCAGGCGCTCAGCGCGGTAGAGAAACAGCGTGATACACTGCTCAATGAACTCGAACAGGCGAGGCAGAACAACGCATCTGCATTGAGTCTGGCCGAAGCGAAACTCGCAAGAGAGCTACAGGAGATCAGTGCGGCGAAGGACGCACAGATACAGGAACTGAAAGCAAAGCTCAATAATCACGAAACGGTACAGAAACTCGCTATCAACGAAGCGGTCGGCCGTGTGGAGAAAGAACGGGACGAGCTCAAGAACGGGCTCAAACAGATCGAACTCGAAAAGCAGCTCTCCGAACAGTCGCTCCGGGACAAGTACGAGACGCAGATCAAGGACAGGGATGACGCCATCGAGAGGCTCAAGGATATGAAGGCGCGTCTCTCTACCAAAATGGTCGGCGAGACCCTCGAACAGCACTGCGAAACGGAGTTCAACCGTATCCGGGCGACGGCATTCCCACGGGCGTATTTCGAAAAGGACAACGATGCGAGGAGCGGGAGCAAAGGGGACTATATCTTCAGGGACTTCGACGAAGCGGGTACGGAGATCGTCTCGATCATGTTCGAGATGAAGAATGAGAACGATACGACTGCTACCAAGAAAAAGAACGAGGATTTCTTCAAAGAGCTCGACAAAGACCGCAACGAAAAGAAGTGCGAATACGCCATCCTCGTCTCCCTCCTCGAATCCGAGAGCGAACTCTACAACTCCGGGATCGTCGATGTCTCCTACCGCTACCCCAAGATGTATGTGATCCGCCCGCAGTTCTTCATCTCGATGATCACGCTCCTGCGCAATGCCTCGATGAAGTCGCTCGAGTACAAGAGGGAGCTTGCGGTCGTCAAAGCCCAAACCATCGATATCACCAACTTCGAGGACAATCTCGAACAGTTCAAGACGGCATTTGCGAGGAACTACGACCTCGCCTCACGAAAGTTCCAGTCAGCCATCGACGAGATCGACAAATCGATCAGCCACCTCCAAAAGACCAAAGAGGCGCTCTTGGGGGTCAATAACAACCTCCGTCTCGCCAACGACAAGGCACAGGATGTCACGATCAAGAAACTGACCCGCGGCAATCCCACGATGAAAGCCAAATTCGATGAGGCGAGGAACAAAGACTTATTGGACGATGCCTGACCAGCTGGGCGGACGCCCGCTGCTTAGTTGTGTACGCCGCAGAAGTCTGCGTCACATCCATGAACCTTGCCGGAATACTTGGAATTCTCTATGAAGAACTTCACGATCCTCTTTTTGAAATAGACGAACTTTTTGGACTGGATGCTTTTGAGGGCTTCGGGTTTGCCTTTGTGCGAGTCGATGAGGTTCTTTTCGTTTTGGAAGTACTCTTTCCACTCGTCATCGTCTTTGATCTTGGTGAGGTGGAACGGTATCCCGTGGCACGAACCGCAAAGGTTGTTGACGACGCCGTAAGCCTTGCCGTCGTAGCGTTCTGCCGCATTGAGTGCGTTGCCGAAGAGTATCAGGAACAGCGCGGCTCCCAGGGTTGATCTTGTCATGTCGGTCTCCTGTGATCTGTAATATCGTAAAGTCAAACTTTACGATATTGTAGGGGATTCCACCTTAGAGCTGTTTTGTGAGTTCGTTTTTCAATGTGGTATAAAACGATCTGTAAGTTTGCCTGTTGAAGATATACTCTTTGGCGTTGAAGAGGGTTTCGAAGACGATCTTCCAGAGGGTGTTGAAGTTGTCGTCGTTGCGGAGGAGGCAGAGCTGGGTCTGCATCTTGTGCTCGAGCATACTGAGGGCTTTGGCGTGGAAGACATAGAGCTTGAGTATCTCGTACTCGATCCCCACTTCGTTGTAGTAGTTGACCAGCCTGACGATCGAGGCGTCTTTCTCGGTGAAGTCGTCGTCATCTACCGGCATGACGATCTCGTCCTCTAGCAGCCGCTCCAGGAGCTCCCTATCTACCGTAAATTCCCGTATGAACTCCTCCTTCGTGTAGTGTCTGCTGTCGAGGGATGCTGCGCTGAGGGTGTTCATCAGCGGCGCGATCATGCTAGATGATGTCGAGAGGGACTGGTTTCTGTGCCGGAGTTTGTTCTTGAGCTCTTCGTTGCTGATGTTGAAGTGTTTTTTCATATAGACGATGTACTCGATCAGTTCGAGGTGCTCGCGGCTGTAGCGGTGGACATTGGACTTGATGATCTCCGGCTGGGGGAGGAGCCCCTCCTTGATATAGTAGAGGATCGTGGACTTGGGAACGGAGGTTTTTTCTACCAGGTCAGATATTTTGTATTTCATTCGTTATCCTGTTCAACTTTACCTAAGCATTATATCATATAATTCAGAACATAAAGTACAACTTTACATTATAGATGATCTACACCAAAAAGGAGCAACAGACATGGCATATATAGAGCTACCGGAATTCGAGGAGATGAGCAGCGGTATCCAGGAGAAGGCGCGTCCTATCATGGAGAAGACGGGGAGTCTGGGAGAGATATTCAAGCTCCTCGCGACCGATGAGAAGATATATTTCGCCACCGACAGGATGGTGCAGACCTATCTCCTCGACCAGACCTATCTCTCGTATGATATCAAGGAGGCTATCGCCCTCCTGATCTCCAAGGAGAACAGCTGCAAGATGTGTATCGGCGTCCACAAGAACATCGCCAGGATGCTGGGGCTCAGCGATGAGAAGATCGAGGCGATCCTGGGCGGTATCGATGTGATGGATGTCGAGGAGCGGGAGAAGGAACTCCTCCGCTTCTGTATCAGAGCCGCGCAAAAGGACAACTACAAGATCATGCAGGAAGACCTCGATCATCTCTTCGCCCTGGGGTGGACGAAGAACGAGGTGGTCGAAGCGGTAGCGATCGTGGGCTACTTCAACTACATCAACACCCTCTCCAATGTCTTCGGTCTCGGTCAGTAACCCGACCGCACCGCTCTCCGTAAATGCCCGGCCTTTCTGAGGGGCTGGGGACTATTCTTCATTTTTGTAGGTTTGGCACTGCCAAACAATACAGGGTATCGCATCGTGATCCGAGGGTGACGAGCTGCGATATCTTCTGAACAAAATACATTCCAATTTTTCAATTTTTGTCCGCGGCGTTTGGCGGTGCCAAACCTACGATTTGCATCTTAAATGAGACTGAAAGTGTCCAGGTACCGGAGCTGGCGTGTGGTGGGATCAGGGAGTGAAGCATTGGGAAATTATTCGGAATTGGATATAATTGTTCAGTTTAGAAGAAAGGAGATTCGATAATGATCTCACTTAGTATCGATGTCAAAGAGAGTGCTTATGATAATATCATCTATCTCTTATCGCATCTCAAAGATGATGTGATCATCCACCATCCATCCAAAGAGCGGCCTTCCATGCCTCAAAACCCTGATAATAGGTCCCAAAAAGTAAAAGAGCAGCTTGCCATGCTTGATAGTTTGGTAGCCCAGTCAGATAATCGTGTCACGCTCACGCGCGAATTGGCTATAGATACCGATGGGATTGTGAGGATAAAATAGCGTGAAAACCTTGTATATCGTAGCAGGTGCAAATGGTAGTGGTAAGACAACCTTTGCTAAATCATTTTCCCAAATCAATGATCTCTATTTTATCAATGCCGATGAGATAGCCAAAGAGCTAGACAAAGATGATATCACAAAATACAAAATCAAAGCGGGAAAGATATTTTTTGAAGAGTTTGAAAAGAATCTAACTCTCAATGAATCCTTTGTAGTTGAGACCACACTTTCAGGTAAATATCTTGCCAAATATATTCAAAAAGCCAAAGCATTGGATTTTTATACTGTACTTATTTATCTCTTTCTTGAAAATCCTCAAACCAATATTTTAAGAGTCGAAAATAGAGTGCGAAATGGTGGTCACCATGTACCTACTCAAGACATTATTAGAAGATTTTATCGAAGCAAAAATATGTTTGAGCATCTTTACAAAGATTTAGTCCATGATTGGAGTATCTATTACAACTCCAATGAGATATTTGAAGCCATTGCCGATAAAAATCAAATATTTGATAACGAAAAATACCAACAGTTTTTAAAGGATACCGATGAAACCAGCAATCACTAAAAACCTAATCCAAACCATAGGAAACAATGCTGTACGAGAAGCACAAAAAAAGAGCTTGGAAAATGGAGTACCCAATGTCTATAGCAAAAATGGTATATTGTATTTTCAGCTTCCCAATGGGGATATTACGATGCAAAATCCATTTACGAATGTGGATGTGAAGCTTGATGAGAAGTTATCAAATGAATAAAGAAGTTTAGAATAATTAATAAATCAATGGTTCAATCCTCTTGTTTTCAAATACACTTTGGGGACATTTATGCATTCCACAATGCAATTGTAAACGAGAAAAAATATATATGACATAGAGAATTCAATAATTAGATATTTATAAATTAAAAGGACTACAATGAATTTATTTATACCTCAAGTAGAAGAACAAAAATTTCATCCTAATTTTAAAGCAGTTATGAAAAAACAATCAGATTCAGATTTTATTCCAATTGGAATGAATTTAGAAAAAGATAGAAAAAGATTAGAATCATGGTGCGAAGGTTTTCCTGATAGAGATAATAAGTTTGTAAAAGAATTTCAAACAACTTTTAATACTTGTTTTTGGGAGATATACCTTTATAAACTTTTTACAGATTATAGTTTTAGTTTTAATTGGAATTATGCTAGTCCAGATTTTATCTTAAACTCAAATGGAATAGATATTATTGTTGAAGCCACTACCGCAAATAAAGCTAATGATGAAAGACCAAATGAGTGGGAAAAAGAAGAACCTCTAGCTAATATTTTAAATTCTGAAGCTTACGAACATTATCAAAATAACATGAATGAAGCAAATAGGTACTCTATGATACGTTTATCTAATGGCATATTTAGTAAATATAAAAAATATAAGGATAGCTATTCTCAATTAGAACATGTAAAAAATAAACCATTTGTAATTGCACTTGCACCATTTGAACAACCATTTTTTTATTATCAATATAGTCGTCCAATTATGGCTTTATTATATGATAGGGGCTTGACTAGTTTAGAGGTTCATTCCTGAAGATTCTGAGTAGCAGTTTATACAAATCTTCACCTCTATTATTGAACCTGAACTCGCACTCTTTAAGATGTAAATTGAAGTTCTCTTTATCCATTCCGTGAAATTTCAC
>QKDN01000001.1 GCA_003252535.1 Campylobacterota bacterium | reverse complement strand
CGGGACGACCTATCACTACTCCATAGACGATACCGACGGGGCTACTACGGCCGTTACAGGCAGCGGAACCGTGACATCGGCAACCCAGACGATCGGCAGTATCGATCTCTCATCCCTCAGCGACGGTACCCTGACCCTGACCCTCACCCTTACCGACCCCACAGGGAACAAAGGGAGCGATGCGACCGATACGGTAAACAAGGATGGAGCGGTACCGACCCTTAGCTCCACAACCCACAGCGACATCAACCAGACCACCGCGACGATAAAGTCGCAGTCCAGCGAGAATGGAACCCTCTACTATGTCGTCAGTACGAGCGCAACGACCCCGAGCGCAGACCAGGTGATCGCAGGCAAGGACGGTACAGGTGCAGCAGCGTTTACTTCAGACAGCAGCGCTGTCACGGGTGGGGCGCTCCAGCCGTTCGCTCTCTCGACCCTCTCCCCTGCGACGACCTACTATTACTACTTCGCAGCGACCGATGGCGCAGGGAACAAGAGTACCGTATCAGGCGGCAGCTTCACGACGCTCAACTACAATGTAGCTATCACCAAGACAACGGACGGCGCAGAACCTTCGACCGATAGCCTCTTCACCGTCACCCTCACCCCTGCCAACAGCAGCGGGGCGAATATCAGCGGAAGTATTGCTTACACAGGAACGGCGACCAACGGTACGGACTACAACACAAGCGGCAGCACCTTCTCCATAGCCAACGGCCAAAGCACTGCTGTGATCACCCTCACCACCAAAGATGACAATGTCTACGAGGGGAACGAATCGATCACCGCGACGATCTCGAGCGTGAGCAAGAGTACGATCACTACCGCATCGGCCACCGCCACACTGGTCGATAACGAATCCAAACCGACCATCTCGGTCAATGACCCGTCGGTAACAGAGGGGAACAGCGGTACGACGACGCTCAGCTTCACGGTGAGCCTCTCGCACCCTGCCAAGGATGCGGTAACGGTCGATTACGCTACGGCGAACAATACCGCTACCACGGCAGACAGCGATTATGTCTCCAAATCAGGCACCGTGACATTCCCGGCAGGCAGCAATACGGCACAGAGCGTCAGTGTCACGATCAACGGCGACCAATATGACGAGGGTACGGGGGAGAGCCTCTATCTGTACCTCTCTTCGCCCAGCTCCAATGCGACGATCAGCGACAACCAGGGAGAAGGTACGATCACCGATGACGACACCTCAGGATTCACCCTCTCCAAGACCACGGCAAGCGTCAATGAATCGGGTACGACCGACAGCTTCACCGTGGTTCTTACAAGCAAACCGCGAAGTGATGTCGTCCTCTCAGTAAGCAGTGGCAATACGGCCGAAGCGACGGTCAACAAATCATCGCTCACCTTTACTGCTGCCAACTGGGACACTGCACAGAGCGTGACCGTCACAGGTGTCGACGATGCGGTAGCAGACGGCAACCAGAGTACCGATATCACCGTCTCTGTCAACGACGGCAGCAGTGACGATACCTACGATCCATTGGCTGATCAGACCGTCACCGTCACCACGGTCGATAACGATGTGCCGGGTATCACCGTCACACCGACAGCTCTCACCGTATACGAACCACAGGGGACAGCGGTCTTCAGTATCAAACTGGGTACCCAGCCGACAGGCGGCAGCGATGTCACTATCACGACGATCGCTACGGACAACAACGAGTGTACCCTCTCTGCAAGCACCCTTACCATCGCCAATGCCGACTGGAACAAAGAGCACAATATCACGGTAACTGCCGTGGACGACGAGGATGACGGCAACCAGACCTGTATGGTACTCCTCGGTGCGACAGCCAGCGCCGATGTCGAATATAATGCCCTCGATCCCGAGGATGTTAATGTCACGGTGGTCTCGGACAACAGACCCACGGCAAGCGACCGCAATATCACCATCGATGAAGATACGACCTATACCTTCAAGGTGAGTGACTTCAACTACGCCGATGCCGATGCCAACGACTCGCTCGACTCGGTCGTGATCGTAACGCTCCCTGCCAAAGGGACGCTCAAACTGGGCGCGGCAGTGATCAGCGCAGGAGAGAGCGTAGCAGCGGGCGATATCCCGACACTCACCTTCGCCCCTGCGGCGGATGAGTTCGGCACTCCGTATGCATCGTTCACATTCAGGGTCAATGACGGCGAGGAGAACTCGACGGATAGCTACACGATGAGGATCGAAGTCGTTTCGGTCAACGATGCCCCTGTGATCACCCTGGAGACCTCGCTCACGACGACGGCCGGTGTGAGTGTCGCGACAAGCTTCACCTATACCGATGCAGACGGCGATACGGTCAGTGCGACACAGAGCGTCGCCCCGGCACACGGCTCTGTGGCCATCAGCGGTACGACCATTACCTATACCCCGAACGCAGGGTATGCTGGCAGCGACAGCTTCACCGTGACCCTCAGCGACGGACAGGGGTATGCCAACGACTCTGTGATCGATGTCACTGTCGTGCAGAACGGTATCAGCTATCAGATAGGGACCACCTCCGGCGAGATACTTCCGGGAATCCCTTCAAGCGAGAGCGAGAACGACAATGAATACAACGCCAGCTTCACGACACCTGAAGGTACCGTGACCCTCACGGTAGACAAGAACGACCAGACGATCAAGCTGACATTCACCAACCCGCAGACAGGAGAGAGCACCAGTTTCGATGTCGCACTGCCGGGGACGACCACAAGCGTCGATGCCGACGGCAACCTGGTGATGCATGTGCCGCTGCCAAACGGCAATACGCTGGTCTATACCCTCGCCGGTGATGGTACGGCGACCTATAGCGTGAACGGTACGCAGATAGCCTCAGCGGTCGCACCGGTCTCTGCCTCGGTCGACAGCAACGGTACACTCACCGTCATTGCCCAATCACAGAAGGACGGCTACCTCTACAAGGCATTCATCGTGACCGATATGTATGGGCAGACCGTCACCGGGATCATTAAGACAGAGCTTGCCACGGGCAAAGAGGTCGATGTATCCAATACCCTTGTCGAGAACAGCTTCTTCGCTCCTGGCAGCAGCTTCGGGATATTCGGGCTTGAGGGTATCCTGTATATAGAGATAGCCACTTCGCTCGATGGCGACCTCGTGATAGAGTAAGGAGACACAATGAAAAGATTTACGATCAAGACAGCACTGGCGCTCACAGCCGTGCTGGGGCTGAACAACTGCGGTTCGGGTGGAGGCGGGAGTACAAGCATCGCTATCGATACCTACTGCACCGACAAGAGCGATATCGCTTCATATACGCACCTTCACAGCGGCGATATCATTACCAAAGGGAGCGAGGATACAGTGGTAAAGATATACCATAACCAGAATAAAGAGAAGTTCGTCTGTATCGAGAGCGGAAGTGCAACGATATCGCAGTCAGAAGACGATGACCACGGACTGGTAAAGTAGGAGAGGGATACCATGACAAAAAAAATATTATCGATCCTCTCACTCCCGGTACTGACAACACTCACACTCCACGCAGGGGGTGATATGGCCCCTGTCAAATGCGATACTATCCCTATCCCTCCACAGAGCGAACCTTCGTTCTACCTCACCCTCAGCGGCGGAGCGCCACAGGTCAACGACGACTATACCGATGAAGAGATCAGTGCAACAATCCTGACGATAGGAGCAGGGTATATCTACAACGAATACCTCTCGATAGAGGCAAGGTACACTGCAAGCTTCGATACCTCGTACGATGCGGGTAATGTCTCTCCTGCACCCACCCCCTATAGCGGAGATATCACCAATGCGGCGATCTATCTCAAACCAACATACGATATCACGGAAGATATCGGTATCTATGCATTGGCAGGATACGGAAGCCTGAGCCTGAACGATCTCAGCGGCGCGGATGCGACCGAGGAAGGGTTCCAGTGGGGAGCAGGGGTCAGTTATGCTATCACGGAGAACATCTCGCTCTTTGCAGAATATCTCAATCTCTATGATGACACAGGGTTCGACTATGTTGCGCGGCTTGACGGTATCACAGTCGAGGCGATCAGCATCGGGGTGAGTTACAGGTTCTGAGGCGACTGCCGATCCTCATAGATCACTTTCCCTTCCCGAATGATCCGTACCCTCAGCGGCTTGATGAACTCTATCGCCGAGTGGCCGTGGGTGTAGATGGTGAGGTGCTCTCCCCGCCGGCAGTTGATCTCCGATATCCTGAACGACTCTGAGTCGAAACGCAGCAGGGAGAGGGTCGCGTCGGTCTGGCTGAGCCCTGCCGAGTCGAAGACCCGCTCGCCGTAGTGGAGCCATGACCACGGTGAACCTGCCTCTATAAGGAGCTTCGGGCGTTTGAGCCCGCCGCCGAACACCCAGAGCCCGTCCTTCGATACCGGCATACCGAAGTACTCCCCTGCAAGCGATCGGAGCTCCTGCTGCGGTGTGTTTATGACTCTTCTCCCGTCAGTACAGCATGGGTATCTCTTCCCTGATCTTTGGCAAGGTAGAGGGCATCATCGGCTCTTTTCTGGATCGAGTCCTCATCATCCCCTTTGATATAGACGGTCAGTCCGAGGGAGATGGTCACCCTCTCAACGGGTGAGAAGTCGATCGTGGCGATCTCGGTGCGGAGTTTCGCGGCGAACAGTTCGAGGTGATCGATATCCGCACCGTTGGCGATGATGACGAACTCCTCGCCGCCCCATCTTGCGAATACATCATCCTCCCTGATATGTCCCTTGATATGGGCAGTGAGCTTCCTGAGCACTTCATCCCCTGTGGCATGACCATAGGTATCGTTGATCGATTTGAAATGGTCGAGATCGAACATGATAAGCCCAAACTGCTGGGCGTACCTGTCGGCAGCTTTGATCCTTTTGCGGAGTTCGTCCTGGAAATGGCGACGGTCGTGGATATCGGTGAGGGTATCGTGGCAGGAGATATACTCGAGGTTTTTCCGGTCGGTGATATCCTCCCTGTAAGAGCCGTAGCCTATTTTGGTCCCGTGTTCATCGAACATAGGATAGATCGTGATCCGGGTCCAGTAAGGTATGTCGTTCTTGCGGTAGTTCTTCATCTCCCCGACGAATTCACCGTCGTCTTTGAGGATATTCCACATATTCTCATAAAAAGCTTTCGGGGTCTCGGGATTGCGGAAAAGGGAATGGTTCTTCCCTATGAGTTCTTCTTTGGAATAGCCGGTGAACTCCTCGAAAGCCCGTGAGACATAGGTGATATTTCCCCTCAGGTCGGATGTCGTGAAGAGTACCGCCCGTGAGAGGAGCTCCTGCATCCTTTCAAGCTCCTGTGTCTTTTTGACGAGTTCTTTTTTCTGCACCACGGTTTCGGCGACACGCTGCAACTGAAGAAACAGCATCGAGAGGTTGATCGGCTTGGTGAGGTACTTGTCGACATGAAGCTCGATCGATTCTATCAGAAAATCGATATCGTTGAATGCCGAGGTGATGATGATGGGTACTTTCTCATCGATCTTCCTGATCTCCCGGATCATCCCGATACCGTCAAGTACAGGCATCCTGATATCGGTGATGATAATGTCCGGCCTGTGCGCCAGGTATGCTTCGTAGCCTTCGCGGCCGTTGGAGGCGCTGACGACCTCGCCGGCTTTGAATGTGAGGATGTCTATGAGCTCCTCGGCAATGAGGCGGTCATCTTCTACATAGAGTATCTTGAGTTCTTTGAGGATTTCATTTTGCGGCATGAGAGTCCTTTGGGAGGATGATACAGAAACACGCCCCTTCGTTGGTATTGTACGCTCTGATATTTCCGTGCATATTCTGCTCTACGATCATTCTCGACATATAGAGACCAATCCCCGTACCTTTCCCCTGTTCTTTCGTCGTGAAGTAGGGTTCGAATATCCTCTCAAGCAGCTTCGGGTCTATTCCACCTGCATTGTCGGATATCTCCAGTGCGATCTCCCGGTCGCTTTCCCGGAGGTCGATAAGTATGGTCGGTTCAGTGATCTGCTTATCGAGGAGCGCATCCTTGGCGTTGTTGAAGAGGTTGAGAAGCACCTGTTCGAGCTCGTTCCGAAGCCCTGTATAACGTACCTCCGGGTTGTGTGAATGGTTGTTGACGATCACCCTGATATTGTGATGTTTGAAGCTCGCTTCGAGCAGAGAGATGGTATTGTACACGGCATCATTGATACAGAACTCTTTTTTCTCTTTATCGACCCTGAAGAAATTCCTGAAATCATCGATCGTGCCTGACATCCTCTCGATGAGCATTTTGCTCTTTTTGACCGATTTGTCGATCTCATCGGAGGTGAGTATCCCTTCGTCGTGATACATCTTGAGCTTTTGGAGGGTGAGTCCGAGGGCATTGAGGGGCTGTCTCCACTGGTGGGCGATATTGCCGATCATCTCTCCCATCGATGCCATCTTGGACTGCTGGATGAGCAGGGTATCCTTGGTACGGTTCTCCTCGATCGCTTTGAGCTTTTGATCGACTTCGTAGGCGACACGCTCCTGGAGGTGCTCGTTGGCATCGCGCAGCTGCTGTTCGAGGCGTTTTTGCGGTGTGATATCGTGGAAGGTGAGGAGCATGACACCTCTCCTCTCAAGTTCCAGTACTCTTGCCGAGACCAGTACATCGAGTATCTTGCCGCTCTTTGTGCAGTGTTTGGTCTCGAACTTGTCCCATCCACGGTCAATGATGACCTGCTGCCGGGCGATGACTGCTTCTATATCATGGATGGCATCGAGGTCTTTGGGGGTGATCTCCTGGAACTCTGTCATACTGTAGCCGTACATATCGAGCGTCTGCTGGTTGAATTCGATGAACCGCTGGGTCTGTGTATCCAGAAGGGCAAGGCCGTCCAGGGACTCTTCGAACACGGTATGGAACTTGTGTTCGGTTTTGATGATCATGTCCTGTTTGATCTTCTGTTCGGTAATATCACTGATATAGCCTATGAAGTGGGTGATCTCTCCTGCCGCATCCCTCTGGACGACGGTAGAGTCGCTTACCCATCTGATCCTGCCTGTCCTGGTTACGATACGGTAGGAGCGGAGCTTGAAGAAATCGAGATTGTTCGCTACGGCATCCTGCACCTCGAGATTGACCCTGTAGATATCCTCGTGATGGATGATCGAGGCGTAGGGCAAATTCCCGGACAAAAAGTCAAAGACACTGTAATCGAAGAGCATTTCGGCACTTTTGGAGACATATTCGATGTTCCTGTATTCGTCGTTCTTCCATTTGAACAGTACAGAATCTCCTTTGTCAAAGAGCGAGAGGAGTGAGTTCTGTTCGGCAAGGAGCAAGGTGAGCTCGTATTTTTGCCGTGCGATCTGCTTGGCAGCTTCAACGGTTTCACTGACATCCCTTATGGAAGCATAGCCGTATGTCCTGCCGTTGAGATCGACATGGACCACATTGATAGAGGCGATGTATGTCGAACCGTCCTTGCGGGTGTGTATCCGCTCAAGGGTCACCGGTGCCGTGAGCTTCATCGCTACCATCGCCTTGAACTCGTCGGGGGTTATCCCCTTGTCCCAGTCAAAGATATGCAGGTCGAGCATCTCCCTGTCGTTGTATCCAAGCAGTTCACAGGCCTGCTTGCTGTATTCGATCACTCTCCCATCCTCGAGGGAGATGATCAGAATGGCATCCGAAGAGAGCTCCATGAATGTCTTGTAGTGGAGTCTCTCTTCTTCGATACGCTCGCTCAGTTTCTGGATATCGCTGATATCGTAGATCGTACCGATGATGCGTTTTGTATCCCCGTCCGCGTTATAGATCGCGTCGCACTGTTCTACTACATATTTGATTGTTCCATCCCGTGTCATGACTCTGTGGCGGACACGGCGTGATTCTTTATTATTCAGGAAGTCATTGTAGTTGGAATTGACGAACTCCCTGTCATCGGGATGGATACTTTCGAAGAAAAGTTCCTGCGTAGGCTGTACTTCGGCCTTGTCAAGACCGAGTATCTCGTAGGTCTCGTCAGACCAGTTGAGATCGTTCCTGACCATATCGTAGTCCCAGACACCCAGTTTGGCCACTTTCTGGGCAAGCGTAAGCTGCTTGAGCGTTTTCCTCAGCCTCTCTTCGTTCTCATGGTCTGCCGTGACATCCCTGATGATCGAGAAGAGCATCGTCCCTTTCCCTGTCTGTATCGGCGAGGCGTGTACTTCGACCGTACGTATTTCGCCGCTGCGGAGAGTATGGCTGAAGAGGAAGAAGTTCTTCTGGCCGCTCAATGCCAGCGAGAGGTATTTGCCGATATCCTCTTCTCTTATGCAGTTGAGCTGTGAGATGGTCATCGAGACGAGCTCTTCATACTCATAGCCGTAATACGCTACAGCGCTTCTGTTGGCATCGAGTATCGTTCTGCTGCGGGGATCGACAAGGAGCATGATGGCATCGTGGTTGCGGAACATATTGGTGAACTGTTCGAGGGATATCTCCTGTTTTTTGAACTCGGTCAGATCATACTCGGTGCCGTATGCCCGCAGAGGCGATCCCGCTGCATCATAGACGACGTAGTAGTCCGCACGTACGTCGATGACTGCCCCGTCACGTCTTCGAATCTGGTAGTCAAAGCTGGAATTGTAATCCTCTCTCCTTTGATAGGCCATGCCGATCTCGTTCATGATTAGCTTTATTGATTCGGGCATGACAAACTCCCGGATATACTTTTCCAAGCTCATTATGTAACCACCCTCGTTTTCGGCGGTTGTTTTGGCAAAAGTGTAACAGCTATCGTTGAATTTGAAGTTCTGCTCTCTGAGATCGAGCTCCCAGAACGCTATGCCTGAGACTTCGACGAGCATATCGAGTATCCTTTTGTACTGAAGATGCTCGCTGTCTGTGGCTGAGTCTGTCGCTGTTGCACCGTTCGGCGTTCTCATACCTGTTCCTTCGCCAGTGTGATGCAGAAACACGCCCCTTCACCGGTATTGACCACTTTGATGGTGCTGTTCATGTTCTTTTCGATGATCACTTTGGACATATAGAGACCAATCCCCGTACCTTTCCCCTGGTCTTTGGTAGTGAAATAGGGCTCGAAGACTCTGCTGAGGATGGTCGGCTCTATCCCGCCGCCGTTGTCACGTACCTCGATCCTGATCTGTTCACTATCCTCTTTGATCTCTATCGTTATGGTAGGATTGGGGATATTGTTCTCTATGAGGGCGTCTTTGGCATTGTTGAGCAGATTGAGGATCACCTGTTCGAGCTCGTTCCTGAGCCCTTCGAACATGACATGCTCTTCAGGAGTTTTGACCGTGACCGTTATGTTGTGATATTTGAAACTCGCTTCAAGCAGTGCCAGTGTATTGTTGATGGCGACGAGGATATTGAACCTCTCCTTCTTCTTGTCGAGTTTGAAGAAGTTCCTGAAGTCGTCGATCGTCGCAGACATCTTGTCGATGAGCATTTTGCTCTTGTTGATCGACTTGTCGAGTTCTGCGGTCGTGAGGATACCCTCTTCGTGATACATCCTGATCTTCTGGAGGGTCAGTCCGAGGGCATTGAGGGGCTGTCGCCACTGGTGGGCGATATGGCCTATCATCTCGCCCATTGCAGCCATCTTGGACTGCTGGATGAGCAGGGCGTCTTTCTGAAGCGTCTCGGCAAGGAGGCGTTTCTTCTCACTGACATCCCTCACGGCGCCATGGATGATATTGTTGTTGTCGAAGGTGATCCGGGTGAGAGTGATCTCGGCGTCGAAGGGATCGCCGTTCTTTTTGACAAGCCGCCACATGAACGTGACCGAGCCCTCTTCCATGCACTGCCTGCCATAGGTCGCTATCAGTTCCTCGGAGAGTGTGCCGTCCTCTTGGTATCTCGGTGAGATGTCGAGTACGTTTCTGCTGCTGAGGAACTCCTCCTTGGTATGGTAGCCGAACATCGCCGGGATGGCCTTGTTGCAGGCGAAGAATCTGATATTGTCGGCAGCGAGGATAATCCCGTCAGGAGAGTTTTCGAACAGGGTCTCGAAATTGTTCTTTTCTCTGTTGAGTTGGTCGATGTACGATCCGATCACCCTTGTGACCTTGCGTGCGAACAGGATCGAGATGAGACTTGAGAGGAGGATGAATCCGATAGCTAGGATGATCGTATTGGTGATCCTGCGGCTCATCTCTTTTTGGATGATGAGCTCCCTGGACTTGAGGATAGTGTCGAGCTCATCGAAATAGACCCCGGTACCTATCACCCAGTTCCAGGGTTTGTAGAGATAGAAGTAGGTGAGCTTTTTGATCTCTTCGGACTGGTGGACCTTCCTGTAAGTGTACTCTACATACCCTTCTCCATTCTCACGCAGAGCCTTGAGGTACTCTTTGCGGAAATATTTCCCTTCGCTGTCCTGAACATCGTCGGAAATATTGGTACCGGCAGGTTCATAGTCGTTGGGGGTGATGATGACGGTCGCATAGTCCTTCCCGCCGTTGATGTCGTGGAGCTGTTCGACAAAGAGGTAGTTCTCGTGTGTCTTCTCCAGGGTGTTGTATTTATCGGTGATCTGCTTCTGGAGTATTTTTTCCGTATCTTTCATGGAGACAGCCGCCCCTACGATCCAGTCAAACGGTTTGAAAGCGGTGAAGTAGAGACGCTCGCCGTTTTCCCGGATATCGAGGAATGCGTCTCCTTTATCCCCTAGTTTGCCTATGAGGGATGTCGGAGAAACACTCTCCGGAAGATCACCTGAGAGGATCTTCTCCGTACTTTTGTCGATGACAAAAAAAGTGATATTGTCGTGATCAGTATCCCGCTCCGGGAAAAGTTCGATCAGCTTTGAAGGGGGGAGGGTGGTGTTTTCGTCTGTACAGTAGAGTTTGTTCCCTATGTCCAGGGTATGGAGGAGCAAAGCGACCTTCTGTCTCAGGTCACCATCGAGGTGTTCTTTGTGATTTTGCCTGATATACTCGAGCTCACGGACGAACTCCATGACATTGCGATGGATCTTATGTTTGTTCTGTTCAAGGAACTCACGGGTGATCTTCTGGATCGCTACTGCCCTGTGACGCTGCCACGCTTCGAGATTGATATAGGTCAGGACTGCTATGACGACTGTCGTCAGGACGACGGGGACGATCAGCAGCTGTGTATAGGTACTTTTCTTCACGATTCTGTTTCCTTGGGTTGTTTCGGGTCATATTGATGGCTGCACTTGTAGCATATTTCCAGTATACCGTTCTGATCGATCGATCCGCTATCGAAGAACGAAAGCATCACGAGATCGTTATTGTCGAAAAAACACCCTTTGATGATATAGGAAGTATCCCGGCCGAACTCTTTTTTCAGCCATATATTACGGCTTCCGGGCACCGTGTTCCGGACCGTGAGTACTTCGTCGATGACCTGACGGACTGTCGTCCACTCAGCGCTTTCTCCATCTGTCAGGGGCAGGTTCTTCAGACCGAGCCCTGAGACGATCTCATCTTCGAGGCTGTGCAGGCTGCCGGCGTCTTCGATGATGGAATACAAAGGGTTGATATCGAGCAGCGTCCGGATGAGCCTGTCCTTGTCGTCAATGATCTTTTTCTGGGTGATGGTTCTGGCAGTGCGTTCGATAGCGGCGAAGAGCTGCTCTGTATCGACAGGTTTGGTGATGTACTGGTCTACCTGCAGATCGATAGAGCGTTTGAGGTATTCCACTTCGTTGAAAGCAGTCGTGACGATGATCGGGATATCTTCATCCCTCTCCCTGACCTTTTCGATCAGCTTCAGACCATCCATCACGGGCATCTGTATATCGGTGATGATCAGGTCGATCCTGTTGCTCTCCATCACATCAAGTGCCTCCTGGCCGTTCTTCGCAGTATAAAGCTTCCCGGCTTTCAAAGCAAGCATATCGGAGAGCTCTTCGAGTACATCCGCATCATCTTCCACATACAGGAGCGTCAGCGCCCTGATCTGATTTCTTGCATCCATCTGTATTCCTTTCAAATGGCTTGACTGCTAAATTATAGCCTGTTGCGTTTTAATATTAAGCTATAAACTGCACGGTATCTTAAAAGGGTGATTAAAATTATAACAATGCAGTTTCATCCTTTATAAGCCTCAATAAGCTTTATTGTAATAGAATATCAGCTAGCGACCTAAGGAGCGATGCATATATGAAACTACATTCTTATGATATCAACAGCAAATACAGCGTAAGCGTAGCTTACTTTTCGATGGAATTCGCCATAGCGCAGCCACTCAAGATATATTCTGGTGGGCTTGGATTCCTGGCAGGCTCCCACATGAGGAGCGCGTACGACCTCAAGCAGAACGTCGTGGGTATAGGTATGCTCTGGAGTCTCGGCTACTATGACCAGACCAGAAATATCGATCGTAAGCTCGAGCCGGTCTTCCGCCGAAAGTTCTATTATTTCCTCGAAGAGATCGATGTCGATGTCAAGGTCAGGGTCAACGGCGTCGATGTCAAGATCAAGGCGTTCTATCTGAACCCGGAGATATTCGGTACCGCTCCGCTGATCCTCCTCTCGACAGATACCGACGAGAACGACTACCTTTCGCGCACTATCACCCACAAGCTCTATGATGCCAATGAGCGCACCAGGGTGGCGCAGGAGACCGTGCTCGGTGTCGGCGGGGTCAAAGTACTCGAAGCGCTCGGGCACAGGGTAGATATCTACCATATGAACGAAGGGCATGCACTGCCCCTCGTATACGAGCTCTACGGCAAACACTACCAGAACGTCGAAGAGCTCAGGAAACATGTGGTCTTCACGACCCATACTCCCGAAGCTGCCGGCAACGAGGTGCATGATATCCACTTCCTCCATGAGATGGGCTTTTTCAACGGCCACACGCTAGACGAGATACGGAAGATCAGCGGGTATGAGCATGACAACCAGTTTTCGCTGACCGTGGGCGCGTTGAGATTTTCCAAGATCGCCAATGCGGTATCCAAGATACACGGTGAGGTCTCCAACCATATGTGGAAAGATGTCGGTGGCAGATGTCCGATCATCTCCGTCACGAACGCGCAGAACAAGAAGTACTGGGCGGACAAAATGCTCGTGCGCGCACTCGACGAGCATGAAGACTACGAGGTCATGGCACGCAAGAAACACCTCAAGAGAATCCTCTTCGACGAAGTAGCGGACCAGACGGGCAAGATGTTCGATCCAGAAGTGCTGACGATAGTCTGGGCGCGACGCTTCGCCGAATACAAGCGTCCGAGTCTCCTCCTGAGGGATTTCGCAAGGTTCCAGAAGCTCATCACCGATACGAATATGCCGGTGCAGATCATCTGGGCCGGTAAACCCTATCCGCTCGACCACGGCGCGATCAGCACCTTCAACGAGCTGATCACCATCAGCAAGCATTACAAGAATATGGCAGTGCTCATCGGCTATGAGCTCGGGCTTTCGAAGATGCTCAAGCAGGGGAGCGACGTCTGGCTCAATACTCCCCGTATTACGAGAGAGGCGAGCGGAACCAGCGGTATGACCGCGAGTATGAACGGTTCGATCCATTTTTCCATCAACGACGGATGGCACCCGGAGTTCGTCAAAGAGGAGCTCAACGCCTTCACCATTCCCGATTCGGACCATAACCTGCCTCTCGCCGAGCAGGACGACAGGGACTATGCCAATATGATGGATGTACTGGAGAACATCATCCTCCCGACCTATTACAACCACCCCAACAAGTGGGTCAATATCATCAAAAACGCCATGCGCGATATCGAAGAGGAGTTCGATTCGGGCAGGATGGCCAAAGAGTATTATGAGCTGATGTACGATGCGGAAGTACGCACCGTTGGCAGCCTCGATGAAGGAGACGAGTAGATGGCGCTCGCTATTATGTGCTCCGGCGGTGATGCCGCGGGGATGAACCCGGCTATCAAAAAGTTCGTCGACGAGGTCTACAAGAGAGGCGATCTGCCGTTCCTGATCTACGACGGTCTCGAAGGACTGATCGATAACAAGATCAAACGGGCACACCACCATGATGTCGCCAATATCCTTCACAGGGGCGGTACGGTCATCAGGTCGTCACGCTCGAAGCGGTTTTTTGAGTACGAATATCGCAAGAGAGCCTATGAAAACCTGCAACAGCACGGCATCAAAGGGTTGATAGTGCTCGGCGGCGACGGTTCGTTCCGGGCGATGGAGAGATTCAGCAGCGAGTTCGAGGTCAATTTCGTCGGCATACCGTCGACGATAGACAATGATATCAACGGTACCGACTATTGCCTTGGGTTTGATACCGCGCTCAACGTCGTCCGTGACGCGCTCGACAAGATACGCGACACTGCCTCGTCGTTCAACCGCGCTTTCCTCGTCGAGGTGATGGGGCGCGACTGCGGGCACCTGGCGATCATCTCCGCCATGGCCAGCGGCGCGGAGGTATGCGTAGTGCCGGAGGTGGAGTTCCAGTCCGAAGAGCTCGGAAAAAGACTCGCCGACGAGGTGAAGAACGGGCGCAATTACGCCCTTGCCATCGTCGCTGAAGGGGCGAGAAAGACCACCGAAGTCTATAACTGGCTTCAGGATGTGGTGGGGCTCGAGACCAGGGTTACGATCCTCGGGCATATCCAGAGAGGGGGCAACCCTACGGTCAGGGACAGGCTTATGGCATTCGACTTCGTTCTCCTTGCGCTCGATCACCTCGCGGAGCATACCGATGCCAACAAGGTAGCGGTCTATCAGCGAGGCTGTTTCAAGCTCATCGAGATCGAAGAGGTCGTTTCACAAAAGTACCAGGTGCCCCAGAGATACCTGGATGCCATCAATCATCTTGATTAGATCAATACATAAGGAGTAGAAGATGATCAAAGTAACACAGAAAGAATCCAAGTCGTGGGTGACCTTCACCCTCCCTGCCGAGACAGGCACAAGTGTAGAGATATGCGGTTCGTGGAACGAGTGGCAGAAAGAGACTCTCAAGCCCAAAAAAAACGGTGAGTTTTCTATCACCAAAGTACTTCCGAACGGCGAAAATTACGAGTTCGGATACATCATCGACGGGAGCGGATGGGTCTGTGACGGGGACACGGAGTGTATAGACTCCCCATTTGATTCAAAAAATTCACTTTTGGCCCTCTAGCTTAGCTAGTTATGACAAATTTATAATACAATACATAATAAAATCATTATTTATCAAAGGAGTATTATAAAATGAAAGCAGTTGTAATGGCAGGTGGATTCGGTACAAGGATACAGCCACTTACCTATTCGAGACCCAAACCTATGTTGCCTGTCGTTAACCGTCCTATGATGGAACATACGATGATGATGCTCAAGAAGGTTGGAATAACTGATTTCATCATACTCCTCTATTTCAAGCCCGATATCATACGGGATTATTTCGGCGACGGCAGCAGGTTCGGTATCAATATCACCTATGTCATCCCTGATGACGACTACGGTACTGCCGGGGCGGTGAAGCTTGCCCAGGAGCATATCGGAGACGAGAACTTCATCATCATCTCGGGCGACCTCGTGACCGATTTCGATTTCGAGAAGATATTCGACTATCACAGGCACAAGAACTCCCAGCTGACCATCACCCTCACATCGGTAGAGAACCCGCTCGAGTTCGGCGTTGTTATCGCCAATGAAGAAGGAAGGATCGAGAAGTTCCTTGAGAAGCCGAGCTGGGGTGAGGTCTTCAGCGATACGATCAATACGGGTATCTATATCATCGAGCCGCATATCCTCAACTACATTCCGAAAGGAGAGAACTTCGACTTTGCCAAGGACCTTTTCCCGCTTCTGATGCGTGAAGGGATCGAACTGATCGCAGGCAATGCAAAAGGCTACTGGAGAGATGTAGGCAATCCCGAGAGCTACCGTGATGTTTACGAGGACATCATGAATGAGCGTGTCGATATCGAGATCGGTATCAAGGAGCATTACTATCCGGACGGTATCCTCTACTACGATGGTGTACCCAATCTTCACGACAGTGTCGAGATCATCGGGAAAGTTGTTCTGGGCGACCATGTCAAGATCGGCGAGAGGACGAAGCTCAAGAACGTCGTTATCGGTAACGACGTTACGATCGGTGAGGACACCAAGCTCTCCAATACAGTGGTCTGGGAGAACGTCGAGATAGGAAAGGGTGTGAAGATCGATCACGGGGTGATCTGCAATAACAACACGATCGGCAGGAATACCAAGGTCTCTGCGGGGATCATCCTGGCGGAGGGGTGTGATATCGGTGAGATCGTCACGGTAGAGAAAGATGTCACCATCTGGCCGAACAAATCGATAGAATCGGCAGCTATTGTCAGCAGCAACGTGATCCTCGGCAACAAGTACAAGAACTCTATCTTCGAGAACGGTACTGTCGAAGGGAAGACCAATGTCGAGCTCAGCTGTGAGATGATCACGAAGCTTGCCGAGGCCTTCGGTGCACAGCTGCCGGTGGGGAGCAAGATACTGGTAGGACGCGACCATCACAATGGTTCGAGAATGCTCAAAAGAGCCTTCCTTGGCGGTCTTCTCTCCTCGGGGGTAAAAGTGGTGGATTCCCAGAGTATCCCTTCATCTGTCCTGAGATATGCGCTGGTCAACAACGATGAATATGAAGCAGGGGTTTATTTCAGGCAGAACCGCGAAGATACGACCATGACGGTCATCACGTTCTTCAACCACGAGGGACTCCGTATCAACAGCGATATCGCCAAGAAGATCGAAAAAGCATTTTTCAAAGAGTCGTTCAGACGTGTCGACTTCTCTCAGATCGGCGAGATCATCGAGTCGAATACGGCGCAGAAGTACTCCAGGTATAAAAACACGATGGAAGAGATATTCGAAAAAAGGCTCTTTGCATGTGTAGACTGCAGGGTAGCGGTCGATATGATGCATGGACTTGATTCCGATATATTCCCGCAGATCATGCGCGATCTCAATATCGACAATATCGTTTTCAACAGCTACTACGATGCGCACCAGCTGGCGAACTTCAAGTCACTTTACAAGAAATCGGTCCGCGATATGGGTTCGATCATCAAGAGTCTGAAACTCGATGTCGGGTTCATGCTCTATCCGTTCGGACAAAGGCTCGATATATTGTGTGATCAGGGCAATCTTCTTTCGCTGAAGGATTCCTTGCAGGTCGTACTGAGCCTCCTGAATCTCGATGCGACACCAGAGAACAAAAAGAGTGTCCTGCTCCCTACCTGGGCCCCGGATATCGTTTATTATGAGAATCTCAACATCGAGAGAGGCAAATACGGCAATTTCAAAGCCGAGAAGCTCAAAGAGTATGACCTTGTAGCGACGATCGACGGCAATTATGCATTTACCGAGTTCGTTCTCTACAGGGACTCCATGTATGCTACGGTCAAGATACTCGAGCTCATCATCAGACACCAGGTCAAGCTCTCGGAACTTCTTGCCGGTCTGCCGAAGTTCTTCTACCGCCAGACACAGTTTGAGTGTTCCCAGTCGTACAAAGGGAAAATGATGCGGAAGTTCCTCGAGGATGCCAAAGGGAAGCGTTCATCATCGGCAGATGGTGTGAAGATATGGTTCAGCGATACCGACTGGATCCTGATGATCCCGAACCAGTACAGCGATCATCTCGATATCTATGTACAGGCCGCCGATGAAACAGTGGGTGAGGCGATACTCCAGAAGTATATCGAAAAGGTAAAAGAGTGGTCGAACGAATAACATGGAAACACATAAGAGAATAGAACTGGCATTTTTATGGCATATGCATCAGCCGGATTACCGCGACAAAAGCGGAATGATGCAGATGCCATGGGTCTTTTTGCACGCGATCAAGGACTACTATGATATGCCGTGGATGCTTTCGAAGTTCACTTCTCTCAAAGCGAGTTTCAATGTCACACCACCGCTGATAGAGCAGCTTGGCCTCTACAGCAAGCCGCTGGAGAACGATTATTTTCTCTCCCTGTGGTACAAAGAACCTGCGGAGCTGAGCACAGAGGAACGGGCCTGGCTGGTCAGACTGTGCAAGTCGGCGAATTTTGAAACGATGATCAAGCCCAATCCCTATTACACGCAGCTCTTTTACCAGGAACATCTCAGCGACAGTGAGATCGTAGACCTCGAGATACTCTATCTCCTTGCATGGTGCGGTCCGTATCTACGGCTCCACTCGAGTACCATTCAGTCGCTTTTAAAATATAGGCACTATTCCAGCAGGGACAAAAAAGAGCTTTTTGATATCCTGATCGAATTCGTTGCCGGGATTCTCCCCTTCTATGCACAGTTGCAGAAGAGCGGCCAGATCAGTATATCGACCACACCCTACAACCATCCCATCCTTCCGCTGCTGATAGATATGGAGAATGTCAGAAATGCCAATCCCCATTCTACACCTCCGTCCAACGCCATATCGCTCTATGACGATGCAAGAGAGCAGATAGCCAGGGCGGTGGCACTATACAGGGAGACCTTCGGTTCGGCCCCTGTAGGCTTCTGGCCTGCGGAAGGTTCTGTGGATGAAGCAAGCGTGGAACTCTACAAAGAGTTCGGGATCAGGTGGATCGCTACGGACGAGATGATACTCTTCAAGTCGCTCGATACGAAAGAGCGTTCGGTCCTTTACCGCCCTTACCGACGCAAAGGACTTGCGGTCTACTTCAGGGATCATTTCCTCAGCGACCTTTTCGGATTCGAGTACCGGTACAAGGCGCCGAGCCAGGCAGTGGCCCATTTCATCACTTCACTTGAGAGCATTGCAGCGCAGGAGGGGAGGGAGCCTAAGACCGTTTTTGTGATCCTTGACGGTGAGAATGCCTGGGAGTACTATCACAGCAACGGTTATGCTTTCTTCATGCACATGTATGAAGAACTGAGCAATCTCGAGTGGTGCTCACTGATCGATATGGACACCCTCTCCAGACGTGATGCCATCGAAAACCTCCCTTTCCTGGCATCAGGAAGCTGGATCAACGGCGACTTCAACACATGGTCGAACCATCCCCAGAAGAACCGTGCCTGGGAACTGATCTTTGAGACCAAGAAGGACTATCTGCAGCACGAAGAGTACATAGACCCTGCAAACAAGGAAGAGATACGTTCGCATTTCCTTGCTGCTGAATGCAGCGACTGGTTCTGGTGGTACGGGGATGACCACAGCACAGAATTTGCGGAGGAATTCGATGAACTCTTCCGAGGGCATCTGATCTCTATCTACAGGCTGATGGACAGGGATGTCCCTATCTGGCTCCTCGAACCGATCGTTGAGTGTGGCGAGCGTGCTCCGTTCCTTATGCCTATACACAATATCATCTCGCCGCACCTCAAAAGAGGAAGCAGCGATTTCTTCGACTGGCTCGGCTCGGGTGTGATCTACGAGGACAGGATATTTTCGGCTATGGATCGTCAAAGAGGGCCTGTCAGCAGGCTCTACTTCGGTTACGACCGCCACCATATCTATGTTGCATTCCACGGCGAGATCGAGAAGCTCCATGACAAGATGCTCGTGATATCAAGCAGGGAATTCGAATGGAGTTTCAGACTCGATGTCGAGGGAGTCTACCACGCATACGGAAGCTATTCGCTCAGGATCGAGAACCGCATCGAGCTCTCTATCGAGAGGTCGGTGTTCGGATCGGAGAGTATGCCATCGTTACTTTTTGAGTTCAGGGACGAGGAGAGGATCATCCAGACGCTTCCGGGATACGGATCACTTGAGATCGACCTTGAGCAGGATTTTACGAACAACTGGTTCATATAGGAAATGATCATGCAGCACAAGACATCACTACTTTTCGGTATCCATATGCACCAGCCCGTAGACAACTTCGACTACGTTATCGATCATGCCGTGGAGGTATGCTATGCGCCTTTCTTCGAAGTGATGAGCCGATATCCGGGGTTCCGGTTCAGCGTTCACTGCAGCGGCTGGCTCCTGGAGCAGATCGAGGAGCGTTTTCCGGCACTCTTCGGGACGATCGTGGAGCTTGCGGGAAAAGGTTCTATAGAGTTCTTTTCGGCAGGGTATTACGAGCCGATACTCAGTGTCATTCCGTCTGAGGACAGGGTGGAGCAGATCACGAGACTGAGCCGCTATATCGAAGAGAAGTTCTCACAGACACCCAAAGGACTCTGGCTGACCGAGAGGGTGTGGGAGTCATCGGTCATCCCCGATCTGCGGAAAAGCGGTATAGACTTCTGTGTCATAGACGACTATCATTTCGAATCCACCGGTTTCGACAAATCGATCCTCGACGGGTATTTCCTCAGTGAAGAGGGGGGTGAGACGGCCGGTCTTTTCCCTATCAGCAAGAAGCTCAGGTATGCACTGCCTTTCCTCAGTGTTCCAAAAGCGATCGAAGCGATCAGAAGCTTTGACCGCACCGGGGATTCAGCGGCGATCATCTTCGATGATGCCGAGAAGTTCGGCATGTGGCCGGGGACCCACGAGTGGGTATACGAGAAAGGATGGCTGGAGAAGTTCGTCAGCGGAGTCCTCGCCGACGGGATGATCGAGACGATGCACTACAGCGAGTATTTTACCCGGCATAAGCCGCGTTCTATCGCCTATCTGCCGAATCTCTCCTACTTTGAGATGAGCGAATGGAGTCTCGGGGCGGACAATGCAGCGATCCTTGAAAAGCTGCGTGAAGAGATGGGATTCGACAGGTTCGAGAGAGAGGGGATCAGGTTCATCAGAGGAGGGATATGGAAGAACTTCTTCGTCAAATATCCCGAGTCAAACCGGATACACAAAAGAATGCTGGAGCTGAGCCGTGTCAGGAAAGAGGTGCAGAGCAGCAGTTTCGATGAGTGGCTCTACAAGGCACAGACCAATGATGCCCTCTGGCATGGGGTGTTCGGAGGGCTCTACCTGCCCAATCTCCGTGATAATGCCTGGCATTTTATCATCGAAGCGGAAAAGATACGTTACGGCGGCAAGAGTCTCCTCTCGACGGATCATAACGAACTAGACGGTTATACGAAGATCAAGGCAGTCACACCCCTTTACCTCTACCGCTTCGATGGTAGATGGGGTGGGCAGCTTGTAGAGTTCGACTCCCTCGCAGACGGGTTCAACTGGCAGAATACCCTCACCAGACGGAAGGAGCTCTACCATCAGAAGGTACTCAACCCTCCGCATGTCGAGCCAAAAAGTGCCGAAGATGACGGGATCGACACTATCCACACGGCGAACCTGAAGGTCGATACGAAAATGAAAGATGCCCTCATCTATGACTGGCACCTCAAAAACTCTCTGATAGACCATATCAGTGATCATACCTTTACCCTTGAGAACTTTCACCATGCACGCTTCAGGGAGTACGGTGACTTTGCCAACCAGCCGTTCGAAGCATCGTGCGAAGGAAAATCCGTCGAGTTCTTCAGGGAAGGCGGTATCTATATGGATGGCCGCAAGTTCGAGAGTGTCATGAGGAAGCGTTATGAAATCCGTGAAGATGGTTTCGACTTCGATATCGCTCTGAAAAGTGAATGTGAGTCCGCTTTACGTTATGCACTGGAGTTCAACCTTCATTTTGCAGATTATGATGGACTCCTGATCGATGATGAACCATTCGGAGATGCCTGGAGAAAAACCAGAAGAGAGAAGGTCGTCCTCAGGGACGGCTATACGGGCAAAGTGATCACGATTGCCCTGGAGCATGAGTTCGATCTCTATTGCTTCGGCCTGGAAACGCTTTCACAGAGCGAAAAAGGATTTGATCTTACCACACAAGCTGTGAGTTTGGCCCTTGCGGTGCCCTTCAGGGGATCGTTTGCACTCAGGGGCAGCCTAAGGATACATTATGTCTGAAATACGTTACAATTTTCTCTACGACCGCTATGTGATCATATCACCGGAGCGGCTTCACAGACCTCCTATCGGCAGACTTGACACTCCCGATATTTCGCAGCACTCACCGAGGAGTACCTGTCCGTTCTGTGAAGGGAATGAGTCCAAGACTACTCCGGAGATCACATCGATCCGTGAAGCTGAGACCAAACCGAACCAAAAGGGCTGGAAGACCAGGGTCATTCCGAATCTCTACAGGGCATTGAGTATCGAGACCCCGCATCTGGCTCAGACACACGGGATTTTCAAGTATCACCAGGGATTCGGTGCGCATGAAGTGATCATCGATACGACAGATCACGATTCCACACTTGATAAATGGCCGCATGAGACCTTTGTCAACTGGCTGACCATCATGCGGGAGAGAGTGACGAACCTGCGAAAAGACTTCAGGCTCAAATCGATCGTACTGTTCAAGAACCACGGTATCAAGGCAGGTGCCACCCAGACACACCCGCATACGCAGCTTATCGCACTTCCTGTCATCCCTACCCAACAGCTGGAACTCTACCGGAGATATCTCCATTACTACCAGACCAACAAAAGGGTCATGATCGAAGATATGATCGTCCAGGAGTACAGCGACAATATGAGGATAATACTCGAAAGTCACTCTTTTGTAGCTTTCTGTCCCTTTGCGAGCGAATACCCTTTCGAGCTGCTTATCTGTGCCAAAGAGGGGCTCAGCAGATTCGAGTATATCAGCGAGCAGCAGATAGATTCTCTCTCCGAACTGCTTTCGATGCTTTTCAAAAGGCTTGAGAAAGTGCTAGGCAAATTCGATTACAATATCTCGATAGAGATACCCCCGCTCAACAAAGACCACAGCTGTGAGGAATTTTATGATGCTATCGATTCCATCACAAGGTTTACGATGCGTATCACGCCGCGTGTATATATGCTGGCGGGCTTCGAGACGACTGCCAATATGATGATCAATCCCGTCTCACCCGAGAGAGCTGCGAGCAAACTGCGGGAAAGCCACAGTGCCAGGTAGAGTACTCAAGCTCTTCATTGATGCGGGTGGGACACACCTGCGCAGTCTCCTTTCCGGTCTTGACGAGCCGGTCAGCGAAAAAGTATCAAGCAGTGAAAACGATCTGATCTCCTTTATCGAGAAGTATTTGCAACGCTTTGATGGGATTGACTTCGTCGGCATTTCCTTTGCGGGAAGCGTATCGGAGGGGAGGGTACTCTCTACGGTCAATCTCGAAGTATCGCAAAAGAATATCAAAGAGTACTTCGAGTCACGCTATGATCTCCGCCTGGAGATCGACAACGATCTCAACTGTGCAGTTATCGCCGAGGCAGAGTATTTCGGGAGTGATTCTATCGCTGCGCTCTATGTCGGCACGGGTCTTGGGGCGGCTGTGATCGATAGAGGGAGAGTGATCAGGGGATGCTCCAACCGGGCGTTCGAGCTGGGGCATATCCCGTACAGGAGAGCCCCGTTTCGATGCGGGTGCGGACGGTATGACTGTATAGAGAACTACGCTTCGGGAATTGCGCTCCAAAAGTGGCGCGCATACGAGGAAGGGCTGGAAGAGTATCAGGATGTCGCCGTCGATCTTGCAACACTTGCAAAGAGCAATCCCCCGGTCGTACAGGGCTTCAAAGAGGCTTTGCTGCATGCACTGGCTACGCTTGTGACGATCGCTGACCCGGCTGTCGTCGTCATTGGGGGCGGTGTGATAGCCTCGAACCCTGATCTGGTCGACTGGCTGCGCTCAAATCTTCCATCCAAACTGATGCATGGTGATATGAAGGGTCTGCAACTATTTCAAAGCAAACTGGAGAATGCCGCTCTGCGAGGAGCGGCGCTTTTGGAAAAGATTTGAATTAATAGACGCTTCTGCATTTGAAGACGCCGAAGATAGGTCCTGTGATATTTCTTCTTCTGTCGTAGCTTCTGATTGAGAACTGGTATCTGTTATTGTAGACATAGATCGTCGTTCTGTCACCGTAATATCTGAGGTTACCCGCTTTTGCCCTACCTGCATAGAGGTGGTCTACCTGTCTTCCTCTGTCGTTGTAAAGGATCATCTCTTTCTGATCGGCAGACTGCCATATTTTTGCATAAAGATTTCTCTGATAGTCATTACACGAAAAAGTGGTAGCATTAAGCACTGTTGCTGTCATTGCCATTGCCAAAATAGTCATAATGAAACGCATATCATTCTCCTGTGATGTGTTGCTTGCGCTGTATATTCATACAGTGAAGTTGCTATTATCATAACAT
>QKDN01000020.1 GCA_003252535.1 Campylobacterota bacterium | reverse complement strand
TAGCTGTCAGATCCTCTGAAAAATACTTGATTATCTCTCTAAATTTTGGCTCTGAAATGTGGGCAACTTTTACATACTTGTTTTTCATCGGTATTATCGTACTCCTATGGCACTTTAATACCTCTAAACTAGTCTAGCCCCAAGGAAAAAATATGGAATATCTCTCACTCAAAGAGCAGAAGATCGAACTGATCAGGACGATGTTGCAGCCGCTGCTGGGGCAGAAGATCGTCGGCTACGCTGTAGCGGAGGTGTATGACGAGGACGATGAGTCGTGGGATGTGTGGCACGAACTGCCGCTGCGTCTCGATACGGGAGCCGGGAAGCTCTCGATCTCCTGGGAGAAGTTCGACGATCTGGCGATCGCAGCGGACGACGAGACGGACGAAGAGTTCGAAGCCGGCACGATACGATGGCGAAACGATGGTATCGAACCCCTCGACCTCTCCATCGGTCAAACGATCACAGGTGTGAGCCTCGCCACCTATCCGCAAAGCAGCTTCTGGAACCGCCTGCTCATCTCACTGGACGACGGCAAGGTACTCGATATCTACAACGGACTCGACGAGAACGGCTATATGCTCTATGAGAGCGGTGCTGTCGAAGGGGAGATAGAGGAGATAGCGGCTCTGTAGGTTCGATTTCATCGAACACCAATTCCGCACAGAGAAGATTTCCCGACCATCCGTCGCCTCCCTATGAGTTCTGTATAAAGAGGCACGCCACTTTCGTTTCGGGCTGGACAAACACATAGAGGGTGCCGCTGCCCCAGAATCCCATCCGCTTGAACTCGTTCTCTATCGGTCTGATACGGCGGCGGACATCGATCTGTCCGTTGGTCCCGACCACCTCCACCCTCTCGAGTCCGAGGGATACGACATTGCTCGATTCCACCGGGATCGCGTTGGCCATCTGCGAGCATACCTGCACCGCAAACTCCATCCGTTTCCCCGACCTGGGGCAATGCGGTATAGTCGGGCGCTGCATCCAGTTGGGTATGCCCGCCCCGCAGTAGGATGTGAAAGCGCCCCTCTTTTTGTTGTTCTCGGGGGCGAAAAATTCGATCTCATGCCTGACAAAAGCGAGCTGCGTGCCGGTATCGATATAGTCGCCGTACGCCGTCGTGGCATCGGCCACCTCTTCGGTATTGAGGACGACGGGGCGCATCGGGTCGGTAGAGTCGATGAAGAGCTTCGCGACATCACTGTATAGCGGGAACACCAGGTGCAGATCGCTGCCGCTGAGGTACCCCAGGTACTGGAACGAAACGATACCGCACTCGGGCATCACGAACCCCTCCGGCGGCTCCCCGCCGAGCCAGCTGGCGGCAGTGTTGTTGGTAAAGCGGAGATTGTAGGGGAGATGCGGCTCTGTGTCGGGACAGACGATGTTCTCCGAGCCTTCCGGCAGGGGTATGGTCTTGTCCTTTTTCCTGAACGACTTGCCCGTATTGAGCGCCTGCACGAGCCTCCCGTCATCAAAGACGAGCGTCGTAGCATAGTCGAGCCCCGAAGCGATCGCTTCCGTGGTCGCGTGGGTCGCGATCATGTCGTTGCACTCGACACTCCCGTCGAGCGTGAGATCATAAGTATCGACCGTCAAAAATACCTTCTTTTCCATTTGCACCCCTCCTTATCATTGACCCTGTATTATGCCATGAAAATGTTCCAAAAGTGTCTTCCTGTAACTTTCCGTTTTTCCGGTTCACCTGACCGTCACCGCGATCTTTTTTGACCAAATAGTGCTACGATTAACTGGAATATAAGATAGATTGGGCTATTTTAAAGAGAAGAGGCGGTCGTTTTTTGGGAATATCTGATCTCCCGGACCGCCAAATACAGAACAAAAGAAGAGGATATGAATGAACAGAGCACTTCTTTATACATCGTTTTAGTCAGCATCCACGGTCTGATCCGCGGGAACGATCTGGAGCTCGGACGGGATGCCGATACCGGAGGGCAGACCCTCTACGTGCTTGAGCTCGCCCGGGCTCTGGGGCGTCATCCCGGTGTTGGGCGTGTCGACCTGGTGACCCGGAGCGTCACCGACCCATCGGTGTCGGATGACTACGCCAGGCCGGTCGAGACGATCGCGCCGGGTGTACAGATCGTCCGTATCCCTGCCGGTCCGGAGGAGTATGTCCCCAAAGAGCAGCTATGGGATCACCTCGACAATTTCGCCGACAACCTCACCGAGGTCCTGAGGAGCAATGACAGGCTGCCCGACATCATCCACAGCCACTATGCCGATGCCGGCTATGTCGGGGCTCATCTCGCCAATGTACTGGGGATACCGCTGGTCCATACCGGCCACTCGCTGGGCCGGGTCAAGCGGAGCCGTCTCCTCGCCGGAGGACTGACCGCCTCCGATGTGGAGGAGCGGTACAACATGGCTCGCCGCATCGAGGCTGAAGAGATGACACTGGCCGTCGCCGAACGGATCATCACCAGCACCCACCAGGAGATCGAAGAGCAGTACGAGCTCTACGACCATTACCAGCCCGACCAGATGCGCGTCGTTCCCCCCGGCACCAACCTCCAGAAATTCATCCCTCCCTCCGGTACAGAGAGAGACGATCCGCTTTTCGAAACGCTCGTCCGGACACTGAAGGAGCCTGACAAACCGATCATCCTGGCCCTCTCCAGACCCGACAGACGCAAAAATATCGCAGCCCTCATCGAAGCGTACGGCAGCTCGCCGAAGCTCCGGCAACAGGCCAACCTGGTGATCATCGCGGGGAACCGCGACGATATCGACGATCTTGACGAAGGGGCGCAGGAGGTGTTCCATGAGCTCCTGGTGACGATCGACCGCTATGATCTCTACGGCAGGGTCGCCATGCCCAAGCATCACCGCCGCGACCAGGTACCGATGATCTACCGTATCGCGGCGGCGACGGGAGGAGTGTTCGTCAACCCCGCCCTCACCGAACCTTTCGGTCTGACCCTGATCGAAGCGGCGGCCTCTGGTCTGCCGATCGTGGCGACGGAGGACGGCGGGCCCCGGGACATCATCGGCAACTGCGGGAACGGCTTCCTGATCGATCCCCTCGAACCCTCCACCATTGCGGATGCCCTGTCGGGGCTGCTGGAGGATAGAGCCCTGTGGGAGCGTCTGGCGCGCAACGGGATCGAAGGTGTCCGCGAACACTACTCGTGGGAGGCGCATACCGTACGCTATGTGCAGATCGTCAAACCGATCGCGCAGCGCTCCGAACAGCTGGTCCGCCGGCCTGTCCGACGACGCAGTAAGCTCTATTGCGACCGGGCAATCGTCAGCGAGCTGGACCTGAACCTGATCGGCGACGATGCATCGCTGCGGCAGCTGATCGCCCTGTTGCGGCGGCACCGCAAAACCACGAGGTTCGCCATCGCGACGGGACGGCGGCTCGATTCGGCCCTGAAGCTGATGAAAAAACACGCCATCCCCGAACCCGATATCCTCATCGCCAGCTCGGGTACCGAGATATACTATGCCCCCGAACTCACCGCCGACATCGCCTGGAGCCGCCATATCGATCACCAGTGGACGCCCCACAAGATCAGGGAGATACTGGACGACTTTCCCGGACTCACCATGCAGCCCAAAACCGAGCAAAGCCGTTTCAAGCTGAGCTACTACATCGATCCCGGGATCGCGGATATCGAGGAGATCAAACGGCTGCTGCACCGCGAGGAGCAGTCGGCACATATCCAGATAGCCTTCGGGCAGTACCTCGATATCCTGCCGCAGCGCGCTTCCAAAGGGATGGCGCTCCGCTATATCGCCGACAGGTGGCAGATACCACTGGAGCAGGTTTTCGTCGCGGGAGGCTCCGGCGCTGACGAAGATATGATGCGCGGCAATACCCTAGCCGCCGTCGTTGCCAACCGCCACCACGAGGAGCTCTCCCAGCTGGAGGATATAGAACACATCTATTTCGCCGAAAAAGCGTATGCGGACGGTATACTCGAAGCCCTTGAGTTCTATCACTTTTTCGATCGGCAGAAGGATTCCGATGTATCCTGAGAAACGACCCAGGCTCCTTTTGTGCACCGATATGGACAGGACGGTCATCCCCAACGGGATGCAGGCCGAAGATACGCAGGCACGCCGCAGGTTCCGTGATTTCTGCTCCTCTCCCGATGTCACTCTGGTCTATGTGACGGGGCGTCACCGGGCGCTGGTGCGCGAAGCGATCACGGAGTATGCGCTCCCCGAACCCGATTATGTCATCACCGATGTCGGTACCAGGATATACCGGGTAGCGGGAGACCGATGGTATCCGCTCGAGCACTGGGAAAATGAAATAGAACGCGACTGGAACGGCAGGAGCCACGGGGAGCTCATGCAGCTGCTCGCTCCCGTCGGCGAACTTCTCCTCCAGGAGGATAGCAAACAGAATACCCACAAACTGAGCTACTACCTCCCTCTCCACTGCGACCATGAGCGTGTCATGGCGGAGACTGAGCGGCTACTTGAGGCGGAGGGGGTGGAGGCTAGCCTGATCTGGAGCATCGACGAGCCCGAAAATATCGGCCTCCTTGACGTACTGCCCCGAAACGCCACCAAACTCCACGCCATCGAATTCATCTATCATGAGCTGGGATACGGGCTGGAGGAGGTGCTCTTCGCTGGTGACAGCGGCAACGACCTGCCGGTACTGAGCAGCGAGGTACGCTCCGTGCTGGTGGCCAATGCCGACAAGGGGGTGCAGGAGGCGGCGCAGCGGCTGGCCGCGGAGCATGGACATGCCGATGCCCTCTATCTCGCCAAAGAGCGGGGGCTGGGGATGAACGGCAACTACGCGGCAGGGGTGCTGCAGGGGGTCTGGCATTTTCTCCCCGCGTTCCGGGAGCTGCTGGAAGAGAGAGGAGGGTCCTGATGAGCGCCGCATCAGATATCCTGGTCTTCGGCGAAGTGCTCTATGACTGTTTCCCGACGGGGGAGGAGGTGCTCGGCGGAGCCCCCTTCAATGTCGCCTGGCACCTTCAGGCGCTCGGCGACGCCCCCGGGTTCCTCTCGCGTGTCGGGGATGATGAACGGGGAGAGGCGATCCTCGCCGCCATGGAGCAGTGGGGGATGAGCCGCTCCGGCATCCGGACCGATCCCCTCCATCAGACGGGGCGTGTCGACGTCGAAGTGAGGGATCATGAACCCTACTACACCATCGTCCCGGACTGCGCCTGGGATTTCATCGATGCCGGGACGCTGGGCTCAATACCCGACGAGGGGATACTCTACCACGGCACCCTAGGGGTACGCAGCGCCGTCTCCCGGAACGCCCTCCTCAGCCTTGCCGGCCGTCACGGTCTCTCACGCTTCCTCGATGTCAACCTGCGAGCCCCCTGGTGGGACGGAGAGGAGGTGCGCCGCTGGCTGCGGGGTGCGCGCTGGGTCAAGCTCAACCGGGACGAGCTCGCCCTGCTGGGCTTCACGGCATCGGATCACCGGCAGGCGATGGAGCAGATGCAGGAGGAGTTCCAGTGCGACCAGCTGATCCTGACCCTCGGAGAAGAAGGGGCGATGGTGCTCACGGGAGAGGGGCGGTTCTATCATGAGGCTACCCAAAAGGTCGAACGGCTCGTCGATACGGTCGGCGCGGGGGATGCGTTCAGCGCGGTCTATATCCACGGGCTGCGGAGAGGCTGGACGATACCCGACACCCTGCGGACGGCGCAGCGGTTTGCAGGGAGGGTGATCGGTCTGCGTGGCGCAACAACGACGGACCGCGCTTTCTACCGGGAATTCACGAATTGAAGGAGGGACGATGTACGAACAGGTTTCACATGCACTTTTGAACGATATTCTTAACCAGATCAAACCGGAGATATCCAAGCAGGACCTCCGCTACTTCTATACCCGGCTCGGGGCCAACTTCTATGTCATACACTCGCTCTTCGAGCGTCTCTACGGCCATCGGCCCGATTTTCTCCACCAGATGCAGCGGCTGGTCGAGACCATGGCGCGGGGCTATATCAACCGTCCCGAGAAGCTCCGGCAGCTCGATCTCGAGCGAGAGAAGGACTACAACTGGTTTCTCAGCCAGCAATGGGTGGGGATGGCGCTCTACTGCGACGGTTTTGCAGACGATCTGAAGGGGCTGCGCAGCCGTATCGGATATTTCCAGGAGCTGGGCGTCAATATGGTGCACATCATGCCGATTATGCGCTGCCCTGAGGGGAGCAGCGACGGCGGCTATGCCGTAAGCGATTTTCGCGCCATAGACCCGCGTATGGGGACGCTGGAGGACCTCAATGCCCTGGCCGGGGAGATGCGCGACCGCGATATCCTTCTCGTTCTGGACGTGGTGCTCAACCATACCTCCGATGAGCACCTGTGGGCCCGGATGGCACGCTCAGGCGACCCGATCTACCGGGACTATTACTATACGTTCGAGACGCGCAATGTGCCGGATATGTTCGAGCGCAGTATGCCGGAGATATTCCCCGAGACCGCCCCGGGTAATTTCACATGGAGCGAAGAGATGGGGCGATGGGTCATGACCGTCTTCCATGACTACCAGTGGGATCTCAACTACAGCAACCCGGCCGTCTTTATCGAGATACTCGACATCATCCTCTACTGGGCCAACCAGGGGGCGGATGTCCTGCGTCTGGACGCCGTGGCGTTCCTGTGGAAAAAGATAGGGACGAGCTGCCAGAACGAGCACGAAGCGCACCTGATCCTCCAGCTTCTCAAGGATTGCAGCCAGGTGACGATGCCCGGCGTTCTGTTCGTTGCCGAGGCCATCGTCGCCCCTATGGAGGTGATCAAGTACTTCGGGGAGGATACGATCGTCGCTAAAGAGTGTGAGATCGCCTATAATGCCACCTTCATGGCGCTGCTGTGGGATGCCGTCGCCACGAAGAACGCCAACCTCCTCAACCAGGGGATCAAAAGCCTCCCCGCCAAGCTCGACCGCGCCACCTGGCTGAACTATGTACGCTGCCATGACGATATCGGCCTGGGACTCGATGACGCCGATATCGCCGCAGCCGGGTACGAGCCGCACAGCCACCGAAGATTCCTGCTCGATTACTACCTGGGAAATTTCGAGGGATCGTACGCACGCGGTCTGGCTTTCGGGAACAACAAAAAGACCGGGGATGCAAGGATATCGGGGACGCTCGCTTCCCTCGTGGGGCTGCAGCACGCACTGGAGTGCGGCGACGACAAAGGTACCGACAAGGCGATCCGGGTCATCCTGCTGCTGCACAGTATGATCCTCTCTTTCGGCGGCATCCCGCTCCTCTACTACGGTGACGAGATCGGGACCCTCAACGACGACACCTATCTGAGCGACCCCGTCAAAGCAGGAGACTCCCGCTGGGCCCACCGCCCGAAGATCGACTGGGAGAAAGCCGACCGCAGGCATACTGCCGGGACGGTCGAATATACCATCTTCAGCTCGCTCAAAAGGATGATCGCCGTCTCCAAGGAGGTCGACCTCTTCGCCGACTTCAACAACCGCGAACTTTTCGAGGTGGGCAATCCGCATCTGTTCGTATTCAGCCGCTACAACCCCAGAAAACGGAACGAATTCGTCCTCATCGTAGCGAATTTCGACGGCAGTGCCCAATCGCTCGATCTGAACGATCTGAAGATGCAGAGCGGGCACGACCAGCTTATCGACCTCCACACCGGACGCTCTCCCGAGATATTCAAGAACACGCTGGTGGTCCCCGGCTTCGGCTTCTACTGGCTGAGCAGGATGTGACGGCGCCACCCCTCTCCGCCATACTGTAACTTTCCGTTTACTTTCTGTTACCCGCTATTTGGGCGGGGTCGGTAACATACGGTATCTATATACCAAAGGAGTTACCATGAAAAAGATCGTACTTATCGCCGCCGTGATGGCGACAGCCCTCTTCGCCGAGCAGGAGATGCCGCAGGATATGCCACAAGGGATGCCGCAGCAGATGCCGGGAGATATGCAGCAGGGTGGCAAGAGAACACCACCCCCCGAAGCGATCAGCGCATGCAGCGGCAAGAGCGAGGACGATGCATGCAGCGTCACCACCCCCAGGGGCGATACGATGGAGGGTACCTGCCGCAATACACCTGACGGCGAATACTTCGCCTGCATCCCAAAAGGGCACAGACCGCCCCAGGAGAGATAAGATGAAAGCCGCGACTCTGGCAGGCACGATGACACTCTGCCTGCTTGCCGGATGCGGCGGCACATCGGCGGTCGACAGTACGACCGACACCACTGCCGACACCACTGCCACCTCATCCCAAACCTCTGCCCAGTCCACCCTCTCCTACAAGGTCGTCGATACCAACCAGCAGCAGTGCTTCGACAGCAACGGCATCCAGGTATCGTGCAGCGGGAGCAGCCAGGACGGCGAATACCCCGGCAACACACCCTCCTACACCGACAACGGCGACGGCACCGTCACCGACAATGTCACCCTCCTCACATGGCAGCAGACCCCCGACACCAACGGCGACGGCGTGATCGATATCGAGGACAAGATGACCATGGATGACGCGATCGGCTATTGCAGCGCCCTCACCCTCGCGGGCTACAGCGACTGGAGACTCCCCGATATCAAGACGATCTATTCGCTCATCGACTTCAGCGGCTCCGATGTGAGCGGGGTGAGCGTCGTCGGCACGGGCGGGCTGGAGCCATTCATCGACGATACGGTCTTCGCCTTCGGGTACGGCGACACAAGCGCGGGGGAAAGGCTCATCGACGCACAGTGGGCGACCACCACCATGTATGTCTCCACGACGATGAACGGCGACGATACGATGTTCGGGCTCAACCTCGCCGACGGACGGATCAAGGGATACGGCCTCGTCGTAGGAGGGAGCGAGAAGCTCTTCTATGTGCAATGCGTCAGGGGGAGTGAATCGTACGGGCAGAACACCCTCACCGACAACGACGACGAGACCGTCACCGACAGCGCTACGGGGCTGATGTGGCAGAAGGGGGACAGCGCCGCGCCGCTCGACTGGAACGGAGCGATCAGCTACTGCGATACCCTCAGCCTCGCCGATCACGACGACTGGAGACTCCCCGATGCCAAGGAGCTCCAGAGCATCATCGACTACACCCGTTCGCCCGACACCACCGACTCGGCGGCTCTCGATGAGGTGTTCGACGCCACCTCCTTCACCAATGAAGCGGGGGTGCTCGACTGGGGATACTACTGGAGTAGCACCACCCACAAGAGCGGCAACGGCATGGGAGCCGACGCGGTCTACATCAGCTTCGGCAGGGCGCTGGGATACATGAACGGCAGCTGGCTCGATGTCCACGGGGCGGGAGCCCAGAGGAGCGACCCCAAGGATATCTCGACCGTCAATACCGCCGACTCCGCCTACACCGTCGTCACCGATGCCAACGGCGACCAGGCGATCACCCACGGCCCCCAGGGCGACCTCCTCAGGGGGAACAACTATGCGCGGTGCGTGAGGAGCGCGGAGTAAGCGCTCTCCCAAAACCGCGAAACTATGCTATAATCAATCCACCTATTCCCCCAAAAAGATGACGCAATGGATGAGAACAAAACAAGCTGGTTCGGCGGTCTGTCGAAGTTCGAGAAGATATTCTGGGCGACGATCCTGGTGCTGCTGGCGGTCTACCTCGCGCTCGAGTTCATGGCCTCGCGCCACTTCTACCAGGATCGCAGCAGGGAAAAGAGCGATACCGCCTCCAAAGAGCTCTACAAGGAGATCGAGATCGTCGTCGACTCCGCGAGAGTGCGCCTCAACCTCGAGAACGACAGGACCATGCAGGCGATCCTCTCCAACCTCGACGAGACCAGCCTCGATATCAACCGCACCGTAGACCGGGAGACAGAGAAGCTCTTCGCCGTCGCGTACGGCAATGTGGAGAGCTTCCTCGACTTCCACTACTCGGTCATCGGAGAGTATGTCGAGCTGGGCTCCATGGCGGGAGGGAAGATCGAAGAGCATATCGAGGAGAAGCTCTTTGGCAAACGATTCATCGAAAGCACCGATGAGACTCTGGGGGCTATCGCCGCAGCCTACCATGCCCGGCTCGATGCCCACCTCGAGTTCATCACCTCTCAGGCACAGAAAGGGGTCGATGTCACCCTCAATATCGAGACCTTCTCCAGGCTCAAAGCCGATATCCGCCACAACATCCTCATCCAGCAGGGGAAGATCGCCACACTGATGGCAGCCGCCATCGCCGCCAAGATCGCCAAGACGGTCGCAGCCAAGATCGCTATCAAGCAGGCATCCAAGATATCCGCCAAGGTCGCCAGCAAAGCGGCGATCAAGGGGGCTGCAGCCGCCAGCGGCGCGGGTGCGGGGGTGATGTGCGGCCCGCTGGTGTGGGTATGCTCCCCCGTGGCGGCGGCTGCGATGTGGTTCGGCACCGACACGGCCGTCGTCAATATCGACGAGCACTTCAACCGCGACGAGTTCCGCAGGGATATCATCGCATCCCTCGACAAACAGAAGCAGAGCCTCAGCCTCCAGCTCAAGCAGGACTATACCAAAGCCCTCCGGACCATCTCCGCCGATACGGTCAAAAGATACAAAGAGACGAATACAAAAGAGAAGAAAAAGGTGAGGATCAAAGAGCTGATCACGAAGTGAGCACAGAGCTGAGAGCTGAGAGCATAGAGCTCGTTTTCTAAGCTCCTGACTCATCTCAAATGTTATAATTACACAAAAACAACAGAGGGAAACAATGGGACAAAAGAGGATCAGGAGGGGCATGCTGCACGGTATACTTGCCCTCCTGCTCCTCTTTTCGTTCCAGTCGACCCTCACCCACACCGAACACCTCCTCAAGGAGGTCAAGGAGTGCCACCTCTGCCAAAGCGAGAAGCACCTCAGCAGCGAGATATCCAAGTCTCCTCTGAGCGGTATGGAAACAGCGCAGACGACCCTCCAGGAGTTCGTCAGCGAGATCAGCCAGATCGTCAGCGAGCCGGTATCCCTCGCCGCCGCCATAGAACGAAAAGCTACCGACTATCACGGGCTCAATGAGTACCCGCTCCCGGCTCCACCCCTTGGATTCTCCTCAAGGGCTCCACCCGCAATCCTTTTGTAGTTACTCACATCATATAACAACCTCTCCATTTGTCCGTTCCAAAGAGGGCACGAGAAGCCATGCACCCAACCCTTGAAAAGGGCGCTTGCGTTTGCATGGCGCAGGAGCGCCATCTTTGGAACGGCAGGTATGGGAGATTCGCATAAACCATTATTATGACAACAAAAGGATATTCCTAATGAAAAAAATTCTATTTTCTGTGCTTGCGTGCACACTGATAGCCGGTGCTGAAACGCACGATCACGACCATACCACCCTCGAATCGCTCGAAGAGCCGACCAAACACGAACACGAAAGCAATATGCCCAAGATATCGCTCATCGTCGATGCGGGTTATTCACATGAGGAGCTTGACAACCCCGATACAACCGACCACCTCGAGATCCCCGGACTCCTGCACGGCGGCGGCGATGCGCACGAGGGGCATATGCACACCCCGCTCGCAGGCGATGACGGGTTCAAGCTCAACTATGCCGAACTTATGATGTCTGCCTCGGTAGACAACTACTTCGACCTCTCAGCTATCTTCCATCTCAGCGAGGACGATTTCGAGATAGAGGAGGCGCATGTCACCACCACATCCCTCCCCTACTCGCTCAAGGCGAAGCTCGGGAAGTTCAAGAGCGACTTCGGATACCTCAACTCCAAGCACCACCATGCCTACAACTTCAGCGATATGCCGCTGGTCTACAAAGCGCTCCTGGGAGACCACGGCCTCAGCGAGACCGGGATACAGCTCCAGTATGTCGCTCCGGTCTCCACCTATGTGATGTTCGGGGTCGAAGTGCTCCAGGGAGAGAACGAGCAGAGCTTCGGTACCGAAGGGTTCGCCCCCGCCAATGCCGCCGAGGACTTCGACGGCGTGGAGGACAATGACGATCCGCTCATCGCCGCCTATATCAAGGGCTCTTTCGAGCTCGGTGGAGGTACGGTGCTCACAGGTGTCAGCATGGCCAGAGGGAAAGCCCGCATCGCCCACCTCGAGGATGAGGAGCCGCACGCGTTCGCAGGGGACAGCACCCTCTACGGGGCCGACCTGACCTACAAGTACTACTTCTCTACCCACAACTCCATCACCCTCCAGAGCGAATACCTCTACAGGGAGCTTGACGGTACCCAATACATCCCCAACGCCGCGGCCGACGGCTGGCAGGCCACCCCCTCCATCACCAAGGAGCAGGGGGGATTCTACACCGAGCTGATCTACCAGTTCGACCGGTACTACAAGGCGGGTGTACGCTACAGCGCCATCACTCAGAACGATGTGACAGTGGCGGGAACAGACCAGGGTATCACCGACGATATCTCGGTCACATCGGTCATGGCGGAGTACAACCCGAGCGAGCAGAGCCGCATCAGGCTCCAGTACAACCACAACGAATCGCTCTACGACGAGAACGGCGTGAAAAACAACAAAGACGAGATCGTCCTCCAGTTCACCTATACTATCGGCGCACACGCCGCGCACGCATTTTAATCAGGAGACACAATGAAAAAGATACTATTGCTCACCACCCTCTTTGCCAACCTCCTCTGGGGCAAGCTCCATGTCGATGCCGCCTACCCCTATATAGCCGAGATCACGAAGTCCATCGCCAGGGACAAGGCCGATGTCACTACCCTCTCCAAAGGGAGCTGGGACCCCCACTTCGTCGTCCCCAAACCTTCGCTCATCGCTTCACTCCGCCAGAGCGACCTGCTGATCGTCAACGGCGCGTCGCTCGAGATCGGGTGGATACCGCCGCTCCTCAAGAACTCGGGCAACAGCAGGATACAGCAGGGTGCAGAGGGATACCTCGACCTCAGCCGCTATATGAAGCTCCGTGATATCCCCTCCCGCGTAGACAGATCGATGGGAGATGTCCACGCAGAGGGGAACCCCCACTATGCCCTCGACCCCCACAACCTCGTCAAGCTCGCCCAGGTGATCTCGCTGAAGCTCTCGCAGCTCGACAGCGCCAACAAGAGCTTCTACAAGGCCAATTTCGCCGCTTTCAAAGCAAAATGGGAAGCGAAGATCAGGGGCTACGACAGGGCGATGACCTCGTGCAGAGGGATCACCGTCGTCCAGTACCACGAGCTCTACAACTACCTGCTCCATGCCTACGGCATCCGCTCGGTGGCCAACCTCGAACCGCTCCCCGGCGTCGCCCCCACCTCAAGACACACGGTAGAAGTGATCGGCACGATCAAGTCCAAAGGTGTGAGATACATCCTCCAGGATGTCTACCACTCCGACAAGACGGCGAAGTTCATCGCCGGCAAGAGCGGCGCGAAAGTGCTCACCCTCCCCCACGATGTCGGCTCTATGGGCGGCACATCCTCGCTGGAGAGTTTCTATGACACCCTGATAGGATCGTTCTGCCGATGATCGAGATACTTCTCCCCCCGCTCATCCTGGTCGTACTGCTGGTCTATATCCACGCGATATTCGGCCTGGAGATCATCCGCAGGGGGGTGATCTTCACCGATCTGGCGATCGGGCAGATGGCGGCGGTGGGGCTGGCGATCAGCATAGGGTTCCTGGAGGGGGCGTACCGTCTCCCCCTCACCCTCTCCTTCGCCGTTCTCGGCGCCCTCATCATCAGCTACGCGCAGCACAGGGTCGGGACAATAGAGGCCTATATAGGGATGCTCTACGCCCTCGGTGCCTCCTCGATCATGCTCCTGCTCGCCAGCAGCCCCAATGGTGCGGAACTCTTCCAGAAGCTCAGCGCCGCCGATATCATATTCACACCCATTGAGGAGATATTCACATCCGCCCTCCTCTATGCCGTCATCTCGGCGGTGATGTTCCTCCTCTACCCGCGTACGGGCGGCGCGGTCAGAGAGATGCTCTTCTTCATCCTCCTCGCCGTAGTGGTCACCTCCTCGGTACAGAGCGCGGGAGTCCTCGTCGTCTTCGCCCTTCTCATCGCCCCGGCATTTATCGCCCATGAGCAGAAGCGATTCCGGGAGCTCCCCCTCGCATGGAGCATGGGCATCCTCACCTCCGCCGCCGCACTGATCACATCCTACTATATCGACCTCCCCACGGGATACACCATTGTCTTTGTCAATGCTCTGGCGGTGATTGGGTTTGTGTTTGTGAGGGGGAAGAAGTAGGCATGACCAGATTGATCTATAATATGTCAATATGAAATACTTTTTCATAATTCGATATTTTTTCGTTACTATCATTGCAAGCTAGTTGGCGATTGGATATGGGATTGCATTGTGAGGCGTGAGGTGGGACAGGGTCAGCCTTTAACGAGGAGTAACAATGCGAACCACCATTCTAATTGTTATCCTTTTGTTGCTATTATTAGTGACAAAAGCATATTAAAAACTTGCAGAGAGTTCCAGCTCTCTGCCTGTCCCAACTAGCGGTATTATAACACAACTTCTGAAAAATACAAAAATATTCTATTGCACTTTCGTGTCCCCTTACCTCTCCAGATGCCTCGCCGAGAGCTCCACGAGCTTCGAGGAGAGTTCGTAGTTGGAGTCGACGAACTCGACATTTCCCATCTCCTCGATATGGCTCCGCTCCTCTTCGTTGTCTACCTTGACGATGATATTGGCGCCGGGGTGGTAATCCAGTACTGAATGTGTGATAAGGCTCTTCTCCGCTTCGCTGGCGACGGTGAGGATGATGCTGGCGCTCTCCTCGATCTTGAGCGAATGCATGACGGGGAGCTTGTTAAGGTGGCCAAAATACGCCATGAAACCGATCCTGCGTGCAAGGAGGACATGCTGGAGGTTGTCGGAGATGATGATAAAGTCTATCCCTTTCTCACGGAGCTCCTTCGCCACGGCGCGTCCGAGGGTGGCGAATCCGGCGATGACGATGTGGTTCTTCCTGTCGATCGGGGTGATCACATCCGACTCGTAGAACTCTTTCTCGAAGTAGGAGGATATCTTGTAGATATTGTTGAGCAGGAACGGGGTGACGATCATCGTCAGGAAGATGATCAGGATCAGCAGATTGGCGATCTCGTGGCTGATGAGGCTTTTCGACGCCGCCATATCGAAGACCACATAGGCGAACCCACCTATCTGGGAGAGGGAAAGGGCGGTTTTGACCGAGGTGTTGGTATCGCTCTTCCTGCGGATGATCGCGTAGATCACTATCCCCTTGATCACCATAACGAGGATGAAGAGGAAGAAGACGATGTGGAAATTGGAGACGAGGTAGACGATATCGATCTTCGTCCCCACACTGAAGAAAAAGACGCTCAGCAGCAGGTCCTTGTAGCTGAGGATGTCCGATTCGACCTTGATATTGTACTTGGTGTCGGCGATGAGTATCCCGGCGATGAAGGCTCCCAGGGAGTAGGTGAACCCGATCTCGTGGGTGAGAACCGCCATCCCTATCACGATCGTGAATATCGCCCCGAGGAATATCTCTTCGAGCCTCGTAGACGCCGCGAAGCGCAGTATCGCTTCGACGACCCTGTCCCCGATATAGAGGATGAAGAGGATGATGAACACGAGCGCTGCGAGCGTCTTGAGCCCTACTTCGAGGAAGGAGATATCCGAACCCTTCGAGAGGAAGGTCATCAGGAGCAGGATCGGGATCACTGCAAGGTCCTGGAAGATCAGTATCCCCACGACCTTCTTGCCGTAGGGGGTGAGGATATCCTTGGACTCCTGGAGATAGGGGAGGACGATCGCCGTCGAGGAGAGCGAGAAGGCGAGCGAGACGATGAGCGAAGTGCGGAAATCAAGCCCGAATGCCCAGTATGCGCTGACGAAAAAAAGAACCGAGCTCAGCACCACCTGCAAAGCGCCGTTGATGAGGAGGGTTTCTTTCATCTTCTTGATCTTCTCGATGCTCAGCTCCAGCCCAATGGTGAACATCAGGAAGACGATACCGAACTCGGCGATCATATTGAGCGAATCGATTCGAACGGTATTGAAATCGAAGATATAGCTGATGATCGTCCCGGTGAAGATATAGCCGAGGATATGGGAGATATTATACCGCCTGAAGACGATATTGAGCAGGGTTGCCAAAAAAATGGTCGCGAAGATCGCTAAAAGTAGAGTTTCCATTCACGAATTATAATCTCTATCAGCAGAGATTATCCGCAATGGCTGTATAGAAAATAGACAAACGGGCATCTCTAAAAACCCACTCAAAATACAAACACTCCTGCGCCATGCGAACGCAAGCGCCCTTTTCAAGGGTTTGGCGCATGGCTTGTCGCATTTGTTTTTGAGTATGGGTATAGTTTTTAGAGATGCCCAAACGAAAAAGCGACTTCCTGCCTCCCCTCCTTTTCGAGGACAAATCCTCCCGCTGGTCTGAGCCTCTCAAGAAGGGTAAGCAGGAAGCAACAGGCTATTCTCTTCCCCTCACCTGAGGGCTGCGGAGAACTTTGCCATATGCTTTTCAAACAGCTCGAACTTTACATCGAGCTGTTTTATGAGCCTCTCCTTCTCTCTGCTCTCAAGGAACGAATAGCGGATCGAATTATAGACATACTCCTTGATATGCTTGTAATCCGGTTTGTAATCCTTCGCGAGGAGCACATACTGACTGGTGAGATCGTTGCGCGATACGCCCGAATCGTCGGTCGATATCACCAGCGGCACCCCGTAGTCGGCATAGATCGTATAGGGGTGGGTATTCCCCTTCACACCGAGGATGAAATCGTTGCTGGTAAAGTTGATCTCGATGGCAGAACGCTGTTTGAGCTTGCCGAGCAGCCTGGTGGCATCCAGCTCGTAGGGGAGGTCCACCCCGTGCCCTATCCTGTGCGCCCCGGCGATATCGACTGCATCTTCCATATGGAACGTCAACTCCTCCGGCCGCACCGTCCCCAGCGCCAGCTCCCCTGCATGAAGCGCACGGTGGACCTTGGGATAGTGGCGCAGCAGGTAGTTGTACATCCTCATATGGAGCCTGTAGTCACGCAGTGCGGTGGGGTTGTTCTCAGGCGCGACGATATTGACCCCGACGATGAAGGGTGACCTCTCGGCGGCCTCATGGCTGCTGAGCAGCTCCATATAGACCTGAAGCGGCGGGAAGACCCTCACGGCGAATGTCTGGTACCGCATCAGGAAATCGCTCTCGTCGATCCCCTCGTGGGCCTTCTCCACCTTCGCGACAAAGCTTGCAACGCTTTTTTCGAACCGCTCATCCCTCGAAAGCTCTGCGGTGATAGTGTCGAGTATCGCATCGACCTTCTCCTGTGAGCCTGCACCGCGCAAAGCGGCATTGAGCTCTTCTATCCTCTTCGCATCGAAGTATTCGGTATACCAGACACCGGGACGGGCGAGGATCGATTCGATATAGCTGATATTCTCCCGCCTTGCGCGCTTTTTGATGATCTGAAGCCCCTCGGCCATATAGGCGTCGTAGATGGGCGCGAAGTAGCCGAAGGTATTGAAGAAGTGGCTGTCCCGGGGGATATTGGAGAAAGTGGCATAGTCGAGGATCGACCAGTGGGCGAGCGCCTTGCGGTAGAGCGCGTAGTCCCCGAGAAGCTCGGAGTGGTTGAGGTGTCTGCACCCGTCGCTGCTGTTGCGCTCTTTGACGATACGCAGCGTACACTCGTCGATATACCACCCCTTCTTTTCGACCCATTCGAGGTAGGTCTCGGCATAGATGCTCCCGTCGTAGTGGTGGTGGAGGTCTCCCCCCTTGGGCATACTGCGGAAAAAGAGGGTCAGCTTGGCAAGGTCAGGCTCCCCCGATAGCATCTTCTCATAGAGCTCCGAAGTGGCACTGAAGTTCTCCTCCCTGCTCTCCCCGCCCATCACCGACGTGGCAGCAATGAGCGAAAAAGCGATAATTATCTTCAATATTTCCATGCTGTTCTCCTTCTAAACCAATAAACGAGTGTATCATATTTTTGTGGTTTTGATTATTAGCACGGGGGATCATCGGGGAGAGAACCGGGAAAGTGTTACTCCCGGAGCGTATACCCCTGTCCCGGTACGATGGTGAGTCTCTTGTCATCCGAATCGTACACGTGCAGAGAAAGGACGATCTTTTCGGCGTCCGCTTCGATCGTAAGGAAGTTCTGTTTCTTCCCTTCGTGCCATAGCCGCTTTATCCTGCCAAAATCCTCCGACTCTGTACCCGCATCGAGCGGGCCGTCGGCGGTAATGATACTCATCAGCATCTCTTCACCGGGTGGATCGTTGGTAAAAGCCGATGAAGTGATCTGGAACAGAGGCTTCCTGAAACCATGGGGCTGGAAAGTAAAGGCGTTGGAAATATGGATATCCCCCGAGAGGTTGATGATCTCTATATCCTCCCTGGCGTGGTGGAGATCGCGGAGAATATCGATCAGTTTTGCCAGCTGCACACGGTTGGCCGGAGAGTGCCAGCTGTCCCTGATATCGTCGCGCATCTCTCTCCCTATCTCCGTAGCCGTAATGGCCGCTTCCGCGGCGATGGTCTCCACGAAATCGAGGATATAGATGAACGGTACGGAGTTCCCCATCAGAAGGTATTTGACCTCGGGAGCGCTCTTGAGGGTGTTGCAGAACTTCTCGAAGTCCCTGAGCTGTGCATCGGAGATGATCTGCCCCGGGTTGTGGCGGCGGTAGAGGTCTGCGATCTCCTGGGTAAGCTTCATATAGATAGAAGCATTTTCGAGCCCCACAACCGGAACGCGCATCGCAGTCGGAATCAAACCGAATAAGACTGTTGCCACAATACTCATGTCGACGATAGGAAGCGGAAGGTCTTCGCCGTACTCCCGGCTGTTCCTCCCGTCAAAAGCGAAGAATGCGATTGAACGGTTGGTATAGACCTGGTGATTGTCAACCGTGATGTCCGAACTGCTCTCGCTTCTGAGCTTCGGGCTGAAACTGAAAAGATACTCCTGCGCAGCCTTGCTGGCGATCTCCTTGATAGTCCTGTTGATATCCGAAAAGTCCTTCTCGTCGCTGCCGTACCCGTCGCGTATCTCGTGGTCGTCCCACATCCCCATATGGGGATAACGCCCCATCACCGACCGTAACGTGTCAAAACCCCAATGGTAGCGGTAATTGAGGCGGTAGAGGGAGAGGAGGTCGTCACGGAGCGAAGGGAGCGTGTTCCATCCGCTCTGGCTGTAGACCTGCGAGACGAAGTTCAACGCACCCGTCCCGTCGGAATAGACGCTGTCACCCAGCATGCAGACCATGTGGGGGGAGAATTTATCCAATATCTCCTTATAGTAGGAGAGTATCGCCGGGGTTGCCTCTTTGACCGCCCCTTTGCCCTCTTTTGATTCGTAGGGCTGGTGGCATGACCACAGCACCATCTTCGCGCCCGTACTGCGGCGCTCCTCTTCGAACGATATCTCCCCGCTCAGCACGCTCCGGGTATCATAGATCAGTGTGCTCAGCGAAAGTTCCTCTTTCGCCCTTTTCACAAGCTCCATCCCCTCGAGGGGTGTCATCAGTCCATCGGAACTTTCGTCCATATCCGATGCCTCGTACTCCTCTTCGTCAGCCACTGCTCCGAGCTTGACGACCCTCCACTCCCATTCGTAGAAGTCACGCATACCCGGCGGTATGGTCATATCGAGTACTTCGGGGGGACTGTTGAACGAAACGAAAGAGAGCTCCCGCATCAGAACGCTCTGCGGGGTTATCTCCCCTTTCGGGTAGAGGAGGAAGAGGAATTTGCCGCCGTATTTGGGCCGCAGGAGGAAAGAGCGCTGCCAGTCCCTCTTCTTGCCCATGACGGCTATGTCTTCAAGCCTGTTGGGATACCGTACCGCTTTGAGCGTCCTGGTCGCCTCGTATATGATGCCGTCACCCGGTGTGAGCGGTGTGGGCTCCGTCTCCGCTATCGGCCTGGTGAGGTTTTTCATCGCTCTACGAACTCTTGTCTGCTCAGTATCGCCTCGAGGTGTCTTCCGAGGACCAGTTCGGAGTCATAGCTGTCTATTACCCTCCCCTCCTCTGAAAGGCTGCCAAAGGCTTCTCTCTGCTCATCGATGTAGCTCTTGACCGTAGCGAAGAGCTCTTTCCACTCATCATCGACGATATTTTTCATCGTATCGAAGAAGATATCCTCCGCGCCCCTGTTGAGCGCCAGGAAGAAGCGGAGCGCGTTGACATTGAGAAAGTGGTACGGCGAGAGGACGGTCTCATAGAGCCCTTCGATCTCGCACGGTTCGAGGTCGAACCGGCTTTTGTTCCAGTCGATACACCGTTCGATGATCCCCCTGTAGTACGACCAGCGGTGATCGCCGATATCGGCCCTGAACATCTTCTTCATCAACCCGGTGAACGCGAACTCCCTGAGCATCTCGCTGTTCTTCTCGTATTTCCTTATCAGCTCTTCACTCTTGAGGGAGGCATATTTCCTCGCCTGTGCCCTGACCGCTCTTTTGCGCGCCGGGTTGAGCTTTTCGGTAGTGTGCTTGTACTGCGCCAGCTCCTGCCTGAAGGCATCGGTATATTTGTACTTGTCGATGGAGACATCCACACGGTGCCAGTCGGGATCGTTACACCACCAGCTGGCATCAGTCCTGTATGAGAGATTGACCTCCACATCCCCGCTGTCGAGCCTGACGATACTGTCTGTACGCATCCAGTAGTCGTCAGACTCGAACTCATCGACTTCCCACCCAGTCTCCTGTTTGAAATCCAGGCGGATATCGTCTCCGAAGAAATAGCCGTCGTCCCTCTCGGTCGGTGTCAGGGTGAATGTAACGGTATGACTGTAGGTTTTATCGTTTTTCTTGCCGTCTGGAGTGCTTTTGGTGACCCTTCCTACATCTTCGAAGGTTTCGATCGGCTGGACAGGATCAACGACAAAATTCTCCAGGACATAGTCCGAATAGACATTGTGGTAATACTCATCGAGGGTATGGCGCAGGGCGCCGAACGGGTTGACGATGCGGGGGCACCATACCGCGCCGATATCCTCGAGCGAATGGGTGACATGGACGGGGGTGAACACTTCGAACTCCAGCTCGCTCGTGGCGAACTTCTCATCCTTCCCTTTGGTGGTGTATTCCCTCTGCACCGAAGAAGAGGTCGTCACGGAAGAGAGGGAATAGGCGCTGTTGCGATCGGATATCTCGCGCAGTGCCGATTCGACGCGGGTACGCTTGAGACTCTTCATATCCTCCTGCGAATACCCCTGCGAGCTCATACTGTGTCCCAGCCCCGAACCGTAGTCGAAGAGCGTACCCATCTGGTTCTTGATCTCCGAGGTGATACTACTGTACTCTTTGAGGGTATCGCCGCTCTGGGAGAGGGTGTAGTCCGCAGAGGTCCTGACCGTCTCGAAACTGTCGGATATCTTGAGCCTGCTGTTTGGTGAGACGCTGTTGACATTGAGTGGTCCCCTGAAAAACGGTTTGTTGAGCTCGAGAGTGATCTTCTCCTTGCGCAGGAACGCCCATTCACAGCTCTCGGTGACGATGGTGTGTTTTTTGATGTCCTCTATCCTGTAGGTCTTCAGGAAACCTTTGAGCCGTGTATCAATCAGCGGCAGGAGCTTGCTCTTGTATTTGGAGAGCAGCGGCTGGTTTTTCTCGCTCAGCAGCTTGTCGGTGATCTTCTCTGCCCACACCGAAGGGGTGGAAGCAGTGGGGACGAGCACTTTGACCATCGCCTCGATCTTCTGCGAATCGCTTTTTTTGATGAAAGTTCGCGAGGCGATGAGATCATTGCTGAAAAGGAGACCCGCCGATGTCAGGGAGTTCATGACCTTGTTCCCGGCGGAAAATTCACTCAGTATTTTCTGGTAGGCGGCATCCTTTTGTTCCCGGGTGGTATCCGTCGCAGTCTTCGAAGCGACCGTAGCTACCGAACGCACCGTACCCGATACGACTGCATGCTCCACGGTCGTAGCGAGGCTTCCCTGTACCTTCTCCAGTACGCTCTCTACGGGATTTTTCATGACGATGTCATCTCTCGTGTGGTTGAGCAGTGGAGAGGTGGGAAGTTCTCCGTATTTGTTCAGATAGTCCCTGAGCCTGTCGAATGTGCTCAGGGATGCGGCAAAGTCGTCCACCAGCGCTTCAAGCTCACGATAGAGCCGGGTATAGAGCAGAGGGCCGAGATTCGGTATCAAAACATATGATTCATAGAATGTTGTCAGTATATTGGAGGGTGAAACATCTTCGGGAAGGTAGGTATCGTTTATATTCGTATGTAATGCCATAGCAGTTTCCTCTTTCTATTTTGTGATTATTATACAACGCTCTCCAGAGCGCAACAGTCTCTCCGGTTTTTTCCGATCTTTACCATCGATTATAACAGATTTTTTTCCTAATCGTTATACCTGTTGCCACTCTTCTGTACCATCGACGGCTCCTCTCCAGGAACCGGCTCTTCGAAACTGCTGTTTGGGGTATGGTGCTGCACTGCTACGGCAGCAAGGTGTATTATCGCAGAGATAGGGGAGTTTGATCACGGCCTTCTGCCGGGCAGAGGGCCAGGTATGGTACTAGCTGCAGATTCCTGTATAGATGGGGATCTCATCGCAGTTCTCGTATTCCTGTATGATCACATTGTCAAGATAGAGCGAGATGGTCATATCGGTATTGAAGATCATTTTGAGACTCGTACCGTTCCCGGCTACTGTGATATCACCATCAATCGGGCATGAATAGGAGCTGTTCATCAATATCGGGCTGGTGGTAGTGATCGTTACCCATTTCCCGAGGCATCCCCTTTTGACAGTGCCGTTGATCGAGAGAGACATCGAGGCGGAGGAGATTCCCGTCATTTTATAGCTGTAGTTGTTGAACTCCGCTGTATCCCCGTCGATGGAACTCGTCCCGGTGGCGGTATATTCGAAAACGGTACTTGTGAGGGTGAGTGTCGCGCTGCTGACTTTGTAGTAGCCGAAATCCCCCGTGATACTGTAGTTGGTGAAGGTATAGTTGTGATCACCTACGGTATAGTCGTACGAAAGGGCTATTTTGCCGTTGACGGTGTAATCCGACTCTTTGCATCCCGAATAGGTGACCACCCTGTAGGAGCCGTCGTCGGTATAGCTCATCGACCCCCCTCCGGTACACCCATCGCTGCCGCTTTCTCCTATCATATTGCTTTTTGAACTCATGCTCTTCTTATACTTCATCGCTATTTTTTCAAGCGGTTTTGCGACAGCTGTCGTGATATCGCTGTATTCTGAAGTAAGAAAAGGGACGGTCAGATCGCTTGATTCGAAGATCGTCGCACCTACTGCCTCACTGTTGGAAGTATCGATGACAAGCTGTGAGGTCAATTCAGTGGAGTCACTGCTCGTACTTGTTGTGTTGGTCTCCGTATAGTGTGTCGTACCGGGTGCCGGGGCACCGGTATTCTGGGCATCGCATCCACCCAGTACCATCCCAAATCCGAATAAGACCAAAAAACCTGTAATCACTCTATTCTTCATTTCACATCCTTTTGGATCATTTTATACTGTCCGACCTGTCTCGAACGTGAATACCGGCAGACACTACAGACAAACAAAAGCAGTGTATCGAAAATATATTTCGAAACAAATATTTTTTACAAATAATTTGAAGATGTTGATGGGAAGTTGATAAACAGAGCCCGAAAGGCTCTGCCTGGAGGGAAATCAGTTCGCGGGTGCCGGAGCATCTACCGGCGTGGGAGCTTCTACCGGTGCCGGTACCTCTGTAGTAGCCTCAGGTGCTTTTACAGGTTCGGGTGTAGCCGGTGTCTCTGTCGCAGGAACCGCAGGCTCTGCCGGTGCAGCCGGTTCGGCTGCCGGAGCGTTTTCAGCAGCAGGCGCTTCTGCCGGAGCAGGTGTAGCCTCTGGTGAAGCTGCAGGCTCTGCCGGTGCAGGTTCCGGAGCTGGCTCAGGTGCCGGCGGAGTTTTCAGAGCGTCTGTATTGAAGAACGTTTTGTCCATGAAATCTGCCATCGCTTTGGGATCGTAATCAAGACCTTTTGCAGCGAGACCTTTCATATTGTGCTCGGCTACATCCGGAGCTATTACACCGTTCTTGACATCGTAGAGGTCAAGTTCGAGTTCTCCTGACTGCTTGGTATTGATCGCAGCGACCTTGTCGCTCCCCTCGCCTTTTGCACCGTGGCATGATGCACATGCGGTTTCGTAGACAGCCTGAGGCGCTTTGGAGTATGTCTTTGGATCCGGTGAGCTTGGAGTGTCATTGCCACATCCGTTCAATGCAAATAGTGCAGCTGCTGATAGGATTATAGTACTTGTTTTTTTCATATTCTTTTCCTTTCTTCTATTTGCTTACGCTCTGCCCGAAAGCATACCGATTTGTGTCATTGGCTTGAGTGCGTAGACCTTGAGAAGCCACCAGATCCATCTCTCCTGTCTTGGGTCGAGTGGGAACGAAGGGGTCGGTTTTTTCGACCAGTCGAACTCTGCGAGCATGACCGTACCGATACTGGTGATAAGAGGACATACCGTATATCCGCCGTATTTTGCCTCAAGCGCTTTCCCTTCCATCATCGCGACGATATTGTCTACGACGACTTTGTACTGCTTTCTCGCACTTCCGCCTGTTTTACCCATCGGTACGGCTGCGATATCACCAAGTGAGAATACATTGGGATACTTGACATGCTGGAGTGTCTCTTTGTCGACAGGTACCCATCCTTTATCTGAACCGACAGGAGACTTGGCGATCTCTTCAGCCGCTACCATCGGAGGTGAAATATGGATAAAGTCGAACTCTTTCTCTACGATGACGCTTTTTTTGACCGTTGAGAACTCTTCAAGATCTTCGTCCCATGTACCTTTCTCTTCCCAGTGTCTTTTGAACTTGGCGATCTTTTTCTCAGGGTCTACACCGATAAGATTGTGTCTGTAGTTCCACTTCATATCTCTGGCTTCGAACTGGTTCTTGATCGCTTCGTGGTATTCAGGTACACCGAACATCTTGCCGCCGTTCGGATAGAACGTAAGGTCTGCATTGGCTCTGGCACCTGCTTCTCTGAGTCTGGCATCGGTCAGGTACATGATCTTTTTGGGCGCGCCACCACACTTGATAGGTGTGTGAGGATCGGTGAAGATACCTTTGACTTTCTTACCGCTCTTTGCATCGGCAACGAATTTCTGCATCTCTGTCCATGTATCGGTTGCACCGTTCGCGAAGTAGATAGAAGTGATACCGTTCTTGCCGACCACTTTTCTGACGGCCGTATCGTCACCTCTCGATGTGATCGTCTCGCCGATTCCAAGACCTTCTATCTGTGAAAAGTCAAGCTTGAGACCTGCTGCGATGACGAGGTAGTCATACGATACCTCTTTGCCGCTCTCTGTTTTGAGCTTGTTGTTCTCAGGATCAAACTCTACGGCTTTCTCTTTGATGATAGTCGTCCCCTCCGGGATGAAATCATCTCTCTTGTACAGTGTATCCTCATTCGTCCATATACCTGCACCTACGAGCGTTTGACCCGGCTGGTATGATGTAGAAAATTCATTTGGCTCGATCACCGTAATATCCGGGTTTTCAAGTGCTCTGGTAAGTCTTGCAGCTGTAGACATACCTGCCAGACCGCCACCGACGATGACGATCTTCGCTTTCTTGCTGCTCGTAGCCGCTACTGCTTCCGCAGTTGGGGTAGCCATAAGCGCCGCAGCGCCTCCGATACCGAACATTTTGATTGCATCACGACGAGAGATACCCTCTTCTCTAAAATGAGCATCGATGAGTTCCATATGCTCTTTCAACATCTTCTTGTCCAAAATTTCTCCTTTATGAGTCATTGAAAGCCAATTTTACACGAAAAAAAATAAATATAAGATAATTGAAATCTGATTTTTTTATATCTCTAATCAAAAATATTGATATTCTCTATAAAAAGTTGCAGTGTCACTTCGCCCCGAAAGCTATTTTCGTTGACACGGTAGACGATATCGACCTCGTCACCGCTCCCGTAGAGAGCTGCCGCCTTGAACTGGACACCCACGAATCGGGTCCCCTCCTGCTCGAAGATATAGCGCAGATGTTCGCCGTTCTTCCCCATGGTATCGACCTGTATGATACGTACCGACCTGGAGATGAATTTCGGTCTCTGGTTCTCCTGTCCGTAAGGCTCGTATCTTTGCAGCAGTGAGGTAAGCTCGAAAGAGATATCCGCGAATTCCATCTCACCGAGTATATCGGCGTCGAAATACCTCTCCTCATATCCCCTGCTGTCGTACGAGCTCTGAAGCATCGTTCTGAACGCCGGGAGATTCTCCTCGTATATGGAGAGACCTATAGCCGCCTTGTGACCACCGAACTTCGTCAGAAGCTCCCTCGCATCGCTTGTCACATCGAAAAGATCGCACGCCCCGAAGCTCCTGCCGCTCCCTTTGTAGAGACCCTCTTCACTCCTGGTCAGGACGATGACAGGTTTGTTGTACTGCTGCGAGACCCTCGCCGCTACGATCCCCAGCACCCCCTCGTGCCACTCTTCCCCATGTACAAGGATCAGCCTCTCGCTCTCCTCTACCCTGCCAAGAGCTTCGGCTGTGATGGTCTGCTCGATATGCTTCCTCTCGTCGTTGAGTTCGAGCAGTTTCCCCAGGTTCGCCCTCGCCTCGTAGATATTGGGACTGAGGAGGAACTTCAGGGCATAGGATGCATCCTCGAGCCTCCCGGCACTGTTGAGCATAGGGGCAAGGAAGAACGCCACATCGTCGGCAGAGACAATCTCTTTTGAAATATGTTCCCGGAATGCTTTGAAAGCAGGTCTGCTGCTCCGTGATAGCTGTGCAAGCCCCGCTATCACCATCGCCCTGTTGATATGCTTGAGCGGCATCATATCGGCGATCACCGCAAGAGATACGAGGTCGAGATACCCTTTGATATCGATATCGCATCCAAGTTCGCTCCTCAGTGAAGCGATCAGGTACCATGCGATCTGTGCGCCGCATATCTCTTCGTAGGGGAAGGTGCACTCTTTTTGTTTCTGGTTGACGATCGCATGGGCATGAGGGAGTTCCGGCGGCGGGAGGTGGTGATCGGTGATGATGAGCTCGATCCCCTCCTCCCTGCACATCTTCGCTGCTTCGGTCGCACTGATCCCGTTATCAACCGTAATAGCCAGGTTATATCCCCTGATCTCATCGATAAGCTTCGGACTCAGACCATAACCGTGATGAAATCTGTTGGGGATAATGGTTTTGAGCTGTACGCCGATCGCATCGAAAAAGAGTGTCATCAGTGTCGTCGATACCACACCGTCGACATCATAGTCACCGATCAGGACTATTTTCTCTCCGTTCCTGACCGCCCGGGCTATCCTCGAGGTCGCTTTTTCCATATCCTTGAGGGTCGAGGGTCGGGGAAGGTCCCTGAGGGAGAGAAATCCTTCCTGGGCAAATCTCTCTTCGAGTATTTTTTCTATATCAGCTAATTTGAGTTTGGGGTAGTTCATAAGGAAGGACTCCAAAAAAGGAGTCTTATTGGTGTGCTATTGAGGCTTTGACAAATGCCATGATGGATGGATTCGGGTTCTGAAGTCTCGAGGTGAACTCGGGATGGAACTGGACACCGAGGAACCATGGGTGGTCTTTGACCTCGACCGCTTCGATGAGTCCGTGCGATTCACCCGTGATCTCCATGCCGTTGGCTTCGAGCTGCTCCCTGTAGGCAGGGTTTGCTTCGTATCTGTGTCTGTGTCTCTCGTAGATGATACTGCTGTCGTATGCTTTGCAGAGGTTCGATCCCGGTTTGGTATGGCACTCGTACTCGCCCAGTCTCAGCGTACCTCCCATCGGAGAGGTAGAGGTACGGATCTGCTGTGCCCCGCTCGCATCGATGAACTGGTCAATGAGATAGATGAGCGGGTTCTTGGTATCCGGATCGAACTCGACCGAGTTGGCATCCTTGATCCCGAGTACATTTCTGGCGAACTCGATCATCGAGAGCTGCATACCCAGGCAGATACCGAGGAACGGTATCTTCTGCTCCCTGGCATACCTGATCGCTTCGATCTTCCCTTCGACACCTCTCGAGCCGAAACCTCCCGCGACAAGGATACCGTTACAGTCCTGGAGATACTTCTGCGCGCCGTCGTCTTCGACCTTCTCGCTGTCGACCCACCTGATATTGACCTCTACATCGAGGTGTGCTCCGGAGTGGATGAGCGCTTCGGTGAGCGATTTGTACGACTCTTTGAGGTCGAGGTATTTGCCGACGAATGCGATCGTTACTCTTCCTGAAGGCTTGACGATCTTTTTGACCAGGTCGTTCCACTCTTCCATATTGGGCTTGAGCTCGTCGAGTCCGAGCTGTCTGGCGATCGGCGTGAGGATATCCTGCGCAAGGAAGTTCATAGGGACACGGTAGATAGTAAAGGCATCGATCGCATCTATGACATTTTCTTCGTCGACATCGCAGTTGTAGGCGATCTTTCGCTTGAGGTCTTTGGGTACCGGCTGTTCTGCCCTGAGGATCAGCATGTGGGGAGCAATACCGATACGGCGGAGTTCCTGGACGGAGTGCTGCGTCGGTTTGGTCTTGAGCTCTCCTGCCGCCTTGATGTAGGGGAGGAGCGTTACATGGATGTTCATCACCTGCTCGCGTCCGAGCTCGTGTTTCATCTGTCTGATCGACTCAAGGAACGGAAGACCTTCGATATCTCCTGTTGTACCTCCAAGCTCTACGATAAGGATATCTCTCCCCTCACCTGCCCTGACGATACGTTCTTTGATCTCGTCTACGATATGGGGAACTACCTGGATGGTTTTGCCGAGGTATTTACCCTTTCTTTCATTTTCGATGACGGTCTGGTAGACCTGTCCTGTTGTGAAGTTGTTGTTCTTTGTCAGGGATGTATCGAGGAACCTTTCGTAGTGTCCAAGGTCAAGGTCTGTTTCCGCACCGTCCTTTGTGACGAAAACCTCTCCATGTTCGAGCGGGCTCATAGTCCCCGGGTCTACGTTGATGTATGGGTCAAGCTTGAGTACCCCAACCCTGTATCCCGAATGGCTTAGAAGAGTACCTATACTGGCCGCTGTGATCCCTTTACCGAGTGAACTGAGTACTCCACCCGTCACAAATATGTATTTTGTCATTCTCTGTCTTTCTATGTGTTTTATATTACGATTGGCATGATAATGGTCATGAAATTGCCGTCTTTGACGACAAATGGAAGGTTCTCTTCATTCAGTCCCAGCGTAAAAGTCCCGCTGTCTACCTGGGAGATGAAATCAAGCAGGTATCTGCTGTTGAAGTTGAGTGTGAATTTGTTCTCGAGCGGCGTATTGATCTCGAGTTCCGTTTTGGCCTCGACATTGTCTGAACTGAGCGAATGGAAGAGAATTCTGTCGTTGTATATCTCCATCTTGATATCCTGAGAGATGGTAGTGATCATTTTGATCGCATCGATCATCTCTTTTTTTGGGAGGGTGATATTGTGTTTGATATTTGCTGGAATGATCCTCTGGTAATCAGGGTATCTTCCGCTGATAAGTCTTGAGTAGAAGTAGTAATCGTTATTCTGGATAATGATATTTGTTTCATCGTAATAGATGGTGATCTTGTCCAAAAAGAGCTTTTGTATCTCAAGGATCGCTTTTTTCGGGATGATCAGCGAGAGCTCTGTGTTATTCTCGTTCTCGATCGTAGTGATGGCAAGTCTTCTTGTATCGGTACCTACAAGATCGGTCGCATTGTTCCTGATATTGATCAGTGCACCGTTAAGTTCGTATTTCGGATTGTTGGTATCGATAGCGAGAGATATTTTTTTCAGGCTTTGGATCAGTTTGAGAGAATCAAGGGTGATCTGCGGTTTGTTGTCTATCACAGGGAACTTGGGAAATGCACCCGAATCAAACGTCGGGAGTTTAAATTTTGATTTCTTCTGTTTTACGGTGAGCGAATTTTCAAGCAGTTCGAGGGTGATCTCATCGTCTTTCATGATCCTGATGATATCAAGGAGTTTTTTACCGTTGACGGTACATGAACCGGGATGGTCGATCATAATGTTGCCGGTGACTATCTCCAGACCGATCTCCATATCTGTCGCTTTGATAATGCATTTATCGTTCTGGGCAGAAAAGTAGATATGTGATGTGATCTGGCTGGCATCTTTCTTTTCCAAGAAAGGTTGCAGATTGATCAGAATCTGTTCGATGATCTGCTTGCTCATCCTGATTTTCATTTATTCTCCTTATATTTTACAAATAAGTAGTAGATAATAGTAGTATGCGATGAATCTGTGAAAAAAGCTCTCAAACGGCTGATTTCAGGGCTTTTGTCAATTGTTCTTCGTTATTGGATTATTCACATTTGTTCACAGTCAAAATTATATCTTTTTTTTGATCAATTTTAATTGTAATCGTCGCCGGTGTCGGTATTTACTTTGTTTGAGAGTTCTTCAAGCTGTACTTTGAAGTTTTCGTCGTTTTCGATGATCTCGTTGATCTTCTTCATCGTGTGGCTGATGGCAGAGTGATCTTTCATACCGAAATAGAGCGCGATCTGCGGCATAGAGTTGGGTGTGAGGTTCCTTGCGAGGTAGATCACGATCCTTCTGGCATTGACCACGTTCTTGTGTCTCTTGTTCGATTTGATATCGCTTGGTTTGACATTGAGTTCCCTCGAGACGATCTTGATGATATCGTCGATGGTGACGCTCTCTTTTTTCTCTTTGAGCTGGTCTTTGATCGCGTTCTTGGTGAACTCCATCGTGATGGGCTGGTTGAGCATGGAGCTGAGGGCATTGAGCTTGATGATGGTTCCCTCGATCTCACGGATATTGTCTCCCATATGGGTGGCGATATAGTTGATGATATCTTTTTCGAGTCTGATACCGTCAAGTTCACATTTTTTCTGGATGATGGCGATCTTGGTCTCGAGACCAGGAGGCTGGATATCTGCCATGAGACCCCACTCGAAGCGGCTTTTGAGCCTGTCAACGAGGCCGGCGATCTTGTTGGGCTGCCTGTCCGAGGTCATGACGATCTGCTTTTTGGCATTGTGGAGCTCATTGAAAGTGTGAAAGAACTCTTCCTGCGTCTGCTCTTTACGGCTGAGAAACTGGATATCGTCGATCAGCAGCAGGTCACATTCACGGAACTTTTCACGGAACCTGTCCATTGTCTGGCTTCGAAGGTGGGATGTGAAAGAGTTCATGAACTGTTCAAGGGTCGTGTAGATGACCGTTTTCCCCTGACCAAGGTGGTAGTTGCCTATAGCCTGTAACAGGTGTGTCTTGCCCAGCCCTACCCCGCCGTAGATAAAGAGCGGGTTGTACTGTTCTCCGGGTTTTTCGGCCGCGCTTTTGGATGTGGTATAGGCGAACTGGTTGGAGTCCCCTACAATGAAACTTTCGAATGTGAATGAAGGGTTGAGTTTCGTACTTTTGGTATTGGCATGGACTTTATGGTCATTTTGCTGATGTACACTTGCCGCGATGTTCTTAGCTTTGCCCACGATGATATCGACATCGGGTTTGATCCCGTTCTGGAGTTCGAAAAGATGTGCTATTTTCTCTTTGTACTTTGTTTTGATCCATTTTGCTGCGAGCATGTTAGGGGCAGTGTAGTAGATAATATTGCTTCTTGACATTTCTTCGTCAAAAACAAGATTTTTTATATATCTTTCGTAGTCAATTTGAGGAATTTCTCTTTTTAACAGTTCCAAAACTTTTTGGCCGACATTCATTTTATCTCTTTTTAAATAATTTGATAGATTCAAACTCTTCAATCACATATTAAATAAAGGTGATTTAATTTCTTAATGTGAATAACTTTATGGATTTTAGCAAAAATTAGCTAATATACGGCTAGAAACAAGCGGTGAATTTTTTTATTCACCATGTGAACAAAGGTGTGAATGAAAATATTAGGTATAGACCCAGGAAGCCGTAATTTAGGGTATTGCATACTCTTTTTTGATGGGAAAAACTATTCACTTGTCGAAGCGGGATTGCTTAAAATCAAAAAAGATTCACTCCAGGAACAAATATTAGAATTAACTTACGGATTGGATACGATATTTGCTTCCCATGAGATAGATGAAGTGGCGATCGAGGATATTTTTTATGCTTTCAATCCAAAGACGGTACTCAAACTGGCACAGTTTCGTGGCGCTCTGTCACTGAAAGTATTGCAAAGTGTCGGATTTTTTGCTGAGTATACACCGCTTCAGATCAAGAAGGCGCTTACAGGCAATGGCAAGGCAACCAAGGAACAGGTGGCATTCATGGTCAAGAGGTTTCTGGGGATAAAAAAAGAGATCAAACCCCTGGATATTACAGATGCTATGGCCGTAGCCATAACACATGTCCAAAGGGTGAAATTCAGAGGAAAAGGATCAAAATGAATCCATAAGTGACTGGATAAGTCCTTTTTTCTTCGGTTCATCCTGAGTGGATTGCCCGTTTCTGTTCACATCTATGAATCTTTTGGACGGGAGTTTGAAGTAGCTCTTCTTCTGCCCTGCGCTTGATTCCCAGATCATCTTGTCGTAGAGATAGATATCGTTTCTGAAATATGCCAGACCATCTTCCTTATACACCGTGAAATATACGAGGTGTATCGGTATAGGATTGGAGAGGGAGATCGTGGTCGGCTGCATGGTAGCGAGTATCTGATCTATCTTAGACTGTGAATAACTGCCATTGGTCCGGGAAAGGAGTATATTCATCAGATCGAACGGTTTGTCGAGTCTCATACATCCCGAGCTGTATATCTTGTATCTGTGCTCGAGGAGCGATTTGTTGTCGGTGTCGTGAAGATAGACATCGTATTTGTTCGGGAATACGAACTTGATACGCCCGAGGGCATTGTCATCACCGGGAAACTGTACGAATCTGTAGGGTACCTTTTTGGAGCTGCCCACTTCATACCCTTCGAGGTCGCTGCTGCTGATATCGACCTCTTTGTCTCCCAGATAAGCATGGATGTTCTTCTCTTTGAGGTATTCCGGATGTTCTTTGATCGCTTTGATAAGGTCTCTTTTGATCAGGTTGTCCGGTATGGTCCAGGTAGGGTTGAGTACCATCTGGGTGATGTGATGGTCAAATATCGGCGTCGGTCTGTCGATCCTGCCCACTACTACGCCACTTTTGTAAAGAAGTGAGCCGTTGCGGTAATATCTCAGGTTGAAGTCGGGGATATTGACCTCTACATATTCATTCTCATAGCTTTTTGGATAGAGTTTGCATTTGTCCAGGTTGACGATGGTCTGTTGGATATTCGCTTTGATCGGGAGGTTGAGATAGTAGACCATCACTTTGTCTATCTTGCCGCTGACTTCGAGGTTGTATCTTTTCTGGTATTTGATGACGGCATTGTAGAGGTCCTGGTCGAACTTTCTGCTGATCTCACCGTTTTTCGGGAAGTCGCCACTGATCTGGAGTCGCATCTTGATATCTTTGATATCGCCATCGCTGTCTCCTAACTGGTAGACTTCATTGGTGTAGTCGATCTGGGGAAACTTCTCCATAGTCTTGTAGTCTTTGAGTATGTCGACGAGTTTCCTGTATCTGTTCTCCATCGGGATAAGACTATTGAGGTAAGGGATGATATCGCTGCCTGATGCTGCCTGGTAGAGCTTGGTTCTGTCTGGGAACGATTTGGATGTAAATTCCCATTTTGCTGCGATATCGTCACTCGACTTGAGCGCTTCCATTTTGCGTTTGACGAGATTCCAGTCGACATCTCCGACTACGATGAAATCGACCAAAGAGACAAAACTGTTGGTAAGGAGCAGATCGAGCCTGGCATAGACTTCCGTCTTTTTTTGTGTATCGATCTGGTTGTTGTCGAGGAGAAAAAAGAGCTGTTTCAGGTTTTTTCGTCCCATATCCTTCTCTTTGTAGTTGTAGAGGGGATCATTGAGGGCATTGATAAGCTGACTGAGCTTTTTGTCGTTGTTGCCGCCTACCCAGAATGGTTGAAAGTTATTGCTCGTATAGAGACTTTTTATGATCTCTTTGTAGGAGCTTTTGACCTTGGTGTCGACGGTGCTTTTGATGTTTTCCGAGATAGCTTCCACTGAGATGGTATCGGCCAGTAGACGTATAGATGATATGATCAAATATACCATTAAGAATCTGATTTTCAAGGGTACTCCAGAATAGTTATGATAAAAAAGAATTTACATAAAGAAAAAATGTGAAAAAGGGGAAAATAAAAGAATAGGTCTACCAGGCCGAAGCCAGGTAGTGTGGTATTAGAACTTGTAGCTTACACCAGCGTTGATTGAAGTAACGAGAACGTCGATGTTCGCATTTTCAACACCGTTGAACTCTGCTGCACTGTCATCGTAAAGAGTAGTGTAGTCTACGAATACAGATAGGTTTTCCATAACTTCGTATGAAGCACCGATACCCCATGAGAAGCCTTCAGCAACGATTTCATCATCAACACTTGCAAAAGCAGTAAGTGCAGCAAGGTTGTCAGCATTTTTGAATGTGTAAGTTGTTGAAGCATAACCGATAAGTGCGTATACATCAAGCTCGTTTGTTACTGGGTACATTGGCTTAACATATACAGCCCATGATGCAACTTCACCATCTACATCATCAGTATCATCAGCGAAGCTGTCGCCTGACCATGTTGGATCAGTTACTTGCATTTGATATCTACCCTCAACTGCTACGTAAGAGTTGAATTTGTAACCAGCCATTAGACCAAGTGTGTTAGTCTCAGCAGTATCTACTGGTGCAGTTGCAACAGAATTGTCAGTACCTTCAAGACTGTGGAAACCATAGAATGCACCGATGTAGAAACCTGAATCATCGATTACCGCTGGTACTTCTACTACTGGCTCAACTACTGGAGCGATGTCACCACCCGCTACTGCGAATGAACTCATAGCGAAAACAGCTGCTGCTGAAAGAACGATTTTTTTCATTTTAAAACTCCTAAATTTGTTTTGATGCTGTAATTATATCAAATAATATTTGTGCTTGTCAAGGATATTTTGACTTTATTAACAATTTGTTAATGTTTTGTTATCAAAAGTCCGGAACTACAGTACTTTGGTGATGATCTGCACTACTGCAAAGCCCCCGACAACAAGCCAGATGAACATGATCAGGGCACTGTAAACGGGTGCCATACCCAGTCCTTTGAACTTGGCAAACCTTGTCCCCATACCTAGTGCAGTCATTGCCATGGTAAGGAGGAAAGTGTCTATCTCGTTGACTATACCGATAGCCCCGTTTATTGAGGCTGCGATAGCTTCCGGCGCAGTAGAGGTATAGCTCAGGATCAGGGAGTTGACACCGGCCATAGCGATGAAATAAACGGCAAACCAAGGGATAACAAGTTTGATACCGTCAGAGTTCTCTGTCCCGTTATTTCTTTGTGTGTAACTAAGATACACACCAAGTACAATAAGCATAGGGGCGATCATAATGACCCTTGTCATCTTGACGATCACGGCAGCGTTCGCCATCTCTTCACTGGCACCCGGGATAGAAGCGGGGACGGCTACGACCTGTGCGACCTCATGGATGGTACCGCCTACATAGATACCGAAAGCCTGCGGGTCCATATGGAGCCATCCTGTAGCAGGTTCGATGATCACTGCGTAGAGTACAGGATAGAGGAACATCGAAATAGTACCGAAGAGGACGACCATCGATACTGCAATAGCAGCTTTGTGCTCTTCTGCCTTGAGGACAGGCTCTGTAGCGAGTACCGCTGCCGCACCGCACACCGATGCACCCGAAGCGCTGAGCATGGAAGTATCCCTGTCCATGCCGAACATCTTCTGACCGACCCATGTACCGAGAATGAACGTAGAACTGAGCATGATAAGAGAGACAAGAAAGCCTTCGATACCTACGTCGGCTATTTGCTGGAATGTGATCCTGAAACCGTAAAAGACGATAGCAAAACGGAGGATCTTCTTGCCTGAGAAGGTGATACCGCTTTCCCAGGGGGCCGGGATATGGTTATGGAGAGTATTGGCGTAAAATATACCGATGACTATACCGATAACAAGCGGTGAAAGACCGAGTGACTGAACTGGGGCAAGTGAAGCGATATAGGTCGCACCTGCAGCGATAATAGCAACGAAAATGATCCCTGAGATGGTATCTTTTCTTTTTTCCGGAGAGAAAGGCATGGATTTCCTTTTGTTGTGGACTTTGAAAAAATTCAATAATTTTGATTATTATTTGGAAATTATACTATTTTTTTGATATGATTTACAAATCAAGATTATTGAACAAAATAATCAGAAATTATGTAATGTGAGTATCGGTCATGAAACTAACACTTCGTCAATTGGAAATCTTTCTTAATGTCGTCAAGTCAAGCCACCTGACAAAAGTAGCCAAAGATATGGAGCTGAGCCAGTCGGCTGTATCGATGTCGATCAAGGAACTGGAGAATATCCTCGGTAAACCGCTCTTTGACAGGATCAATAAAAAGCTCATACTCAACGAAGTGGGGCGGGCATTTCACAAGGAGATCATACCGATCTACAAAAAACTCTCCGATATAGAGTATGAATTCAAGAACTCTATTAACAAGGGTCTGATCAGGGTAGGGGCGAGCACGACGATCGTAGACTACCTCATGCCGCCGATCATCTGCAATTATATGCATAATTACCCGGAGGTGAAGATATCGCTCAAAGAGGGGAACAGCAAAGAGATAGTGGAGCTCATCAAGGAGGGGGCGATCGATATCGGTTTCATCGAAGGTATTGTGACCGATCCCGAGATACTTTCGGAAAAAATAGGGGTCGATGAGCTCATCGTCGTGACAGCCGATCCCTCGCTGAACGAAACCTATTATATAGATTCTCTGGCAAAGAGGAAGTGGGTGCTCAGAGAGGAGGGGAGCGGGACGCGGGAGGTCTTCCTCGACTATATCAAGGACAAGACACCGCCGCTGAACATCTTCCTCGAGCTCGGACATACCGAATCGATCAAAAGTATATTGATGAACAACCACTGCCTGACATGCATATCGAAGATAGCCGTGGCGACCGAGCTTGAGAAGAATCTGCTCCACAAAGTGGATATACGCAACTTCGAGTGTAAAAGGAGCTTCCTGATGATCTATCACAAGGACAAATACCATAGTGGTCTTTTTGAGAAGTTCTCCTATTTTGCCAGAAGTATGATCACCCAGATGCTTGCAGCAAGATAGTGATGCAGCTTGGTTCGAAAAGGTCGATCCTTTTCAGTAGCGCGTTCAAAGCGTTCGCCAATTACAAAATCAGGGAGTACGGAAAGATGTTGCGATTCAATCTTGATACCAAATCCAAAAAGATCCATCTCGAGATCATGCTTGAGGGGGAAAAAGAAGCATTGAAAGTAGATATCGGGCGTTATGAAGTCAACAGTGATGCAACCGAAGTGAAATTCTACGAAATAGAGACATCACGAACATGGATCACCAAAATGGCCGAGAATTATTTGGACGGAAAGCCGTTCGAAATACCCAGAGAGTATGCCAAACTACTCAAAATAGTAGTATAGATTATAATAATTATTTGGTAATATTGTCTAAAAATAAAATGGGGTAACAATCAGATGAAAAAAGAGATATTGATCTTCACAGGTATTTTCCTGTTCCTGGCAATAGGAATGCACTTCAAAGAATGGACAAGCCATCCGCTCGATCACGCCGCAGCGCTTCCCCATGCGGGAGCCTATGGGCTTGGAGCGATCCATCCACTCATCTTTACTCTGACGATCTATATCGTAGTATTGGTATTCAGAGGGATAGTCAGATTGATTAAAAGATTAAAATAGAAGAAAGATTTACTATCTGTAGGTTCGATTTCATCGAACGAAGTTGGCTGAGATCTGAAAAATTTCCGTATTTATGGAATAGTGTTCGATGAAATCGAACCTACGCATAATGCAATATTTTGATTATACAAGGGTGCGTGTTACGCACCCGCGTTAAATTAGATCGGAAGAACCCTGATATTCTGATCGAGCTTCTCTCTGAGGATATTCTCTATCGCAAAGAGTGTTCCGGTACTAGAGCTCGCACAACCGCTGCATGCGCCGAGGTATCTGATATAGATATCGATATAGCCGCCGTTCTCTTTGATATCGAGGATTTCGATATTGCCGCCGTCCATGATGAGCATCGCTCTGATATTGTCATCGATCACTTTGTCGACCGCTTTGATCTTCTGGACGATGGTCATATCGGCGAATGCTATATTGCCGCTGAGCGATGCGTCGGCTGCCTTTGCCATTTTCTCTTTTTCGTACTCTTCGAGGAGATCGACGAGGTAGATATCTTTGGCCTCATGACCGCCAGGGCGGATACAGGACTTACAGAAGGCGCCTGCCTTGGTATAGTCAACGATCTGTTCGATAGTGGTGAGATCGTTGATGCGGATCACCTCTTTGAGCGTAGAGAGCGATACTCTCGCACATTCACAGACAATGATCTCTTCTTCGAAAGAGTCTACATCGACACCTTTGTACTGCGCTGCCGCTTTCTTGATGACATCGTAGGCCATGACCGAGCAGTGCATCTTCTGAGGCGGTACGGCAGGGACATCGGGCGTGTCGCGCATTGCTTTTTCCACATCGATATTGGTGATCTTGACCGCTTCATCTACGGTTTTGCCCTTGCAGAGCTCTGCCATCGTATCGGAGCTGGCGATCGCCGTACCGCATCCGAAGCTCTTGAACTTCGATTCGAGGATGATATCGCTCTTGGGGTCTACTGCCCAGTAGAGGCGTACAGCATCACCACAGCTCTCTGCTCCGAAATCGGCTACGATGAGCTTCGCGCCCATCGCTTCAGCCTGCTCTTCGGTGATCTCACCCATGTTTTGCGGGTTGTTCATCAGTTCAGTTACTTTTTGGCTGTACTCATCCCAGATAGTACCGCCGATTAGGCTATCCATTCCCATTGTATTTCCTTTAGAGTTATTGATTATATAGTATTTATTTCTTAATGCGAATCCAGACCGCTTACATGACCCTTGGGGGTATAGGCATACGAGCTGGATATACTTCTGAGCCTTTTGACCGCTTCTCTGACGATTTCGATCGCATAGTCGAGCTCCTCTTTGGTCGTATAACGACTGAGCGAGAACCTGATAGCCGTATGGGCGAGGTCTGCCTCTGCGCCGATGGCTTCCATGACAGGGTTGGATTCGAGGTCTTCGCTCGCACAGGCGCTTCCCGTGCTCGCGGCGATCCCTGCGCGGTTGAGATCCCAGAGCATCGCTTCACCCTCGATCCCTCTGAATGAGATAAGGATAGTGTTGGGTGTTCTCTTCTCTCTCGGGGTGACGACGAAGGTATCTTCGATCTCCAGTAGCTGATCTTCGAAAGCGTCTCGAAGTTCCCTGATCTCGTGCATCTCATAATCAAGTGCATCGACAGCCTGCTCCATAGCCTTGCCCATACCGACGATCCCTGCGACGTTGAGTGTACCTGATCTCAGGCCACCCATCTGTGCGCCGCCGTGCATGAGCGGAGTGAGCTCTTTGCCTTTTCTGATATAGAGAGCCCCTACACCTTTTGGTCCGTGGAACTTGTGTGCCGACATCGTGAGGTAGTCGACATTGAAGCTCTGGACATCGATCGGTGTCTTGCCCACTGCCTGTACCGCATCGGTGTGGAAGAGGACACCTGCTTCTGCACAGATATTGCCTATCTCCTGGACAGGAAAGATCGCGCCTGTTTCGTTATTCGCCCACATAATGGAGACAAGAGCCGTCTTCGGGGTGATGAAATCACGTACCGTGTGGGCTTCGATCATCCCCTCGCTGTTGATAGGGAGGTAGGTGACCTTGCATCCGTGAGCCTCGAGGAACTTCGCGTTGGCGATCACCGAAGGGTGTTCCACTTCAGAGACGATGATATGGTTCTTGCGCCCAGTGAGGATGTATTCGAAGAAGATGCTCTTGAATACCCAGTTGTTGCTCTCGGTCGCACATGAGGTGATGACGACACTGTCCTCTTTGGGTGCATTGATCCCTGCGTAGATCTTCTCCATCGCTGTCTTGAGAGGTTTGTGTGTTTCGCTTGCAAAAAGATGCAAAGAGTTCGGGTTGCCGTATCTTTGAACGAAAAAAGGTTCCATCTCGGCAAATACATGCGGGTCAACGATGGTCGTTGCATTGTTATCCAAATAAACTTTCATAGAAGTTAATCCTTGTAGAGTATTTAGGAGTAATTTTGTCCTATTTAACTTTTTGCATGATACGACAAATTTTCTTAAATTGAGATAAAAATGCAAGTTAAAGGAGTATTATACTCCTATTTCTTTTAACGAAGTTTGACGAAGGACAATTATGGGGTCAAAGGGCGGAATCGTGGAGAAAACTTGACATTGATCCGCTTTAAATAGTAGAATATAAATATAACTTCAGGGTTAATAAAGGAGATAGAATGAAAAAGCTTAACGCGATACTCTTGGCAGGAGCAGCGGTTTTTGCAATGAATGGTTGTACAGGCGGAACGACAAGCAGTACTTCAGGTGGAACGACAACGACAACTACAGGTAACTATATCAGTATCTACAGTCTTGATGGGTATGCCCTTATAGATTACAGCGGCTCAAGGATCGATTTCTGTGATGGTATAGCATATGTATACGACAATTATAACGGAACTCATTACGGTGATTATGGTATCAGCGGTGAGTCGATCAACTTCTATGACAATGACGGCGGAAGCTACAGGATCGATTCTGATGGCGGGTATATCTATGAAGGTTACTCTTATAGTGTAGTAGGTGTAGAAACTATCACGGTCGATGCGATCGGATACGCTAACTGCTATTGATCTACAGCTTGTTCCATATCTCCCGATACGGAACATAGTCCCGCCTAAAAGTTTGAAGGGGCGGGAGTATTGATGATATTATAGAATTCGCTTCTTGTCCTCTGATCGCTTTTGAAAAGTCCTCTCAGAGCCGAACTCACGGTAGTTGAGTTGATCTTCTGAACCCCCCTCATCTCCATACACATATGTCTGGCATGGACCACGACAGCTACACCTTTCGGTTTGATCGTATCGCTGATGGCATCGGCTATCTGTTCTGTGAGCTGCTCCTGGATCTGGAGTCTCCTGGCGAAGATATCGACGATACGGGGTATCTTGGAAAGACCCACGACTTTGCCGTCGGGGATATAGGCTACATGGACGCGGCCGATGATGGGGAGGATATGGTGCTCGCACATCGAGTAGAATTCGATATCCCTCACGACGACCATCTCATCGTTGCTGCTGCTGAAAAGTGCCTGGTTAAGCACCTCTTTTGGGTCCTGTGTATACCCTTCCGTAAGGAATTGAAGTGATTTCGCGACACGCGATGGAGTTTTGAGAAGCCCTTCTCTTTTTGGGTCTTCTCCTAGGAGTTCGAGGATTTTTGTAACTGCAAGTTCAAGCTCTTGGTCTTTGTTCATAACGCATCCATTGTTGTTTTGGGGCACTTCTAAATACATACAGCATCCTGAAAGCAAGTGCGACAAGCCATGCGCAAAACCCTTGAAAAAGGGCGCTTGCGTTCGCATGGCGCAGGAGTACTCGCTTTTGGAGCGGATTTTTGAGGTGCTCTTTGGTGCGTTATTGTATCATAAAGAGTACTTAATCATTCCACCCGCTGGCGATATTGACGATATTGTACCCATCTTTCCAGTAGTCGGCCAGTGAGGCTCTGAAGCGTTCCCAGCCGTACATTCCGTTGTATGCTTCGGCACCCCAGTTCGGCTCTTTTTCAAAGAGTGCGAACCACTGCCCTTCGCCGTATTCGAGCATGGCGAGATGATATCCTTCGTCCCAGCGGCTTCTGATCACCTGCTGCATAGCGCTCCATTCGTCACGGGTGGTGATGCTCTGGCTGAATTGCTCGGCGCTCTTGTCGAATATACCCACCCATTTGCCGCTGCCGGCCTCCATCTGTCTGAGCTTGTAGCCGCTCTTCCACATCGATGAGACACGTTCCTTGAAGTCGTCCCATGATTTGTCTTCCGTATAGGTCTGTTCACCCACGGAATCGCCCTTGGCAAAGATACCGACCCATTCGCCGTCACCGTATTCGATATCGATGATACCATACCCCTGGGCTCTCTTTTTGGCGACTACCTTCTCGAACTTGTGCCAGTTGCTGGAGTGGGTGAATGACTGTGCGGTGTAGCCGCTGTCCTTTTCTTTGGCAAAGACTGCCATCCATGTGCGTGATCCCTGCTGGAGATCGGTCAAAAAGTTACCGCGGCCCCACTCCTCTTCGATAGCCAGGCCCATATCGACGACGGATTCCCTGCTGACGACAGTCTGTTCGTACTTCTTGCCGCTCTTACCCTTGGAGTAGAGTCCTACCCAGATATGTTCGGCATAAGAGTGCGTGGAGAGGAGCGATAAGCCGGCGAGTGAGATGATCCCCTTTTTGTACCATGTCATAGAAGATGTCCTTAGTTTTTGATTTTGAAGTCAAATAGTATATCATAAACTTTTCAAATATTTTGGAATCGCTTTGACAAAAAGAACTTCAAACTCCAAATAGTCCAGAGGATACACATCCAGGAGTCTCTTTGTTTCCCTGTACCGCATATATCGTTCTCCGCCGCTGGTGCCGCTTTTCTTGATATAGCGGAGCATTCCGAGGGTCGAATCGAACACGAGCTTGTATTCTACGGTCTCAAAGCCGATATCGAAATTTGCACCGAAACGCTCTTCGATCTTTCTCCTCAGGTACTCGTCGGTGTAGATCGGAGAGATGATTCCCGCCGTTGCATGGAGTGTCCTGAAGGTACCCGATGTGAAGATGGCGAGCAGGGCAGGGGAGCCGATCGATGAGATAGCAGTGAGGGGGAGATCAAGGTCGCTGCTCCATTGCAGTGCAGATGCCGAGAGTACCAGGTCGTACCTGGCAGAGCTCTCCGGCAGATGCGGGGTATCGAAGCTGGCTTCGGTAAGTGATACTCTGGGGTCTTTGGGATGAAGTTCAAGCATGCCGGCAGAGATATCGATACCGTGGAAGCTTTCAAAAATAATATCCTGGTCTACCAGGTTGTTATAGACCTCTCCCCTGCCACAGCCGAGGTCGAGGATATGAGAATATTCTTTTGCCGGGAGCATTGAGACGAGTTTTCTGGCGACCTGTTGCTGGATGATGTTGTAGCTGTTGTATTGGTTGGCAAAGCGTGAAAACTCACTTGCGACTCTCATTGGTACTCTTTATCGGGGATTCATTACTTTTTGGCTATAATCGCAAAAATTATACCCAAATAAGGTTTTGAAAGAGGGACTTTTATGACATCAACACTTTTAATCGTACAGATCGTGCTTGCTATCGCCATCACGATCACCGTACTGCTCCAAAAAAGCTCGAGCATCGGTCTGGGTGCGTACAGCGGGAGTAACGAATCTCTATTTGGAGCCAAAGGTCCGATGGGTGCTCTTGCCAAGATCACTTTCACACTGGCGCTTCTTTTCATCGTCAACACGCTTGTCCTCGGATATATCTATACTCAGGAGAACAGCAAAACGGTAGCCGACAAGATCCAGTCAGTCGTTCCTTCGTCCGCTGAGAAACCGGCAGAGGCTGCGCCAAGCGCTCCGACAGCTCCTACTCCTCCGACGACACGTGAGATCCCGGCGGCTACAGTGACCGCAAAAGTAGGCGATCAAACAGTGACAGCAACATCGGATAAGCCGACACAGATTGTGACGGATGCTCCTGTCGCAGCGGATGTGAATATCACCAAAGTCGAAGCGAACACGACCGAAGCACCTGCTGCCGAAGAGAAGCCTGAGGCAGCACCGCAGAGCGAAGAGAACACTACGACTCCTGCGCAGCCGGAGAGTGAAACTCCTGTTGCAGCAGAAGAGACCAATACTACAGCTGCCGAAACCAACGCAAGCAACTGATCCTCTCCCATTCCGAAGCAGGCATACCCTGCTTCACACTCTCTATAAATCATTACAACAACTTATCATTCATTCCATTACGAATGCAGATTTTCCATATTTTAGGAAAAAGAGGGTAATATTATGCCCAAAAGTCTTCTTGCAAAGCCTCTTTCGGAGCATTGCACTTACCTTGCAGGTTTGAAAGAAGTCCAATACAAATTCGAGGAGTATATGAAATGCTAAATGCCATCTATGAAGATACAAAAGAGCATATGCACAAGAGCATAGACGCGCTCAAAAGAGATTTTTCCACACTTCGTACCGGTAAGGTTACGACCAATATCGTAGACCACATCAAGGTCAACTATTACGGTACACCGACCGCGCTCAACCAGGTAGGGAATGTGATCGCTACAGACGCTACTACGATCGCTATCACTCCATGGGAAAAAAATATGCTCGGTCCTATCGAAAAGGCGATCCAGGAGGCTAATATCGGCGTCAACCCGAACAACGACGGGAACGTGGTCAAGCTCTTCTTCCCTGCGATGACAAGCGATCAGAGACAGGAGGTCGTCAAGCAGGCCAAAGCGATGACCGAGAAGGCGAAAGTCGCTGTGAGAAACATCAGAAAAGACAGCAATGACGAGGTCAAAGCCCTCGAAAAAGAGAAGTCTATCAGCGAAGATGATATGAAAAAAGGTCTTGATATGGTGCAAAAGATCACCGACGAGTACACTGCAAAGATCGACGAGACATTCAAGGCAAAAGAAGCCGATATCCTGAAGGTTTAAAATGAATATCGAACAGCACTACAAAGAGGCCGGCGCACTTCTTGAGGGGCATTTCATCCTCAGCAGCGGCAACCACTCCAACCGTTACCTCCAGAGCGCCAAAGTGCTCGAAGATCCCAAAAGGGCAGCGATCCTCGCCGATGCACTGGCCGAAGAGATCCGGAAGAGCGGTATCAAAGTAGATACAGTATGCGCTCCGGCACTCGGCGGTGTCCTTGCAGGATACGAACTGGCCCGTGCACTCGGTGTCCGGTCCATATTTGTCGAGCGCAAAGAGGGGAAAATGGAGCTTCGCAGAGGATTCGAGGTGAGCGAGGGTGAAAACATCCTTGTTTGCGAAGATATCATCACTACCGGCGGCTCGGCGATGGAAGCTACCGTGGTCATGGAGTCTCTCGGGGCCAATGTCGTAGCCTTCGCAGCGCTCGCCAACAGGGGTTTCTGCCAGAGGGCAGGTTCCGATATGGAGCGTAAGAGCGAATGCAAGCTCAAAGAGGGTGTCCCCTTCTTCGCATTGGGCGATTTCGAATTTGAGATGTATGAGCCTGCCAACTGCCCTATGTGCAAAGCAGGAAGCGAAGCGGTGAAGCCCGGAAGCAGAAGCTGACCCTCAAAAATGTTTCACATGAAACGAAGAGACTTCCTGGTACTCTCTTTGTCGACTACAGGCTGGCTTTTGGCACAGCCTGTCAGTCAGCCCCCCAGGCAGCTTTCTCAAAATATCTACAGAACTCTCCAGAAAGTACAGCATCATATCGCACCGCCACTTGCGACCAACCTCGTAAATATCAACAATCTTACCGATTTTCTCGAATCGACTATCTATCATCACACCTACGACAGGGATATCAGGGCATTCGTGATAGAGGGTGCACAGAAGCTGCTTGAGAGAGAAGGGGAAAAGTTATTCACATATGACCATGTGAAAATGGAAAAGATGCTTCGGATGTACGAAGAGGAGGGATTCGGCTCACGGTGGCTCAGCCGCATCATGATACTCACCCTTGAAGGGATGCTGGGGGACCCAGTATACGGTGTCAATACCGGCAGCATTGCATGGAGAGCCCTGGGTGAACCTACATCGTATCCCCAGCCCAAAGAGAGATATATCTTCTCGTGAAAAAAAGATTCGATATCATCATTGTAGGTTCCGGGGCCAGCGGAGGAGCCGCAGCCTACAGCCTTGCTGATGCTGGCTTCAGGGTGGCAGTGCTCGAGAAGGGGAGACTCATCCGGCGTGAAGAGTTCAGCAAGGATGAGATAGCCTACTGCCGCAGGGATATTGTCACTCCGTCGCTTTTCGGGGAGTTCCATACCATCGAGCAGTATGAGAGGGGGGAATGGACAGAGACACCTACCTACGAATCGGGATGGAGCTTCTGGAACGGCAATATCGTCGGAGGCTCTTCCAATTTCATGAGCGGTATGTTCCATCGGATGCACCCGGATGACTTCAGGCTGCTCAGTGCCTACGGTACGATAGACGGGGCCAATATCGTCGACTGGCCGATAGATTACGACGAACTGGAGCCTTATTATACTTTGGCAGAAGAGCTTGCAGGGATATCAGGAAGGGCACAGCTCCATCCGCATCTCGGTCACAGGAGCAGCCGTGATTTCCCACAGCCACCCACAAGGGAGAACAGTGTCACGGCACTCTTTGACCGAAGCTGTCGTGAGCTTGGGATCACGCCGCTTATTACCCCCAGGGCGATACTGTCGCAGGACCGAGGGGAGAGGAGATCGTGCTACTACTCCAACTACTGCGGCAGTTACGGATGCAGCTCCGGTGCCAAAGGGAGTTCACGCGAAGCTTTCCTCATCCCTGCACTTGCCACGGGCAATCTTTCACTTCTCAGCAATACCCATGTGAAAAAAATTCTCTCCAACCGGACAAGAGTGACCGGTGTGATCGCTGTAGACACGCTCACGATGAAAGAGTTCGAACTTGAAGCCGATATCGTCATCGTCGCGGCACAGGCCCATGAGAGCGTGAGGCTGCTGCTCAATTCTGCGAACAGATATCACCCTGACGGTCTTGCCAACAGCAGCGGCGAGCTCGGGAAAAATCTGATCTTCTCCTCAGGGGGAGCAGGGCAGGGGGTACTGCATCGGGAGGATTTCGACGCGAAAGAGTTCGATGCATTCATGCAGCGGGGGCTTTTCGTGAACCGTTCCATCCTCGACTGGTATATCCGAAGCGACTGGCTGGGGAAAAAAAGCAAAGGGGGACTGGTCGAGTTCATGTTCGAACACCAGAACATCATCGCCCGTGCGATCAAAACCGCAGGCTCAGAGGAGAAGCTGCTGTGGGGTGAAGCTCTCGGTAAAAAGCTCAAAGATCGTTTTTTTGATACCAAGACAGTGCGCTACGAGATATTCAACGACTGGCTCCCTACCGATGCGTGCTTTATCACCCTCGATACCGGACGCAGGGACAGATACGGTATGAATGTGGGAAAGATGCGTCTCTATCAGCATCCGCATGATATGAAAATAGCCAAAGAGACAGCAAAACAGTGTGAACAGCTCCTCGCCGAGATGGGAGCGAGAGATATCTCAAGCTCCATCAGCACGCTGCCACCACAGAATCTGATAGCTGGTGGATGCCGCTTCGGCGACGATCCGAAACGCTCCTGTCTCGACAGAAACTGCCGCTCTCATGACCTTGCAAATCTTTATGTGGTCGATGCGAGTTTCATCCCTACCGGGGGGAGTGTCCCCTATACCTGGACACTCTACGCAAACGCCCTCAGGGTGGCTGATAGCATCATCAAAAATTGTTAGTTGTAATCAAACAAACTGTTTACTTTTTCGAAAGAAATTGTTTATGGTTTGTTAATAGAGGTTGGATAGAATATATATTGTAATAAATCGTCATTTTTTAGCCAAGGGGCAACGGTCGATTAATCCAAAAAAGGGAACTAATGAGAAGAATTTACACAATTTTATTCAATTTAGCATTTATCTCATCATATTCTAACGCCACTCAAATATCCGATATCCAACTAGATGAAGAAGCTACCAGTGAAATAGCACTGAAATACAAAGGGAAGACCGTACCGTATGCCGTAGAGAGCGGCGATACGCTTCTGAAGATCGCCAGAAAGCACTACACGACGACACAGGAGATACGTGATGTCAACGGATTCGAACCCGGAACGGTCATCAATGTCGGTCAGATCCTGAAGGTTCCTGTCAATACCTATTTCCCTGCCGATACCATCAAGGACCATACGATAGCCAAAGGGGATACGCTCGAAAAGATCGCCAGAAAATACAGTACGACCGCCGAGCAGATCAGAAAGATCAACGAGTTCGAAAAAGGCCATACTCTCGGTATAGGTGAGACGATCAAAGTCCCTTCGGAGATATTCACAAAAGAGCAGAAAAAAGAGCAGATCGCATCGATCAAAAAAGGGATCAGTGTCAAAAGCGATAAAATCGCCGAATATACGATCGCAGGCGGTGATACTCTGCTGGCAATAGCGCGCAAGCACTACACGACCACCCAGGAGATCAGGGATGTGAACGGATTGCAGCCGGGTGAAGTCCTTTCGGTAGGACGTACGATCAAAGTGCCCCTCCACACTTACTACCCTTCGGACATTATCGAGAACCACATCATCAAGAATGGCGACACGCTCCAGAAAATCGCAAAAAAATACGACGCAGATATCGATGCGATACGAAAAGCCAATGAACTTGTCAAAGGACAGTCGCTCAAAGTGGGAACACTTTTGAGAATCCCTACGCAGGTTCAGGAGAATGATGAAAAAGTAGTAAGTGCGACGAATACAACATCTGAGAACAGTAATGAAAATAAAAAACTGACTATCGCATCCGTACTGGAAGAGAAAGCAACCGATAAAAAAGAAGAGACAAAAAATTCCGAAGAAGAGAGAATAATCAAAGCTCGAGAAGATGAGATCAAACGCAGAGATACCCTAGCCAAAAAAGCAGAAGAAGAGAGACTTGCAAAGATCGAAGCTGAAGAGGCCGCCAAAGCAGCAGAGGCGAAGAAGCTCGAAGAAGAGAAAATAGCGAAAGCCAAAGAAGAAAAGCTCAAAAAGCAGGAAGAACTCGCAGCAGCACAAAAAGCCGAGGAGCTTAAAAAGCAGGAAGAGCTGGCAAAAGCTGAAGCTCTCAAAAAAGAAGAGATGGCGAAGAAAGCCGAAGCAGAAAGAGTTGCAAAGATCGAAGCTGAAGAGGCCGCCAAAGCAGCAGAGGCGAAGAAGCTCGAAGAAGAGAAAATAGCCAAAGCCAAAGCAGAAGAGCTTAAAAAGCAGGAAGAGCTGGCAAAAGCTGAAGCTCTCAAAAAAGAAGAGATGGCGAAGAAAGCCGAAGCAGAAAGAGTTGCAAAGGTCGAGGCTGAAGAGGCTGCCAAAGCAGCAGAGGCGAAGAAGCTCGAAGAAGAGAAAATAGCCAAAGCCAAAGCAGAAGAGCTCAAAAAGCAGGAAGAACTCGCAGCAGTACAAAAAGCCGTAGAACTTAAAAAACAGGAAGAACTGGCAAAAGCAGAAGCTCTCAAAAAACAGGAGGAGCTCGCCCAAAAGGCCGAAGAGGAGAGACTCGCCAGGATCAAAGAGGAAGCAATAGCCAAGGCAAAGGCCTTCCAGGAAGCGAGACTTGCAGAAGAGAAGAAAAAGGCTGAGGAGCTCGCAAAGATTAAAGCTGCCAATACAAAAATCACCGAGCCTCCTGCCAAAAGCACCAAAGGTGAACTCAAGATCGCGTCACTGTTGAACGAAGAGAGCAGTACGACAGATACCAATACCACTGCGAATACCCAGACAGTCGCAGATAACGGCAGGGTTAAAAGAGCCGAAGAGAGAGGGGTCGAGTACACCGACTATACGATAGAAGCCGGTGATACCCTCTTCACGATCGCCAGAAAGCATCACACTACGATCAGAGAAGTGCGTCAGGTGAACGGCCTTGTAGAGGGTGATGTACTGGAGCCGGGCAGTACCCTGAGAGTCCCTATGTATACCTACTACCCCAAAAACATGATCGCAGAATATGAGATCAAGGGTGGGGATACTCTCTTCAGCATCGCAAGAAAGCACAAGACAACGGTTGCCGAAGTGAGACAGTTCAACGATCTGAAAAAGGGTGAGACACTTACCCTGGGAAGGGTATTGCAGGTACCGACCAATACCTATTCACACGACGGCAGCATCGAAGAGGAAGACCTGACAGACTTTGATGATCTGATGAAAATAAAGAAGAAAACAAGGATAGCTTCAAACGAAGATGATACTGAAAGAACCAAGAAAAAGAAGACTACAGAGCCAACTGCATCGAACGGACAGAATGTCCACAAGATCAAAAAAGGCGATTCGCTTTACGAGATAGCCAGAAAGAATAACACAACCGTAGACAAGCTCAAAAAGCTCAACAATATCAAATCGAACAAAGACCTGAGAATCGGCAAGTTCATCACACTTCCGGGTACGACACGCTACGCAAGAACGCACAGAGGGACGGATGAAGAGAACAAGATAAGAAAAAGAAGAAGGATAGTGATCGACGATTCGAGGACAAGGGTCACAGGGGATGATGCTCCGAAGAAAACGAAAAAGAGCTTCTTCAGTTTTATGGAATCACTTGGAAGTAATTCCAAACAAAAAGCATTGCCGAAATTTGCCCAGAAGCATCTTGGCAAGCGATATGTCTACGGCGCATCGGGCCCGAACAATTTCGACTGTTCCGGTTTCGTCGGGTATGTATGTAAAAAGAACGGTGTCTGTCTCCCGCGTACGGCTATTTCTCAGTCAAGGGTAGGGAAATATGTTGCAAAGAGCGATCTCAAACCGGGTGACCTGATCTTCTTCGATACCTCAAGAAGCAGAAGAGGGTATGTCAACCATGTAGGTATCTATATCGGCAACGGGAACTTCATCCACGCCAGCAGTGCCAGAAGGCGTGTCACTATCAACAGTCTCAACTCAGGATTTTATGCTGAGCGCTTCAAATGGGCAAGACGCGTCAACATGTAATTCCCTCAGGTCCTCACAGGGCCTGATTCCCCCAAAAAAACTTTCGAATATCAAATCACAAGATCGTATAGTATCGCTGACAGGAAGATAGAGTGGACGGTGAAAAACGATCCGCCACTCTGAAAAGATCAGAGAGAGTTCCTTCACCCGAAGAAGATACGGGAGAAGGGAGTGCTTTGCTACTCGGCTTCGAGTACCGCACCGCTGCTAGCGTTGGTGACGAGCGCCCTGTATTGTCTGAGCCACTTGCTTTTTAATGGTTTGACGATGGGCTTGAACCTGTCTCTCCGCTCCGCGATCTCTTCGAACGAAAGTTTTGCTTCGAGGATATAGTTGTCGACATCGATGAATATCTCATCACCGTCCTCGAGGAGGCCGATGAGCCCACCCTCGGCAGCTTCCGGGCTGACGTGGCCGATACTCGCACCCCTGGTAGCGCCCGAGAATCTTCCGTCGGTGATGAGCGCGACCTTATCGCCGAGACCCATACCCATGATGAGACTGGTAGGGCTGAGCATCTCCTGCATACCCGGACCACCTTTTGGCCCTTCGTAGCGGATGACGACGACATTGCCTGCCTTGACCTTGCCGTGGATGATCCCTTTGATCGCTTCATCCTGAGAGTTGAAGCAGACCGCAGTCCCTGTGAATACTCTGTCACCGGTGATACCGGCAGTCTTGATGACTGCACCCTGCTCGGCGAGGTTGCCGTAGAGGATCGCCAGACCGCCTACCAGTGAGTAAGGATTGTCGATAGTATGGATGATGTTGGTATCGGTGATCTCGGCGCTTGCGATACGCTCTTTGAGACTTTCACCCGTGATCGTAAGGTTGTCAGCGAGAATGTCCTCGCCTCTCTTGCTCATCTCGTGCATGACCGCGCTGACGCCACCTGCACGGTTGATATCTTCCATGTGGACGGTAGAGAGCGACGGAGATATTTTGGCGATATGCGAGACCCTCTTGGAGATGGTGTTGATATCCTCGAGGTTGAAGTCGACTTCTGCTTCCTTCGCGATAGCGAGCATGTGAAGGACGGTGTTCGAGCTGCCGCCCATCGCCATATCGACGGCGAAGGCGTTCCTGACCGCGTTCTCGTTGAGGATATTGCGAAGATTGAACTTCTCGCGCTCCGCCTGCTCCATCTTGGCGATATCGCAGATACGGCGCGCTGCCGCCCTGTAGAGCTCCTCTCGCTCTGGTGTGAGCGCAGGGATGGTGCCGTTGCCGGGGAGCGCGATACCCATCGCCTCCATGAGGGTGTTCATCGAGTTGGCTGTAAACATCCCTGAGCAGCTACCTGCACCCGGGCAGGCGTTGCATTCGATATCGTAGAGCTCCTCGTCGCTGATCTCACCCGTCTCATGCTTCCCTACTGCTTCGAATGCCGTAGCGAGGTCGATAGGGGTACCGTCCTTGGTATGCCCCTTCTTCATCGGACCGCCGGAGACGAATACCGTCGGCACATTGACCCGGAGCGCACCCATGATCATCCCCGGGACGATCTTGTCACAGTTAGGGATGGCGATCATCGCATCGAGCTTGTGGGCGTTCATCACCGTCTCTACAGAGCTGGCGATGAGCTCGCGGCTGGGGAGCGAGTAGAGCATCCCGTCATGCCCCATTGCGATACCGTCGTCGACGCCGATGGTGTTGAACTCGAACGGCACGCAGCCGTTCTTTCTGATCTCATCCTTGATGAGCTTTGATACCTGATCAAGGAAAAAATGCCCCGGAATGATCTCGATGAAAGAGTTGGCGACACCGATGAACGGTTTGCCGAAATCATCTTCTTTGACACCCGTTGCACGGAGCAAGCTTCTGTGAGGGGCTCTGCTGAACCCCTCTTTGATCTCATTACTTCTCATATTTTTACCTTTTGTATTTGATAATTTAATAGATTATATCACTTTCGAATTGAAAAATTAATTTTTTTTCAAAAAAATCACAAAAACCCTTTACATCCAATTTTTTTTTGGCTATAATCACATTCCAATTTTACTTGAACAGTAAGATTCGGTTGGACGCGGGCGTAGCTCAGGGGTAGAGCATAACCTTGCCAAGGTTAGGGTCGAGGGTTCGAATCCCTTCGCCCGCTCCATAACTTTCGATTTTAAAAATCCACTAAATTTTTCGAATGTCGAGTGATTTAGTAGTTCATAAAATTTGAATAATATATAAACGTGGTGCTTAGGCCCGGATGGTGAAATGGTAGACACAGGGGACTTAAAATCCCCCGGCTATTGCAGCTGTGCCGGTTCGAGTCCGGCTCCGGGCACCACCAAAAATACGGTGCCATCGCCAAGCGGTAAGGCCGCAGCCTGCAAAGCTGCTATCCCCGGTTCAAATCCGGGTGGCACCTCCAATTATTGAGGTCTTCTTGAAAATGAACAAAGTCCATTTTCAATTCATCTCACTAAAGCTGTTGCTTTGCAACGAACATTAAAGATGTTTTTATCTTTTTTAAGATAATATTCCATCCTACATCTCACGGGAGATGGTAGAGCGGTTGAATACACCGGTCTTGAAAACCGGCGAAGGTAACACTTCCGGGGGTTCGAATCCCCCTCTCCCGGCCACTCAAATCACAAATCCTTTTTAAATCCCTAAAATACGAACTTTGAAGCAAATCAAGCACATTTGATTTCTGTTTTACCCCACATATTTCCCACACGATATATTTGTTGCTTCTCTCACAGTATCTTTGACATATATCAATGCATTCCATCCCATATCTTCATACACTTTCGAAAATTATTTATCAAGGAAATGCATATGAGTATGTTTTGTTATCAATGTGAGATGTCGACACCCAATGGCTGCGGCAGTACAGGGGCTACAGTAGGAACATGCGGCAAGGATGAGAACCTTGCCAGACTACAGGATATCATGATATTCGGTCTCAAGGGACTCAGTGCCTACAGGGAACACCTCAATGAGCTTGCTCCAAATGAGACAAAGAATATCGACGATGTGATCAATGAAACCCTCTATTTCACACTGACCAATGTCAACTTCAACTTCGATGATCATATAGCCCAGCTGATGAAAGTAGGGAGTGCAGGGGTAGAGGTGATGGACAGACTCTCCAATGCCCACACGGGCAAGTTCGGTATCCCGACTCCCGTAACGGTATCGCAGAACAACGTCGAGGGCAAAGCGATCGTCGTCAGCGGACACAACCTGGAGATGCTCGAAAAGCTCCTCATCGCTACTGAGAACAAAGGGATCAATATCTATACGCATTCCGAGATGCTCCCTGCACACGGATATCCCGAACTTCGCAAATATCCCCACCTCAAAGGGAATGTGGGGAAAGCGTGGTTCGATCAGGTCGACCTGATGAAGAGGTTCAACGGTACTTTCGTAGTCAATACCAACTGTATCATCCCGCCAAAGAAAAATGCCGACTATCTCGACAGGGTCTTCACCTACAAGATCGTAGGTATCGAGGGAGGTACGCCGATCATCAATGACGATTTCGAACCGCTCATAGCGAAGACACTCGAATGTGAGGATAGTAAGCTGCATGAAGACCTCACCCTCACGACAGGGCATCACTACAAGACCATCCTGACACTCGCGCCGCAGATCCTCGATGCTGTGGCACAGGGGAAGATCAGGAAGTTCTTCGTCATCGCAGGGTGCGACGCTCCGGGCAAAGGCGGAGAGTACTACAGGGAGATGGCAGAGGCATTGCCAGAGGATTGCGTGATCATCACATCGAGCTGCGGGAAATTCCGGTTCAACGATATTGATTTCGGCGAGATAGAGGGGACGGGCATACCGAGATACCTCGACCTCGGTCAATGCAATGACAGCAACGGCGCAGTAGAGATCGCAAAGGCGGTCAGCGAAGCGCTCGATACCCCGATCAACGACCTTCCCGTCTCGATAGTGCTCAGCTGGATGGAGCAAAAAGCGGTCATTATCCTCCTCGCGCTCTTTTCGCTGGGGATCAAGGATATCTATCTCGGACCGAAACCGCCGCAGTTCGTCAATGAGGATATCTATAATTTCCTCGCAGAGAACTTCAATCTCCATCTTACTGGAGATGCCAGAGAAGATTTGGAAACTTTGCTCCGATAATGTATATGAGCGCAGCTTATACGGAGGCGCTATGACGAGAGAGACACTTTTGACACGTCTACGCGATCATACTTTCTTTAGGGGTATGAATTCGGAAGATTGGGAATATCTGCTCTCTATAGCAACGGTCAGAACCTATCAAAAAGAGAACATAGTCTTCTACCAGGGGGATGAACCGGTCTTTTTGCATATCCTCATAGAGGGTGCGGTCAAGATATGCAAGTATAACACGAATGGCAACGAGATCATCCTCAGGGAGATCAGCCAGACTTCGATGATCGCCCAGCTTGCAAACCTTGAAGAGATCGCTTTCCCTTCAAGCTGCATGGCAATGAGGGAATCCAGAATTCTGCTGGTCGATTATGCCAGATTCAAAGCCCGCTTCTTCACCGATCCGCAGTTCATGCTTCTCTTTATCAAGTCGCTCACGCAGCGGGTGGTCGAACTGGAGAGTCTTCTCTCGACCCACCTCACTCTCGACGCCAAAGCAAAGATCGCAAAGTTCATCTATGAGAATGGAGAACTCATCAATCAAAAGAGCAAGAACGAGATATCCAAAATCCTCAATATCACCCCCGAAACATTCTCACGCAATCTTAAAAAACTCAAAGAGGAAAAGATCATCCAAAGCGATCCGCACGGCAATATCCATATCGTCGACAGGGCGAAGCTCGAAGAGTGCTTCCTGTGAGACTATGACCGCTCTCTCGTCGTCCAGACGAAGACGATGGGGATGAAGACCAGCGTCATCAGCGTCCCTATGATAAGCCCTCCTATCGCTACTGCCCCAAGGGGTGCGAGCCTCTCCAGTCCGATCGCTGCCCCCTGGGCGACGGGGAGCATCCCCACCGAGACCGAAAAAGCGGTCATCAGGACGGGGCGTGTCCTGATCTTGATCGATTCCATCATGGCGTCGTATTTATCGAGCCCTGCCTCCATCCGTTCGATGGCAAAGTGGATCAGGAGTATCGCATTGTTGACGATGACCCCGGAGAGGAGGATGAACCCCATCATCGCAGGCATCGAGGTGTGGTATCCGAACGCGAGCATCGTCCACGAAGCCCCGATCAGTGTCAGCGGGATGGAGAAGATGATCATCAGCGCGATCTTGACACTGCTGAACATCACGACCAGGGTGAAGAATATCAAGACCACGGCGACGGCGATAGCCCCGACCATCCGCTGCGCCGATGCGAGGAACTGCTTGATATCTCCCACCTGCTCCAGCTCGATATCATCGGGCAGGTCGACCTTCGCCAGCTGTGACTCCAGATCGTCCATGATATGGGATATGGCACTTTTCTCCCTGTTGCCGTAGATTTCGAGCGTATACTCCAGCCCCTCCCTGGTGATCATCGTGGGCTCTTTGATCTCTCTGATCCCGGCGATCTTCCCAAGGGGTATCTTCCCTTTGGGAGTCTCTATCAGCATATCGGAGAGCTCATGCACCGACGCTATCTCTCCCGAGGGTACCCATACGCGGACGGTATACTCCGCACTGTTGAGTCTGGGGAATGTGGCGACAGGCAGACCGCGAAGGATCGTCTGCATCTGTGCGGCGATATCGGCTTTGCTCACTCCGTATTCGAGCGCGAGCATCTCGTCTATCTCCAGATCATAGACGCTTTTTGCCGTATTCCATGTTTTGGATACGGAGACGATCCCTTTGGTCGCTCGCATCGCTTTTTCGATCTTCTCTCCGGCCTCCTGAAGTCTCTGCGGCGACGACGCGCTGAGCATCACATCGATATTCGCCCGGATGCTAGCGAGCGCCGTAGCGCCGTACGGGGAGATATCTATATACCTGATGCCGGGTATCTTCTCTATCTCACTGCGCAGCTGTGCGGCGATCTGCCAGATATCCTTCTGTCTCTGGTACCTGTCGACATAGGTAGCGACGATAGCGATCTGATCGATCCCGCTGCCGCTGCCTATGCTCACCACTCCCGCTTCGCTCCCGATCATTGCCGAAGAGCGGAGGAACTTCTCTTTTGCCGAGATGATAGTATTGACCCTCTGCAGGACATTTTCGCTCTTTTCTACCGGCAGATTGCTCTCCATGGTGATCCTGATATTGACCGCTCCCGTATCCATAGGGGGCATCAGCTCTTTCCCGACCGTGGGCATCACCACTCTGACAGAGATGATGAAGAGACCGATAAGGATCACAAAATAGAGTATACCGATCTTTTTTGACCGGAGCGCATTGCGGACGAGGAGAGTGAACCCTTCGGCGATCTGTTCGTTGACATACTGACTGAGACGGTGAAACCTCTCTTCGAGGATCAGTATCCACTTGGTCTTGATCGTCAGTATCTTCAGAGAGAGGAGCGGTACGGCGACGATCGAGATGACATAGGAGGCGAGAAGTGCCAGAAGCAGCGTCCCCACGAGCGGCGCGAAGACCGTCTGGGGGTATCCGCCGACGAAGAGCATCGGCGCGAGGGCTATCATGGTGGTGATCGTACCGCTCAGGTCGGCGAACATCACCTCTTTTGTCCCTTCGATCACGGCGTTTTGGATAGGTTTGCCCAGCTCCCTGTAGTGCCTTTCGATATTTTCCATCACGACGACCGTATCATCGAGCAGTAACCCGAGTGCGAGTATGATCGCCGTGAGGGTCACGACATTGAACTCGATCCCGACAAGCCACATCAGCGCTATGGTAGAGGCGTAGACCAGGGGGATCGTCCCCAGCACGACGAGTATCTGTCTGAAACTTGCCAGGAACAGGAAGACGATGATGGTCGACATCACGATAGCATCCCGCAGCCCCTCGAACATATTTCGCGTACTCTGTACGATCGTCTCTTTCTGGGTGTCCGATACGGCAAATTCGAGTTCGGGGTATCTCTTTTCGAGCTTTGCGATCGTCTCATCGCATTTGCGTATCGTCGTGACGACATCGGCGCTTGATGAACGCTGGATCGCCAACGCTATCGCTTTTTTGCCGTTCCCGTAGTAGAGGGCGTTGTTCTCGTAGTGTCCGAAGTGGATTTGGGCTATATCGGAGAGCTTGACCCCTGGAGCTACGGGGATGGCGGCGATCGTATCGGCCTGTTCCCTTTTCCCCTTGGATGTGAGCAGATAGCGGTCGGTCGGAGAGGTCACGAAACCGATGGCATAATCCTGGTTGCTCTTCTGAAGCGCGCCTGTCACCTGAGCCAGAGAGAGCCCGAGGGTGTCGAGTCTCTTTTTATCGATGATGATCTGGAGCTCTTTGGCGTACCCGCCGAAGATATCCACATTGGCTACCCCCGTGGTCTTGAGGAGTTTGTGTTTGATCTCATCGCTTGCGAGATCGCGGATATCTTCCATAGGGATGTTCCCGTTTTTGGCGGAGAGGGCTACGACCATGATGGGAGCCGTCGTCTGGGTGACCTTGATGATCTGCGGTTCGAGGATATCTTTGGGGAGTCTGGCGCGGATCTTTGCCAGCGCGTTGGTGACATCGTTGACCGCGGTATCGACATCCCTGGAGTAGTCGAACTCCGCTCGGATGACGGTCACTTCGTCGATAGTATTGGAGTATGCCCGTCTGATCTCATCAAGGGTATAGAGCTCCTCCTCCACGATCACGGCGACATTCCCCGCGATGCTTTTGGCCGATGCCCCCTTTTGGGTGATGACGATGGCGACCTCGGGGTAATTGGAATTGGGGAAGAGGTTCTGGTGTATCTTCCCGAACCCCATGATCCCTGCGAAGACGAAGAGCGCAAGGAACGACAGGATGATATAGGGCTTCCCCAGAAGCCGCTCAAGCCACTTATAGTGCGGTCGGGACATCGGCCTCTCCTTCTATGTATACCTCGCCCAGAGATGGGAGCTCGCTCAGTTTCGTTTCGCTCCCCGAGGCTATCGGCAGACCGTTCGGGCACGATCTCACGAGGCTTTCGCGTTCGTTCCCAAAGAGCAGATCGACTTTGTAGGGGAGGAACTTCTTCTCTTGGTAGATCATGAGGTAGTTGCCATCCTTTTTGTGGACGATACTTTGGTTGGGAATGATGCAGCCGTGAGCCTGACGGGTGACGATCTCTACGGTGATATGGCTCTGGATAGGGAGTTGCAGATCAGTGGAGAGCTCTATCTCCGCCTGTGCCAGATCGCGCGAAGCGTTCGGATAGAGATTGACGATCCTCCCTATCTCTTTTTTGTCATAGAGGACTTTTTGTCCTATGGCTATATCGCTTCCTTTGGCAGGGTAACTAAAGAGGAGTTTTTTCTCTTCGGTCGCAAGCCGTACGATACTTTTGCCTGCCACTGCCAGATCGCCCTGGCGCATATCTATCTGTGTCACCACACCATCGAAAGGGGCTTTGATATCGAGATACTCCAGCTGGTTTTGCAACTGAACGATCCTGCTTTTTGTACCGGAGACGATGCTCTGTTTCGCTTTCACTGCGATGGATGAGAGGTCGAGCTGCTCTTTGGCGAGTCCCCCGATGCCGTAGAGCTTTTTGTTGCGCTCATAGATATTCCGGGCAAGCTCCAGCTCCTCCGTCTGCTGTGCCAGAGAGACCTCAAGAGCCTCTATCGAACTGCGGAGTTCGGTATCGTCGATATGGAGGAGCCGATCACCCTTGCGTACCTTTTGGGCCTCTTTCACATCGATAGAGTCGATATAACCCGCGAGTTTCGTAGAGAGCGCTATGCTCTTTCGGGCTTCGATCTGCGCGAGGAAGCTCCGGTATCGTGAGAGAGTACCGTTCACGGGGTGGACGAGGGTGACGGCGGTGCTTTGACGAAGCGGCAGGGGCGTGTCGCTGATCTCTGCGACCCTCTGGGAGAGAAGCCCTTTGGCCTTGATGACGATCAGCGCGACGATGATGACCGCGATGAGCAGTGAGATTCGTTTTTTAGTCATTTTTCACTCCTGATTCCATGATATAACGGATAAAATAGATGCTCTTCTGGTAGTCGTACCGGCTCTGGATCAACTGAGCCCTGAGTATCTGGGTCTGCCCCTTGAGCGCGAGCAGATCGTTGATCGTGGAGACGCCGTTGTCGTAGCGCACCTGCTCTATCTCTTCACTCTTTCGGAGCAATTGGTACTGGGCGAGGTACTGATGGTATACCTGATACTGGAGTTTGGCATTCTCCATCCCCTCGATCACTGATTTTTGGAGATCGAGCAGCGCCTGTTCTTTGCGGTCGATCGCATCCATTTTGGCGATCTTGGCTCTTTGCGTCGTCAGGTCGCTCCGTCCGAAATCGACGATATTCCATTTGACATTGACCCCCACCTGCCACAGCGTCTCGTCATCCATGGTGTGGAGCGTCTCGTCCTCGCCGTAGTTCTTCCCGATGTACCCGGCGAGATTGACCTGGGGAAGTTTCGATGCTCTGCTTTTCTTGACGGCGCGTTCTGCTTTGTCGATCGCGATATCTTCTATCCTGATCCTGGCAAGTTCGGCGCTGTCACGCAAAAGTGTCTTGAGGTTGTAGCGGGGCTTGGTGATGCGGATCGATACGGGGGAGATACTTTTGATCTCTTTGATCCCCACGAGGGCCGCCAGCGAGGCTTTGGAGATATTTGCCATGGACTCGAAAAGCATCTCCCTGGACTTCGAGGACTCGAGATCGGATTTGACCTTGAGGAGGTCCAACGGGGCTTTTTTGCCGAGATTCACTTCCTCTTCGATCAATGCCGCCAGCTTTTCGAGCGCTTTGCTGTAGCTCCGCTGTGCTTTGAGCGCCTTCTGCTGCGAGAGTATGCTCAGGTAGAGGGATTTGATATTGTAGACCAGCTGTTCCTTGTTGATCCTTGCTCTCATTTGGGCTATCGTTTTGGAGAGGCTCCCGATGGCAATATCCTCCGTATGGGCAAATCCCGTAAACAGTGGCAGGGTATAGAGGACACCCCCGCTGTAGATGTCTTTGGTCGTTGTGACAGGCGTTTTGGAGCTGATGACGGTAGGGGTGAGCGGGGCGAGCGTCCGTGGGATGTTATAGTGGGTATAGTCGGCGCTCAGGTCGAGCGAGCCGTACTGTCTGGCAATGTTCTCTTTGTACTGGAGCTCGGCGAGCTCGATCTGATTGTTGCTCTCCTTGACGATGCGGCTCTTGTGCAACGCGATATCGACGAGTTCTCCCATCGTTGCGCTATAGAGCGGCAGGGAGAGGAAAATGACAAAAACGATACGATACATTCTCTATCCTCTTGAGGGCACCTCCAAAAACCCACGCAAGAGACAAATGCTCCTGCACCATGCGAACGCAAGCGCCCATTTCATGGGTTTGGCGCATGGCTTGTCACATTTGCTTTTGAGTATGGGTATAGATTTTGGAGATGCCCTTGAAATAAACAAGAGTATACAGTCCCAATATGGACTAAAGATGGACTTTCGTATCCTTTTGGTGTCTGAGCTTCTTTTTGATGTCGAAATGATCGAGGAAGGCATCGGTATCTCTCCGGAGTTCTTCTGTACTGAAGGTCGATCGCTCTTTCATGGGAAACTTCAGAAAAAACTGCAAAGGCATGATAGAGTTTTGCTGCTTCGGATCGTTCAGGTAGTTCACGATCGCCTGCTGCATCTTGCTTTTGAGACTGTAGGTCGCAAGATAGCGGCGATAGATCAGCTCGCTGGGGATCTTCTGCCGCTCGTGGCATGCCAGGCAATTTTCTCTAAGTGACACTCCATCGTCCGCCGCCGCTGCGACGAACAGGATCGCTATGCTCAGGACTCTTTTGACCATCTGATCGTTACCTCCGTTCCCTGATTTGGATTTGATTCGAGTTGCAGTCCGAAACGATAATCTTCGGTGATCCGACGGACGATGTGCAGACCGATCCCAAAGCCTCCTTCTGCACTGTCTCCTCTGGCAAATCTGTCGAATATCGTATCGATCTTCTCCCTTGCTATCCCTATCCCCGAGTCCCTGATCCTCAGGTATTCGGGGGTGAGGGTTATCGTGACGGTACCGTTTTGCCTGTTGTATTTGACCGCATTGGCGATCAGGTTGTCGATCAGCCGTACCGCGTCGCTGTGATCGACAGCTATCTCGATACCGGGCTCTATCATCAGATCGAAGCGGATACTTTTGGCTCTCGCCATATTGTCGAAATAGAGTATCCTGTCACGGAGCAATGCGGAGAGATCGAGAGGACGAATATCGCGGTAGTATCGGTGATTGAGATTGAGATAGGTGAGGTCGTCGTATATCCTGCTGAGTGTCCTGGATGCGATCTCGATCCTTTTGAGCTCCTGCCCTTTGCATTTGCCGAATGTCTCCAGCATCTCTATATTGGCAAGTATGGTACTGATGGGCGTGTTGAGCTCATGCGTCGTATCCTGGATGAACCGGTTCATCGTCGTGATCGATTCTCTCATCGGCGCCACGAATAGCCTCCCCAGGAATATCCCCAGCGCGCTGAAAGCTATCCCCGCGATCACCATGAACCAGACGATGGTCTTTTGGAGATGCTGTATGGGGGCATGATCGACGGGTTTGGCTACCAGCAGATAGGCCGCACCCAGATAATAGGGCTCGACCGGGGCGATATAGTAATGAAGATCATCACTGTCCGTGAGATGCTCAAGCGAAGGGGCCGAAGGGAAAGTGCCGAAGATATACCGCCTCTCCAGATCGTAGATCGCCGAGTCATAGCCCGCTATCTCCGGGTAAGCCAGGGGCGACTCGTAGCTCTCGTGCAGTAGCCTCAGATGGGATTTGAGGGTGTCTGCCTTGCTGCGCAGGCTCTGCATCTGCTGATCGAGTATCTGGTGCTTTTGATAGTGGTAGAAAACGGCTATCGATATGAAAAAGAGCAGAAAGGTCGACCCCAGATAGATCAGCAGGAAGCGCAGGAAGCTTTTTTTCTCACTCCTGAGCAAAACGGTATCCTATGTTCTTGACCGTGACGATCTTTTCCTTGCCGATGGCGGCGCGGAGGGATTTGATATAGGTTCTCAGGCTCGCGCTGCTGGGCTCTTCGTCATATTCCCACAACGCTTCATAGATAGCCTGATAGTCCAGAAGCTCGCCCTGCCGCTGTAGAAAGAGCCGAAGGAGTTTGAGCTCCTTTGTCCTCAGCGCTACGGGGGAGCCATCCTTGTGAAGAGCGAGACTCCTCAGATCGAACACCACGCCGTCACTGATCCCTACCGTACTCTTTTGCGCCCCGTGATGACGGGAGAGGAGCGACTCGATCCGTACCAGGAGCTCTTTGAGGGCAAAAGGTTTGCGTATATAGTCCTCGCACCCGATCGCAAAGCCTTTGGTGACATCCTCGACACTGTTGAGCGAAGAGATATAGATAGCCGGGATGACACTCCCCTCATCCCGAAGCTTTTTCAAGAATGCAAAACCATCCAGACGAGGAACCCTGATATCGAGGAGCATCATATCGATGTGCCGCTCATAGACGATCTCTTCGGCCTCATAGCCGTCATAGACCTGGTAGATGGCATAACCGTGATATTCGAGGAACTGGCACACGGTGTCGTTGAGCTGGCGGTCATCTTCGAGGAGTAGTATCGTCTTTTTCATTCTTTTCTTTCACTGTTTTTGGATGTGAACATTATTTTCGATGTACTGATGTAAGATTCTTGCTCATATAGCTATCCTGTTTTTCCCGCTGTTTTTCGCTTCGTAGAGTTTGTTGTCTACCCGTTCGAGTATCTCCGGGATGTTGTTCGTATCGTGCAGGGTGTATCGGATGATACCCATGCTCAGCCCTACGCGGAATTTGATATCGGGGGTGAAGGTGAATTCATAGGATGCGAACTTCCCGTGTATCCTTTCGCATATATGTCTGGCATCCTCCAGGTCGGCCTGCTTGAAGATGACAGCGAACTCATCCCCGCCGATGCGGAAACCTATATCTGAAGCCCTGATGTTCTCCCGTATCACCTGCCCGAGGTGTTCGATCACCTTGTCTCCGCTGTAGTGCCCGAAGCTGTCGTTGATATGTTTGAAGTCATCCAGGTCGATATAGGTGATACAGAATCCGTAGTCGGAATCCCTGTTCGCGAACGCTATCTCTTTCCGGAGGAGCTCCTCGAACATATCCTTGCGGTAGAGTCGTGTGAGGGAGTCGAGCTTCATCTCCTCGATGATCCTGCTGGCATACTCTATCGTGATGGCATTGCTCATCATCAGGGTGAGTTTGTAGATATTGAGCAGGGAGGTATAGAGCGGCAGTATCTCTACATAGTCGCCTTTTTTGAGAAAATAGAAGAGGTTTTCGGTATTGAGATAGATCCTTTTTTCGAGGTCGAGGAAAAATACCTGTTTCTCCCTGGGGAGGAAGCTGATCTCCTTTGCCGGGTTGTCCAGCAGCAAAGCGGCTTTCTGAGGATCGAGCTCTTCGTCTTTTTCGATGCAGATGAGCAGGGTCTGGAGCCATTCGATCTTCTCGAAGATGATATTCCTGGGCATATAGGTTTCGCCGCCACGCGTCGCCTGCTCGAAGAAGGACTCGATATCTTTTTTGTCCTCGGCGATCATGCCGTTGAGATACCCCTTGGCGGTGAATGCCTTCATGATCTTGAAGTATCCGAAAATATCACTCATGATCTCGATAGAGTTCGTGTACTTCTGGCTGTCGATCAGGAAATGTTCCTGGAGGATATCGGTACCTTTGATGAAATCTATGTAGGGGATGTTGAGCCTGTAGTGAAGCTCACCGAGCTTGATATAGGTGCTCTTGATCTTTGCGACCGACATGGTGAGGGATGCCGCAAAATACTCTTTCTGTTTCTCTATCAGTCGGATGATCTGTGCATCGCTCTCAAAGAAGATAGAGAGCTTCTCATCCGCAAGCATCGTCGTATAGAACGCTCCGAACGCTCCGTCGACGTGATCGAGAAGGAGGTGCAAATATTTGAATCTCTTTTCCAATGAAATACTCCATAGCCTTATTGTCAATTATAACCCGATTTTGATAATGAACTTGTTTTTGGATATTTTCAGATCGTGATTTTGAGCATTTCTGAAGGTTCCGGCAAGATCAGATGTGAATATCATGATCGAAATGGATCAAATTTGGTGTCAAAATGAAATTCTATTTTGCATTGTGATATCTTGTCGCTATGATAGGGTATGGAAAAGCATATCACAGATGAAACGACACAGACACAACAGGATACTCTGATCACACCGGACAAAAGCATCGTCAACCGCCTCCACTGCGCCACGCTGGAGGGGGCGGTAGCCCGGGTGATAGAGGTGGAGGCGACCTTTACGAGGGGATTGCCCGGATTTGCGGTCGTGGGGCTGGCAGGGAGCGACATACAGGAGGCCAGAGAGCGGGTCAAGTCCGCCCTGCTGACCAACGGCTTCATCTTCCCTCCGCTCAAGATCACGATCAATCTCTCTCCGAGCGATATCCCCCACAAGAGCGGTACCCACTTCGATCTCCCCATCGCGCTGCTGATCGCCCTGTACAAGGGGGTGATCGACGAGGAGGGGCTCTTCGTATTCGGGGAGCTGGGGCTCGACGGGCGGATCAAGAGCAGCTCGATGCTCTTTCCCCTCATCCTCTCGCTCAAGGAGCAGGGGCTGATCAAACGTGCCATCGTCCCCAAAGAGGCGATAGCCCATCTCGGCCATATCGCCGGGGTCTCCTTCATCGCCGTGGAGGACCTGACACGGGCGATAGAGCTGATGGGGAGCAAGAGCTTCGAAGAGCACAGCAGTTCGTTCGACTACAAGGCCAGGAGAGTCGAGGTGGGCAGCACACCGTACTACCACGAGTCGAGTTACCCGAGCGATTTCGGCGATGTCAAGGGGCAGGGGATCGCCAAGAGAGCCTCCCTGATAGCGGCCGCAGGGATGCACAACTTCATGATGGAGGGGAACCCCGGCTGCGGCAAGAGCATGATCGCCAAGAGGCTACGCGACATCCTCCCTCCCCTGAGCGAAGAAGAGATACTCTCGATAGCCAAGCACCAGTTCCTCAGCGGCGCGAAGGCAGATTTCAGCGCTGCCCGTCCCATCAGGTCTCCACACCATACCGCCACGAGTGCTTCGATATTCGGCGGTGGATGTCACTTCCAACTAAAAATGATAAATTCCAATTAATAGTGATAAACGGATATGGAAAAAGAAGAAACATTTAGTATACCGTCACTCCCGATGGATGATAAAGAATATGTAGTGAAGTGGTATGGGTTGATGAGAAAGAATCCGTCCGTCCATGCAACGGGCTTTTTAGTTCAAGTGGTCTTGGAGAATATCAACACCAATCAGGCACTCACTATTGAGGTGCGTATAGCCTATCTGCTTGCGTTGCGGATAGATAGTGTTTGGAAGAATCAAAAACTGCTTTACGATCGAGTAGAGAGCGTCAAGGAAGGATTTGTCTATAAATCGAGGCGTTCATTCAATTTGAACTCTAGCAAGGCTCAGATCATGTGCCTTGTGCAAGATCGATCGAAAGGGGCAGAGAATAAAGCTGTGATACCTCTTATGGAGTATAATAGAGGGAGGCATGAGTTTTTAGCCTCTTATACGGGATTCGTGACTACAAATGGGCAAATAGTGTTGATCCCTTCCTTAGAGATATTTGTTTCAACTTATGTTCCTGAGACACATACAATTCTTGAAGAGTTACTAAGCTATTCTAATGTAGATGAAGATATATTACCAGAACATCTGAGTGAATCAGGCATATCTGATGAATACGAGTATGTGATAGGACTAGAGAAGAATCATAGGGCTAGTACAAGTGTATTTCTTGCCTATCTGGCTTGTAATAATATGACTAGAGAAAATGTTTCAAAAATCAGATCCAATATCATTAACTCTGATACGACTCTATCTCTGCATGGTATCGACTATAAGATTCCAGCCATGTTCCCTTACCATCCAAGCACATTTTCCATTTCAGCCTCTGGAGTACACACCAAAAATGATAGAGTCTTTTGGGTATCTACGATCGATTCTTATTCATTGCCTGATGATAATGATGTGATAGTGCTTACAAACGAGGAGAAAGTGGTTGATCAAGCGGATAAGCCTGAGAAGGAGTATAAGAAGACTCTGCCTAATACAGACCCTATCAATCATGATGTCGAGTTAAACAATAGTATTGATGCAGGAACGAGGGCAGGGATAAAGTATATCAAGGCAAGGATTGATATCAGAGGAATTGATAAAGTTCGCACTCAGTCTAAAAGATCAAGTACAAGGAGCAATGCCACTACTCAATATATTGCCAAGGAGCAAACAGAAGCAATCTCGGCAGCAGCTTCAGAACTCACGGGGCAAGTGGAATCAGAAAATGTCAGTGGGGTGGATTTTCGTCCTGATCGAAGTGAGTACCCTATTGATAGTGTGATGAAAAGTATCATCGATGCTATTGACCTCTTAAAGGTGGATAGGTTCTTTTTGAACAATGATTGTTTAAGGGCACGCGAAGTACAGTTTTGTGAGCTAGAGGGTGGAGGAGAGTATTCATGGGCAACAATCAATAAGCGACCGAGACAGCTTCTTGTTTGTGAAATACTATTGAATGGGAAATATCTCTATATTTTGGATATCGAGAGGTATTGGAGCAGTGAGAGTTATAAGGGAATTGCGTTTTATAGGGATGTTAAGCTGGATGAAGACCTTTTGCATTGCATAATCAAGGATACTCGTAAGAACGAGGGAGTGTTTTCAAACCAGAATAAAGACCGTGTAACTTTCCCCGTTGAGGGGTATATATTGTTCAACCATAGAGGAGAAGATCATCACATGAATTCATATATTGAATCGTTGGTGAAGAGGTGCGGAAATGAGTGAAAAGTTTTTTTGTAAAAATTTTCTACTAGTCTTGTTATTAGTACTAAAGCAATAATTTAAAACTTTAAATTTATAATTTATATTAAAAATACAAAAAGGATATAAGATGTTTTTATCAACAAATTTGCGTGTAGTGTCTCTATGTTGCCTACTATTAGTGAATTCTTCAATTTTATTCGCTAATGATGATACTCCTAAAACAACAAAGAATCAATCTGATTTTGAAAAAGCATCTACTATGACTAATATTCAAGAAAAAGTTGATCAAATAGTTGAATCCAATGATGTGCAAAAGATGAAGATAATCCATAGCGGTAGGAATATAAAATTTAACCCTGGAGTCCATATAGATACACTTCCAAATACCATTTGTAAAAAAGCAATGTTAAGGGCTCAATACTTTCAGGACTTCTCTTTTCATGCTTTCGACTCTGAAACACATTTTGATAATTGTGTAATTAAAGGAAGTGTAGAATACCTCAATCAACTTTTTATAAAAGCTCAGAAAGATGCTCGATATGGTAATTATGAAGAAGCTGCTTTTACACTTGGTCAGATTATTCATATTATTCAAGATTTTTATTCACATTCCAATTATATAGAATTAATGAATGTTAAATATTCATCCTTAAAAGATGTACCTGTTCCAATTTTTTGGGGAAAAGATGGACAAAAAGAAGCTATTAAACTAGTCAAGAATGGTTTAATTAGCGGTGCTGTATCATGGAGTTTACCACATGAATGTAAAGATGGTACTCCTACTCATACGGAACTGGCAAAAGATGACAATACATATAAAAGCGGTAAGAAAAAAACAAGATGGGGGATTACATTCCATGAAGCTGCCTTGGAAAAAGCCAATGAAGCAACGCAAGAATTTTTCATCTATGCTCTGTCGAAGATGCCTAAATTAGCAGTTTATTGTGAAGGGGATATCTACTATCTCAATAAATTCATACAACGAGAGCAGGATCGCCCATAGTTTTTTAGAAGGAACCCTTTATCACTTGATAAAAGGCCCTCTCTCCCACACCAAGTAGATTATGACTCACAAGCCTGGAGAGTGCACTTTGCTCTCCCTCCCAGGAGCGGTTGTAATTAGTTACTTTCCAATTCTCGGATCGAGCTTTCTCAAATCGCTTTGAAATCTGATTGAATATTTCATTTTCTAACGATATAAGACCATAACGGTTGCGAGCCGTATATGCAGCCTGATTCTTGATCGTCAGGTAGATGAAGTTTAACAGTTGCCCCAGAGAGTAGGACTGAAGGATATATGAGAACAGGGCAATGTACCGTTCGCCCGGATCAAATCGTTTCAGATTGAACTGTTGCACTTTCTTCATCAAGTAGTTCACTGCATCATAGCTGTTGACCTCTCTAAAAAGTTCAGCAGCCTGATCCTTTTGATCCGTCTCATCGGGATACATCAGTGATACAATCATTTGTCTCTTATCGAGAGTATCATCACTAATGCAGATATCATAGAGTGATCCGTGAATATATCTATTCAGGATGAGTTTGTCTTCATGATCGTCAAGTCTGTATGGGGTGATGATATTTCTTTCAAGCAGTGTATCAACTATCATCCTTGTATATCTGTATGTTGGAGCCGTATTGTGAAATGAGATGCTTTGAAGATCGAGTAAAAGGTGGTCATGATGGAGAGAGGTTCTAAGCAAGGCTCCCAGATAGGCTTTCTCCCTGAGTGAGAGCATATCAAGCGAGGGAGCACCGGGATACTCTCTTATCTGCGTCACTGCCTTTCTATGCTCATTGCCCATTAGAGATTGCTCAATGAGTTGCTGCTCTTTTTGTTGTGCCTTTTCCCTCAGGCATTGTTTGCAACTACACCCATAAGGGCTTTCATGGTGTGAGCATCTTGTGCATAGGTATTCATTCCTATGGACGCGAGACCGGCTCAGTGATACCTCATACATAACAGAAGCACAGTATTTGCACTGTTTTTGCGGAGTACTTACGAGAGGGAAAGTCTTCCAGAGGTTCATTGGAGATACATTGATCTTATATTTATCGAGGATATCCGCAATGGGTACACTTGAATAGTACTCAGACTTGAGTTCCTCGATCTGCTGAGCACTTAAGTGTTCGATCCTATTGAGATATTTACTATTTTGATTCATCCACACATACCCTCAAAATTCGGATAATATCTTCCCGGTAATTCTTATGAAATCCATTCACACTTCAAGCCCATAAATACGAATAGTCCTGAGGTGGCAAGATGATTGATCACGGTATCGATAGCTACATACTTAGGAAACGGAAAGCCGCCGGATCGTAGCGGCGACCCTCTAGCGTGCCGATACTACACGCCATTCTTTGTTGATCAGCTCGACACCAATGACCTTCTTTTCACTCTCTTGACTTTTTACCAGTTCAACATTGAACAGCTGTTTTTCGGGTGATATTTCCTTCGTCTCGACGATATTGAAATTCTTGATATCTCCGGGTTTGAAGAAGTTCGTCAGACATTCTTTTTTGGCGCCGGCATCCCCTTTCTCTTTGATCTCTTCGAGGATTATCTGCTTGTAGAACCCTTTTTCGCTGCCCGTATAGATACCCTTCAAATTCAGTAGTTTACTGAAAGAGACATAGGCAAAAGCGCGGTATGCGGTAGGGCTGAGCTTTTTTTTCACCTCGTCGGCATTACCCAGATATCCGAGCAGTACTATCCCGCATTGTTCCGTTCTCTGTTCTTTGGTCAAAGACTTATCGTCGATGATCGTATTGGTCTTTTCGAAGAACTCATCCTTCTTTTCGCCGAGGGCGGGGTTGTTATCGATCGGGTTGTAATCCTTCCAGGCGGTACGGACTTCCTCTTTATACGCTTTGTATTTTTCGCTTATTTCATTATCTTTCGAATTACTGATACAGTTATCGATATTGACCTGGATTTCGTGGACCAACTCATTGCTTGCATATTCCGAAATCTCTTCGATATTTCCGTCATTCCATGCCCCGATATATTTCTCTACAATCTCAGAGGGTTTATCGCTGCCGCAGCCTTGCAGGATGATACTGGCGATGATGGAAGATAGCAGTATGGTTGTGCGTTTCATGTGTTTTTGCCCCATTATATAATTTGATTTCCACACTTTTTATCAATAGGATGGAAATATTACCGATTGTATAGAATAATTCCTTAATTATGTCTTCTTGTGTGGAAATATTCCATTGTTGTATTGTAACGATGGAATGAGTAGAGTTAGTCAAAAAGGCTGACTATGACGAAAAGGGATATTGCGATATTTTTGGGTATTGATGCAAAGACATTATATAACTGGGAAAAGGACAAGCCGAACCTTTACAAGACGGTGATGAAAGGTTTGGCGTACGATGAGATCGTCCGGCTCAGCGAGGATACCTGCAAAAAGGCCAGGGAGATGCAAAAGGAATTTGAAATTAGATGATCCCATGAAAAAAGCCATTGAAAAATGACAAATTTATGCTACTCTAGCCTAATCACTTCAGACACAAAGGGCTAAATAGTCGCCCCAGAAAAACCCACCAATCCCCCTATTTTAGGCACTTAAGAAGCCAAACAAAGGTATAATTTCGACCAGAAACCATCAGAATATAGACCGTTTTTCGGTCGAAATAAGATAATAAATGCTTCCAAAAACCTCTAAAAACAATCAACTGAACCTTTTTCATTCACCACTTCGAGATATGCTTGATAGTAATGATCCGCTTATTGCTTTGGCTGATACAATTGAGTGGGAACAATTCAATGAGATGTTTGTAAAGTATTACTCCAATGAGGGAAGACCGGCTAAACCTATACGAATGATGGTAGGACTTCTTTTGTTGAAACAGCTTGAGAACCTGAGTGATGAGAATGTTGTGCTGCAATGGAAACGAAATCCCTACTACCAATACTTCTGCGGGATGAGCGAGTATGTTCCCGCACTTCCGTGTGACAGTACAGAGCTCGTGAAGTTCAGGCAACGGATCGGTAAAGAGGGAGTAGAGAAGATATTCGGTATGAGTGTAGGGCTGCATGGGAAAGTAAGTGAAGAGAAAGCGGTGATCGTTGATACAACCGTGCAGGAGAAGAACATCACTTACCCCACTGATGGTAAACTGGCTATCAGGATGATCCATCACCTCCATAGGATCGCAAAGGGAGAGGGTATACAGTTAAGACGGACATTCGTTAAAGAGATCAAAGGACACCGTATCTCACTGCGGTTCTTCAGACATCCCAAAAAGATCAAAAAAGCCAAAGCAGCAATGAAACGCCTGGAGACGATTGTAGGGATACTGATCCGGGATATTTCAAGAAAGCTCTCAACCGAACAGCTTGAAAAGTATAAGGAGACCTTTGCACTGTTTCATAAAGTGGTAGACCAGAAACAAAAAGATAAAGGGAAGATATACTCCCTGCATGAACCCCATATCTATGCGATAGCCAAGGGAAAAGAGCATAAAAAATATGAGTACGGTACCAAGGCTTCCATCGTCACCACAAAAGAGAGCGGTATCATTGTAGGGGTCAGTGCCCATGAAAAGAACGAACACGACTCCAAAACACTCAAAGCTGCCCTCTCTTCAGCTTCCAGACACAGAACCAAACCGATCATAGAAGCGATATGCGACAGGGGATACAGGGGCAGGAAAGAGGTGGACGGTATCCAGATATGCATCCCGGGCACACCGCTTAAACGGGATACGAAGTATCAAAAGGAACAAAAACGAAAGAAGTTCAAAAGACGAGCAGCCATAGAACCGATCATTGGACATCTCAAAGCAGATCACAGATTATCAAGGAACTATCTCAAAGGCTTCATCGGAGATGAGATCAATCTGCTGCTTGCAGCAGCGGCATTCAATCTCAGGAAGTGGATGAACCTCTTCTTAGTCTATCATTTAGCTCTAAAAACAGCGCTCCTGATCAGTGCATTAGCCTCAGTAAAAGCAGATCGAAGGAAAAAATATACCGAACTTCATCTACTACTCTGGAGATTATGTCAGGATTGTGGTATTAGAATCGGTCAGACCTGATCCCTGATGGGTTTTTCAGGGGGGACTAAATATGAAATTATCCGGTTCGATCCTATTCGGTTTTATCACGATCATTGCGTTGACTTCCTCTATAGAAGCGCGAACGAGTTGCAAGCAGTTTAACAGCCAAAGCCAGGCGCAAAAGTACTATGATGCCAAAAAGAAAGGGTACAAAAGCCTGGACAAAGATCGGGACGGCGAAGCTTGCGAATGTCTGGTCGGCGGTTCCGGCTACGGTACGAGCAATTGCGAGAGATGGCGAAAGAAGAACGGTAAGTAATTGAAGAATGTACTGATAGCTTTATTCGTTCTTTTCAACATATCCTATGCCAAGAGCCTCCAGCCTCTTCTCAACATCGTCAATGGAGCCAGCGCCGAGTGTGTCATGCACTACTTCTACACGAGTGCAGGGTGGACTCAGGTGGAGGGGGAGATAGGCCGTAACGGAATTGACGGACTCTACTACAAAGAGAAGGATGGCGTGATCCGGGAACTGCTTGTCGCCGAGAGCAAATGGAACAAGTCGAAGCTGGGGTTCAGTGGGAAGAACAAAACGGTGCAGCAGATGTCCCAGGAGTGGGTTATCCGTACAATGGAGAAGCTTGCCGCAAAGATGGACAGCAAGGTCTATGACACGATGAAACGACTCGTCGAGCATGACCAGTATCGAGCCAGGCTGTTCCACATGAAGCCTGTAGGTGATTCGAGTATTCAGATCACCGTCTACAAGATCAAGAACAGGGGATATAAGGCGTTTGACACCATTAGGGATAGTCAGCTGAGCCCCATCGATATAAACGCTCCAAAAACGGCATTTGAGACGAAAATAGTCCAGTCCTATAACAGATGCAGGAGAGAGAATATCAACAAGTACCTCGCCGACCTGGGGCTCAGCAGCGAGCAGATGGAGCGGCTATTGAGGGATAACTATTTGCAGGTGGGGGATTTTTGATCTAGTTCAGATTCACCATGGCTTAGGATACAGCTTTTTGGGTATCAATATCTAATTTTCCATGTTCGTTTCCCCATCCATTATAACCTTCTCTATTTTGTCGAGAAAAAATATCTAGGCGTTCTCCTTCGGTAAATTCTGCTATTGCATCATAAAATGATTGGGGTTTTACACTATGAGCCTTGGCGGATTCCGTAAAGATATTTTTCATGTATCCAAGTTTATCTTTCTTAAAAGAACACTTCCCCTTGTATCCAAAAAGTATATGTTCTGTTACAATTTGGAAAGGACCAAATGGGCAAGGCCCTGTTTTTTTATCCCATGTAATCATTGTATAGAACTCATATCCCCAATGCTCCATCAGATCAAATGCCATTTTCAATATTGGTTCTTTGGTTTTCTTGTCTTTACTATTTGTTGCCCACAGGAACAAAAAAGCATTTTCTTTTCCAAGTTCGTTGATAGGCAATTGCATCAATTCTTCTTTTGACAAAGTTGAATAGTCGAGTACTTTGGTTTGATTTGGTCTACTTTTACGCAGTCCAGTTTTTCCTTGATTCCACGGTGGATCAACTACAATTGTGTCATACTTTCCAAACATATTCTCATCAAAGTTGAACAGTGGATTTTCCATATTCATTTTAGCGGTCATGTCTTCTCCTTCATTATTCTTTTGTATGTCTTTATAAGGGTAGCCACTTATCAAAAATAATCTTTCTTTTTTCGGTAAGGTTGGATATTTAAATCATCAAATAAAAATTTGAACTCTACTTTTTGCTCTTTCATCTCCCCAATAAGTTTTGCAATGATTGCAAGATATTTTGGGACACTATCTTTTTGTCTAAGATTTGCGATAGAGTTCGGAGACATCTTTAAGAGCGATGCAAACTCATTATTAGATAGTCCCGCTTTTCTTATGTTTCTGACCAATTCTTTATAATCCAAAATATACCC
>QKDN01000054.1 GCA_003252535.1 Campylobacterota bacterium | reverse complement strand
GTGGCGTCTTCTCACAACTCAAAAAACTTATGAAATTACATCAGGGAATGAGTAAGAGTTTGAAGGTCAAATTAATAGATTATTATCTAGTAAACTATAACAAAAAAGAATAATGCAGCCTCACAGATTTTTCATTAGATCTAAAATCATAATTATAATAATAGAATAGACCATAATGGCACCGGAACGATACTTGCATCCCTTCCCTTTGCCCTATATCAATACTGACATGTGAGAATACCTGCTACAGTCGAAAAGATTTAATAGTAATTTAATAGTGTTAGGATATAAATGCTTCATATACGAAGAAGGAACCGCCATGACAGATGTACTCTATAAAAGCAAGAACTTTTTTCTCAAGCTCAAGAAATCCCATATCCCCTGGGTGATCCTCTTTGCAGACGATCCTTACAAAGAGCTCAGCGACCTCCCTACGGAACTGAAGCTTGAGATGATGGAACTCATCGATGTCATCGAAAAAGAGATGATCGCCTTCTACAAGCCGACCAAGATCAACATCGCATCATTCGGCAACTACCTGCCGCGCGTCCATATCCATATCATGGCACGGTTTGAAAAGGATGGCTACTTCCCGGAGCCGATGTGGGCACCGCAACAGCATGATATAGAGCTCGACCTGCCACCGATCAAAGAGTTTATCAAGATACTCGTCTCAAAGCTCAAGGAACGGGAGTTCTAGGCGGGTTACTTCGTTACCTTATAAAAGCATCTTTTGGGAGAATATATCTTCCCTTCTTCTTTAAGGCTCTTTATCGCCTTTGAGACCTCCTTAGAGTCCAGTTCCAGGCTCTTGGCTATATCTCCGGGACGTACCGGCTGATCGGCCTGCTGCATCGCTTCATAGACTTTTGCTTCGGTTGTGCTCATTGTTGCTCCTTTATGATCATACGGTTACAGTGAAAATGTATTGCAGGATAGTAGTGTATCGGAAGATGGATCTGCCGGTGCGCATAAAGCACCGGACGTGTCTAGTAGTATCTGCGGCGGCAGTTTCTGTTCCCTTCGCTCCAGCCTCTTCTGTATGACCCGCTTCTGTTATAAAGTCTTCTGTCATATCTGTAGCCGTTACAGCCATCCCTGTAACCCCTCTGGTAATAGTTTTTGTATCTGTTACCCCTGTCATAACGTCTGTAGCAGTTTCTCTTCCCTGCATGCCAGCCTTTGTAATAGCTGTTCGACCTGTTATAGGAGTAATTGTCGCGTACCCATGAACCTCTTGCCGTACTACACCCGTGGTTGTAACCTCTGTCGTAATTATAACCGTAACCGCCCCTCGCCTCTACAGCCGAGAGCAGACCGAAAAACAGCGCGAAAGCGAATAATACCTTTGACAATCTCATACAATCTCCTTTGAATCAAGTTGTTCAAAATAGTAATCAAATATTGTGATCACTTTGTGCTACAATAACACACTGTGACAACAGTATTCAGTATTACTGTTTGTCTAATGATAACATAAAAGGGGGCAAGATGCGATATATTTTTCTGGGTTTTCTGATAGTATCGGCAGCGATGGGTGAAAACTCCTATTTTGCATATGGCAAGAAGATAGTGCTCACTCCGGGCAAGACCGCCAGGGATGCCAAAGGGACGATACGTTACTTCAAAGATAGCAGCGGCAGGGAAGTGGGCGTGCGGGACGAGATCCTTGTCCAGTGCGAAACTACGTCGGTCTGCGAAAAGCTGATCGAGAAATACGAGATCACTGTGTCGGAGAGACTCTCCGATACGATCTTCCTCTTCAAGGCGCTGCAGGGAGTCGATCTTTTCGATCTCTCCCGCGAACTCCACGGTGAAGAGGGGGTGAAACTCTCCCACCCGAACTTCATCAAACAAAAAGAGAGACGATGATATGAGAAGGCTCAGACTTATCCCGTACCTCATCCCTTTGCTGATCGGAGGATGCGGCAGTTCAGGCACTACCGGGGCACCTGCCGCAGATGAGAACACGACAAACAATGTGACCGCTGCGACCTCCCTCTCTCCGTCGAATGAGCCCTACTACAAGTACGAATGGCATCTCAATCCTCTCAAAAGCGCTCTCACATCGCTCGGATACACCATCGACGACCATGCCGATATCAATATCTCGGACTCATGGACCCTCACAAAAGGCAACGGTGTCACGGTCGCCGTCATCGACGAGGGATTCGATATCACCCATGAAGACCTTGCACCCAATATCGCCGCCGTATACAACGCCGATGAGCAGAACCAGGATGTGAGCTCCGACAGTACGGAAGGGGCGCATGGCAGCAGCGTAGCGAGCTTCATCGCCTCGCCTGTGAACAGTATAGGTGTCACAGGGGTCGCCCCAGGATCAAAGCTCCTCCTTATCAAACAATGGAGCACCAGCGATGCCGACACTATCAGGGCATTCGAATACGCCAGGGATCACGGCGCAAAAGTGATCAACTGCAGCTGGGGGACCGGGGCGGTCTCCCCTGCGGTAGAGGCTGAGCTCAAGGCTATGTACGATGCGGGGATCACGGTGGTCTTCGCTTCCGGCAATACCCACCGTGACATGGACCTCGACACATCCTACCATGACGAGTCGGAAGTCGAATGGGTCATAGGGGTGGGAGCGACCGATGAGAACAACGATGTCTCTGTCTACTCGGATTACGGGTACAATATCGATATTCTTGCACCCGGCGGCGATACCTGGACCTCGACCGGGATACTCAGCATCGACGATATGGGAAGCGCAGGGAGCACCGATCAGCTTGATGGTATCGTCAACAACAATTATGCTTTTGTCAACGGCACAAGTTTCTCATCGCCGATCGTCGCCGGGGTAGCAGCTCTGATGTATGCGATCAAACCCGATATCACACCCAAGGAGGTGAGGGATATCCTCATCGCTACTGCCGAAAAGGTAGGGGGTGAAGAGCACTACGGTGCGGATGGATTCGACCTTGAGAAATACCGCGCATACGGCAAGATCAACGCAGACAGGGCGACAGCGGCAGCCGAGGCGCTCTAGCAGCCCGTAGTCTGAGCGATATACACTGCCGTCGCTATATGATCAGCCGGCGTGTGAACCGTCGCAATAGGGTTGATCGGCGCTTTTCTTGCATCCGCAGAGATGATACTCGCCGCTTTGCTCTACACTGAAGGGGAGTGGGGTGAACTCCGTCCCTTTGTGAGAGCCGTTGCAGAACACCCCCTTCTCTCCCTTGCCGCATCGGCAGAAATAGTACTCTTTGTCCGCTTCGAGCGTTACTTTGACAGGCATGATAGGCTCCTTACTATTTTTCCAGAATTCCCTCAAGCTCTACACTGAGCTTCACCTCTTCACCGACGGCAACACCGCCCGCTTCAAGGACAGAGTTGTATTTCAGACCGAAGTCGTATCGGTTGATCGTACCGTTGAGCGCTATGGCTGTCCTGGTATTACCCCACGGATCGGTGATCGCATCGCTTGTCTCTATCTCCAGTACCACCGCTTTGGTCACGCCTCTCATAGTCAGATCGCCATACGCCTTGTCACCGTCCACTTTCGTGAGTTTGAAGCTGATCACGGGATACTTTGCCGCTGCAAAGAAATCTTCCGCTCTGAGATGCTCGTCCCTCTTTTCATTATCCGTATTGATCGATGCTACCTCGACCGTACCTGTGAGGCTTTTGAGCACTTTTGCCTTCTCGTCATACTCGTACGTTCCGTCGAACTTGCCAAAGTTCCCTTTGACATTCGAGATCATCAGGTGTTTGACCTTGAACTCCACATGAGAGTGATCCGCATCTACCTTATAGTTCCCTGCATAAAGTGCGCCTGTGCTGAGCAGCGCTGCCAATCCGTATTTCAAAACTTTCATCTGTAATCCTTTGTTGTTTATTATTACTAATTAGTAACAGTATAGACGGATTATACTACTAATTAGTATTATATGTCAAGAGCTATCGGCTATTTTGCAATAATTTTATGAAAAACGCAGAGGAACAGTACCGTTGCGTATCCGTACTGCTGATAGGTTCCGTAGAGTTACAGGTAGCCGAAAGCCGATACGATGGCCAGGTACCGTCCGCCTTTTGCCAGTGCCACCACACTGACAAATATCCAGAACCGATAGCGGAGCACTCCCGCTACGAGGGTGATGGGATCGCCGATGACGGGTACCCAGGAGAGGAGCAGTGTATAGAATCCATATTTCTCAAAGAAACTTTTGGAGCGTTCGAAATGTCGTGGGGATATCTTGTCATGCGAGAGGAGATATGCAGCGCCTTTAAAGCCGATAGTGTAGTTGATGATCGAACCGAGGGTATTGCCGAGCGTAGCGAAGAGGAGCAGCCAGGAGACGCTGGACCCTTCCGCAAGATAAAAGAGCAGTGTCGCTTCGCTGGAGACCGGCAGGAGCGTAGCAGCGAGCAGCGCTACGGCGAAGGTGACAAGGTAGCTCAAGAGAAGGGTTTGAGGACGACCATGATGACGATGACGATCATCAGAAGCGTAGGCACTTCGTTATAGGCGCGAAAGAACTTGCCGCTCTTGTAGTTGGGGTTTTCCGCCAGTTTCCTCCGGTACCCTTCGAGGGAGAAACTGTATGCGATCAGAAGTAGCAGAAACAGCAGCTTCACCTGAAGCCACCTGCTCTCGAGCATCGCAGGGACGAGGTAGATCATCGTCCCGCCCGAGATGATCGTGGCCCACATCGCAGGAGCACCTATATATTTGTAGAGCTTGTACTCCTGTATCTCCACCACTTCCAGGAACTCTTTCTTGTCGGCGTGTTCCCGATGATAGACGAAGAGTCTGGGAAGATAGAAGAGCATCGCCATCCAGCTCACAAAGCTCATTACGTGAAATGCAAGTATCCAGTTATAATATGCCATTACCGCTCCTGTGTGAAATCATTTCGGTCGTGGACGACCAATTGTGTACCGCGATAATACCCCAACTGCCCATAAAGTATCCTAAGATGCGCCCCTTCGGGAGGTACGATATCCCTCTGTCTGAAACGGAGCGCGACCTTGCCCCCTCTCCACTCGAGTATACCATCGCGGTAGACCCCTTCGATATCTCTGAACACTTCGTTCTGCAGCCTGAGGTCATTGGGATCGAATCTCTCGGCATGAAGGTAGTAGGACTCCATATCAACGGTACCTTTCTCCACCGCATCCCGGATGCTCGTGACCTCCTTGAGACCTTTGTAGGATGCTATCTCGTCGATGGTCAGATCATAGCGGTACCCCTCCCTGAGCCTCTGCGCCGCATTGTAGATATAGATCGCCCTTGAATCAGGCGATTGTTTGATGATGGCGTTGCGCCCCCTCCTGAGTATCACGACCGCGTCCCGGAGCACGACAGGAGCATGTAGCTGCTCCATATCATAGAGATGTCCGACAGTCGTCCCGGCCACGGCACGCTTCGGCTCCCGCGGTTCCCTGGACTCTCCGTCCGTGGTGAACGATGCGTAGACCGGGAGATGGTCGGAGTAGCCTTGTCCGAGATGCTTGCCGTGTTTGTACTGCCAGCTGTCGACCCACCCCTCTTTTGTGAAGAGATAGGCAGCGCCGAAGACACCGAACGACCCCTCGACATACTCTATCCCCTTGCAGTCACGGAGCGATGCAGGGATCAGGATACTGTCGATACCGGAGGCCTTGCCGAAACTTTTGTGGCTCCATCGACGGCTCTCGGGGAGCTCCAGCCAGAGGTTGGCGTGGAGCCCCTTTTCTTTGCCAAGATCGCTTATGGCCACGGGCTTGCTTTCCCTGACCGTATGGAGGATGTGGTTGATCCCCGTGATCCCGCCAGTATCGTCGAGCTTTGGCTCCAGGGTGCGGTATTCGTCATAGTTGCTGTTGAAGTCCCCGAGCAGGATATATTCGCTCCCATCGGGCAGTGATTCCAGCCTGTCAGCAAGTACTTTGGCAGAAGCGATCCTGCGGCTCTCGGGGGCATTGCCCGACTTGGATTTCCAGTGGTTGACGAAGACGGTGAGCCTCGTGTCGCCCCTCTTCACGACCGCTTCGAGGATCGGTCTCTCGCGGCTGGCGAGGCGGATAGGGTGTTCTCTGCGGGTAAGGATCGGGGATCTCGAGATCAGGGCGCTCTGTATGGCAGATCTCGGGTTATGGGTGATGGCCGTATAGCGATAGGGACAGCCGACCCGTGCCAGCTTTTTTGTCAGCAGGTCGAGGGCGTTGCTGTTCTCTATCTCCTGAAGCGCCACGATATCGGCATCAAGATCGCAGATCACATCAGCGATATGATCGAGCTTGATCTCTACGGTGTGGGTGTTCCAGCCATGCCTCCCAGGGATGAACTCGTTGTACTCGCTGCCGTCGTGGACAAGGTCGAAGAGATTCTGCACATTGTACGAAACGACTTTGAAGCTCTCCCCGGAGAGTAGAAAAGGGAATAAAAAAATCACTGGTATCATTCTCATCGTTCGATTGTAGCGAAAAGATTTCATTTTCTAACAATTTTCTGAAAAGTCCATAGTTTTTACTAAATTTTGACTTTTTTTGACAAAATACATAGAATTTGTAAAAAAGATGTTATTATAACAACTTATTTAAGTATCGCTCAATGCAAGGAGAAGAATGCGTATCCGTACCAATTCACTCACTTTTCTCATCATCACATTCCTGGCGCTCGAAATCATCCTTACGCTGTCGATACTGTACAACAACCATGCCGAGACCAATGCCATCATACAGAAACAGAACCGTATGATCGAGCAGAGCTACGAAAATACCTATGAAAAGCTCAAAGAGTGGACCCGGCTCCTCTTCAGGAACGAGATCGACAACGACTTCATCCTCGAGCGCTTCACAAAGCTCCGGCAAGCCGATACCGCAGAGCAGTCCCGTATCAGGGAGGAGATATACGGCTATCTCAAAGAGAACTATGACAAGGCACACCAGCTGCTCCATGTCAGGCATATACACTTCTACCTGCCGGACAACAGCAGTTTCCTCCGTATGCACCGTCCTGAAGCATACGGTGATGACCTCGGAGAGATCAGGCCCACGGTCAAATATGTCAATACCAATCACAAACCTGTCGACGGGCTGGAGGTGGGGAGACTCGATTACAGCTACAGATTCGTCTATCCTCTCTTCTCCAGGGATGGCATCTACCTGGGCGGTGTGGAGATATCCTACTCCTTTGGTGTATTCAAAGACATCTTTGACAAAACCGCCTTTGCTTCGATGCTGATCATTGAAAAAGAAGGTCAAAAAGAGAAACTGATCTCAGGGGAATTCGAAAGAAGCTATGTCACAGCGGGTATCTCGCCGCGATACTACGCCGACCGGGAGATACGAGAAAAGAACAAAAAGCTTTGCAGGTACTGCACCCCGAAACTCAAAGAAGAGTTCGAACAATATTCGACATCGCACAAAGGGACGTTCACACTCGACAGCAGCGTTGATGATACTACACTCTTCTTTACCTTCGTACCGATGAAGGCAGCGATCAGCGGCGAAGATATCGGCTACCTCGTTGTCGTCACGGAAGACACACTGGTAGCGAACGCAGTAGAAGAATCGCTCGGATTCTGGATCGTAGGCACCCTGATGCTCGGAGGGCTTTTCATCCTCAGTCTCAGCCTCAGACAGTACCATCGCAGACTCCTCGAGAGCAACTCCCTCTACAGCTCGATCATCGAGACGATACGTCACGGCTATTTCTTCTACTCCTACGATCCCAACCTGAACATCCGCTATATCAGTACCTCTATCAAAGATGTGCTCGGCTATACACCCGAAGAGTTCACCGGCTCGCTCGAACACTACTACACCGACAACCCCTACAACAAAAAAGCGATCAAGTGTGCCGATGAGAGCGCAAGCGGGATATGCCAGAACCCTTTCAGAGCAGAGGTCTACCACAAAGACGGTTCGAAACACTGGCTCGAGATGACCGAGACCCCCTATTTCGACGAACAGAACCATCTCATCGCCGTCAACGGCATAGCCAAGCTCGTGACCAATGAGCTGCGTATCAACAGGCTCATCCAGAGCAGTCAGACCGTCCTCGTCTACTGGAATGTTGATGAAGACCTCAGTGTCGACTACATCTCCAAGAATATCTCGAACTTCGGCTATACCACCGAAGATTTCACCTCGGGCAGGATCAACTACGCCGATATCATCTATCCCGAAGACCGTGAAAATACCCTCAACGAGATCAACGAACTCGGCCGAAGCGGGCTCGACAGTATCGTCCAGCTCTACCGTATCATCGACAGTTCCGGGACGGTACGGTGGATCGATGTCCGTATCAGTATCGAACGCAATGCCAAGGGCGATCCCATCTTCTACCTCGGCACGCTCATCGATATCACACGACAGCAGGACGCCAAGGCGAGACTCCATTACCAGATCAGGCACGATGAGCTCACGGGCCTCCCCAACAGGATCTATTTCCTCGACAGTCTCACCAGCGCACTCAAGAGGGTCAAGTTCTACCACCGTAAGCTCGCGGTCATCTCGATCGATTTCGACCGTTTCAAGGAGATCAACGATTCTCTGGGGCATGAAGCGGGGGATCGCATCATAGCCGAAGCTGCCAGACGGTTCGAGACACTGGTAGGGAAAGAGAGCAAAGAGAGACTTCTCGGCAGGCTCGGTGGGGACGAGTTCGCCATCATGATCGAAGACCTCGACGATGCGCTGACCGTCAGGGAGATCATCGAAAAGCTCATCGACAGCACCCTCACCCCGTTCGAGATCGACTCCCAGATGATCTACATGACGCTGAGCATCGGTATCTCCGTCTATCCCGATGATGCCACCAATGCAGCCACCCTCCTCAAGAACGCCGATGCGGCGATGTACAAGGTCAAGGACGACGGCCGCAACGGATACAGTTTCTATACGCAGGAGATGACCCAGAAGGCGCTCGAACATATCGTCATGGAGACCAACCTCAGAGAAGGGCTCAAGAACAATGAGTTCGTCGTCTACTACCAGCCCCAGATCGATGCGATCGACGGCAACCTGATCGGCCTCGAAGCGCTGGTACGCTGGAAACACCCGCAGATCGGCCTCATCACGCCGGGCAAGTTCGTCCCTCTCGCCCTCAAAACCGGGCTGATACTCCAGATAGACCGCTGGGTCATGAGAAACGCTATGGACCAGATCGTCAAATGGAAGGCCAAGGGATACCGTATCGGAACGGTCGCGCTCAACCTCACCCTCCTCCAGCTGCGCGACAGCACCTTCCTGGAATTCCTCGACGATGCGATCGCACAGAGTGGCATATCGCCAGACTGGATAGAGCTTGAGGTGACGGAGGATGAGTTGATGCACAACCCGAAAGAGTCGATAGAGATACTCACCAGCATCAGGGAAAGGGGTATCAGACTGGCGATCGACGACTTCGGTACAGGGTACTCCTCGCTGGCATACCTCAAAAAGATGCCAATCAGCAAGCTCAAGATAGACCGCTCGTTCATCCAGGACCTCCCCAATGACACGGCGGACATCGCTATCGTCCAGTCCGTCATCACCCTGGCCAACCACCTCCACCTCAAAGTGCTCGCAGAAGGGGTCGAGAACGATGCACAGCGCGAGTTCCTCATCGCCAACGGGTGCGATATCATCCAGGGATTCTTCTACTCCAAACCGCTCTCGGCAGAAGAGGTGGAGGAGCAGTGGTTCAAGAAAGAAACGCGCTGATCCCTAACGCCCTCTCCTCCACGAAAAGACCATAGCCCCGACCGTCAATACGGCATAGATCGTCCCGATAAAATAGAGCTGTTCTATCTGCGTCGTATACTCGTAGTAGAGGATCAGCCCCAGCCCGCCGCTCAGCCCGACCATGGAGAAGAGGATCATCGGGAGCGACGATCCGGTCTGCGTGCGTACGGTGAGATTGGCATAGGCCATCAGCAGCGAGACGAGCAGGAACGTGACGCTCCCGAACTCCAGTATCACCCTGAGATTTCCCGAGAGTATCAGCACGAAGGCCAGCACAGACATAGCGACTATGGCATTGGCAGGGATACGCTCCCTCCTCCGGGAGAGAAACGCTGGGAAATACCCATCCTGCGCTATCACTGCCATCTGCCGCGACGCCCCGAAGACCGTGCCGCTGATCGCACTGCTCGTAGCCAGCATCGCCCCCGCTATGACCAGTTCCCTCCCCCAGTGGCCGAGGAGATTGTCAGCGCCCGCAGCCAGGGCGTACTCCTGGTTGGCAATGATGTCGTCGAATGGTATCGCCACGATCGCCCCGTATGCGAGGACCACATAGATCACAGCGGCGAGGACGACCGCAATGGTGATGGCACGCGGGATATTGACCTCCGGCTTCTCCATCTCGTTGACCGCGTTGATGACCAGCTGGAACCCCTCGAACGCTACGAAGGTCAGCGAAGAGACGATCAGCAGCGACAGCAGACCGAGAGGAGCGTTCGCCTGTATCAGTACTGGGAGCGGGGTCTCGGCTCGGTTGATGAGGACAAAGGCGATGATCGTAAGAATCACCAGTTTGATATAGACCATCAGGTCTTCGATCTTCCCCATCCCCTTGACGCTCCAGAGATTGACGAGGGTAAAGAGGAGGATGATACCCCCCGCCACCCCCTTGCGCACCATCTCGTCCTCACCGAACGCAAACCCGCTGATGGCATAGGAGGCGAAGGTATAGGCATAGAGCGCCAGTGTACTGATGTAGCCGAATATCACCCACCACCCTATCAGCGACGCGGCAAACGGCGACTGCGGAAAGGTACGCTTGTAGAACGAATAGGTCGCCCCTTCGTCGCGGTAGTAGACCCCCAGCCTGATATAGGAGTAGGCCGCAAGGTAGGCGAGCACACCGCCGATCATCAGCGCAAGCGGCGTATAGACCCCTATCATCGACACCGAGATACCCAGCACGGTGAATATCCCCCCGCCGATCATCCCGCCCAGTGCGATGGCGACAAGCTCCGGGATACCCAGGTTCCTGTCACGCTTTCTATGGATCGAATGCTCTTTCTTGATACCCATCATTTTTCCCTTTTGAGCACCTCTAATACCATACTGTATTCCAAAAGTGAGCGCGACAAGCCATGTGCCAAACCCATGAAATCGGCGCTTGCGTTCGCATGGCGCAGGAGCACTCACTTTTGGAACGGTTTTTCAAAGATGCTCTTTTTGGATTCTATTTTCACATAATCATCCTTAAATACTCTCAAGCCAAAGCTCATAGGGTTTTCGATAAAATAATCATAGATTCAAAATAGAGATTTGACCACACCAAGCGAAAGGAAGAGTATGTTCGGAATATTTGACGACCACGACAACATCAGGGTCAAAGTTTTTTTCGGTTCGAACGAAGAGCTGATGGATGATACAAGCGAGCTGAAAAGCCCCTACAACCATGAAGTGGTCTCCATCGTCCCTGTCTGCGGCGAAGAGGATGCCAAAAGAGCGCTCGATATCGCTCAAAGGGCTCAGAAGAGCGCAGCCAGAGTACCCCTCTCCCAAAGGATACTCTGGCTAGAGGATGTAGTCCATACGCTCACCTGCGAGCGTGAGCGCTTCGCTCTCTCCCTCGCCCAGGAGGTCGCCAAACCGATCGCGTTCGCCAGGATCGAAGTGGACCGATGTATCGAAACGATACGCCTCACCGCTTCCGAGCTGCTGAGCCTCCACGGTGAGACGATCCCCACCGATGCGATGCCTTCGGGCAAACAGACCCTTGCGTTCTTCCGCAGGGAACCTGTGGGCGTGGTGGTGTGTATCACCCCGTTCAACTTCCCGCTCAACCTCGTAGCGCACAAGATCGCCCCGGCCCTCGGCGCGGGCAACACCGTCGTCCTCAAACCCACGCCCGAAGCTCCCCGCACAGCCTATATGCTCGCCAAAGCGTTCATCGATTCCCCTCATGCCTCCAAAGATGCGCTGAGCGTGGTCTACGGCGACGCAGTGGTCGGATCGACACTGGTCTCGAGCCACATCCCGAGGGTCATCAGCTTCACAGGTTCCGTACCCGTGGGGACGATCATCACCCGTCATGCCGGGATCAAGAAAGTGAGCCTCGAGCTCGGCGGTAATGCTGCGACCTTCATCGACAAGAGTGCCAATATCGCTCTCGCCGCTGCACGCTGTGCCTTCGGTGCGTTCGTCAACAGCGGCCAGGTGTGCATCTCGCTCCAGCGTATCTATGTCCACAGGGATATCTACACAGAGTTCGCCGATGCCATCGCGGCGGAAACGAACAAGCTCAAGGTGGGGAGCCCCTACGACGATGACACCTTCATGGGGCCGCTGATCAACACCGATGCGGTAGAGCGGGCGAAGAGTTGGATAGCCAATGCCAAAGCCGAAGGGGCAAGGGTCGTTGCAGGTGACAAAGATATCGACGGTATCTTCTCCCCTACCGTGATGGCCGATGTGACCGACGATATGGAGATCGTATGCGAAGAGGTCTTCGCTCCGATCGTCAGCCTCGTCGCGGTCGACACCTACGAAGAGGCGATCACCAGGATGAACGATTCGCCGTACGGCTTGCAGTTCAGTATCTTCACCAACGACCTCGGTCTCACCCGCCGTTTCATCGATGATGCGGAGTGCGGCGGAGTCGTCATCAACGACATCCCGACACTCCGTTTCGACGTGCAGCCCTACGGCGGCAGCAAACTCTCAGGTGTAGGGAGGGAGGGTCCGAGATGGGCTCTCGAAGAGTTCACCGAGATCAAATCAATAGTAATTTGCTAAGGAACACTATGGAATATATGTTTATGCAGGGTTTTTTGGGTACGAGAGCTCCGTTCTTCATGGATATCGTCACTCTCATCGTCGTGGCTTTGCCACTGCTTCTGGCATTTGTCATCGCTATGGCAAGGTTCGGGTTTCACAAGACGCATATCTCTTTACAGTATCTGCTGCTCGTCGTCTCCGTGGCTGTACTGGTCTATTTCGAGTACGGCGTACGGCTTGACGGCGGGTTTGCACGCTATGTACAGACCAGCGGTGTGGGGAGCGGCTATATCACCACCGTACTGATCGGCCATATCCTCACGGCTCTCATCACCCTCTTCTACTGGACCATCACGATGATCAATGCCAGAAGAGACAGGGCCTACCGCGGCCTGCCGGGTGTCTACAGCCCGACACACCGCACCGCGGGTATCAAGACATTTGTCCTCATCACCCTCACTTCTGTATCAGGACTGTGGGTCTACCTCCTCCTCTTCGTCTACTGATGCGCGTCGCCATCAGCGCGTGCCTGTGCGGCAGAAAGTGCCGCTACGATGCGACCGACAACCTGAATGAGGAACTGCTTGCCCTCCTGGTGGAGCACACCCTCGTCCCCTTCTGCCCCGAAGACCACGCTTTCGGCTCTCCCCGTCCTACAATGGATCTTATAGAGTGCGGGGATACCATCCGCGCGATCTCCAACACGACAGGCGAAGACCTCAGCGATCCCGTCATCGCTTATGCCGAAGCGTTCTTCGACAGCAACGAACCTTTCGATCTCTATATCGGCAAGGACAGGAGCCCAAGCTGCAGCGTGAAGAGCGCACGCCTCTACGATACGGCAAAGCGCCTTATCTCATCCGAGGCTGCGGGGCTGATGTCGGCGGAGGCGCTCAAGCGGGGCATCAGAGCTTATGATGCGGAACTCTTTGTCAAAATATAAAATTATCAGATAGTTGTCCATGAAGTAAAAAAAGTGTGGCTATTCCCACAGGTAGGCGGGAATAGAACAGATCGCTATTCGGCGATTTGGATCAGGTTGGAAATGCCGCTATTACGCATTTTTATTTTGAAATCTTCCTGTTTTGCCATTTCTCCATTCTGAACGTTTCCATACATACCATCGACACCGATCACACAAGCCACATTACCGGCATCACTCCCGTCATAGTATTCAATAAAACAGTCATCATCCTCTGTTTTACCATAGATTGAACATGTAACGTTATTGAATGTCTCACTGGTATAAACACCGTAAAACCCTTCGTCTTCAAATAATTGAACAAGTTCTTCTGTTTCACAGACTCCGGTAGGTGAGTTCTTCACAATCAATAAGGCATCTTTCCCGGAAAGGATCGTGACATCACTGGCACTAGTAGTCGTACTGCCTCCGCCACCACAACCAGTGGTCAATGATACCAACAGTGCGAGCGCTGCCGTAGTCAGAATGTTCTTTGACATTTTTTCTCCTTGAACGTTTTTTAAAATTGGAGTATAGAAGAAAAATATCACTGAAACCTTAATTTTTAAAAATATTCTAATATTTCATTTACAAACTTTGATTGATCTCTATCGCCCCCAGTCCCGATGCCAGTATCCACCGTCGTATCGTCCTGTTGTACATGGTGGGGTATTTGCGCATCTTCGAGTCGATATTTTTTGTCAGCGGTCTTGCATTGTGGCGGTAGAGGGCGAGAAAACCGCTCTTGTCTTCGATGATCGCTTCAGCGAGCATCCGTCCCGAGACCATCGCGTAGCTGATCCCCTCGGCGGAAGTGGGGCTGTTGAACCCAGCCGCTTCGCCTATCAGCGCGACTCCCTCCCCGCCCAATGTCAGTTCTCTGGAGCTTCGCGGTCTGAGCAGGTAGCACCCCTCTTTTTGCACGGGGTTCGTGAGGTCGTAGCCGTACTTCGCCAGCTTCTTCTTCTGGAGGTTGTGATACGCTGTCGCGTCTCGCCCCTCCTCTATCGCCGTGCCGAAGATCATGCCGTCATCCTTGGGGATGATCCAGCTGTAGAAGTCACTCACCTCGCTGTCGAAGACCGCTACGAAGCGGTTGAGCCCTCGGGTATTGGGGAACCACTCTTGTATGCTGATATAGCGTTTGGGCTCGTTCTGCTGCTCTGGGAGTAGCAGTTTGCGTACCCGCGAGTTCGCCCCATCCGCACCGACGATAATATCGGCGCTCACCTCCTCGTGCTCGCCCTCATGCGCCAGTGTGATACGATAGCCGTTCCCGCTCTTCACCGCGCTCCTGAAACGGGTATTGAACCTCCGCTCGATACTCTCATCGCAGAGCGAGACGAGCCAGCGGTCGTACCGCTCCCGGTCGACATTGATATAGTGGCGCTGGTAGTTGCGGACGAGGTCATTGTCCACATCGACCGTCTCGACGGAGAACATCTGCGGGGAGACCAGCACGACGCGCGGGATGGAGAGCCCGAAGGTCGCCAGCGCCTTCTGTGCATCGGGGGCGATCAGCCCGCCACAGTTCTTGATGAGCTTCGATGGCTCACGGTCGAGCGGCCGCCTGTCGACCAGCAGCACCCTGTATCTCCCCTGCAATTCTCTAGCGAGAGTCGACCCCGCAGGCCCTGCGCCGATTATGACGATATCATAGTGTTCCATTTGAGTCTCCTTGTGTCGATCGTATCGATCTTCTGATCCATATTAACTCCCTGCGGACGAACCAGACACCAAGCGTCCAGTGAAGCGCTGCAAGTATCCATACGATGAGGGGTATCGAACCCCTGTATGACCTCACATCCGGGGCAACCCTCTCGCGGCTCAGGGTATAGAGCATCGCCACATCGCCCAGAGCCCAGCTCTCCACGACCGACTTCCCTGCCAGCGAAGGGAGGAGGAATCCATACGGTGTAGGCCATGCCAAAGCGACCATCTCCATGGTCATCGGGATACTGTGATCGTACCGCCCCATGACGGTAGAGGCTCCGATACCAAAGAGCGTGGCGACCGAACCGTATCCGTTGACCACCAGCCCCGTATCGATATCCATGAAACCGGGTGTCCCTTCTGGAAATTCGCTGACCCCGGTGAACAGTGTACTCTCCCGTAAAAAGTGTCGCTCATACAGGTCGTACCACTTTTGGGCTATGCCCGGCTCGAGGTATGCTGCATAGAGAAGCACCCCCGAAGTGCTGCTGCCGCGGGCGGTCTGGATGATCCTGCCGTGTTTGGAATCAGCCTGGAATGCCGGCAGGCCGTTGCCGTCCCTGAGCTCTCCGTCCATCACTCCCATGAACCGATTGACCAGCTCATTCGTGTCAAACGGATGGTCGCTGACTCCGTTGGCCATCACGATCGCAGCGACCGACCAGAGGACATCGTTGGGATAGCACTGGCCGGGATAATCATCACCGAGATGATACTTTGCGCTGAACAGCTCATCATAGAGCATCCGCGACTGCCTGGCGATCAGTGCGTCGTACCTGCTCTCGCCCGTGATCTCCCGGTAGCTGGCAAGCCCCATGAGATAGAGCATACGGAAGAAGATATTTTCGCTCTCGAGATGGCTTTTGCCTGTCTGAAGCCTGTGCTTTTTCCATATCTTCTCATAGGGAGCCGATGTTTTCGGCGAGAGCAGGATAGCGACCGCATTGTCTACAGCCCGGCGGGTATCGGGGTCGTTGACATCGATACGCTTCTTGTGCATGAGGGACTCGACACTCTGCAGATAGAACAGCGCACCGAAAGGTGTCCACTCCTGTTTGGCAAGCGTATCGTTTCTGCTTTCGCTCTTCAGATAATCATCTGCCCAGTTGTTGAACTTGTCCGTGGTCGTCTCGAACCACAGCGGGAGAAACCGGCTCTCACCCTCTTTATAAAGCCTGCTGTCGACCATGCTCCATGAGATGACCACCGCCGGGTAGATAAAGAGCGATGTATAGATAACGATCAGTGTGAGTGAAATGAATATCTTGACCTTATTGATAACAGTACTGTTTTTCATGTATCCTCCAATATTGCTGTAGGTATCAGGAACCGAAAGCTTCAGCTTCGCCTGTTCGGGGCTGAAGCCTCCGACTCCGAATCTTTCCATCGTGCGAGTGAGAAGAGTATCACCCCCACCAGATCAGCCAGCAGATCGCCCGTATCGAAAGTGCGGGTATCGATAAAGAGCTGGCTGAACTCCTCGATGGTGGCGAACTGGAGCACCAGCAGCGCGCCGAGCTGCACGCCCCATACGGTGCGGTATCGCAGACCGTAGTTGAGCAGCATCGCCATGATCCCGTAGAGGAGTGCGTGCATCACCTTGTCGCCGTAGGGGATCACCTTGACGATCTCCAGACCGAGATTGAGGTCTGCGGTGTCGGCAAGGAAGATTATGTAACTGATAAAGAGGAAGAAGAGCGACGGCAGGGTCACTCTCGGGTCGATCGCTCTCATTCGTACTCCCTTACATAGTTGATATTGTCGCTGCCATATACTGCGAGTTTGGTACAGTATCCCAGATGATAGTCGCTCAGCGTTTCACAATCTCTTGACCGATAGTGCTGAAGGTCGATCTTGATATCCGTCCCCGATACTACCGGCAGAGCATCGATAGAGAGTTTTGATAGCGCTTTTTTGTCGAGCTTCTCGGGTGTCTCTTTGAACTTCTCGATATTGTGTGAGGCTACCATCCCGTCGACATTGAGTGACGAGACGATCACCAGACTTGCCATGCCGATGACGACTACCGTATCTAGCAGTCTCGCATACGCAATCCGTCTGAGGATGAACACTACGCCGAGCATCAATACAGCTATCAAAAAATAATCGAACCACTCCACATAGTACCGGAGTACCGTTGCTCCCATGAGCGACTGGTAGAGGTACATCTTCTTGAGCGATGCGAACCCTATCACAACCGTTGATATCAATAATCCACTCAGCAGCCACGCCATGCTCCTCTCTCCGTGGTATCGGCTCATCATGAACAAAAAGATGCTTGCGACGATCCCCATCACCCACATCAGCTGGAAGAACCCTTCCCTGGCGAAGCTGGCGATATTGATACCCGCAGCCCTGATATACGCCTCACCACCGAAGAGGTAGTTGAGCTGAAAGAGCAGGAAAGTCACAAAGAGCAGGTTGAGCATCCCGAGGAATATCCCCACGATGAGCGGATCGAGGCTCTTCCAGACCACGACAGACTCTCTTCGCATCGTATTGGAAAATCCATAGATAAAGAGAAGCAAAAACGCCAATAGCTCCAGGATCGTCCCGTAGAGATAGTAATATTTAAAACGCCCGTCAAAGAGGGAGATAGTACTGACAAAATTGCTGAAGTTCGCATCTGCCGCCATAAAAAGCGCGAGGAACAAAGCGCCGAAAGGGAGCGTGATCACCAGTGCCAGAACGACACGGTTATAGATGCTCTTATGCGCTCTGTACGCCAACAGATCGCTGAAGTAGAGTCTGAAATAACGGCTCATCCCCAGCGGTATCGCCATGCGTGGCAGCAGCGTCTGGTAGAATGAGGAGACCTCCTGCATACTCGTCAGGTAGAGTATCATGATGAGGAGGAAAACCATCGGCGAAAGGAAGGCCATAAAGTCATTGTTGAAATAGAAGATATCTCCCAGAAGTACTACGATCAGAGGTATGAACCATCTGGTATACCTGTTGGTCATCACTCCGCGTATATCCAGCCACACCAGCGGCACGAGCATCAGCAGGTAGGAGACAAGATCCCAAAATCCGAAATGACCGCTGTCCGAGAGGATGACATTGACAAATGCTATCGCGAATGCCAGCGCGAGGAGCGATACCCTCATGCTCTTATCGTCAAATATCCTGTGCAGCCTGACACTCTCCATCGTAATACTATTTTCCATCTTTTCCTCCTTTGAAATCTCTCATCAACCCCTTCACATACCCCGTCTCGATCCTCGCCCCCATCTTCTCGAATATCGCGTAGTACCCGAGCAGTGTGCGGTTGAGGAAGAGGAACTGCTCATTGAGCCTGTGTACGGAATGGAACTGCTTTTGCTGCACCTTGAAGATCATCTCGAAGCCTCTTTTGGAGAAATCCGAATTTGTCCCGAAGTCGTAGCTCTCACCGATCAGCGGCTCTTTGTAGAGCGTGTCGAGCGGTTTGATCACCTCGGTGTAGAACTGCTCCATCGACGCTTCGTCCGATCGTGCGATCATGTTGAGATCGATGTATTGCGGGATGACCACCCCATCGTGCCTGTTCTCTACCAGGTCGATGTGAAGGCGGTTGTATTTTTCCAGAAATGCATCTTCCACCTGTTTCACACAGCCGAAATCTATGAGTCCGAGCTTGCCGCCCTCCATGAAGAGGAAGTTCCCCGGGTTGGGATCGGCATGGATGCGCCTGTGCTTGTAGAGGGTGTAGAAAAAACTGTCGAAGAGCAGCTGCGCATAGGCATCTTTCTCCTCCTGTGCCGGGTCGGTCGCCAGATACTCTTCGAAGCTCAGCCCCCTGAGCAGGGAGGTGACGAGTATCTTCTCCGTCGACAGCTCTCCGTAGACCGTGGGGATGACGATGGCATCATTGTGCCTATGACTGCCGAAAAAGGTACAGTTCTCGGCCTCAAGGGCATAATCGATCTCTTCATAGAGTCTCCCCTCGATCTCGCTGACGATATGATCGACATTCTGCCCCTTGGCAAACCGCTTGATAGCGAAGTGGATCAGCGACATATCGCTCCCGATGCTCTGCCTGATCCCGGGGTACTGCATCTTGACTGCCACCTCATCCCCTTTGTAGAGGGCTTTGTGCACCTGCCCCAGGCTCGCGGCGGCGAAGGCATCGCTCTCGAACTTCTCGAAGAGCTCGTTCGGGTAGCGGCCGAGCTCCTGTTTGACGATCTTCCGCACGAGCGCCTTGTTGAGCGGAGGGATGGAGTTGAAGCTCCGGGCGATCCTTTCGAGGTAGACGGGGGAGAGGAAGGGCATCCCGAGCGCCACCTGCTGGGCGATCTTGACCGAGACCCCCTTGAGTTCGCCGAGCGCATCGAAGATGATATCGGCAATCTGCTCATGGGTCTGCTCTGCGTGTGCGTTGCTCTCGCTCCTGCTCCCGAGGGTGCGCTTCACCAGACCTTTGCCGTGTGCCGCGCCTATCTTGAGCAGCGCCTTGCCTACCACCGTGCCGCGGGAGAGCTTCGATGAGGGGGGAGGCTTAACCATGGAGCACCTCGCCCAGCTTGCACTTGATGACACCCAGCTTCTCTTTCTGCGTCGTGAACTTCTGGATCGACGAGAGGAGGTGCGTCTTGAAGAAGAACATCCCAAGGTCGCTCACGCGGCTGAGGATATCGGAATGGAGCAGCGCCTCGATGACACCCATCGAGTGGTCGATGAACTGCGTGGTGTTCTCGAACGCTTCGCTCTCATCTTTGATCCAGTAGGCAACCACCATGATATAGTAGTCCCAGAAGAGTCGCGGGAGCTGCTCGCGGAACGGCGGCTCCTTGATCTCTCCCGCCTCGATGGCGATGGAGAGCATCTCATCCACAGTCCTGACGAAGAGCTCATTGGTCGCATAGAGAGTATCGACCCGCAGCCCGGAGGAGCGGAAGACCATATCGGCGATCTGCACGATGAACTCCCGATCCTCGAGGTAGAGCTCCAGCTCCGTCTCGACGAGGGTCTGGAGCTGCTCGCGGAGGGTGAAGGTCTCGAACCCGTCGATCGCTTCGAGCGCCTCCCTCGCCTCCTGGTGCTTGAGCTCGATATAGGCGTAGAGAAGCTTCTCTTTGGATGGGAAGTAGTTGTAGATGGTGGGGTTGCTCACCCCGGCCGCTTTGGCCATCTCTCTCAGAGAGGCATTCTCGAACCCTTTCTGGATGATCAGGTCGACGGCTGCGCCCAGTATATTGATCCTGGTCTTCTCTTTAGCTGATTGTGATATTTTCATAGCAACTCCTCAATTATTTAACAAAGTATAATATAAATAGTGTTTAAAGTCAATATATTTTATAGTATTTTAGATTTATTGGATTGTTAGCCGGAATTTTCAGAGGGTACAAAAAAAATTCTGGATGGATAGATCGTAAAAACCTCCCGCATACGCGGGAGTAAACAAAAGGAGGAAAGTAAAAAAGGATCAGGGGAGGATGTAGCCGTATCTGGCGAATATCTCTTTGGCTTTTGGACTGAGGATGAAGTCGTAGAAAGCTTTGGCTTCGCTGTTTTGCTCAGCATTTTTGAGGATCACGATCCCCTGGTCTATAGGTTTGTAGAGCTTGGGATCAACCGGCACCCAGTCGATCCCCTCTTTGTACTCTTTCATCTTGCTGTCATAGAGCGATGATTTGGCGATGAAACCTATATCGGCAGCGCTGATGGCATAGGCAACGGTCTGTGAGATCGATTCGGCATAGACGAGCTTCGGTGTGATATTGATCCCGGCATTTTCGAGCGCTTCGAGGGCTGCCTTGCCGTATGGAGCCGTTTTTGGGTTGGCGACGGCTACTTTGGCCACCTTTGCATCACCCACTATCGCTACCCCTTTGGAGAGGTCGAGCTTTTTCGTGCTCAACAGTGCCAGAGCCCCCTGTGCATAGATCACCGGACTGGTCACGGCGATCTTGTCATCGTAGAGCGAAGCCGGGTACTTCATGTTCGCACTCATGAAGATGTCGTAAGGGGCGCCGTTCTTGATCTGTGCCGTGAGCTTGCCGCTGCTCCCCAAGGTGATCTTCACTTTCGTATCAGGCGAAAGTTTGTTGAACTCTGCGATGAGCTCATCGGATGCATAGCTCACATTGGCCGCCATGGCCACCTTGATCTCGCCGCTCCAGAGCGTCGAGGCCAGAAGCGCAAGTGAAAGAAGTATTTTTTTCATGTCTGTCCTTTTAGAAGAGATAGTTGAGCTCTACCCTGAACTCTTTGTAGGACGGATCGCTTTTTGTAGAACCGTCGCCTGCCACCGTGTCGTCTGAACCGCTGTTGATACCCAGACGGAGTTTGAGATAGAGGTCTTTTGTCAGTTTCGTATTGAGGTCGGCAGTGAAGATATCGCTGTCCGCCTGAACGCCGACCTTCTCGTCATCAAAGTCCTGGATAGCGTATTTGAACGAGAGTTTCGTCCCGCTCCAGATACCCGCTTTGCCCAGGTCATAGTCGAAGCTTGCCATGTAGCTTTCGGTATTGGCGTACCAGTTGTACTGTGCCATCGCCCTGGTATAGCCCCCTGTAGGGAATCCTCTCCATGGGGCGATCAGGTCGGCATCGTCTGATATCTTGCTGTACCCGAGAGCGAACTTGTAAATATCGTTCGAGAGCTCCACCCTCGCGGCGAACATGGAGCCGTCCACCGATGCCGGGTCGCTGTAGCCGAAGGTCTTCCCTTTGAGGTTGGCACCGCCGATGGCACCCGCACCGTCGTCGAACTGTTGCAGGTATCGCATAGCCGGAGATATCTTATAGCCGCCGACCTTGAAGTCGTACTGCGCTTCGATGATCGCCGTGGAGAAGAGATCGGGCACGGCGGTGTAGTTCGCCGTGATCTTCAGGTTGTCGATACTCTTGTTGGTCGCCTGGAAAATGATGAGCTGGTCATCGATCCCGGCTGCTTCGAGCTTCGAGAGTGTGAGTCCCTGGTGCATCGCGGAGTCGTCGTTCTCCGTCCAGCTCGCATGCGTGTCGGCAGGATCGTCACCGTATGCGAGGAGGTGGTGGAACTCGCTGTGGTCCCTGAGCTTCTGTCTGAGGAGGTACTCGATCTTGATATCGGTATCGCTCAGCGCTTTGCTCTCGAGCGAGAACCCTTCGAAGGCATTGGGGATCATCTTGGTATCGTTGCTGGCTGTCAGCATCGTCTCGCTGAGGAAGCGCCCCCCTTTGATCGTGAAGAGATCATGCTTGTACTCTATATAGGCCTGGGTGATCGCCACGAGCGCCCGTGAACCGTCGTTGACCAGGTCATATCGGCTGAGGATGTCCTTGCCAGCCTTGTAAAAGCCCACATCGGCCGCATCGATCCCGCTGATATCCTGGCTGCCGTAGAGCCCGAAGGTCATCCCGAAGCCGTTGTAGTAGGCGCTCTTGTAGATCAGGCTCGCTCCCAGGGCGGCAGCGCTGTGCTCTTCGTTCTTCCCTGCCTTTTCGGTCTCGGGTGTATAGTAGAACGAGTTGAACCGGATTCGGCCGTACCACATCCCCTCAGTGAACATATCGCCGATATTGTCGACGCTTTTGGGCGTCTCTTTGAGCTCTACGATCCCGTTTGCCTTGAGTACGGCTTTCTCAGCCACAAGTGTCGCGCTGAGAGCAACGAGCGATAAAAGTATTTTTTTTGTCATTTTATTTCCCTACCATTACATCCGATGATTTGATGAGGGCTGTCACCTCATCGCCTGTCTTGAGTCCAAGCTCCTCCGCCGCGTTCTTCGTGATGATGGAGGTGATCCTGTCACCGCCGATATCGACCGTGACTTCCGTGTTGATCTCACCTGTCGAGATATTGCTGATGATCCCCTTGATCTTGTTGCGTGAGCTCACCCCCACGGCATTGTCGGTCGAGAGGATCACCGAGGAGGACTTGAAGATCGCTACCACTTCGTCCCCCACCTTGATCGCCATCGACTCTACCGCGTTATCGGTCACGACCGAGATGATCGTATAGCCGCTTTTGAGCTTGATATAAAGCTGGGCATTGACCTTGCCGTGGTCGATATGCTCGACCACACCGCTTATCTGATTTCTTGCGCTTATCTGCATTGACAATCTCCTTATTGCATTGATATTGAATTCGCCCCCGTCCACGAGCCTGCTCATAGAATTCAGGAACTTCTCCTGCTCTCTCTTGAGCAGGGTATAACTGTTGATGAGATCACGTCCGTAGTCGGTGAGCTCGGTCCCTCCGCCGTTCTTGCCCCCCGTGGCTTTGATCACTATGGGCCTGGGCGAAAGGTTGTTCATCATATCCACCGCCTCCCATGCAGCCTTGTAGCTCATGGGTACGCTTTTGGCAGCTTTGTTGATCGAGCCCTCTTTCTCTATCGCTTTGAGCAGTTCGATCCTCTTCTCGAGGATGAAGGGCTGGTTGAATATCTCCAGTGTCAGGTTTGATGAAAACTCCATATGCCTCCTTTATATACTTAGCTATATAATGCTATGCAAGAATAGTACCGTTATATATCTTAGAAAATAATGATTAGTGGTTCCGGCGGCTCAGTAATCAACCTGCGAACAGTCGATCCTGTGATCATCGAGGGTGTCTCCCTGGGCGGATGCGCCGGGATCGTTGGCGTAGTAGAAGCACTCTTCGTAGGAGTTGCCGTAGCTGTAGAGCACTTTGTAGTATCCCGCGGAGACTGCGATCTGATTTGCCCCGATGGTCGATGGGCTGGCAGGATACCTGACGATATCGAGCACGCCCACTTCGCCGAGCTCGACAGCCATATCCCGGCCGTACTCCTCTACGTCGACCCACTGGTAACGGTTGACCGTGGGAACCTGGGGGATGATATTGGCAAGGGTGTAGACCGCGTTCAGGCTCGTCTCGCTCCAGTCGAAGGAGGCATCGGGGGCAAGATGCCCGCGATCGTAGCCTGAATTGGTATAGTCGGTATACGCGGCGCGAAACGCTTCGGGGATAAGGGGCTCTTCGTAGAACGGCGGCCTCTCGTCGATATTGGGATCGTTGACGAGATTCCCTTTGAGGGTGTACCCGACACTCAGCGCTGCCTTGTAGCTGTAGTCGTAACAGATGAGGATATAGGATTTGTCGACCACCTGGTCGCATTTGTCCATGTTGATGAAGTAGCTCTGGTAGCTGCTCTGGGGCGTGGTATCGCTTTGTGTGTCGTCAGATGCAGTAGCAGTCGCGGCTGACTGGTTCGACTCGGTATAGCTTTGGGTGTCTGTGGAGGTCGCAGGAGTGGCTGAGGGGATAGATTCGCCGCCGCATCCGCCCAGCAGGAGTGCGAATGCCAGGGTTTGTAAATGTCTGTTCATGGATATTGACCGCCTTGTTTTGATAGCGGCAATCTTAGCACCGAAGGGCTTCAGCTATCCCTCTATTCTCTCAGTTCGCTGAACTTTTTGAGGAGGTACTCCAGCTCGACGCGCTTTTCGGTCTTCTCTTCGACCTTCTCTTCGAGGAAATCGACGACGAGCTTCTGGAGCTTGAGCTTCTCGAGACGGTTGATATTGGTGATGCCGCCCGGGTTGAGGACATTGACCTCGAGTATCTTGTCGCCGATCATATCGAGCCCTACGAAGTAGAGTCCGTCGGTGACGAGCTTGGGACCGATCTTCTTGCATATCCTCATCTGGCTCGGGGTCATCGTGTATTTGTGCGCCGTGCCGCCGGTCTGGATATTGGCACGCAGTTCGCCTTCTGCCGGTTTGCGGTTGTATGCGCCGATGAACTTGCCGTTGAGCATCAGTACCCTCACATCGCCGTTCTCAGCCCCCTCGATGTACTCCTGGAGGATGACATACCTGTCGCCGCTCTCGTCGATGTAGAAGTCAAGGAGCGAGTTGATATTGCTCCTCGCGTTCTTCTCGAGTACGATCACGCCGCGCCCTCCCGAGCCGTCGAGCGGCTTGAGGATCATCTTGTCCTTCTCCGATTCGTTGATCGCCTTGTTGATGAACTTCTTGCTCCCGGAGACATGGGTGACGGGGAGGTAAGTATTGTTCGGATCGTGGAAAGTGGTCGTATAGAGCTTGTTGTTGGCCTTGCGCAGACCGTCGACATCGTTGACGATCACCACCTCATCCTTGATCGCATCGAGGAAGTTGAGAACGAGCGGGTTGATCGGCGGGTCTTTGCGGATCATCAGACAGTCGAAGACATGGAGGGGATTCATCCTCCTGGTGAAGGTCACCTTCTTGTAAAAGCTCTGCGTGCTCTCGGGGACTTTGTCCATCTTGTCGATCGTCTCCAACATCCCGTGGACGATATTGTTGCGCACTGTGAGGTTGTTGGTATAGAGTACCGAAACCGTGTGGCCTCTTCTGACACACTCCTGGATGATCCTCAGTGTCGAACTCTTGTCGGGATTGATCCCTGACCAGTTTGCTATGATAAATCCGATATGCATACTCTTTCCTTGTTAGCTCTGTAGATACAATTTTGTCAGGATCTTGATGATCGCTTTGATGGAGCTCTCACTCGTCATTTCGTTGACGGTGTGGTACCCTATCGTCGGAAATTGCAGGGTGGTCCCCTGAATTTCACCTTTTGATGCCTTGATGATCTTCCCCAGCTCTGTCGAACCGAGCGAGGTCTTCATCCCCGTCTGGAGCATCCTGTTCTTGAGGTATGCATCCTTGTAATGGTACTTGATCTTCTCTTCGATCGCTATTTTCTTGATCTTCGCTTTGAGCGGGGATTTGAATACCGCCGCCGCATCCCTCTGCCGGAAGACAACATCGATGGCGTTGATCATCTCGAGCGAATCATAGGGGCTGGTATCGAGCACGAGGAGTTCATCGGTACGGTAGTCGAACCGTCTGAACCACTCGAGGAGGAATCTCCAGCTCTTCCCAGCCTCTTCGGACGCAGTGAAAAACGCACTCCCCTGGTACCCGAGATGGTAGAGGTAGATCAGGAGCGCGATCGAGACGACATTGTCGATCTGCGCCGACACGAACCCGTTCTTGAGCTCGAGCCTGTCCATGAAGGCTATGGGGATCCCCGGCATCAGGTGCTCGAAATCGTCGATGGTGAAGATGATGTTGTTACGTCTCTGGCACAGGAATGCCTCTTTGATGACCCCGAGTCCGAGGTAGGTTCCCGAATAGGGCTGGTATGCCTGTACCTTCTCCCCGACGAACCTGTCGGTGAGGTTGTCGAGGAGTTCATCGGAGTTGAGGATACCGTTCAGGTCGACCTGGTTCTTCGCTACGAACGCAGCGTACTGGAACTCGTTGTGCCCCGTACAGATCAGCCCGTGCCTGTCGGCATGGGCGGAGATAAATCCTGACTCCGGTTCCTTCCCTTTGGCTACGAGTACCCCGTCGAAGTACTCCACCCTGATGTCGAGCTCTTCAAGCTCCCTTTTGATGAACATAAAGAACGGATGCTCTGCACCTACCACGCTGGGTATCCGCACGAGCTGCTTGAGGATATCGTAAAAGAGTTCCATTATCTCTCTTGCTCTTTGGCCGGTTCGTTCTCCGTCTGGTCAAAACGCTCGACACCAAGCTGTCTGTAGAGCGTATACCTGTCGCCAAGAACCCTGATCTTCGCGATCTTGCCCTCGTCGATGGTGAAGAAGGTCGCGCCGTTGTAGCGGATCCTTTTTTTCGTCGGCTCGATATTGAAGAGCTTCCCTTTGTGTACGCCCGTGTACATCACATAGGCGCTTGCGCGGTTCCCTTCCGATATCAGTATCTCTACCGCGTGGTAGAGATCAGGGAATGCTTCCATGATGAAAGCTGCATAGCTCTTGAACGCTTCGAGCCCCTCCATACTGTCACCCAGCGAGCTGAGGAACTGTATGTCGTCATGCATAAGCTTGTCGGCTTTTTTGAAATCACCTTCGTTCCACATCTCGTAGTAGGATCGTACCAGTTCTTTGATATTAGTCGCCACCCCTTGCTCCTGTTCCATGCACCTCCCTAGTTGGCAGGTGCGTTCTCCATATCACATTTTTCAGCCTGCTCCTGGCACTTGTCCATGCACGCCTCTGCATTGTCATCCCCGCATTTTTCGATACACGCATCGAAGAGCTGGTCGCACTTGCTCACAGGTCCTTCCATCGGCGCTTCTTCCACCTCTTCGGCAACAGCTGAAAGGCTCAGTACAGATACGAGAGCAGCGAAAAACAAAGTTTTCTTCAACATGATTTCTTCCTTATTTCGGGTCTGGCACGACCCTATTTTTTTGGGAATTATAGATCATTTTTTGCCCTTTGTAGCTAAAAATTTTCTGAATTTTATACAATCACGGGAGAGGTGGTTGATGCGCCCTTTTTAAGGGCACGGAGGAGGATCGGCGCTAATTGCCGCGGTACTCGAAATGCTGGTAATCCTTGATCGTGCGCCAGTCGCCGCCCCAGCTCCAGCCGTACTTCTTGAATATCCTCACGACCTTGTCGGAGGGGAGCAGCACGGCCCTGTCGGAAGGATCGTGCAGATCGCGGTGGAACCGGTGACGCGCCTGCGGCGTAGCCCTGTGGGCGATGCTGCCGCTGCGTGAGATATAGGGGTTTTCGATAGGGTTGATGTCGATGGCTTTGCCGAAGGCATGTTTCGACCACTTGGTACTGCCCGTAGCCTTGCGGCAGTTGAGGGCCGAGGTGTTGTCGGCCTCGATGGAGTCGTAGTCGCTCCCGCCGTAGTCGCTCACGAGTCTCATACGGTAGATGGGGTAGCCGATGGCATAGAGCGTCTCGAAGATATTCGAGACGCTCTCTGCGACGCTCTTGTGGACGATCATCTCGCCCATCCTGGTGTTGCCGTCGAAATCACGGTAGCGGAGCCGCAGATATCTCAGGTCATAGAGCCCCACGGGGCACCCCGCCCTCCATGAGTTCCCGTCGATCATCCTTGCTTTCGTATGGGCGTCGATGGGACGGATATCGCTCCCCCAGAGGGTGCCTGCTATCGAAAGAAGCAGCAGTATTTTCCGCATCAGAAGCCCCCGAACCCGAAGCTCATCGCGCTGAAGTTGGGGTCCATGTATCCGTGTTGTGCACTGGTACTCCTGAGCATGGTGATGTCCATCTTGGGATCGATCCCCTGCGGGCAGACCGCCGTACACTCGCCGCACAACGTACAATCCCATACGCCGCTCTGCTGCACAGCATCGATCATCGGTTTCGCATCCCCCTCCCTCACATCGGCGCTGTAGCGATAGACCCGCGTGAGGGCGAATGGGCCGAGGAAGTCGGGATTGACCGCGAGCACGGGGCATGCAGAGTAGCAGCTGTCGCAGAGGATGCAGTCGCTCTGCACCTCGGTGATCTTCTCCTGCGCTATCGCTACAGCTGCACCATTGTAGCCGTGAAGCCATGATCGTGACTTTCTGAGCGTCTGCCTGGCTGCACTTTTGTCGACGATCAGGTCGCGCTGTACCTCATGGTAGCGCAGCGGCGATACCTTGTCACCGTCAACAGGCTTGTAGTTGCAGGCGAGCACCTCACGATCGTTGACCCGCATCGCGCAGCTGCCGCAGATACCGCTACGGCACCCTTTGTCGAAGCTCAGCGTCGGATCGATCTTCGTCTTGATATATTCGAGCGCCTGAAGCAGCGTCATATCCCCGTCAGGGAGCTTATAGCTCAGCACCGCGCTGCTGGGTTCACGCATCGCATCGTATCGTTCTATCTCTATGGTCATCGGTTTGTCCTCTTAATTTCAATGCAAAACACAAATCTTGCATTCCTGGCTGTTATCATATCATGTATTGCAAAAAGCTTTTCTCTATGACTCAAATCCCTCTAATCTCATCAGTTCTTTGAACTCTTCTGTAGCTTTTTGTGGCTTATCAAGAATCTCCTGCAAGTCTTTCCACTCCTGCCTGGAGAGAGTCAGAATGTTCTCTTCCTTGACGATCTCTTTGGCACGCTGCACTGCCGTCGATATCAAAAAACTGCTCAAGTCCATCCCCATCGCATTTGAAGCCTCTTGTAGCAGACTCTTGATATCTTTGGTCGTCTTAAACTCTATTCTTGCATCTTTTATATCTACAGCACTCAGCATCTTAATTCCTTATACGGTTAGTATACGGATATTTTAACATAATTTTATTTGAAATCAGATATTCCAAAGAGAAGCTATATTATACTCGTTTGACTATATTCATCAAAAGCCAAAAAATGACTCATCTTAGATTAGAAAAGTTTGATACCTCAAAAAACTACATCGGTATGAAAACATTCGACTGCGGTAATGAAATGATCAATGCTTTTGTACAAAAATCTCTCAAAAAAAGAGTCAAAAAGCACCTTAGTCATGCCTATGTGCTTTTGGACAAAGATGAGAATGAACGATTTGTCGGCTTTTATACGCTCGATAGTTTTTCGATAGCAAGAGATGATTTCGACTCAAATAAACAACCTTCCGGACTGCCGCCTGTTATCCCGGTGGTCAAACTCTCTATGCTTGGGCTGGACCGATCGATGCAGGGACAGGGAATAGGGAAGAGACTGCTGAAAGATGTCTTTTTGAAAGTTTATCAAATATCTCAGTTGGCAGGATGTGCAGGAGTCTATTTATTGGCGGAAAAAGATGCTGTTTCCTTTTACCGATCTCTTGGTTTTATCGGGATAAAGGCAGACAATCCCCTGCCGATGTTTTTGAATATTGAGATAATTTTAGATTTTTTGAAAAACGTTAAACCATGAACGTGAATTTTTACGCCAATATAAAAGGCAATTCCCCGTAATACTCCCTTGCCAGCCTAAACGCCTCCTCCTGCTCCACCGCCTCGAACCGTACCTTCGATCCGATAGGTGCCTGCGAGAGGGCGAAGCAGTCCATCGGCAGCACCGTACCGATCTTGGGGTAACCACCGATGGTCTGCCGCTCTTTGAGGAGGATGATCGGCTGTCCGCCTGCGGGTATCTGGATAGAGCCGAAGGCTATCGCTTCGGAGATGATGTCCCCTTTGATGGGGAATATCGGCTCACCAGAGAGCCTGTATCCCATCCGGTCGTTCTGGTGTGTGATCTCATACTCTGTATCGAAGAACTTCTCCTTCGCTTCTCTGTCGAAAAACTCCTCCTGATAGCCGAGCATCACACGGATCGTCAGCGGTCTGTCGTAGTCGGGGATGAACTCCTCTTTCAATCTTCTGCTATGTTCACGGGGTGAGGGGTGGAACGGGAGGATATCGCCCCGTTGCAGCTTTTTGCCGAACCCCTCGCGTATCGTCGTCGCGTAGCTGCCGTGATACATCGGCGTATCGAAGCCCCCTTTGACAGAGAGGTAGGCTCTCTGCCCACTCACTCTTTTGGCGAAGTGGAGGATATCCCCCTCCCGTATGAAACGGCTCTGCCAGTTGCTCTCTGGGAGACCGTTGATACGGAGCCCGAGGTCTGCACCCGTGACCGCTATCATCGTATCGGCCAGGGCTCTGAGCCTGAGCCCTGCCATCAGCTCGAGGGTATTGAAGCTCGGTGTCCCCAGCAACCGCTGTCCCCACTCGTAGGCGTACTCGTCCATCACACCCGAGACGGTGATCCCCCGGTCTCCCATCCCGTACCTGCCGCTGTCCTGCACCGTAGCGAAGAGCCCGCCGTCGAGTATCTCGAAGCCCATTATCCTACCCTCACGAACTCTACGCTGTCGCCTACCCGCAGCTCATCGAAGCTATCCCATGAAGTGCGGGCGATGATGTTCCATCCCCCTGCCGAATCGCCGGGGTAGATGGCGCTCTGTTCATTGGCTATCGCGATCGAACCTTTGGGGACTTTTGTGCGCGGGGTTTCGAGTCTGGGGGTGGCGATACGAGGATCGTTCCTGGCCAGGTAGCCGAAACCTGCCATGAACCCTATCGCATAGACCCGGTAGATCATACTGCTATGAAGCTCTATCACCTCTTCGATGCTCAGGCCATTGTATAATGCTACACGCTCGATGTCCCACCCCGCATCCCTGTCGTATCGCGCAGGTATCCTGAAGTGTCTCCCCTGCGGCTCCGCAGAGTTCACCTGCACCTCGGCAAGTTTCCGTTCGATAAGCGAGGTCATATCCTCATGACTGTATCGCCGCAGGTCGTATTCGACCAGTATCGTGCTGTATGAGGGTGTGATATTGCGTACCTCTTCACACTCTTTGAGTATACTGTAGGCGCTTCGCACCATCCCGAGGATATGGGGGTCTATCTCCTTCCCGAAACTGATCAGGAGCGCATCGACGCTAACGGCTCTGACTCTCATCTCTGAGCTTCGCGATGAGCTTTGTCAGCTCCAGTGCATGAGCATTGTCACCGTGTACGCAGATGGTATCGGCTTCGATAGGGAGTCTCTTCCCCTCTACGGTCTCGATGACCCCTTCATCCAGGAGGAGCCTGACCCTTCGCAGCACCTCTGTACTGTCAATGATCACCGCGTTCTCCTCGCTCCTGGGCACCAGCGAGCCGTCACTGCCGTAGCGCCTGTCGGCGAAGACCTCATAGAGCAGCGAGATACCGTATTTGCCAGCCAGCTTCGCATAGTGAGCGTTCTTCCCGGATGAAAGGACCATGAGCCTGATGACGGGGTCGTACTTGGATATCGCTTTGGCTATGGCCCTGAACACCGTCTCGTCGCGCATCATCGCATTGTAGAGCGCACCGTGGGGTTTGAGATAGGTGACACGGGTATCGTAGCTGCGACAGAGCGCCTCGAGGGCTCCGAGCTGGTAGAGGACGAACGAAACGATCTCCTCTGTACTGCAATGCATATCCCTGCGCCCGAAGCCGACAAGGTCGGGGTAGGATGGATGTGCGCCGATCTCCACGCCGTGTTCGAGCGCGCTCCGGATGCTCTTGTGCATTGTCACGGGATCAGAAGCATGGTAGCCGCAGGCGAGGTTGGCCATATCGATATGGGGCATGATATATTCGTCCAGTCCCAGCGAATAGATGCCGAAGCTCTCGCCCATGTCACAGTTGAGTTTGATGTTCTTGTTCTTCATAACGGCATTATAGACAAAAGTCATTTACACTGAAGCGTTACGGTCCCTCGACTACAAAAGCCTAGTGATTATTTATACTAAAAAATAACTATCACTTTTACTAATTTAAGTGCCTGAAATGTCTGTTTATTATATAATCACCACAAAGTTCAATTAACATACAAGGATCGGCAATGAAACTCCCTAGACTGCTGTTTGGTATTTTTGCCGCAGCTTCGTTCGCATTTTCAGGCGGTGACATGGCACCGGTGGAGACAGAGGTGGCTCCTATACCTGCGGGGCTTACCCCGTATTATGTGGGACTGAGCGGCGGTTCCCTCATCGTGAACAACGACTTTACCAATGAAGAGATCACTGCATCCACGGCGACACTGAGCCTGGGGTATATCTACAACGAATATATCTCCCTTGAGGCGAGGTATACACTGGGGTTCGATACTTCATACGACGAGGGTGATCTTGTCGGTGTCACCACCCCCTACGACGGGGATGTGAGCAACTGGGGTGTGTATCTCAAACCTACCTACAGTTTCGGCGACTTCGGTATCTATGGACTCCTCGGGTACGGTTCGCTGATGCTTTCCGATCTCAACGGCGGTGATGCGACAGAGGACGGATTCCAGTGGGGTGCCGGGGTCAGCTATGCCGTGAGCGAACATATCAGCATCTATGCCGAGTACCTGTCTCTCTACGATGATACAGGATTCGACTATACGGCACTGCTTGACGATGTGACGGCGGAAGCTGTCAATATCGGGCTGACATACAGATTCTAAGGAGCAGCAAATGAAAACTATCAAGAGTACGACACTGGTACTGGCAGCGACCCTGCTGTTGGGCCTCAACGGCTGTGACGGCACCCCCGGAGACACCCTCGAACATGGTTTCGCTTCGGTTCCATCTCCGGCACCAACACCAACACCAACACCAACTCCGACACCGGTCCCCGATACGACACCACCCGTTATCACGCTGCTCGGAGAGGGTACGGTGACCATCGAGGCAGGTACGGCCTACAGTGATGCCGGGGCGACAGCCAGCGACAACATCGACGGTGATATCACGGCATCCATCAAGACAGCAAGCAATGTCAATACCTCTATTCCCGGTACCTACACCGTCACCTACAATGTCAGCGACAGTGCAGGCAATGCTGCTGCGACGGTGACAAGGACGGTCATCGTGGTCGATACTACTCTGCCTGTCATTACCCTCATTGGTGAAAGCAATGTCTCTGTCACAGCAGGCGCTGCCTACACAGACGCAGGGGCGACAGCCAGCGACAACATCGACGGCGACATCACTGCCGCTATCATCAGTACAGGCGATATCAATACTTCACTGCCCGGTACCTACACCGTCACTTACGATGTCAGCGACAGCGCGGGCAATGCCGCTGCGACGGTCACAAGGACGGTCAATGTGGTCAACAGCGCCCCGGTGTTTGGTGCGCTCTCAAAAGAGATATATTTCGACACCCATACCGTCGCCACACTTTACGATGCATTCAGAGTATTTTCGATAGACCTGGACCAGGATGGAGACTTTGATATTCTGGCCTCATCCTGGTTCACCAAAGATATCCATTGGTATGAGAACGACGGTTCACAGAACTTTACCGAGCGTAATATCACTACCAATATGAATTCGACCACATCGCTCACATCGCTGGATTTTGACGGTGATGGCGATATAGATATCCTTGCAGCAGCACACGACTACGCAACCGTCTCATGGTACGAAAATGACGGCTTGCAGAACTTCACCGAACACAATATCACCAATGCAGCTCCTAATGCATATGGTATCTACCCCGTTGACCTCGACCAGGATGGGGATAACGATCTCCTGACAGCATCCAGGGCAGATGACCGTATCGCATGGTACGAGAATGACGGATCGCAAAATTTCACCGAGCACAATATCTCTACGACGGCTGACGGTGCCAGATCGGTATTTGCCATCGATATCGACGGTGACGGCTCTCTCGACCCCATCTCGGTCTCATCCATTGATGACAAGACGACATGGTACCAAAATGACGGTGCTCAGAACTTCACGGCTTTCTATCTTCCTGTAACCAGTATACCTAGTAATGGAACATTCTCTGTCTATGCAATAGACCTCGATGGGGATAATGACAACGATGTCCTCACAGCATCCGCCAATGACAACACGATCGCATGGTATCAGAACGACGGTTCAGGAGGGTTTACGGAGCATGTCATCTCCAATACCGCAGTCTGGGCAGTCTGGGTCAGCGCTATAGATATCGACGGGGACGGGGACAACGATGTCTACTCGGCATCCCAAGATGATAACAAGATAGCATGGTACGAAAATGACGGTTCAGGAAACTTCACGACACATATTGTCACGACAAGCGCGTTTGGCGCCACATCGGCTTTTTCCATCGACCTCGACAGCGATGGGGATATTGACCTCCTCTCCGCATCGGAGTATGACAGTAAAATCGCATGGTATGAACAATTCAAAGTCCTTACTGTAGTGGAGGGCAATACAACTGTCGGTACCATCTCTGCCACCGATGCCGATGGCCATACCCTCACCTATTCTATCTCAGGCGGTGCCGATGCGGCACTTTTCACTATCGACACAGCTACGGGTGATCTTAGCTTCCTCGCTGCCCCTGTCTATGCCACACCGGCTGACAGTGATACCAACAACGTTTATGAAGTGACCGTATCGGTCACCGACGGATATACGACCACAACGAACGATCTTGATATCTACGTCTCCCCTGCTGCTCCGTAGGCAATGTCATTCTCCACACCCTTTGCGGGACGGGGAGTTACCGAAACTGCTTTTAATCTATAGCGATGAAAAAAAGCTGCTATAATTCCTCCATGACCGTAACGATCCCCAACTACCAGATAGAGACCAAAGAACCTTCGCTCCTGCAACTCGATACGAAGCTCTACATCGAAAGTATGAACAGCCGCCGCGACAGGGTTCTCGTACGCAACACCATGCATGGGCTCACCATCGTCAGAGATGGATTCAAAGAAGTAGAATACGATGGTGAACGACAAAAGGTCGGGAAGAATTATGCCGTCTTTTTCGCACAGGGGAACTACTTCACCAACCAGAACTCCAAAGATTACGACTCACTCACGATCTTCTACGATGACGGGTTCATCCTCGATCTCGTCAAAAGATACGCCATTCCCACCGCAGCACCTGCTGCGAAGATCACCCTGATCGACTATGACGGAAGGTCGGATATAGAACAGCTTATCAGCTCCATCGCTGAGGACCACAGGGGTTCATTACCGCTGCGAAACGATATCCTGAAGCTCAAGATCGAACTCCTCTTCCTGGAGTTCTACCGGTATACACCACAGCAACTCTCACAATTCTTCGCTCATATCCTCGGTACTTCAGCAAACAGGCTGCGCTATATCCTCGAAGAGAATATCGATATCATAGAAAATGTCTCCGATATGCACCGTCTTTTGCAGCTGTCGCCATCAGTCTTTCAAAATCAGTTCCATCAGTGTTTCCATGTATCTCCCAAACGATGGCTCGATACCGAACGGATCAAAAAGGCCGAGTTCCTCCTCCTCACGACGTCAAAAACCATCACCGAGATAGCCACGGAATGCGGCTATGCCACCGCGTCATGGTTCATAGTCCAGTTCAAGAAATATCGTAAAACTACTCCAAAGGAATATAGAATAAAAAACCGATATCAATAGTCTTTTTTCTTATACACATTTTACAGAAAAACCAATAAACTGCCGTTATATCAGATCACAGGAGTACCCATGAAATATATGCAACACGATTCACAGCAGTTCGTCAAGGAGCTGGGGAAAGCAGGTGGCGGGATATCTGTCGTCAAAAGGACGATGGCGACCTATCTCCTCTTCCCGCTGCTCAACCGTCTCCTGTCATGGGACAAAGCGTGGGAAATATATGATAAAGAGGGGCAGAAGATACTCGACCTCACTGTCGGTCTCACCCATGAACAGCTCTTCAGAAGGGTTCTCATACCGCCGCTTTTCGGTCTCGAGGACAACTCCAGGTACTACTCCGTCGCTATGGTCACAGAGCATCTTCTGAGCGTCGGCACGGCACTGATGACACGCATCCCTCTCTTGAGCCGAGGAGAAAAACTCGGCCGGAACGTGCAGATAACGGATGTCAAACCCTACAAGGAGATCGATGAACATATACTCGGGGACTTCGCAGAGTTCCTGGCATCGTACCGGGTACAAATGGAGAATGATATCGGTGATATCCATATCGACAATACCTCCGCCCATCCGTGGTTCGGCGAGTTCAACCCCAAACAGTGGTCGGTACTGGGGATGGTGCACCAGATCGTCCATCGTCGACAGATCGAAGCGATCCTCAGACAACTCCGGTAGATCCATCACCGTTCAGGAATGTTTTATGCATCTTCGACTCTATATGTATAATAAAAACAAATAAAGGAAAAGAATGATCTTTGATATGAATATCAGGCTCGAGGGGATAGACGAGGTATTTCTTGAAGAGCTGGAGGAGCTGATCGAGGATACGAGGGTAGAGTACTTCGTCATCAATCCCGTGAACGAGGATGAACTGATGCGAGCCCGTGAGATATGTGCTGCATCCAGAAGATTCCGCTATACTCTCCCTGTTGCCTTCAGGGAGCTTGGCGATGACAATGCGCTCGCCCTGCGCGTATCGGGTACCGACGAGATAGGACTCATCGGTGATATGCCTGCCGTGATCCATGCCGATGACATAGACGATACAATGATAGAAGAGCTGAATGCTGCAAATGTCAGAGGGGTCGTTCTTGAGGCCAGGGAAAGCGACAACAGACTGCACAACTTTATCTACGCTATCTCCCATGACTCGCTCAAAGACTGGAGCAAAAAGGGGATAACCGACACCGACTACAACAAGATCGCCATCCAGAGCGACTATCCCGATCACAGCTACGATGACCTTCTCGATATCCTGCTCAAAGATATATCCGATCTGACATTCAGGGCAGAACAGACCATAGCTGCCGGAGGGACAAGAAGCCTCCTCAGGACATTCGGACTGCTGTAGCCGACATCACCTGCCGGAGATCAGATAGGGGCAAAACCGGATTTCTGAAGCTCCCCGTTGATAAACCGGAGCATCTCGTTCTTCGACTCGCCGCACCATGCGGGAGCCAGCAGGGTCTCGTCATCGATGCCCGCCGTGACACGCTGGATAGTAATGTGTTCTGGTTTCATCCTGAGAGCCTTGATGAGCGTGTCGACATAGAACTCTTTGGAGATCGGTTCGAAATTGCCAGCCTTGTAGTCGTTGGCGAGGAGCGTGTTCCTGACCACATAGAGAGGGTGGTACTTGACAGAGTCGACACCCCAGCTGTAGACCGCACTGGCGGAGTCGAGCATCATCTCCTGCGTCTCTCCAGGGAGGCCGAAGATCAGGTGGGCGCAGACGTTGAGCCCTTTCGCCTTGGCATCTTTGATGGCACGCTCGACATTGAGCGCGTCATGACCGCGGTTGATTTTGCGGAGCGTCTCGTCATAGATCGACTGGACTCCGAACTCGATCCATATCTCTTTCGTTTTGCTCAGCTCCGCAAGATAGTCGAGAATCTCGTCATTGACACAGTCGCTCCTTGTACCGATGCTCAGGCCTATCACATCGTCGGAAGCAAGTGCCTTCTCATAGAGTGCTTTGAGAGTATCGAAGGGGGCATAGGTGTTGGTAAATGCCTGAAAGTACGCGAGGAACTTGTCGCTCCCCCATTCACAGCGCATCTTTTCGCGAGTGGTGACTATCTGTGTTTCCACTTCGCCTAGCTGTTTTTCGAGGATAGGGTTACTCTGGCTTTGGAAATTGAGGAAGACCTTGTGTGTGTTCTTGCTCAGATTGGGGCTGAAGGAATCATTGAGGCAGAAGGTACAGCCGCCTTTGGCGACAGTACCGTCGATATTGGGACAGGTGAACCCGCTGATAGCCAGCGGTATCTTGCTGACCTTGGTTTTGTATTTTTTTTTCAGATAACGGCCGAATGTCGGTAGCTGCTGCAAACTCAATAACCCTCTTAGCTGCTGCAGCCGGGACTCTCGGCGCATCCGCCTGCAAAGTAGTTGCCGTCGAAGCTTACTAGCGAATAGCTGCGGTCATGGCCGAGCGCATCGACAAGCCCTTCAACAGAGAGGAATCCCACACTTGTAGCGCCGATCAATTCAGCGATCTCTTCGGGTGACTTGCTCGAAGAGATCAGCTCCTCTTTGGTCGGGGTGTCGATCCCGTAGCGGCATGGGAACTTGATCTCTGGAGCTGCGATACGCATATGTACCTCTGCCGCTCCTGCGTCCTTGAGCATCTTGACGATCTGGCGCGACGTCGTCCCCCGGACCAGGGAGTCGTCGATGATCGCTATCTTTTTCCCCTCTATCAGGTGTTTGATCGGAGAAAGCTTCTGTTTGACCTTGGCATCTCTGATCTCCTGAAGCGGCTCGATAAAGGTACGCCCGACATAGTGGTTACGGACGATACCCATCTCGAACGGCGCACCGAGCCCTTCGGCATAACCACGTGCCGCGGCCACGCCGCTGTCAGGTACCGGCAATACCAGATCAACGTCAGCCGGAGTCTCTTTGGCCAGTCTTTTGCCCATCTCAAGACGCATAGCATAGACGTTCTTGCCGTCGATGATCGAATCGGGTCTGGCGAAATAGATATACTCGAACGCACACGGATGGTAATCCGGCTCGAATATCTGCTCCGAGATATAATCCCCTTCGAACTCCTCATCGAAGATCAGCATTTCGCCGGGCTTGACATCCCTGACGAATTCGGCACCCACGAGATCGAACGCACAGGTCTCGCTCGCTACGATCCATCCGCCGTCCTTGAGTCTGCCGAGGCTAAGCGGTCTGATACCGAAACGGTCTCTGACGACGAACATCTTGGAACGGCTCTGGATCGCCAGACAGTACGCACCCTCGATCTTGGTCAGCATATCCTTGATGCGGTCGATCAGTTTGTCTTCTTTGCTTTTGGCGATGAGATGGACGATATTCTCGGTATCCATATCGGTCTGGAAGATCGCACCGTTCTCGATCAGCCTCTCCCTTACCTCGTCTTTGTTGACCAGGTTGCCGTTGTGTGCTACGGATATCTCACCGAGCTTGTACCTGGCGAACACCGGCTGTGCATCGAGGATGGAGTCCGCACCGGCAGTAGAATAGCGGTTGTGTCCTATGGCACAGTCACCTGTAAGGAGCCCCATGTTCTTCTCATCGAAGACGTCGGCTACCTTGCCTCTTTTTTTGATCAGGTGTATCCTGCTTCCGTCCGCAGAACTGATACCTGTGGACTCCTGCCCTCTATGCTGCATGGCAAAGAGCGAATAGTAAGCTATTTTCGAAGCGTTCTTTGAGCCGTAGACACCGACGATTGCACACATAATTATTCCTTTATATACCTAAGCAGTCATTGATTGAGTAGAGACCCTCTTTCTGGTTCACGAGCCATTTTGCTGCACGGATGGCTCCCTTGGAGAAAGTATCGCGGCTTGTTGCCGTATGGTTGAGCTCAAGGAACTCGCCGTCATTGTAGAAACCGACCGTATGGCGTCCGACGATATCACCGCCGCGGAGAGCCATGATCGCGATCTCGTCCTTGGTTCTCGCGCCTATCTGCCCGTCCCTGCCGCTCACCCTGACGCTCTCCAGGTCAAGACCGCGTCCTGCTGCGGCAAACTCGCCGAGCGTGAGAGCAGTACCGCTTGGCGCATCTACCTTGTGCTTGTGATGGTACTCGATGATCTCGATATCAAAATCGCTCAACGTTGCGGAAACCTTCTCGACAAGCTGTTTCAGAAGGGCGATACCCACCGACATATTGGACGAGTAGAGAACCGGCATCTTTTCCGATGCCTGTGTCAGGAGGTTTTGCTGGTGTGTCGTAAAACCGGTCGTTGCGATGACGAGAGGTTTCGGGTTCTCCAGTGCAGCCTCGATGAGTGCTTCGGTAGCTACAGGCGCAGAGAAATCGATCACAACATCGCAATGGTTCAGAAGTTCTGCCATCGAATTGGTGACGAATACATCCCCGCCTACATCTTTTTGAAGTTCATCGAACACATGGACAGCGCCAAGTTTCGCACTCTCGTCGTTCTTAAGATTGTCGATAAGGAGGCTTCCGACTCTCCCGGTACTGCCGACTATACCTACTTTGATCATAATTATGCTTGCTCCTGAATATATGAGATTACCTGTAACGCGGCCGTAGCGCCGTCGCCTGCCGCACATACTACCTGTTTGGGGGCGTTGATCCGCATATCGCCGGCGGCGTAGAGCCCCTCGATCGATGTATGCATGTTAAGGTCCACGATCACCTGACCCTGCTCGTTGATATCGCAGATAAAGTTCCCTGCACTGTCCTTGAGGACGGAGTTGTTGACATTGTGCCCTACGAAAACAAAGATACCAGGTACTTCAAGCCTGCTGATATTCCCCGCTGCATCCCTGATATCGATACCTGTCACCCCGGTTTTGTCTCCGACGATCTCTTCAACCGTCGCATTGGTGATGAGCTCGATATTCTCCTTGCGCTGTACACGGTCTACTGTCGAAGGGGCAGCCCTGAAGGTATCCCTTCTGTGGATCACATAGACCTTCGAACAGATGTTCGATAGGTAGTAGGCCTCTTCAAGGGCTGTATCGCCGCCGCCGAGAACCGCTACTTCTTTGTTCCTGTAAAAGAACCCGTCACAGGTCGCGCAGGTGCTCACCCCTTTGCCGAAGAACTCGTTCTCCCCTTTGACACCGGCTCTTTTGGGCGTGCTGCCTGTACACATGATCACCGTTTTCGCGCTGATACTCTCTTTGCCCGGGATATCGAGGACGAAATGTTCACCCTCCCTGCGTACTGCGGCCACCTCTTCCATACGGTGTTTCAGACCGAATGCAAAGCACTGCTCCTGCCATGTATCCATGAAGTCCATACCGGTCTTGCCGTGCTGGTAAAAACCGGGATAGTTCTCTATCTCGCTGCTTTGCGTGATCTGTCCTCCGGGCATCCCCTTTTCGAACATCACTACATCCTTCAGACCGCCTCTGGTGGCATACAGTCCGGCTGTCAGGCCTGCCGGCCCTCCTCCGATAATAGCACAATCAAGCATCTCTTCTCCTTTTGCTATCCAAGTTACTGGCTAAACCATCGGTAAGCTATGGCTTATCCAGGAACTTAAGTGATCAATGGATTTGTTGTAAAGGAATTTCTTGAAGCCGGTCAGGGCCAAAACCCTGGCGGTTGTGATTATAGAAGTGCGTTCAGTTTGTCTGCGAAAGCATCTTTGCTAGCTGCACCGATCATCTGGTCTACTACTTCACCGTTCTTGAAGAACAGGATCGTAGGGATAGAACGGATACCGAATTTTACAGCGATGTCCTGCTCCTCATCGGTATTTACTTTTGCGATAGTCGCTTTCCCTTCGAAATCCTCTGCAAGCTCTTCGATAACAGGAGCGATCATTCTACAAGGTCCGCACCATGGAGCCCAAAAGTCTACCAATGTAACGCCTTCGGCGATAGTTGCGTCAAAGTTCTCGTTTGTTAGTTCAACATATTTTCCCATCTGTAATTCCTTCTTTGAGTAATTTCAGCCGATTATACAAAAATCTCTCTTTGAGAATCGTATAATCAAAGCCTTTGATACCATATTTATAACTAATATTTTTTATTTTGTCAATATATAAGAGCAAAAATAGGACTAATTTAGTCTTATTTCGTCGAATTGACTCGATCTGGTACCTTCGATCGCTTCGTTCGACTCCCCTTTGAGGGTGTAAACGAATGATATTTTAGCCTCGTCGGTGTTATTCGCATTGGCACGGTGAAGCAGTTTGCAATGGAAAAAAACGATATCCCCCTTCTGCAGATCGCTGCTCACCCTGGCGGTGATAAGCTCCTGGTTGGCAGGGTAGTCGCTCATGAAATATTCCTTCTCATCGAAACGGTCAGGGCTCAGGTCGGTTCTATGGCTGCCGGGGATGAACTCCAGGACACCGTTGCGGCTGTTCTCCTCTCCCAGCGCGAGCCATACCGAGACCATATTGTCGTTCCTGTAGCGCCAGTATCGTTTGTCCTGGTGCCATGAGGTCTCGCTGCTCGTATGAGGCATCTTGGTCATGATGGAGTTGTGATGGGCCAGGACGATGACGGGGGTCTCTCCCAGTATCTGCCGCAGCATCGGGCGGATCGCCGGCTCCTCCATCCACTCCCTGAACACGATATCCCTGTCGTATACCTGGCGCAGGCGCCGTACTGTGCCGTCGGAGAAGAGTTTGGAGTGCTCGTTGTACTCTGATTCTGTCTCTATCGGTGGTACCTTGTGCATGAGGTGTGCCAGGGCGATATCCCTGAGCGTATCGCATCGTTCGTCCGGTACAAAACTGCGTATGATCAGATATCCGTTCTTTTCGAAAAACTCCAGCTGTTCACTGTCCAACTCCATAGCAATACCTCTGATGATTTAGAATACCGCATTATACACTCTACATCGTTATGTTCTCGATAAGTTCCGCTTTCCTGCCGCGGATAAGGAGCAGGTCGATGCAAAAGGGGAGATCGAGCGATCGTGACTTGAGAAAATAGTATGCCGACCTGATCACTTTCGTCTGCTTGGCACAGGTGAAATTGTGGACGGGATCAAAATCTCCAAAAGCGCTTTTGACCTCTATGAAGTGCAGTACTCCCCCTTTTTTGGCGACGATATCGATCTCACCGAGCTTGCTGGCGTAGAAATTCCTCTCGATGATCTCATACCCTTCTCTTCCGAGGTATTCCACGGCGAGCTCCTCACCCTTCTCGCCGCTCCGGCGACTCGTATTGTGATACTCCGTCTCTCTTTTCTCCTTTTTTCTCTGTCTCGCCAAGTATCGCATAAACATATCACCAGCCGAAAAAGTGTGGCATATTGTCATAGTTTTTTGGTTATTCCCTGTATAATGCAGGAATATCTAACGGGGAGGAAAAGGGTGGCCGGTTATCTTGAGAACTATACGATACTCCTGGTCGGGGAAGATACTGCCGGGATCGCCCGGATCGCCCCGGATATAGAGGCAGGATGCGCTGCACTCTACCGTACTGCCGCTATCGCTGAAGGGATCGAGCTCTGCCGCATACACAATCCAGATATCATCCTCGCATCCCTGCACCTCAGTGACACGGGCAGGGAAGAGACATTCGTCTTCTTCGAAGAACTGGGAGCGGAGAGACCTGTCATCGTCATGGGGAGCGCCGAAGAGCATGATGACCTGACGCGAAGTCTCCTGCACGGTGCGAGGCACTATCTGCTGCACCCTTTCGGCGCCGGGGAACTGCTCCGCGTCCTCGGGGATATCGCTTCTGCACTCTATTACCAGCGGCAGTACCAGGATACCCACAAGCTCTACGAGCAGTACAAACAGGCAGTCGACATCACCAATATCGTCACCAAGACAGATCCGAAAGGGATCATCACCTATGCCAATGAACAGTTCGTCGGGATCTCGGGATATTCACGGGATGAGCTGATAGGCCACTCCCATCGTATCGTCCGCCACCCGGAAACACCCCCCGAACTTTTCAGGGAGCTCTGGTCGACGATCACGGCCAAAAAAGTTTGGAAAGGGGTCGTGAAAAACCGCAAGAAAAACGGCGAAGCCTACATAGTCTCCGCGACGATCATGCCGATCCTCGATGAAGAAGAGAATATCGTGGAGTATATCGCGATCAGGCAGGATATCACCGAACTGCTCAACCAGCAGCACCTCATCACCCAGCAGACCACCGATGCGCTGACCAATCTGCCGAACCGTGAAAAGCTCCTTATGCGCCTGAAACATGCACAGCATCCCAACCTTGCCCTCATCGACATCGAGGGGTTCAGGGACATCAACGAACTCTACGGCTTCGAGATGGGTGACAGGGTCCTGGTCAAAGTGACCGGTGCGATCGCTGACATGATACGCCCCAAAGGGTACGAACTCTACAAGCTCCCTGCCGATGAGATGGTCATCTTCACCGACAGTGCAAACGATGTCTCTGAGTTCGAAGGGGCGATCGCGGATATACTCTGCCACTTCCATAATACTATCATCCAGATCGGTGAATTCGATATCAGTATTTCACTCTCGGCAGGGATCTCCTACTACAAAAGCAACGGCCTCAACCATGCCGATGTCGCGCTCCAGAATGCGAGGAAACAGAAAAAACACTACAAGGTCTACCAGGAAGACTACCAGAAAAAGGAGCAGATCCAGGAGAGTCTCCACTGGCACAACATGATCAAGAAAGCGATCAGGGAAGACAGGATCATCCCCCACTTCCAGCCCATCTATAATACCCGTACCCAAAGGATAGACAAATACGAATCACTCGTGAGATTCATCGATGAGGAGGGGGAGACCATATCACCATCTTACTTCCTGGAGGTCGCCAAAAAATACCTGCAGTACGAACTCATCACCAGGATCATGATCGAAAAGACCTTCGAATACTTCAGGGACAAACCCTGTGAGTTCTCCGTCAACCTCTCCATCGAGGATATCTTCAATGAACACACCGTGGCATTCATCTGCGAACAGATCGAGGGCTTCACGGAACCCCACAGGATCATCTTCGAGATCACCGAATCGCAGCAGATCGACGACTACAACGAAGTGTGTCTATTCCTCGACAAGATCAAAGAACGCGGCTGCAAAATAGCGATCGATGATTTCGGCAGCGGCTATTCCAACTTCGAACATATCATCCATCTCAAAGCGGACTACCTCAAGATAGACGGTTCGCTGATCAAGAACATCAACACAGAAAGCGAATCAAGGATCGTAGTCGAGACCATACTGCTGTTCGCCAACAAGCTGGGGATCAACACCATCGCCGAATTCGTAGGGACAAAAGAGGTATTCGATCTCATCACTGCCATGGGCGCTGACTATATGCAGGGGTATTTCATAGGAGAACCCGGCAAAGATGTCCTATCTGCCCAGCTCTTTGAGAAGCCTGTCCATATAGATCACCCTGACACCACGGAGGATATCTCCTGATCCCCGCAATGTCCCCATCGTAATGTCATGGGGATGACCGATAGCGATGGCATACCCTTTTGTACGTGCTATCTTCACCGCCTTTTGCAGCTGTGCCCTGATAGCAGGCCGTGTACGGACATTATCCAGGAATACATCCCGCACGAGACATTTGTCACCGTACTTCGCCGCTACACTGGAGGCTTTGGAAGCGACGCTGGTATAGCTGTCGACGAAGATGAACCCTTCGCACTTCATGATCCCGTACAGGCGGTAGAACGAATCATAATCGGATGTCAATGCGCTCCCCGTATGGTTGTTGATGATCCGGATACCGGGGAGATCATGCCTGAGCTTTTTGATACGCTGTTCCATCAGCTTTGTCGTATCCTTGATGCATATACTGCCGCACATGGTGTTTTTTGCCGATATCTTCGCCTCCATAGGGAGATGGATCATGGCATGTTCGGGATCGCTGATCATGGAAGCCCGGATAGTGACATTCTTCGAAGGGGGAAAGATGGAGGGGGTGATCTCGTAGGGTATGGACCTGAGTCTTTTCCACTGTGTATAGGTCGCTATATCGTCGATGATAATGACGAGTTTCGGCTCATCTCTGCTGCTGTGGGTTCCGGCGGAAGTTTTGGCAGCGGATGAGAAGTTCCCGGGCAGACGATAAGTGAGTATCCGCTTGTTGTTCTTCTCTTTTTTGACCCGTACGATCTTCTGCAACCTGCTTTTGTGATAGATCATACGCGAAGCGGGATAGACTCTCCCTCCCCGGGTCGTCACATACTCTTCTTTCTGAGCGCCATACGCCATGCCTCCCCCGACTGTCCCAGGGGCAAAAAGCATCACGAAAAGCAACAGGAATCCGAGTATGGCAGGGGGCTTTTTCATCAAGATTTAACGGGCCTGCAGCTCGCCGAGCTTCTCTTTCACAGCGTCGACATGCCCTTTGACCTTGACACTTTCCCATATCGCGGCGATCTTCCCGTCAGGATCGATGATGAAGGTCGACCGGACTACACCCATATACTCCTTGCCGTAGTTCTTCTTGAGCTGCCATACTCCGAACTGGTTGCACAGGCTCTTATCCTCATCGGCCAGGAGGGTGATCGTGAGCTCTTTTTTGGCGATGAAGTTCCTGTGCTTCTGGGGGCTGTCGGGGCTTACACCCAGGACGATCGCATCAAGCTTCCCGAAATCAGGCAGGGCAGCACTGAAATCACACGCTTCGGTCGTACAGCCCGGCGTACTGTCCTTGGGATAGAAATAAAGGACAATCCATCTTCCCCTGATGTCACGCAGACATATCTCCTCTTCATCCTGGTTTGGCAGACAGAAATCTCTGACATTATCTCCGATCTGTGGCATAGTCTCTCCTTGATAGTTTTTTTGGTAGTATAGCAAAATGACAAAAAAGTAAAGAGAGGACCGTGATGAGCCACCACGACAACGAGACCCCGGAGAGCCTGCTCAAAGAGATCGAAGGGTTGATATCCTACGGCCGGAGCGAACCCACTATCGATCCCACCCTCCTGAAGTACCTCGATATCGATACCCTGCGTTCTATCAGGGCTGGCCTCCTTGAAAAGGTCGGCAAGCTCAGCGAAGAGGACAAAGAGTGGCTGATGCAGTTTCGCTCCGGGCAGTAGACCTGTCGATGTTACCAAAACGGACAGTTTTTTCCGATTCATTTGGAGAATAGGCAAAACACCCTCTCAAATCAGTATGGATTAAAGAATAAAAATATTATTAACATTTATTCTAAAATCTCAATATAGTTATGTTAAGATACGCCCCATAGACCCCCGCTCAGCCTGACGCGGAACGGTCAAACTTTTATGGAGTGTACAATGGATATTTCAAAAATTGGTCACGGCGAGTGTCCCGATGCGGTAAAAGCTATAATTGAGGTTCCACTCAATTCAAATATCAAATACGAGATCGACAAAGATTCAGGTGCAGTAGAGGTGGACAGAGTACTCTACTCGGCGATGCACTACCCGGCGAACTACGGTTTTGTAGCCAACACCCTTTCAGATGACGGTGACCCGGCAGATATCCTGGTACTCTGCGACTATGCATTGCAGGCTGGTTCATACATCAAATGCCGACTTGTAGGCGTACTCATGACTGAGGACGAGAGCGGCGGCGACGAAAAGCTCCTCGCTGTACCTGCAACCAAGATCGACCCGACATACAAAGACATCAATGACCTGGCGGATATCCCGGCACATACACTGGACAGGATCAAGAACTTCTTCGAGACATACAAGATGCTCGAGCCGAACAAATGGGTCAAAGTATCAGGCTTCAAGGATAGAGCGGCAGCTATCGAGATCCTTGAAAAAGCTATCAAGAACTACCAGGCATAATCCCCCCCACACCTACCATGATCTGAAAGCGGCACGCCTGTGTCCGCTTTCTTTTTGCCTAATTTATTTACACAGTCTTCCACTCAAGTCATCACTTTCTATTCATACTAAAAAGTATTAGTTTAATTTTTGAACACAATCATTATTTTTGATCAAAATATCAGCTTTTTAATATTTTTCAAAGATTGAATTGCTGTATAATGGTGATTAAGAGTATGACAAAGTCTCTCTCTTTACTATATCTCATTAAGGAGTAGGTTATGAAACGGTTCTTGATTAAAAGCTTGGCATTTATGTTTCTTTCGTTCATGGCAGTAGGCTGTGGAGGCGGCGGTGGTGGTACAACCACTGATGGTACTACAACAACTCAAACAGATGTAACAACTCTCAAACTCGTGGATATTGCAGGCATACCGCTTGCCGGAGCACAGGTAACAGTGAACGGCGGTACGACCAGCACCAAACAGGCAAAAGCCACATACACTGTAGGGGCAGACGGAACGGTCAATATCGAAAACGGGCTTGAGCCTGGTACCTACACTCTCGAGATCTCTCTTGGCGGCGTTTCTACAACTGCGACTATCACAATCAAAGCTGACAACTTCTCCGAAGTAGCAAGCGTAATGGCAGGGCTCGAGATTCTGGCTGACGGTGTACATGTCATAGAGGGTGCAGTCATCGCGTCTATCTCTGGTATAGTGACCGATACTGCCGGCAGCCCTATCCATTATGCACAGGTGAATGTATCGGGTGGTGTCGCAACAAACGGTTCATTTGCTTCGGCTCTGACACAGGCTGACGGCAGTTATATGCTTCTGATCAATATCAACGCCGACCTTCTCAGTGCGCTCAGCAACGGCCTGACCATCACTGCATCGGCTGACGGGTATGAGCCTAAATCACTGACCGTTCAGGAAGTACTCCAGAGCATCTCTGTCGCAGGACTTAACTTCCAGCTTGGAACAGCAACCACTTCGACTGCGCTATATAGCGAAACATTCGACAGCGGCACCAATGGATGGACAATGAACAAGCTTTCAGGTGATAATGACAACAATATGTGGCATCTCCACTCCTCATCTGTAACAGGTATCAACCAGGCTTATACCTATGGCCTCGTATCTTTGGCTCCAAATGACACAAGTAATGGTGCTATCCCGGCTCCGGCAAGCGGTAACTGTATGTGGTACGGCAATGGCAATGTTGCTGACGGTGCGACATTCGGTAACTTTATGGATGAGACGACAGACACATACGCTCTGAGCGGCGGTACATCAAGCAACTACGACAACTCGGGTGAACTTATCTCTCCGGCAATCAGCCTTACTGGTGTCACAGGTGCAGTTCATCTCACTTTCGATACATGGTGGGAGATCGAATCGGTCAACCCGAACAAAGATGGTTTTGACCTGATGACAGTTGCCATGTCTACAGACGGTGGTTCTACATGGACAAATATCGCCAGACTCAACCCGCTCAGTGACCCTGTCAGTGATCTGGTAAGAGCTCCGATCCCATTCTCGAACACAGGATTCAACTCTGCTCCAATGTGGCTCACGCAGGAAGGTATCACACTTCCAAATGCTGCCGGCAAGACTATCCAGCTCAAATTCACATTTGAGACAAACGATGGTCTATACAACGGTTTCAGAGGCTGGTTGATCGATAATGTAGAGATCAAAGCAGGTGAAGGTACTGCTCCGGCATACGAAGAGGTCTATGCAGACGAATATTACAAAGCTATAAGAAGATAATCTCTTGTAGTCCTTACACCATCCGGGCATCTTCCCGGACGGTGTTTTAATCAATGATACAAATCACACTTCCGTAAATATTACTTCTTCCTGATCGCTATACAATCCCATCTTTATCGGTATCATTTTCACTATTGAACCCTCATCTATCACCGACACTTCCGGAGTCGTGACGATCATTCCGTCGGCATGCATCAGCGGTGAGACCATTCCGGGGGCCTGCGAGGGTAGCGGTGTGAAACCTTTGCCGTCAAAACTCCCGAGAATCACGGTATATTTCCCGCTCTTTTGCCTGTGGTCTTTTGCGATCTTTGTCTCAATGATCCCATGATGAGGACGTGACGTACCCGATAGCCTGAGGATGATGAGCTTGACGAACATCTCGTAATTGACCATTGCTGCGAGCGGATTGCCCGGGAGGTTGACCACGACGGTCTTCCCGATCTTCCCTATGGTCGTCGGTTTGCCTGGCTTGATATCGATACCGCTGCAAAGTATCGCCATACCAAGGTCTTCGAACGAGGCCCTGGTGAAATCCTTGTCCCCCACGCTGATTCCGCCACTGGTGACGATCAGGTCGGCATCGAGAATCCCCCCGATCCTCTCCTTGAGCGTCTGGTAGTCATCCCCTCCGCTGCTCACTGTTCTCACTTCGCACCCGAGCTCCCTCGCCCTGCCGGCGAACATCGGTGTATTTGAATTGTACAGCTGGTGGGATTCGATCCTCTCAAAATGTGACTTGAGCTCATCGCCGGTAGCGAGTATAGCAACGCGCACTTTTCTGGTCACCTCGATGTGGGTGATCCCCTGTGAGGCGAAGAGAGCGAGCGTATAGGCGCTCACTGCTTCACCTTCGGAGATGAAAAGTGCACCCTCGCTGATATCCTCACCGCTGTACCTGACATGGGCATTCGGTCTGATCGAGGCAGGCAACACGACCACTCCGCCCTCCTGCACAGTATCCTCGACAGGCACGATCGCTTCACACCCTTCCGGTACAGGCGCTCCGGTCATGATGCGGATCGCTTCACCATCCCGGAGGGTATACCTTACCTCATCCCCTGCATAGATCACTTTTTCGCCGGGCACACTTTTGCCGCTGTCGGCGAGTCTGACAGCATAACCGTCCATTGCGGAGTTGTCGAATCTGGGCAGACTGTACAGAGCGCTGTAGTCGCGGGCAATGATACGGCCGAGCCCCTCTTCGATGGGTATGATCTCGGTGGAGAGCGTACCTATCTGCGTTCGTATCAATTCAAATACATCCGTAATAGAAATAGCCATAACATGAACCTTTTTTGGGTTGATTATATCAAAATTGAGTATAATTGAGTTTATTAAAATCCCTCAAAGGAGATGCAATGCACCAGGAGATACTGATGTATCACTCACTGCTCATCAAGATACTTCTTGCAGTCCTAGTGATCAACGCGCTGGTTCCTTTTTTTGCCAGACACCATATAGCTACACAGATGCGCTATACAAGGATATCTTTTTTTATCTTCTTCGGATTCCTGACGATGGTGGCATTCTCGGGGCTTGTCGCTTTCATGGTACTCGAATATCCATGGAACCTTTCCCTGACCCTGATGGTAGCAGCATTGGTCATCCTCATCGCACTCGAAACATACAGAAGCAAAAAACTGCATCAAAGGTGGATGCTCAGTGAGAACGGTGCTACGGTATCCCTCCTCTATGTCTCCGCCCAGATCGCTATCATAGCCGCTATGACCGTATTAATGATAATGGAGAAAAAGGGTGCAATATCTCTATCATAAGGATGCCGGTATCCCGTCGATCACTCTCGAAGGGGACGATCACCGCTACCTCTTCAAGGTACGCAGACACAAAGAGGGGGACAGTATCGCCCTGCGGCATCTCCGGGACGACAGCCTCTACCACTATACCATCATATCCATCGACAAGCGTTCGCTTACCCTGACACTCCGCTCACAGGAGAGCCTCGGCATCGAAGCAGGGAGGAAGCTTCATCTCGGATGGTGCCTTATCGATCCAAAGAATATCGAGAAGGTACTCCCCACCCTCAATGAACTTGGAGTTGCAAAAATTTCCTTCATCTACTGTGACCGCTCGCAAAAGAACTTCAAACCCGATATCGAGAGACTGGAGAAGATACTGCTCAATTCCTCGCAGCAATGCGGCAGAAGTTCGATGATCGAGCTCGAGACGATCGGAAGCCTGAGAGAGTTCAAACAACGCTATCCGCAGAGCTCCATCCTCCACTTCTCGGAGAACAGACTCGACACCTACTCCCCTCCGGAGTGTGTAGTGGTAGGATGCGAGGGGGGATTCAGCGAAAACGAGGTGAAACTCTTTGGCGCAGATGAGATCACAGGTCTCGCTACCCCAATGATCCTCAAAAGTGAAAGTGCCGTCATGACGGTCTCTGCCATCGTACTGGCATAGCCGATGCTTGATTCCAAAATGTGGCTATTTAAGGTATAATTTCCAACTTTACGTAAAAGGAGTAATATGTCACTCAATAATAACAATAACAAAGAACCCAAGACCATTGAACAGAGGATCGAGAGGATCCACAAAATGGCAAAAGAACACTTCGGTGAAGTCAGGTTTGTAGGGATCAAGCTCCATGACCGTATCGGCTGGATAGCGAAGATACAGTTCGATGAGTTCGAGTCGCTCATTGCCGAAGGTGAGGATGCGACGGAAGCACTCAAAAACCTTCGCAAAAGACTCAAAACGATCATCGCACGCTACAATATGGTATAAAGGGGCAACTTGAAGAACAATATCATTCTCATCGGTTTCATGGGTGTAGGCAAAGGGACTACGGCAAGGGCTTTTGCCGAAAAGTACCGCATCTTCAATATCGATACCGATGACATCATCGAATCCAAAGAGAACCGCAAGATCAAAAAGATCTTCGAAAATGATGGCGAAGCATACTTCAGATCATGCGAACAGCAGACTGCGAACTGGATCGAATCGAACGTCGACAATACGCTTATCAGCTGCGGCGGCGGATTCTACAAGGTCAATAATCTCTCCGGGCTCGGCCTGGTCGTACTCCTCGATGCACCTTTCGAATGGATATACGATCGTATCGTCAAGTCGGACAATGCCGATAAAAAACTCAAAAAACGCCCCCTCTTCAGCAAGCCCCAGGCAGCGAAGAAGCTCTATAACGAGCGGGAAACGATCTACCGTGAGATCGCCGACCTGATCATCGACGTCAAGGACAAATCGACAGAGAAGATCATCAAAGAGATTGCCAAAGGCACGAAAGCCCTCAACCCTTCCCTCCCCATCTCCCTGTAGATGCGGGTTAAGTCTATAATCAAATTAGCTTCTGTATAATGTTTGGTATAGACCAATCCAAAGGAGCAATGATGAGATGGGCTGTCCCGATTTGTGTAGTACTGCTTGCAGGTACGCTGAACGCTGAATATGTTGAGATCAAACGGGGTGATGGTTACAGAGAAGACCTCACACCCGTTCACGGTACTTTCAAAAGCAAATATGAAAACAACTTCCCCTATGTCTGTTATGACAAGAGAGTCAGGGTGTTCGCCGACGGTGAAGAGTTTCTCTCATACAAAGGGTGCACCCGTGTCGATGTCCCCTGCCAGAGCGTCGGAAGAGCGCATTTCGGACGCTACCCCAACGATTATCAATCCTTCAAAGCGCTTCAGCGCTGCAAGAATTCCAGACCGAGATTCGTAGACTGATCAATCGCAGCTGATCCTCCAGCTGCCGTCAAGGTCATAAGGGAGGATCAGTGTATCGATACCCAAAGCCTGTGACTCCTGGCATACAGGAGCAGGCTGGGAGATGTAGGACTGGTCGTATTCGATATTGAGCACAGCTTTGTTCTGATCAATAAACGGCAGGAGCATTTCACACTCATTATACGCGTGACACTGTTCATTGACCGCAAGGTCGAAATACGCGACCAGGTCACCGATCTGCTCAAGATCATTCTTGAGCGCCACTGCAAGACCCCTTTTCCTCGCTTCATTCGCTATGTACCTGTTATACCCGAGCTGATCATCATAAGTGAGAGGGAACCCTGTATCATTGTTGTAACTGTCCATATTGTCGGGATCGACACCGTCACACCCTTTGGATACGGCAAGATCGAGCCGTTTTTGCATCACAGGGATCAGACCGCTATTCCTGATATCGAGCCATTTCTCACCCTCCCAGCCGTCCATATCTTTCCCGAGAGCCTCAGAAGGAAAACTCCCTTCGTCCTCTCTCCACTCCTCATAGGCTCCACCATTGAAGTAGCAGAGCACCCGTTTACCGTCCTGGTGCATCTTGGCAATGACTTCTGCATCCGTATCAAAGAGATCGACCTCGTAAAGCGCGGCATCTATACTGAGATCGAGCTCACCCTGGAGCTGTATCTGCCATGACACTCCCGGCTCGGGTTTGTACCATGCACCATCGATAACGGGCTCTACACCGGAGTCGAAAGCATCTGTCGATACCGACTCCGGACTTTGGGAGCCTCCACCGCATCCAAGCAGATAGAATGATAGTATAAAAGGGGTTATTCTGGAGAACATAAGAACACCTTTCCCGCGCCTGACGCGGGATGTAAGTCTGGGAATAGTTATTTAGCGAGTTCGAGGATAGCTTTTTCGAGGGCATCTTCCGGGAGCATACCCGCCTGTACAAGCTGTACTTCACCCTTCTTGTCAAGGATCACAAGGAACGGGATACTCCCCTCCCACTGTGCTCTCATACTGATATAGGGCACAAGCTGGCCGGAGTTCTCCTGTGCGATCGCAGGATAGTTGATCCCTTTCTCCTTTACGAATGCCTTGAGCTGGTCATTTGTCAGCCCCTGCACCTCAACTGCTACGATAGCGAGCTTGTCCTTGTATTTTTCCTGAAGTCTCTTGTAATGATCGATCGATGCCAGACAGGGAGGACATCTGTGACCGAAGAACTCCAGAAATACTATTTTCCCTTTGTACTCGTCGAATATCAGACCGTTCTCGGTACCTGTTATGTTGATCTTTTTGCCGTCGATCGTGGTCATTGCCATTTTGTCATCATCAGCCATAACACCGCTGATAAGAGACGTGAAGAGGAATATCGATATCAATAGCTTTTTCATATTTTGCCTTTATGGTGTAAGATGTCATCATTATATCCCATAATTTATGTGAGAATCGTGAAGAGGAGGAAAATCACTCCCCGCCGATTGCACTAATAAGCCTCATTGGAGTATAATGAGAGAATTTAATACAAGGCCTGTTATATGAACAGATTTTCCAAAGCTCTTCTGCTTGCGGCTGTGCTTCCGCTTACACTTTTTTCAGCTGATATGGAAAAGATGATCGGCAGGATGCTGATGGTCGGTTTCTATGGTACAAGCGCACCTTCTGACAGCCAGATCTGCCGCGATATCAGACAGTACGACCTGGCTGGGGTGATCCTCTTCGACTTCAACCCCACCGATGCCAGCAAACCCAAGAACATCGCTTCCAAAGCACAGCTTGCCAAGCTTACCAGAGAGCTCCAGGCTTGCAGCCCCCGCGGCGATCTCCTCATCGCTGTGGACCAGGAAGGGGGCCGTGTACAGAGACTCAAGAACAAGTATGGCTTCTACGGCAACTTCCCGAGTGCCGCAAGCGTATCGAAAATGAGTGACAGCGCGGCAACCGCAACCTATATCAAGATGGCCTCAGAGCTCAAAGGGGTCGGGATCAATTATGACCTCGCCCCGGTAGTCGATATGGCTCTTAATCCAAAGAACAAGGTGATCTACGGTCTTGGCCGCTCCTACGGTTCACAGGGTGAGACCGTCGCCCGTTATGCGAAGATATTCATCGATTCCATGCACCGCAAAGGGGTACTGACATCGCTCAAACACTTCCCCGGCCACGGCTCCTCTACCGGGGATACCCACAAAGGATTCGTGGATGTAACCTCACAGTGGACACCCAACGAGCTCGAGCCCTACGAGCAGCTTTTCAAAAAGGCAGACATCGATACGGTCATGGTCGCCCATGTCTTCAACAGGCATCTTGATCCTGCCTATCCTGCGACCCTCTCCGCCAAAACCATCAACGGTTTCCTTCGGGCACAGATGCATTACAGGGGCGTGACCATCACCGATGACCTCCAGATGGGTGCGATAGCGCACAAGTACGGGCTTGCCACCACCCTCAGTCTCGCCATCAATGCCGGCAACGATATCCTCCTCTTCGGCAACCAGCTCAATCCAAAGTCAGTGGTAAGTACCAAAAAACTGGTAGATACCGTCATCTCGCTCATCAACTCGGGGACGATCAAGCCCGGTACGATCCAGGCCTCCAATGCAAGGGTGGCGAAGCTCAGACGCAAACTATGATCTTATAGCACACAAGAAAAGGTATTATTTTAGGAGTCGGAGACTTCAGTCCCGAAAAACAAATGCTGGCTGTACCAAGAGTACTTTTCTGTCCGTGGGGCCGAAACTGTCGACTCCCAAAATAGGATGCAATGGATTTGCTAAATTCCTACTTCTTGAAGATATATCCCTTCTCTTTCATCTGTGCCGTGATCTCCTCGAGTATCTTCGCACCGAAGGTCTTCTGCTCTTTCGGTGGGTTCTTGGCTATGTATTCCCGCCGTTTTTTCTCGAGCTCCTGGATATCCTTCGTGATCTCTTTTCTCTTCTGTGATTTCTCTTCTACGATCTTTTTGACCTCGTCGTCCGATTTGTCCTTGTATTTCTCGTTGCTCTCCCTGAGCTCCTTGAGTACTTTTTCGTTCCCCTCTTCGTAGCTTGCGACGGCGTCCCACGATTCGGTCTTGTACTGCTTGGTCGATTTGGAAACGACACGGTTGATATAGGAGCCTTTGGAGAACGCAGCGTTCTTGGTGTCTTCGACAGCCTGACGTTCTTTTTTGCGCATCCCCTCGTAACCGTAGCCGATATAGGTATCATTGAGCTGCTGGTTGAGCCCCAGTATCTCATCATCATATGGTGTCGGGATATGCACGACCCTGACATCGGAGTCGATATTCATATATTTCCCACCTCCGCGCATAGCGCCGTCCTGCCAGTTGAGGCCTATACCGCCGTTATAGTCGCCACAGTAGATCGTATTGACGATGATCCCTTTCTCCCTGGCCTTGGCAGTCGTCGCGCGGTAGTCGACATGCCCCTGGTCAAAGTTCTCGTTACCTGCTATGATGATGATCCGCAGATCGTCTGGATGGTTGCTCCAGAAGAGATCGAACGATGCCTTGCCGATAGCCTCCCCGGCATACTCTTCACCACCCTGTGTACGCAGACCGAAAAGCTTTTCGGAAAGGAAGTCGAGATCGTTGGTCAGCGGGGAGAGCATCTGCATATAGCCGCTGTAGATCGGCAGTGAACTCTTGCCATATTCATAGAGGGCGACCTGGAGCGTAACATCTTTCTGATCCTTGTTGGCTCTGGAGACTTCGTTGACGATGTTCCATATCTGCTCTTTGGCCTGGTTGATCAGCCCATCCATACTGTTGGAGGTATCCAGCAGTATCGCTATCTGTATCGTCGGCCCGGTACGGACGAATTTCCCCTGAGGCAATGTCTGTGCTGTTTTGTCATCAGGCTTGAGTACGGGAGGAAGCTGGAGTTCTTTTGCATTGAGATGGATACAAAGCAGTAGGCTCAGAGCTATAGCGGTTCTTTTCATGTCATACTCCTGTATTGATATGGCTCCATTATAGCATAGAAGAAGCACAAATCGGTGAACGGGGTAAGCGACGAGCTTTCCCTCTATCAATCCGAAGTAGCGTTATTCACTGCCTTTTTGGTACTGTTCCATGCGCTCTTGCTGTCATGCTTGATACCGGACCATGTAGCACAGCCACTGAACATACCGGCAACAGATACTACCAATACTGCCAAAAACACTTTTTTCATTTTCTCTCCTCGAAGAAGTATTATAGACATAATAGTACACTATGAGAGTTGAAAGATCGTTCGTTGTAACAGATATTTTTATGCTATGATTTCTACCGATCAAAACTCTGAGGTATGCAACCCATGGAAAAGAACAACAAAATCGCCCTCTTCATCGACTGTGAAAATGTCAGCTACAAATACATCGACGATATCATCAGCGACCTCGCCGGGCTGGGGGAGATACATATCCGCAAGGCATACGGCGACTGGAACAACCCCGGACTCAAAAAGTGGAATGAGCTGATCTTCGACTACTCGCTCGAGCCGATCCACCAGCCCCCCTACTCCACCACCAAGAACGCCACCGATATCAAGATGACTGTCGATATCATGAAGACCCTCTATCTGAGCAACAGTATCGACTACATCGCCCTCGCCACAAGCGACAGCGACTTCACCCCGCTGGTGACCGAGATCAAGTCGCAGGGGATTCAGGTGATAGGTTTCGGCGAGGAGAAGACGAGCAAAGTGCTCCAGAAGGCGTGCAGCGAGTTCATAGAGATAGGGAAGAAGTCGATCAAGACCTCCGACCTCCTCAGCGACACCAAGCTCCTCAACCGGATCAAACATGCGATCAACAATACCAAGGAGGACGATGGCTGGGCCTATGTCTCGACCTTCGGCGTCTATTTCAAGAACAACTACTCCCACTCCGCCAAGAACTACGGCAACTACAAATCATGGAGCGAACTGCTGCGGGATATCCCCTTCGTCGACCTGCAATATATCCCTTCGAACAATAACCGGAGCATCCCTATCGTGAGGATAAAGTAGAAAGATCATCAAATCCGCATGGTCATTCCCGTGAAAACGGGAATCTCTAACGGTAGGAGAGTGATAGATCCCCGGACAAGCCGAGGGTGATGAACAATGTCACACCCTCACAGGATTGACAAGCGATTCGCTGTTGAGCAGTTTGTCCCAGATCGTGCTATCACTCCATTCGCTGCGTATCTGATCGGAAAATACGATCTCGCCGAGGGCTATCTCTCCCATAAGAGGGCTGTGGGCATCCTCCCTGAACGCCTGGGCGTAGCCGGTCTGTGTCTCGTGGACGATGATGCTGTGGAGCTTCACCTCCCGCTCACCGTTTTGCATATTGGTCAGTTCCATGATCCGCTCGACCATGAGGTAGATCACCCTCGCGAACTGTTCTGCCGAGGGGGAGACGGGGAGGACGATGTAACGGGAACTGTAGCGTTTCATACTCTCGATGTATTCATGCTCATCGCCGCTCCAGAGGGTGATCGCATGGTCGAACGAATCGATCATATCCTTGATCGAGAGCTTCATCAGCCCGAAGTCGTAGACCATCTGGCCGTGGTCGAGGTAGTTGGATTCGAGGAGCACTTCGACCTGGTAGGAGTGGCCGTGGACATTCTGGGAGCAGCGCTGGGTCGAACAGCCGCGGACGATATGGGCGTTTTCAAACTTGTAGAGCTTGCGGATGATCATCTTATACCCCCTGTGTCTTGTCGAAGATACGGATGTGGAGCCTGTCGCTGTAGCGGTAGCCGTGCTTGATACAGAACTCGAAGACGCTCCTGTCGTTGCGCCGGATCGACTCCCTGCACTCCCCTACGGGCATGCAGAAGACCTCCTGACCCGGATGGGCGGAGACGATCTCCTCTATCTCTTCGCGTGCGCTCGTCTCGACCAGTCCTTTGTCGATCGTGAACTTGAAAAAGCTCTCTCTGGCGTTGCCGACGATAGTGGCTATCGCGTGGGGCTTGATCCGTTTTTTGTGCTCTTCGCCGCTGTTGGAGAGCTTGATGGAGAGGGCGAAGATACACTCGCGGTATGCCGGGTAGGCTTCGAAGTCGATCTCCACCGTCGCATTGGTCTCGAATGTCACGGCGATCCCCCTGCCGCACAGCCACTCGACGAGGCGGTAGAAACTCGCGTCAGCGTAGTAGAGCAGCGGCTCGCCCCCGGTGATGACGACATGGGGCTGGTATCCCATCTCCTCGAAGCCCTTTGCGAGGTCGGCGGTGAAGAGCTTGATATCCCCGACCTTCTGCCATGACGGGGCGAAGGCGCGGTCGACGGCGAAGTAGGTATCGCACCCAGAACGCGTCTCGCTCCCTACCTCGTAGCACGCCCCGAAACCGGGACAGACGAGGTTGCACCCCCCTGTACGGAGGAAATACGAAGGGGTACCCGCGTACTTCCCCTCCCCCTGTAGTGATAAGAACTCTTCGACCAGGTAAAACATCATCCGCCCGTCTGGTAGAATGCGCGGGAGCTCTCGTTGATACCCTCGTCAGTATTCTCATGACTCCAGCGGTTCTCCTTGGGTTTGTCTCGCAGTACCTGTGCGAGCACCTCGGAGGCTCCGGCGATGTCCCCTTTTTTGACATGTTCGGCGATGCTCATCGCCTCGTCGAAATAGAGGCAGGGGATCAGATGCCCCTCAGCGGTGAGCCGTATGCGGTTGCAGCTCTCGCAGAAGTCGTGTTTGTGCGGGTCGATGAGACCAAACTCCGTGCCGTCCTCAAGCACATAGTTAAACGAAGGGCTCGCACCCTCGCGCCCGAGCGCCCTGATGGTGTGCGCCTCTTTGATGCGGGCGAGGATCTCCTTGCCGTGCATCCCCTGGAGCGACTGCGACGCGTGGGCGTTCTCCATATACTCGATGAATCGTACCTTGATCCCGCGATCACGGCAGTAGTGGAGGATATCGACGATCTCGTCGTCATTGACCCCTTTGAGCGGTACCATGTTGATCTTGACCTTGAGCCCCGCCTCGATCGCCTTGTCGATACCGGAAAGTACTTTGGCAAGGATATCCTTCTGGGCGATCTTCCATGCCACTTCGCTCTTGAGCGAGTCGAGGGAGATATTGATCCTCCTCAGCCCAGCATCTTTGAGCCGCTGCGCGGTCTCTTCGAGGAGGTAGCCGTTGGTAGTGAGCGCGAGGTCGATGTCGTTCTTATAATCGTGGATCATCGCGATGAACTTGTCCAGGTCTTCGCGCAGCAGCGGTTCCCCGCCGGTGATGCGTATCTTGGTGATCCCCTCGTCTATCGCCGTCCTGATGAAGACAAAGAGCTCTTCAAAACTCAGCAGATTTTCTCTCGGCACCCATGAAAAAGGCTTCTCGGGCATACAGTATTGGCATCGGAAGTTACATCGCTCCGTTACGGAGACCCGTAGATAATCGACTCTCCTGCCGTGTCCGTCTATTAGCATTCTCGTTCCATTCTCAAGTTTTTGCTTAGAGTATCGAAATGTATATAAGAGTGAGGTGACAAAACAGGTTATTATTGTGATATTATTATGAAGTTAAGTTTCAACGACACAAGGAGTAGCTATTATGTCCTTTCCCCGCCCATCTATCATCATTTGGTTCATACTTCTCCTCCTGGGCAGCCTGGAACTCTGTGCAAAGCAGCCCGCATCCCACCCGCACACTCTGCGGCCGACCCCTGATGAAATGAAGCATACTCTCAACGAGCACAACAGGATCAGGCGGCAGGTCTACCGCGGTAACGACCTGGTCTGGAGCCCTGCGCTCGCCGCTTCTGCCCAGAAGCATGCCGACTATCTCGCCTCGCATAATCTCTTCGTGCACAGTCAGAACGGCTATGGCGAGAACCTTTTTGCCTCTTCTGCACCCGCAGCGATACCCGATGCAGTCAGCAGCTGGTACCTGGAGAAAAAAAAGTTCAACCCCAGAACAAAAAAGTGCTATAATGGCTGGTACGAATGCGGACACTATTCACAGATCATCTGGCGAAATTCTGCCAGGTTGGGGTGCGGCAGGTCCAGCAGCAGGACATGGAAAACGATCGTCGTCTGTCAGTACGACCCGCCGGGCAACTACCAGGGGCAGGTTCCCTACTGATCGAATATATATTTTCTGGAGGAGTTTTAATGGGAAGAACGGGAGTAGCACTCAGTCTGCTTGGAATAGTTGGATTGCTTGGATGCAGCGGTACATCAGGCGAAACTACGGACACGCAAACCACCACAACACAGACAACGGATACACAAACAACATCTGAATCAGGGACAGCGATCACCGATACCTCTACCGGTGGCTCCACTTCACCCGAATACATTCAGGCAGTCACGCGCCACAACGAGATCAGAGCCGAAGTATACAGTGACCATGCACTCGTCTGGAGCGATACGGTAGCGGCATCAGCACAAGAGCATGCTGATTATCTGGCGACTATCGGTACATTGGAACACAGCAGCACATCGTATGGAGAGAACCTCTATGCATCATCGCTCGATGCAACCTATCTTGATGCGATCAACAGCTGGTACGAAGAGAAAAGCGAGTTCAATTTCGATACAAAAACGTGCTATGGAGAATGGTACGATTGTGGCCATTACACCCAGCTCATCTGGCAGGATACAACCGAAGTGGGGTGTGCGAAGTCCAGCAGCGCTTCGTGGCATACTATTGTCGTCTGTCAGTACAATCCTCCGGGTAATTATATAGGCGAAACACCGTATTAATCGCCTGGTCATAGCAATGACCACGACTCTTTCATTCTCATTGCATCATACCGGACCTGGTCCGGTGTATCCACTGGAGGCAGTACCAGTGCACAGTGGTCCTGAATGAAGTTCAGGACCACGAAAGACCAATCATTTCCCAACAGCAAGCGATTTTATTTTCACACATACAGAAATCTTCTGCTTGTTACAATATACAGCTCTGTTCATAGGATAATTCTATGCAAAAAAGTAGTGATAGGGATAAAGATATTTGGAAGAAAAATAGGGTAGAGTGGATTGTGGGTATTAGTTTCCCAAGAGCTTAAGCTCTTGAGATGGAAATTAGTGGTGGTCTCTCCACTTCTCTTTTTTCCAGAGGAGTGCAAGTACAGAGAACACTACGAAGAAGAGGACAACCCATGGTCCGATTGCTTCTCTTGCAGGTTTGCTAGGATCACCGATCTCTGTGAGGTATTGTTTGACTTTCTCGTAACCCTCATGGCTGAGACCTGTTCTTGGCATTGAAGTACCAGGAAGCTGTGACTGCGGGTTCTCGACGAATGTCTCCATATATTCTGCCGATCTTGCTCTGATCATCATAGAGAGGTCAGGTGGTAATTTACCCATGTAACCTTTGACAAGAGCCTGCTCGTCAAGTACTTTGATCTCGTGAGCGAGAGCGTCTTTTTTCTCTTTGAATACAGGAGTGTCGCCGATCTGAGTCGTCTTGGCGTATCTCATCGCGTGACATCTGCCACAAGCGTCTTTGAATGCCTCTTTTGAGGTCATCTCGCCTTTCTTTTTCTCCATGAGGAATGCTACTACATCAGCGATAGACTGATCGTCTACAACCATAGTAGTGACAGAACCCATCGGGTGCATCATAGTATCGGCATACTTATGGTCAACATTTGATGCCATTGCCGGGTTCTTGACAAGAGCGATCAGGTAGTTCTTGTCATAAAGTGCGCCTGCTTTCTCAAGGCTTGGAGGTGTGACACCGCCCATGTTGACAGCGCCTTCCATGTGACACCCTGCACACATAGCGAAGAGACCTTCACCGTTTGCCGCATTGCCGTTAAGCTTTGAGATTCTCTTGACATCTGCCCAGAATGTTTTCTTCGCAGCGAGTGTCGCTTCAGCTTCTGCTACTTTTGTCTTTGTTTCTTTAGCAACTGCTACTTTTGCCTCTGCCTCTTCGATATCGGCTGTGCCGTCATATGTGAAGTTGTGTCCCTCTACATGCTTGTGCATCTGGGAGTGAGCGAACGGCTCGACACCCCAGTAGAGGATGAGCGTGAAGATCGCTACGACACTGAATATTTTAAGTTCTTTCATCCCCTGCTCCTTATAGTTTTTTTTCTGATTTTGTGATGATCGGCAGTGCAATCCACAATGCGAAGAACACAAGTGCAGCTACAAGACCGATAGTATTCCAGATACCTTGCGGTGGAAGTTTACCCATGACCGTAAGGACAAGCATATCGAGGAGCATGATCCAGAACCATACATTGAAGAGACCTCTTCTGCTTGCAGGCGCCACATTCGGGCTTCTGTCGAGGAACGGAAGCATAAGGAAGATCACCTGCGCGATACCGAACGCTACTAGACCCGGGTCTTTCGGGAATGGTCTGAGGATCTCATAACTCCAGAGGAAGTACCACTCAGGATAGATGTGCGGAGGAGTCTTGAGTCCATCTGCTGGGTCGAAGTTGACCGGGTCCATCGCGAATTCGAAGTGGAAGAACACGAGGTAGAAGAAAAGGATAAAGTATACGCCGAGTACGAAAACGTCTTTACTGAGGAAGACAGGGCTGAAAGGGATAACCTTTGATTCTTTGACCTTGCCTTCTTTGTAGAGCTTCGCAGCTTCAGCGAAATCGAACTCTTCACCGTCCTGGTTGTTGACATGCGGGATACGGAGCGTACCGAAGTGAAGTACGATCAGACCGATGATAGCAAGCGGCAGGAGGAGTACATGCAGCATGAAGAATCTTGTAAGGAACGCATCACCTGGGACATAGTCACCTCTGATCCACTCGACAAGACCGTAAAGCTCAAGAGAACCTGCAGAGAAAAGGTTGGTGATAACCATACCAGCCCAGTAGCTCATCTGACCCCATGGAAGCATATATCCCGAGAACGCTTCGGCTGAGAAAGTGACGAAAAGAAGCATACCTGACAGCCAGATAAGTTCACGACCCTTTTTGTATGAACCGTAGTAGATACCTGTGAACATGTGGATATAGATCACAAGGAAGACGAGAGATGCAGCGACACCGTGGATATGTCTCCATAGCCAGCCGTAACCGACTTCTGTCATGATAGTGTAGTTGACGCTGTCGAACGCCATATTGACATCCGGCTTGTAGTACATCAAAAGGAAGATACCGCTCACGAGAAGGATACCGAATGTCGCAGCGAGTACCATACCCATAGCCCAAAGGAAGTTAATGTTCTTTGGAATCCAGTACTCAGTCTGCATTACTTTTTTGAGCGTGTTTACCGCCAGCCTCTGATCCATCCATTCATTGATGCTGTTTGCTTTTTCAAAATGTGCCATAGCTCACCCCTTATACCGTTAGACCGGCGTCTTTCATTTTGGTGTACTCAGGACCGGCTTCGCCGAGTACGATCTTTGTTCCGTCGATCTTGAACGGTGGAACCTCAAGAGGACTTGGTGGAGGACCGAAGATCTGGTGTCCGCTTGTATCGAACTCGCCGCCGTGGCAGGCACATTTGAATTTCTTATTGTCAGCCTGGTATGCAGGGATACAACCAAGGTGGGTACAAAGACCGATAGAGACATGGAATCTGTCGCTTCCGACAACAACATCTCTATCATCCGGTTTCATATCGGGAGTCTTTTTGAGGATAAAGATAGGCTTCCCTCTCCACTTCTCAACATTTAGAACATTTGGTTCAGCCGCGCTTAAGTCTACAGTCGTAAAACCGGCAGCCTTTACGCTTGGAAGCGGATCCCAGCTTCGTTTCATCGCATAGAGCGCAGCAATACCGCCAAGTGCAGCAAAACCGCCGAGTGCTTTACCCATAAAGTCTCTTCTACTACTCATACCTTTCCTTTAGATAAAATTTAATCTGAAGATTATAGTGCCAATAGTATTAAAGTCTTATGAATTAATTGCCTCAAAAAGCGAAGTAACGAGCCTTTCCATGTGATTCGTCAGGTTTTTATGAATCACGGGATCGGAGTTGATAAATTTTTGTAAACCATTGCGATTATATCCATCAATAATTTTGATGTCATATTCCCCCAGCATCTCCAACATCTCAGCAGAGTCGTTCCCGCTCATGATATAGAGTACATTCGCCTGTGATGCACCCGCTTCGAGCGCGCACTGGACCGAAGCCGTCACGACATCACTGCTGCTTCGTATCAACTGCGTGTACTCCTCGGCCTCATGCATCGTCGTAAAAAGTGGAGCGAGTTCATCTTCATAACGAAGGAAGAAATAGTGACCGAGGATCAGTTCCATACCACTCCCCTCAAAGAACTCTGCGTGTTTGAGGATCACTTTGTCATAGTCGGCATCCCCCTGGAAGAAAACCACACGCTTTTCCTTCTCCAGCGGTTCAAAATACTCATCGGCTACAAGGATCGACGGGAACATCTGATCCGCTGGGGTAAGATACCGCTCCGTATATATCCTCTCGCGTTCCCTGTCGCTTACGATAAAAAGCTGTCCGAACTCATCGCTGTATCGCTCGAGCCTCTCGCTGATATCCTCGGGTGTATCGATGAATACGATATCCCCCCGCTCCGCGACGGCATCGATATCCTTGTAGCTTTCGATCGTGACCGCATCGGCTATACCGAACTCCCTCGCTGCCAGACCTGCGCGAAAATCATTGACAAGAAGCTCGATCCCAATCCCTTTGGTCTCCATAGCGCCGATCAGGGCAGCTGCCCTTTTGACACTGTCAAGCCCCCATTTGTGCCCTGTGAAGGCATAGTAATATATCCTCATACCCTGCTCAATCCAGGATATGGTATGTACCGGCCAATGATATATTGTCGGCTTTTGCCTGCGTATAGACGTCAAGGAGTTTCAGAGCGATCTGCTCGGCAGTATAGCCACAGTGCACCACCTGCACCATCACCGACGTCAACCTTTTGCCGCCGGCATTGATGATCTCCTTGCTGAGACGGTTCATGAAGTAGTAGCTTCCGTCGATCGAAGTATCCTGACAGATCACAAGAGACAGGTTCTCACCGCTGCCGATCTCGAAGAGAAGGTCGGTAGTCCTTTTGTGTTTTCTGATGATCCCTGCAAGTTCCGTATCGGGTTCCGAGAGCATCATGATGGTAAATGTCTCTTCGCTGCTCGAATCCAGCAGCGTATAGAGGAGCCTCAGTGGTCTTTCGATCTTTTCGAGTATAGCCGATGCCAGATGCAGCTCGTTCTCGTCATATCTTGAAGTGCGGCTCCGCTCAAATTTTTTTGATATCATGATTTGCTCCTTTGTTCACTGTGTCTTTGGAAAGACAATTATAACCTAAATCACTTTTTTTCACTCTCTGCTCCACGACCGCAAATACCTAACGGAGGATATGAAAGATATTTTCCCGGGAGTGACCGTCTTTTTTGACCGCCAGGTAGGTATCCAGGAGTTTGAGGACCACCTCTTCGGGGCGATGGTCGGTATTGACGATCTCGACGACCGTCGCGATGAAATCCGATCCCTGATCCCCGTAGATATAGCGGCTCAGCCTGTTGATGAGATAGTATCCGCCGTCGACCTTCGTATCCTGGCAGATGATCGCATAGATATTTTCACCCTTGTCCACTTCGAAGAGCATATCGCTCTCTCTTTTCTGAGCCCTGACCAGTTCTCCAAGATCGGTATGCAATGCCGAGATCAGCATGATGGCAAAGGGGTCCCTGTTGTTCTCTTCGAAAATCTGATAGAGAAACCGCAAAGGCATATTGACCTGATTGAGTATATTAATACCCAGCATGATCTCGGCAGCAGTATATTTTGCTTCTTTCTTCCGTGAAAACATCGGCATGGAACCCTCTCCTTTGATTACTTTATGTTATTATAACCAAAAGACCTCTCTTCTTTTTTATATACTTCAACAATAACAAAAAAAAATTCTGCAATACTTCAGTACAACAAAATTGTACGGAAAACCAATGCACTCGAGACTCCTCGCCGATATCGGCAATACCCATATCCATATCTACGACGGCAGAAGTGTCATCCATCTCCCCCATGATGAAGCGATGGTACAGTACGGAGGCACTCCACTCTCCTACATCTCGGTCAACACTGCTCTCTCTGCGAAGCTTGCTGCACTGCCGATGTGGCGCGATGTCTCTCACCTGATGCAGCTCGAAGGCGCCTACGGGACGATGGGAATCGACAGGCGCGCCTTGTGCCTGAGCCGGGACGACGGCGTGCTGGTCGACGCAGGCTCCGCCATCACCGTTGATGTGATGGAGGGAGGTGCGTACCGTGGGGGCTTCATCCTCGAGGGGATCGCAGCGCGGCTCCACTCCTACACAGCGATCTCCCCCGCTCTGCGGACGGAAATCAATTACTCTGTAGACCTCTCCCGCCTCCCCGCTACAACCAAAGATGGGATTAGCTATGGTATAATCGCGTCTATCAAATCTGCCATAGAGCTCCATGCAGACGGCAGGCAGCTCTACTTCACCGGGGGAGACGGCCGTTTCCTCTCCTCACTGTTCGGGGGGTCTGTCTACAGTGACACACTGGTATTTGAAGGGATGCAGAAGGTTTTGAAAGGGTAATATATGTTAACTATCGCACTGCCAAAGGGTAGAATCGCCGAAGAGACACTGGAGATATTCGCCGAGATTTTCGGCGGTGAGTTCGAGTTCGAGAGCCGCAAGCTCATCCTCGATATCGGCGAGTTCCGCTTCCTCAATGTCCGCAACCAGGATGTCCCCACCTATGTCGAGCACGGCGCGGCGGACCTCGGGGTCGTGGGTCTGGATGTCATCACCGAAAAGGAGCTCGATATCATCAGCCTCCTCGATATGAACCTCGGCAAATGCCGCGTCGCTATCGGCATCAAGAACGACGATGAGCTCGACTGGAACAAACCGGCGATCAAGGTAGCCACCAAGATGGTCAATATCACCAAGAACTATTTCGCCCAGAGAGCCGTCGGCGTCGAAGTGGTCAAGCTCTACGGCTCCATCGAGCTCGCCCCCCTCGTAGGCCTGGTCGATGCCATCGTCGACATCGTCGATACGGGCAACACGATGAGGGAGAACGGTCTCAAGGTCGCCGAGAACATCATGGACTCTTCTGCCCACCTCATCGCCAACAAGAACAGCTACTACGCCAAAAAGGACGAGATCCTCTCACTCTACGAGAAGATCAACGATGTAGTCAAGAGCCGTGTCAAATAATCTCGACCTTTACGCCAAAGTCGAAGACCTCATAGGGATCAAGGAGTCTGCTCCCGCCCTCTACGAATATTATTACGATTTCCTTGAGAAGTTCACCTTCGATTCGCTTCTCGATGTAGGCTGCGGCAGCGGCGATTTCCTCCTCTCCATCCGGGAGCGTTTCGGACCCTCCAGGCTCCTTGGTATTGATCTGAGCGCTGAAATGGTCAAACGAAGCAGCGAGAAAGGCCTCGATGCAACGTGTGTCGACCTCTGCGACCTCGAAGGGAGCTACGATGTCATCACGGCGATTTTCGATATGGTCAACTACCTCGATCCCGATGCGCTGCAAAAATTTCTCGTATGTATCGAAGAGCGTCTCAACAGCGGCGGCTATTTCCTCTGCGATATCAATACTATAGCCGGTTTCGAGGAGGTCGGAGTGGGATCGTACACGATCGATGACGGCGAGCGATTTCTTGCTATAGACAGCGACTTCGAAGATGGTCACTACACGTCACACTTCACCCTTTTTGAGCAGGACGGGACGCACTTTACCAAAAGCCGGGAGACTATCCACCAGTATTACCACCCTGCAAAAAGGCTCCAGAAGGGATTCAAAAAGATGAAACTCCTCTCCCGTAACCCGATCAATCTCTATATCGACGAGGGGGACAAGGAGTTCCTGGTGTTTGGGAAGGCCTAAAACCTCCTCCTTCATAACCCATCCACATACCTCTCCAGCCCGTGTAGATCGGCCGAAACGATCATCCTTCTGAGCACCTTCACCTCGTCCGCTATCCCCAGCTCCCGGATGATCTGCTTCTCTTTCGCACTGAAAAGCGTCGCCTTGAATGCCAGCAGCAACGCCATGAGCTGCGGGTGTGCGGCGATATCCGCTGTGAGATACTCCTCCCTGCCGTAGTCAAACGGCGTATGTGCATAGATATGCTGGAGGAGGTAGCTGAGATTGCTCTCGTATTCGCCCATGTAGTAGTAGCGGTAGAGTATCAGCGTCGTATGGGATGCGAGGAGCTCCATCCTCCGCTCGACCATGTGCCGCGCGACGAAGCGCATCACGAGCTTGTACTTCGCCCGCTTCATCGTCTGCCAGAAGACCGCCGCGTCCCACACCGCCGTCACGGGAGCCGAGACAGCGGCACTGTAGCCCCGGAGCACGCTGCGGCCAAAAAGCCTGCGAAAGAGGAACTTCAGCACCACGGAGGTGAGGATCACCTTGGCCTTGTAGAGGAGCGAGAGGAGGAATACCCTCTTCTCACGGTACTCGTACGGATCGACATTGTAGCTCACGATCCTCTTTTCGGGGAGCTCCATCGCGATGCGCACCAACGAAGTGCGAAACCCGCCCCCGCCCAGCCGATGCCTGCGGTCGATGGCGTAGAGATGGCGGATATAGTACCCCAGCGTCGCGAACCCGAGCAGGAAGAGGAAATAGAACTCCAGGAACACGCTCAGAGCCAGGATCACCCCATAGCTGAGGAGACTCTCCCAGTCGGCGGTATAGCTGTAGAGTATCTCGAAGATCACGATGGGGAGCGTCATCACGAACCCCACCGCGAACGCTACGGCAAGGGGTATAATAAGCCTGCGGTCATTGAAGAGCTCGCCCACCGAGGCGTACTCCTTGTGCGAAAACTTGCGAAAATAGAGGTAGAAGTAGGCAACCTTCTTCATCCCCCAGAGTTCAAGGTGGTTCATGGATTTTCTTTCCGGATTTATCGAAAAATATTGCCCGATTATACTCTAATTTTTTCAATGTGTCAGAGTTCGATCTACTTTGCCGCAGAATTTTCGGTACAATCGTTGCAACTTATTTTAGGAAAGACAATGAAACCCTCCTTTTTCCACCTGCTTATCCTCGCGGTCCTGATGGTAACACCACAACCCCTCTTCCCCAAAGACCTCACTAAAGAGTTCAACGACCCAAGGAGAAAAGTAATACTCGATGCGATCCATCGTGATACCTATGAGAAATCGCAGCTTGATGTCGTCCTCACCCTCCGCACGCTGAATGTCGAGGATGGTTGGGCGTGGTTCGTCGCAGGGGCACGTTCGAAGGACGGGAAGAGCAATTATGAGGATATCGTCGCCCTGTTGCACTATGAAAAGGGAAAATGGGAATTGCAGGTTCTCCCCTGCACCGACGATCCCGACGAGCCGGAGTGTTTCGACGGGAAACTCTATAACAGGACACTCTTCAGGATGTATCCGAAGATGCCGCGGGGGATCATTCCCCGCTGAAGCACAGCTTCACTGCTTGATCAGCTCCACTCTCCTGTTCTTGGCTCTCCCCTCTTCGGTGTCGTTGGATGCGACGGGGGCGAGCGGCCCTACGCCGTACCCCTTGAGCCGTTTGGCATCGATCTTCTCTTTGGAGACCAGGTACTTGACCACCGATTCGGCTCGTTTGCGCGAGAGCTGTTCGTTATGTGCGAACGAGCCGGTATTGTCAGTGTGTCCGACGATATAGAGCGAGAGGGCGGGATCGCTGCCGAGGAGCTTGGCTATCTCGGAGAGTAGAGGGTGGGATTCGGGCTTGATATCGGCCTTGTCGGTATCGAAGTAGATGCCGTAGAGAGCGATATGACCCGATGTGCTGATCTCCCGTGACATTTTCTCGGCGCTCACTGTCACCATGTTCTGCTCCATCTTGGCCGTCTCGAGCACCTCGAAGAGGACCGTTACCCGCTTCTTAGCCCAGTCGGGGACGCTGGATGCATTTTTGGCTACATAAAGGACGGTGTAGACATCGCCCGCTTCACCGCTGCGTTTGGCTACCATCAGACGCTGATCTTCGGGTGTGTTGAAGACCATTTCGAGGTACTTGACATTGTGCAGTGCCCGCTCCTGCGACCAGATCGCCTGGTGGAAGAGCCTGCCGCACTCATCATCGCCGCGGCACTCGAAGAGTGGTTCGAAACCGCCCTTGCGAAGCTCCTCTTCGTAGTTCTTGTAGACCTCGAGGGTGGCGCGGTCGTCGGGTACGAGATAGAGGAGTCTCGTGAGTCTCCCCTCTACCCGCTCCTTTTTCGCATACTCCACGCTGCCGTTCAGTACCGCTTTACCCAGCGGCAGGGTGAGCTCGCCGTACTTTTGCATATCGTAGCCCCTGATCTCGGAGTCTTTGTAGCGTTTGACGAGGGGATGATCCTTGCTGCCGGGGATATCTTTGGCACCAAGCACACCCGTGAAGAGCGTAACTGTGATCAGTATGGGAATAAGTCTGTAGTACATTATTTCCCCTTTTGCAGGTTGGCTATGGCTTTGGCAGCGAGGGCTTTCTCGATATCGATATGTTTCTGCTCATCCTTGTTGCCTATTCCCAGTCCCACCGTGATATTGAGCCATGCGCCTTCTATCCTGACATGGAGCCCAGCCCCCATCTTGAGACCGCTGCCGCCATAGTAGGCGCTCTTTCCGATCCCTGCGACATCCTTGACATTCTCGATATACTGTTTGTTGTTGTCGAACTGGTAGGCGGTCTTGATCTTTGCCTCGCTGTCCTCGGCGATAGTAAGCTGTACGAACTTCATATCGGTCTCGCTCGCCTCCCAGAAGCACCGCTTGATCCCCAGCGGATTGGCAGGCTTGGTCTCGTTCATCGTGATCTTGATATCGGCTCCGGGGAATACTCCCTTGATATCGCCGGTATCGAGCAGCTTGCACGGCTCTGCTGCGGCTGCATATGATATGAATACGAATGCAGTAAAAAATATTTTATTAAAGTGCGTCATGCGGACTCCTTGAATGTAGTGACAAGGATTATTGTATCTTGAATGAACTAAAAGATGGAAATGAAAAGAGGGGGAAAGGTACTCCGCGAAGTGCGGAGTGTTGCGCCGCTGGGCGCAGGGGTCTTACTTGATCAGTTCGAACGGGTTCTCTACTACGTTCTTTCTGTCTACGATGTATGGGATGAGGGCAGTTTGTCTCGCTCTCTTGATAGCGATCGTTACAAGCTCCTGGTGCTTTTTGCAGTTGCCGGTAAGTCTTCTTGGCATGATCTTGAATCTCTCGCTGAGGCTGAATTTGAATTGAGCCACATCTTTGTAATCGATGAAGTCTGTTTTTGCTTCACAGTACTTGCAGTATTTCTTTTTGAATTTTTTTCTTTCTGCCATTGTATTCTCCTAGAATGGTATTTCGTCTTCGCTGATATCTATTTCGGGGATGTTGTTGTTCATCTGGCTGTTGTGTCCGCCCGAGTATGCAGGCTGAGAGTTCTGCTGGCCGTAATTGGTCGAAGGAGCCTGCTGCCCCCCGCCATAGCTGTTACCGCCGTAATTGCCGTAACTGCTGTTCGTATTGCTGCCGCCGCCCATCGCATCATCACGTCCGCCAACCATCTGGAGGTTCTCGACGATGACTGCGTGTTTGCTTCTCTTTGAGCCGTCCTGAGCCGTCCACTGCTCGAGTGAAAGTCTTCCATCCACCAGTACCTGTCTGCCCTTACGCAAATACTGATTGGCTATCTCCGCGGTGCGGCCGAAGAAAGTGATGTCGATGAACATCACCTCTTCCTTCTGCTCGCCCGTATTGGTCTTCCACTTGCGGTTGACCGCAAGACCGGTGCTCCCGATCGCGCTTCCGCCCTGGGTATAGCGCAGCTCGATATCGCGTGTGAGATTTCCCATCAATATTACTTTGTTGTACATAAGGGGCTCCTATTTTGGGTTATGCCTCTGTAGCTGCTTCTTCTGCTGCTGCAGGAGCTTCTTCTGCTACAGGAGCTTTTTTGCCGCCTTTGGCAGCTGCTACCATTTTGTCAAACTGAGCGATCTCTTTGACTTTTGAGTATTTTACGGTCAGGAACTTGATGATCTCTTCGTTGTTTCTGAGATTTCTTTCAAGCTCGCCTACGAAGCTTCCGTTCGCTTTGTAGAAAAGAACGGTATAGTAACCTCTGCTGTTCTTTTGTACCTGGTATGCAAGTTTTCTCATACCCATATCATCAGTAGCGAGGAGTTCTGCACCTTCTTTTTCAAGGATGGCTTTTACCCACTCGATCTGGTTTTTGATCTCTTCTTCGGTAAGTGTCGGTTTAACGACAAAGAGCGTTTCGTAGCAATTCATATCTTTCCTTTTGGTTTAATAGCCCATCGCTGTAGCCATCAGGCTATCCAAGCTTTGAGCAAGAATTTTTTGGAAGGGGTATATTACCCAAATGAAGCTTATTATCACATAATATATACAAAAAACCTTATTGTATGGATTGTTTTGATAAACTATTGTACAAAAGCTCCAAAAGAGACACCCCAAGTGCAAAGGAGAGAGGATGGAGAAGAACCCCGCGGTCGAATTGCTCAGACAAACCCTCACGGCGACAGCAAATACGGAAGAGGCTCTCAGGCTTGTCGCAGAGTGCGCCAAAGGGTGTACCGGAGCCGAGCGGTGCAGCATCTTCGTCCACCTCGGCGAAGAGGACAGGCTCAAAAGCCTCTATATGGACGGTCTCCCCGGCATCAAGCTCAAATCCAACGCGGGGATCGTAGGACTGGCCTTTCACAAACGCCAGAGCGTCATCGAGAACGATACCTCCTCAAGCCCCGTCTTCCTCCGCGGTGTCGACAAAAAGAGCGGCTACACCACCTCATCCCTGCTGGCCTCCCCCATCCTCGGCAGCGGCGACAAAAGACTCGGCGTGATCGAACTGCTCAACAAAGAGGGAGGATTCGGGCAGCACGATATCGAACAGCTCGAAAGCCTCGCCTCCATCCTCATCAGCCTCATCGATCCTGATTCTCTCCCCTCTGCCGACCCGGAACCGGAGCCCAAACCCCTGAGCGGGAGCGAGAAGCTCCAGAAAGACCTCGACGAATATCTCGCAGACAAGAGTCTCTACCTGATGGAAGACGGCAATGCCTACTACAAGGTGACCGGCATGAACAGAGAGTACTATATCGGTGCCGACAGTTGCTACCTCCTGACCCCGGAAGCAGCAGAGATCGAGCTCCACTACCTCGACAGCCAGAGCGATCACCTGCTTCATATTACTGCCCAGGCACAGATAGACCCGGCTCCAGAGGGGGTGTTCATCGCTTCACGGGATACCAAGGGGAAGTTCGAACTCTATCCACTCGAGAGAGAAAAGTGCGACGACGACCAGGGAGCCGGCCATAAATAGGTTACTTCTTATATTCATTTTTCTGTGCCAGGGAGTGCTCTACGGCGGGTTCCACCCCTATGTGGACAAGCAGATAGAGCTCGAGAACCGTCTGCGCGAGGGGAACATCTCCCAGGAAGGCGTCCAGAAGATCGCCAGCGAACAGTATACCCTCTATATGAGCTATATCGAGGAACTGCTACAGGATACCGAAAAGATCGATGCCCAGAAAGAGGCCTACGACAAGAAGCTCTATATCCTCAAGAAGGTCCTCAAACAGTCCAAAAAAAGGGACGACCGCTATACCGTCGCGAAGAACGAGCTCAACTACAACGCCAACCGTATACTCTATCTCCATGTCGATATGCTCAAGAACATCTTCCTCTCGCTCGACCTCGACCGCAAAACGTTCGAGAAAAAGCTTGCCGATGAGATAGCCGCGAACCAGCAGGCGGTCGACGACATCGTCTCCGGGAATGACTACCAGTGGCTCGCCAGGGCTGAAGGGGAGAGCGAGAGCCTCAAAGATGCCCAGCAGACACTGAGGGATTTCCAGACGATCCTCGAGATCAACAACGACACCTACAGCTACCTCGCCCGCTACAGCAAACGGATCTACCGCCTCGAGAAGTACCAGCAGTACCACCTCCTCTCCTTTGCCCTCTTCCTCGACCATTCGAAGATCGGGACAAAGATCAACGATATCCTGGAGCCTTATGACCTGAGCGTCATCAAGGTGATACTCATCGCGGCATCGATGCTCTTTTTTTACTTCATCCACCCGCTGGCGTACGGCCTCATCAGCTTTCTCCTCCGCAAGGCCGGGCTTTTCAGGACGTATGCGCGCGAGATCATCGAGAGTATGAAAGAGCCTCTTGGCTGGCTGCTCCTGAGCATAGGTCTCAATCTCACAGTCGATATCTATTCCGATTTCGATATGAGCCGGGGGAACAGAACCCTCTTCGAGATCACCTACACGGTGCTCCTGACCCTCGCCCTCTACCGTATCGTCAATGCCGTGGCCAGCATCCGCATCGAGCAGATCAAATCGAGCAACACGGCCATCAAGAGCGAGCTGATCAATGTAGCGATCAAGATTGTCAATGCCCTTGTTTTCCTCATCGGTATCCTCTTCTCGCTCCGTTTCGCGGGTGTCGACCTCACCACGCTCCTCTCGGGTCTCGGGATAGGGGGTTTCGCCATCGCACTGGCCGCGCGTGAAACCCTCTCCAATTTCTTCGGCACCGTCTCCATCCTGATGAGCGACAGCTACTCACAGGGAGACTGGATCGTCGTGGACCAGGACGAGGGGACGGTCGTGGAGATAGGGCTGCGGGTGACGACGCTCCGCACCTTCGACAATGCCATCGTCTCGATCCCCAACGGTCTCATCGCCAACCAGAAGATCAAGAACTGGAACCGCCGCACCCTCGGACGCCGTATCAAGATGACCCTCTCCCTGCGCTACGACAGTGACCCGGCAGCGATCAAAGCGGCGATAGCGGACATCCGGCAGATGCTACGCAGCCATCCCGATATCACCACCGACAAGACCGCCTACCAGCTCCAGCAGCAAAAAAGCTCCAAGCTTGTCTCGATCGAGGATTCGCTGGGGGTCAAACGGAACCTCTTCGTCTATCTCGAAAGCTTCTCGAGCTCCAGCATCGATGTCCTCGTCTACTGCTTCACCAAGAAGACCGACTGGGGACTCTGGCTCGAGACACGGGAGGATGTGATGTACCGCATCATGGAGATACTCCGCACCCATTCGCTGGAGTTCGCATTCCCGTCACTCTCGCTCTACCATGAAGAGGGAGATGAAGAGTTAAGAGTTAAGAGTTAAGATTATAGGGTGGATGAAATCCATCCTTTGCTACAGATGGAGTGAGCAATACATACCGTAAGCGGGGAACTACCGGGGAAACTCACTTGTTAAGTGGTATTTTCCTATAATGCCGTCTCCGATCTCCCTCACTGAAGGTTTTTTTATGAGACATTTTTACGGTTCTCTCCTCATCACCGCCGTCGCGCTTGTCGCTGCGTTCTATTTCTGGGGCTTCTACGGGGTCTATATCGTCTCCCTGCTCGCCGTCCTCGAGGTCTCCCTCTCGTTCGACAACGCCGTGGTCAACGCCAAGGTGCTTGAGACAATGGAGCCCGTCTGGCAGAAGCGGTTCATCACTTTCGGTATCCCAGTCGCGGTATTCGGGATGCGTTTCGTCTTCCCTGTGCTGATCGTCTCGATCGCCTCGGGGATGGGGTTCGTCGATGCTTTCATGCTCGCCCTCGACAAGCCCGAAGAGTACCGCCACACCCTCGAAGGGACCAAGAACCTCATCTATGCCTTCGGCGGGTCGTTCCTGATGATGGTCTTCCTCGATTTCTTCTTCGATGAGGACAGGGAGCACAAATGGATCAAGATCATCGAGAACAACCGCGCCGTCGATGCCGTCTCCAGGGTCAACAATATCGAGCTCATCATCGCCATGGCAGTGGGTATCTCCCTCATCCACATCACCGCCGACGCATCGATCGCGCTGGCGTACTTCAGCGGCGTCCTCCTCCACTCCCTGATCGCTTCGCTCGACGATCTCCTCTCCTCCGATGGAACGCGCAACGGCATCATGGGGCTGATCTACCTGGAGATACTCGACGCCTCGTTCAGCTTCGACGGGGTCATCGGCGCCTTTGCTCTGAGCAGCGACATCTTCGTCATCATGATAGGGCTCGGGATCGGTGCCCTCTTCGTGAGGAGCCTCACCCTCTACTTCGTCGAGCGGAAGATACTCAGCCAGTTCCGCTACCTCGAACACGGCGCCCACTACGCCATCGCCGCCCTCGCGGTCATCATGTTCCTCAAGATGTTCATGGAGATCAACGAGGTGATCGTCGGGACGATAGGGATCGCCTTCATCGGCGCATCCCTCTACCACTCCATCAGAGCGGAGAAAGCAGAGTAGCGCCCCCTTCCCTCCGCTTCCCCTGACGAATCACCTGTCGTAGGGTGCCGCTTGCCAGCGCACTATGCATCCCAAATCCCTGAAACACCCCTGCCTATACTCGCTTAACTCGTTCCGAATCTCCAGCTTCGTAATGCCCATTGGAACTCCAATAGGAAGAAGCGAATCGATTTATTGTAGGTTTTGAGTGCTTTTAAGGATTGAATGGAAAATTTAGTGGTAGAGTGTTTGTCTGACTTTGATTAGTCAATACGCATTACGAAGCTGGAGCTTCGTAACGAGCAAAATATTAAAAAAAGGGGTTTTATGCAATTTATATTTTCTGATTTATACTACGATTCTCAAGATTGGGAGGAAAAAAAATATCTATACGAAGTAAAAGAAAAGTTTTCTGACATTGATCCTTTGTTAAAAATTGAAAAAGTAAATATTGGACATGGTGCTGACTGGCCTGGAGTTTTAGTAGATATGTTTAATGAAGTAGACTGGAAATTTTTAACTGGTAGCTCAATTGTCGGCTTTTTTTTATTAGGAGATAAAATTAACAAAAATATTGATGCATGGCGTCAAATAATTGAAAAAGTCTCAACATTTATAGAAAAATATAAACCAACAAGAATCGATGAGCAAGCTGCTTTAGCGCTTGCTTTAAACAAAATGCAAAAAAGTGAATATGAACTTTCAACAATTGAATTGAATCTTCTGATTGTACCTTTCTCAGAAGGTTCAATACAATCAGACTTAAAGCTTGAATCTAATCCTGATGCGTTGTATGTAATTACTGTAAAAACATATGACAAAGTTTATATATTTGGAATTAAATCAAATGGAACAACAGAGTTCGAACATGAGTTTAGTACATTTTGGGGCGATTTTTGACTCGTTACGAAGCTCCAGCTTCGTAATGCACCATTGGATTTTCAATAGGAAGAAATGAATCGATTTATTATTGGTTTTGAGTACTTTTAAGGATTGAATGAAAATTTTAGTGGTAGAGTGTTTGACTGACTTTGATTAGTCAATACGCATTTATACTCGTTTGTATAATCAAATCACCACTCAGGAAAGAATGGAAATGAGTCAAGAAGAAGCAAAATATATTTTATGTAATGTATATGAAAGCTATAGGAGATTATTACATGTACCTCCCACAATTTTAAAACCTAACGAATTAAAAAGTGTTATGACAAATACTGAATCATATAAATCTGAGATTTCAAAAAGTATAATAGAAAATGCTTTAGATATATATGATGAAATAATTGCCCCTATTTTAAAAAAGTTTCCAGAATTAAAAGATGAATTAGATGCACAAAACAAGGATAACTTTGACAGTTATCCTTGTTCACCTGACTCGTTCCATATCTCCTGATATGGAACAACCCTGACCATTCAGTAATTGAAACTTCCCCCTACCGCGTCAGCAGCATGATGATAATGAAGAGTTCTACCAGGCTCACCGCTCTCCAGAAGAGATCGGGCTCTCTCTCGATGATCGAGGGGGGCTTTTTGTTCATGAACGCCGCGTTGGGATTCTTGAGATCGTAGAGGAACTCCGAGAGCTCGCTGTAGCGTTTGAGCGGGTCGATGGCGACCGCCTTCTTCACCGTCTCGTCGATCCAGACTGGACGATCGGGGTAGAGTGTGTGGTAGTGGAGCTTCTTCTGCTCTCCCCTGCTCGTCGTTCGCGCGATCTTCGTACCGTAGGGGAGCGAACCGCCGAGCAGCTCGTGGACGATGACACCGAGCGAATAGAGGTCGCTGCGGTAGGTTCCCCCCTCGCCGAGGAAGTACTCGGGGGCGGAGTACTGCATCGTCCCCTGCATATCTTCCCGCTCGATGAAGGTATTGACCTCCGAAATCCCCTTGATCGCTACTGCGCCGAAGTCGATGATCTTGACCGTACCGCTGGCATCGATCATGATGTTCTCGGGTCTGAGATCCTGGTGGATCATCTCCATCCTGTGAAATGCCAGCAGTCCCCGCGCGATCTGCTCGGCGATATCGCGCACCGTCCCGATATCGCGCCTGGGGTTGTCGATCATCCACTGGCGCAGGCTCTTCCCCTCGATATACTCTGTGGCGGTGTAGAGATAGCTGCTCTTTCGCTCCGGGGTGTAGGGTCTGAGGATGTGGTTGTTATTGAGCCGTTTGGCGACCCACTCTTCGAGCAGGAAGCTTTCGAGATAGGCTTCGCTCCCCTGAAGGTCGATCGATGGGATCTTGATCACCACCTTGTGGTCGTTCTCCATATCCTCTGCGAGGAAGACGTGGCTGCGTGAGGAGGAGCTGAGCTTGCGGAGAATGTGGTAGCCGTCGAACTCGCTCCCCTCCTCCGGGATAGCGGGGATGGGCCGCTCGTAGAGATGCGAATGTATCTCCTTGATATCCTTGTCGGGGAGAGTATCGATGCGGAGCAGTCCCACCGTGAGGTTGTCGCCGCTGCCATTCTCGTAGGCCTTGTCGATGACGATCTTGGCCGCCATATCGAGGTCGCCTTCGTAACGCGCTATCGTCTCGAGGATGAACTCCATCGTGACGAACTCATAGACCCCATCCGTCGCCATCACGAAGAGATCGTCTCTCTGAAGCGGTATGCTCTCATAGTCGATGATGATCTGCGAGTCGATTCCGAGAGCGCGACTGAGATAGCTCTGCTCTTTGGATACCCAGACCCTGTGGTCGGTGGTGAGCTGCCTGCTTTGATGGTCACGGATATGGTAGATACGCGCGTCACCGAGGTGGAAGATATGTGCCGTGGTCGATTTGATGATCAGACTGCTAAAGGTACAGACGAAGCCCTTGTCTTTTTCAAGGTGGTAGAGGTTGTCTTTGTTTCGCGAATAGAGCCAGGAGTTGGTCGCATCGATGACACTCTCCGCCGACTTCTGCACGCTCCATGATTCGGATGTGGCGAAGTAGTCGTCGAGGAAAGTGCTTACGCTCATCTGCGATGCCTCCTGACTCACGGCGCTGCTGCTGATGCCGTCTGCGATGGCGAGCGCTATACCTTTAGTAGTCAGCAAATGATCCCCGGGGATGGATACACCCTGGTAGTCCTGGTTGATCTCTTTGCGGCCTTTGTGGGAGTAGAGTCCCACGCTGACCTGAAGCGTATTGCCAGACATTACCAGGACTTGTACGGAAGGAACTTTCCGTTCATAGTGATCTTGACCCTGTCACCTGCAGGGTTCTCCTCTTTGTCGATATCCATAGAGAAGTCGATCGCGCTCATGATCCCGTCGCCGAACTTCTCATGGACGATCTCTTTGATCGTCCCGCCGTATACGCCGACCACCTCATAGAGTCTGTAGATGAGCGGATCGGTCGGTACGGTCTGATCCCACTTTTTGTTGGGGAACTCCTGCAATGCGACAGCCACCTCATCGGAGAGGCCGAGCACTTCGCAGAAGCCAGGGACGAATTCGGGCTTCAGAGAGTTCATCCCCAGAGCGACAGAGGTGAGGAACACCGGGGAGATACCGACCTTTGCGGCGATCTCTTCCCAGCTGAGCCCTGAGTGCTTCTTGGCAGCCATGATCTCTTCGGTCATCTCGATCTTTTTCATTGTATCTCTCCTTGTGTTTTTGTAGTATACTCAAACTCCTCAGGAGTTGAGCTTTCTCTTGGCAGATGCTTTGGCATGGGTATAGTAGATCGGGAGACCGACGAACAGCAGACCCCCTACGAGGTTACCCAGTGCCACAGGAAGCTCGTTCCAGAGAAGGTAGTCAGCGATCGTGAAGTTACCACCCATGATCAAAGAGAACGGGAAGAGGAACATATTGACGATCGAGTGCTCGAAGCCCATGAAGAAGAACAGCATGACCGGCATCCACATCGCAAGCCATTTACCGGAAACAGATGTAGAGATCATCGCACCCACAACACCCATCGATACCATCCAGTTGCAAAGCATACCCCTGATAAATACCGTGAACCAGCCGTCAACACCGTACTGTGCATATCCGAGTGTCCGTGCCTCACCGATCTTCGCAACCTTCTGAGCGATCTCACCGCCGTCCGTGTTGAATCCCATAGTAAAGATATACGCCATCATCGCCGCGACCGTAAATGCACCCAGGAAGTTACCCAATGCTACCAGACCCCAGTTCCTGAGCACCTGTCCTGCGGTCACACCCGTTCTCTTGTCCAGCCATGCGAGGGGAACCAGTGTAAATACACCTGTCAAAAGGTCGAACTTCATAAGGTAGAGCATGATGAACCCTACAGGGAACAAAAGTGCGCCAAGAAGTGGCGATCCCGTCTTCGTCGCGACCGTCACCGCGAAAACCGCTGCAAGGGCGAGGATCGCACCCGCCATATACGCTCTGATAACTGTGTCTTTGGTCGACATGTAAACTTTCTGTTCACCCGAGTCGACAAGCTTGGTAGAAAATTCTGAAGGCTCAACATATGCCATACCATACTCCTCGTATTATTGTGATTTTTTTCATTTATCCGTTCGAATAAATTTACAAGAGTAATTAAAACAAATAATGTGAGGAAAAAAATGGGATAAACTCATTATTTATACTTTTCTATGATTAATTTTTATACAGTGGTCAGTATATATCACTATATATATTCATATTATAATTTCCCCAAAGGAGTTCCCATCAAAAAGTCGATCATCTATCTCTTTATCTTCTTTCTATTGTCGCTCTTCCTGATCATAGGGACGACGGTCAACAAGACCTATACCGCCCAGGAGACCCTCCTCCACGAGAGTCTCAAGAACAAAGCGATAGCGATCTTCGACCTCATCGTCGATATGCGCCATTGGAACGCCGCCTATGACGGCGTCTATCTCAAGACCGAGAAGCTTGCACCCAACCCCTATCTCAAGCCCAATTTCATCAGATCGGACAAGAACGAAACGCTCGTATGGGTCAACCCCGCATTTATGACCCGCCAGATATCCGATATCGCCAGCCGCCGTGACGGATTCAAGCTCAAGATCACTAGCGACAAGCTCATCAACAAACACAACGCCCCCGACGAAGATGAGAAGAAGATACTCGAGTACTTCCGCTCCAACCCCGATGCGAAATACTACTGGAACATCAAGGAGAACGATTTCCGCTTCATGGGCGCGCTCAGGACAGAGAAGGAGTGCCTCGTCTGCCACAAGAAACAGGGGTACAAGGTGGGCGATATCCGCGGCGGTATCAGCGTCATCTTCGATATCTCCGAGGAGTCCAAGCAGCTCGGCGCCATCAGCCGCGACAGGGAGCAGACGATCCTCTTCCTGCTGATCGCTTCCATCGGTGCGATCCTCACCCTCATCATCCACCAGCGGATCAAATACGCCGACGAGAAGAAGATATCCTCACTCAACACCTCGCTCGAAGCGAAGGTCACCGAGCTCGATGAGTTCAACCAGACGCTCCACAACCGGGTCAGAGAGGAGGTGGAGAAGCAGAGGGAAAAAGAGAACCTCCTCATCCGCCAGTCCAGGCTCGCAGCGCTCGGCGAGATGATCGGCAATATCGCCCACCAGTGGCGCCAGCCCATCAGCGCCGTGAGCGCCATCATGATGAACATCAAGTGGACAGCTATAGCCAACGGCGTCGACAGGGAGTTCCTCGACCGGCACATGGACGAAGCGAATGAACAGCTCGGCTATATGTCGCGCACCATCGACGACTTCAGCAACTTCTTCAAACCAAATAAGGAAAAAGAGGAGTTCGACCTCACCGCAGAGGTGAAACGCGCCTGCAATATCCTCGAAGCGACCCTCCAGAACAGGAACATCAGGTTGCTGCTCGACTCGGAGGAAGGGCTCGTCACCTATGGCTACCCCAACGAGTTCTCACAGGTGATCCTCAACCTCGTCTCCAACGCCAAGGATGTCCTCATCGAGCGGGCTACCCCCAACCCGCAGATCGATATCAGACTCTACCGCAGAGAGGAGAGCCTCTGTTGCGAGATCAGCGACAACGCAGGCGGGATCAGCCGGGAGTATCTCGACAAGATATTCGAGCCCTACTTCACGACCAAGGAGTCCGGCGGCACGGGGATCGGTCTGCACATCTCGCAGGAGATCATCCGCAAGCACATGCACGGCACGCTCAACGCCCACAACAGCGACAGAGGAGCGACCTTCGTCATCACCATCCCCATCACAAGGAGCCCCGATGCAACATCTCGAACTGCTCAAAAGTAAGACCATCCTCATCGTAGAGGACGAGCGGATCATCCGCGAGAACCTCGCCTCGATGCTCGGACACTTCTTCAAGAAGGTCTACACCGCCATGAACGGACTCGACGGGCTCGAGGAGTACGAGGAGCATCTCCCCGATATCATCATGACCGACCTCAAGATGCCCCACATGGGCGGCTACGAGATGCTGGAGAGGATCGGCAGGGAGCGCGCGGAGCTCTTCACCATCATCGTCTCGGCACACACCGACACCGACCTCCTCCTCCACGCGATCCACAGCGGGGTCGACCGCTACATCACCAAACCGATCACCGAAGAGCAGCTCTTCGGAGCGTTCGAGGTCTATATCCAGAAGCTTGGCAGCAGTGAAGAGATATTTCCCATCGATGAAGTAACTGCCTTCGACCCCAACCGCAGCGCGATCCTTCGTGACAGCGAGGAAATACCCCTCAATAACAAAGAGATGCTCCTGCTGAAGCTCCTCTACAAAGAACCCCAAAGCGTCCACACCTACGAAAGCATCGAATCAAGCGTCTGGGGCAGCAAGCCGATGACCCCCTCCGCGATCCGAAGCGTCATACGCGACCTCCGCAAAAAGCTCGGCGGCGACTATATCAGGAACGTATCGGGGATGGGGTATCGGCTGCGGTGACGATAGTCTGAGGGCTTGCTTCGGCTACTTCTTCTTCCCAAGCTCCTCGAGCATATCGAGCTGTATCTCCTGTATCCTCGCCAGCCGCTCCCACTGGTGCGAGAGTAGGTGATCGATCTTGTCGTTGAGATGCCTGATCTCCAGCTCTGCCTTGAGGTTGACCTGGTAGTCGTGCTCCGAGCGGAGACGGTCTTTCGCCTCCTGACGGTTCTGGCTCATCATGATGATAGGAGCCTGGATCGCGGCAAGGCAGGAGAGGATCAGGTTGAGAAGGATATAGGGGTAGGGATCGGGCGGACGCACTGTCAGCACGAACGAATTGATCGCTATCCAGCCACCGAGGAAGAGACCAAAGAGGATCAGGAAATACCAGCTCCCACCGAACGTCGCGATCCTGTCGGCGAGCCTCTCGCCAAACGTCCATGACTGGTCGAACTCCGTTTCGATATTCTTTGTCAGGAGCTCATGCTCTCGCATACTTTCGATCACTTCGCGCTCCAGATCGGTCAGCTCCCCTTTCTCTGACTGGAGGAGGGAGTCGACATAGTCGGTCCGGTATCTTCTCAGGTCGGTACGGCAGATATAGCTCTCCACGGACCACTCGGGATGGTCGCGGACGATCTGCGCGCTCACCGTATCGCGCACCGCGCCGCCGGGGATGAGGGAGCGAAGGGGGAAGCTTTTGCCGCAGATCGCGCAGACAGCCGTGGGGTTGTTCTTGTCCATTTCAAATCTTTTCATAGTTTTTTCATAAGCGCTTATACCGCAGAGATCACTGCTTCCTGACCAGGAACTTCATGATCAGCCGGTCGAAATCCGGTGCGGCAGCCGCTCCACCCTCCGAGAGCATCTCCCGGTAGGGGTGCCAGAATATCGCGTACATCCATATCGTATCGATGAGCAGCTCGAGCTCCCGCTCACCCAGCGGTTCGAACTCCTCATCCCTGATCAGTGCAAGGATGAGCCCTTTTGTCTGGGCTTTGCGGAGGATCAGCCTCTCGCGGTTGAGCGCTGCGAGCTCCGGGTCGATCCGGCAGAGGGTGTAGAGCTCATCGTGGATGAAGCGGTACTTCACGAAGAGGCTGTCCGAATGCTCCCTGATCTGCCCGAACACCTCCATCGTCATCTTCTCTACCCCGAGCGCCTGCGAGTCCCACTCCTCCCCCATCCGGTTGTAAAGGGTCCGGATGATATCCTCTTTGTTCCTGAAGTAGTGGTAGAGATTCCCCATCCCTATGCCGCACTCTTTGGCTATATGGTTCGTCGTGACCGGCCTTGTCCCGCTCGCATTGAACAGCGATAAGGCGGTATCGAGTATTTTCTCCCTGGTTGATGATGACAATGCTATCCTTCACTTTAGGGCATCTCTAAAAACTATACCCAAACTCAAAAACAAATGTGACAAGCAGTGCGCTCAACCCTTGAAAAGGGGAAAAGCGTTCGTATGGCGCAGGAATATTTGTATTTTGAGTGGGTTTTTGAGGTGCCCTTTATTCGTCGAAGATACTTCGCTCCAGCTCTTTTTCCATCACGCTGTCAGGGATGATCCTGAAGATGAAATTCCGCACGCTCCGCATCCATGGGGAGGGGAGATGGGATATCTTGCCAAAGAGCCTTGATTTGTCGCGTATCTGTTTGACTTTATTATACCGTTTCGTCTCATAAAGTTTGACCGCCTCATCCCAGCCGTGCTCCTCCAGCAGCTTTGCGAAGACGATCGCGCTCTCCATCCCCATAGCCGCCCCCTGCCCCATATTGGGCGTGGTGGCATGGGCTGCGTCGCCGAGGAGAACGACGCCGTCCTTCTGGAGGGTGATCTCCGCTGTGTCCGCCAGCACCCCATACAGCAGCTCCGTCGAAGTGATGTCGATATGCTGCGACACCGACGGCCACTCGCCGCGGAACTCTTCGAACATCCGCAGTATCTCTTCGAACCCGAGGTTCTCTTCTCCTCCACGGAGCGTCGTGACGAGGAAGCAGTAGAGTTTCCCCTCCCCGAGCGGGAACATCCCTACGCGCTTCTGATCGCCCCACATCTCATAGGCGGCAGTGCTGTCGAACCCCTCAGGCGTATCTATCACGAAACGCCAGCACCCCTGCATGCTCGATACGATCCCGACTTCGCCGAAAAGTTCTTCACGAACACGCGAATAGAGACCGTCCGCCCCGATGACATGGTCGTAGCGCTCCGCGGTACCGTTCCCGAACACCGCTTCGTACCCGTTCTCCACTTTCCTGAGACTCTGGAGCCTGTGGGAGAGGCGGATGGTACCCTGGTCGACACTCCTGCTCAGCAGTTCGTGGAGGAGGTGGCGATGGATCGTCACGGTCGCATAGCCGCTCCGCTCTTCGATCTTCTGGAGGTCGATCCGCCCTATCTCCTTCCCGTTCTCATCCGTGGAGACGAGCCGTTTCAGTATACGGCTTTGTGCGAGAAGTTTCTCCTTCAGCCCAATATCACCGAAGAGTTTCACCACATTGGCACCGAGCAGCAGCCCTGCCCCCTCCGCGCGGAGCCTTTCGCCCTTCTCGGCGAGGATCGGCTCGTACCCGAGCGCTTCGAGCCTGTTCTTCATCATCAACCCTGCTACACCGCCGCCCACGATCAATACACTGCTTTTCATCATCCGTCCTTTCTGGAGTAATTACTCCATACTATATCCAGTACCGTGACAAATGTCAATACTTTATGGAGTAAATACTCCAAAAATACATTTTGCAGCACACCGGGATCAGTATACGCCCCTTTGGCATACATATTGCAAAGCTCCTCTCCAATAAAGGAGTACCATGAATCCCAAAAGTGCCAAACGATCGATAGAACACCTCACGAGAAGGAAAGTCCCGGTATTCCTCTGGGGGCCTCCGGGTATCGGGAAATCCTCCATCGTCGCCCAGATCGCCCGTGAGCGGGGGATCGAGTTCATCGACCTCCGCCTCTCGCTGCTCGACCCTACCGACCTGCGCGGTATCCCGTTCTTCAACTCCGAGGACAACAGCGCCGTATGGGCCCCGGCTTCCTTCCTCCCCGACGGGAGTCACAAAGAGGGAATCCTCTTCCTCGATGAGCTCAATACCGCCGCGCCGATGGTGCAGGCCTCTGCCTACCAGCTGATCCTCGACCGCAAGATCGGCGAATACACCCTCCCTGACGGATGGTCGATCGTAGCGGCGGGGAACCGCGAAAGCGACCGCGGCGTGGTCTTCCGCATGGCAAGCCCGCTGGCCAACCGCTTCGTCCACCTCGAGATGGAGGTGAGCGTGGGCGACTGGAGCGAATGGGCGAAGCGCTCGGGTATCGACACCTCGATCATCGCTTTCATCTCCTACCGCCCCGATGCACTCTTCGCCTTCGATACCAAGAGCGACTCCAAGGCCTTCGCGACTCCGAGGACATGGGAGTATGTCAACGAGATACTCCTCTCCGCCCCCGAGGATGACCTGCTGCTGCCGATGATCGGCGGCGCTATCGGCGAGGAGCTGGCGGCGTCGTTCCTCGGCTTCCGCTCGGTGGCAGGATCGCTCCCCGATATCGACGGGATACTGGGCGGGACGGTCACCGATGTCCCCGCCGAGACCTCCGCGCTCCATATCCTCTGCACTGCCCTTGCCCTGCGCATCAGCGACGAGACCAGAGCGGCAGAGCTCGACAACCTCGTCCGCTACACGCTGGGCCTCCCCGGTGAGTTCGCCGTGATGATCATCCAGGACCTGCGCCAGCGCAATATCGAGCTTGATTATGTCAAGAGCTGGGCGCTCTGGATGAGAAAATTCAACACCCTCCTCCACTGATGTCTGCCGAAAACCTCCTCGTCAAGGCAAAGAGCCAGCTGACCTCCAGGCACCCCTACTTCGGTATGCTCGCCTCGAGACTCAAACACGAGCCCAGAGAGAGTATCGCCACCTTCGCCAGCAACGGCGAGCGGTTCCTCTACAACCCGCAGTTCATCGAGGGGTGCACGATGGATGAGCTCTTCTTCATCCTCACCAACTGCGTGATGCACCACATCCTCGCCCACCAGCAGCGCAAGCTCGAACGGCAGGGCTACCTCTGGCAGCTCGCCACCGACTACGCGATCAACAATATGCTCCACGCCAACAAGTTCAAGATCCCCGAGGGGGCAAACTACGACCGTGAGTTTCGCAATATGTACGCCGAGGAGATATACGAGAAGCTCAAGGAGCTGATCACAGAGAGCGGCGAGGACAGCTACGAAGATGCCAGGAACCTCGAAAGCTTCATCAAAAAGCGTGGCGGCGACAGCAAACTCTTCAAGACCCGCAAAAAGATGTCGAACAACCATATCGAGGATGAGTGGGAGTACGCCTCCACCATAGCCAACCAGGTAGCCTCCAAGAAGAGCTCCCTCCCCAAAGGGCTCGAGCGATTCGGCAAAAAGGTACGCGCCCGCGATATCGACTGGCGCTTCGAGCTCTACAACGCTATCAACCGCCACATGAGGAACAACTACGCCTTCATGCCCCCGAACAAAAAGCACCTCTACCGCGGCGTAGCCCTCCCCTCGCTCACCAGCGACACGCTAAGCCTCGTCGTAGCGATCGACACATCAGGCTCGATCAGGGAGGAACTGCTCGGCGCATTTATCGCGGAGTTCAAGTCGATCATGGAGAACTTCCCCACCGTCGCCATCGAACTCCTCATCGCCGACGCCAAGGTACACGAGCACTACACCTTCCGCGGCGGCGACAAGCTCGACTTCACCCTCCGCGGAGGCGGCGGCACCGACTACCGTCCGGTCTTCGACTTCGTCGACACCCACATCCCCAACTCCACCATGCTCCTCTACTTCACCGACGGCGAAGGGATATTCCCCCGCATCCCCCCGGCCTACGAAGTCCTCTGGGCGCTCTCACAGAGCAGGGCGAGGATACCTTTTGGACGGTCGATCGTGATCTTTGATTAGAGTGCCCGTTTGGCTCGCTGCCATGTGATGAATACCTTGTTATAAAGATATTCCATCGTTGCGTAGGGTGCATCTTGATGCACCATTTATTCCGAATACTGAAATATGTCAATTCTCTAAAATATCGGTGTAATAAATTGTACCCACAAAATTTTCCCTTTTCTAATAACAACTTCACTAGATAAATTTCTGTGAAATCACCTTAGAAACACTTTGATTTTTGATATTTTTGTGATAGACTTGAATGCAAAAAATCACTCACATCCAAATTAGGAAGCCAAATAAGTGAATGAATAAGAGGAAGACTTGCCACTATTCGACAATCATGAGATTACTAACCTGCAAACTTTACTGAATTCAAAAGAATATGCTCCGAATCGGGGATATCGGCGTAATGTCACAGTTTATACATTAGTGTGTTATATAAATAACATCACAGGTTGCTATATATCTAAGAATTCAGATCCGATTCCTATTTTTATTAATCGTGCTAGAACTCATATATCTGAGTTTCCCCCGTGCAAGGAATGGGAGAAATACTACAATATTGTTACAGTTTATCTCAACAAAATTGAGACACACTTAAAAGAAAACGATATTGAAACAAACTTGCAATGCTAATCTATTGTTCCAATCTACCATTCATGAGGAGAAAGAATAAATGAAAACAATATCTGACAAGCGTGGAAGTATTATTGTAAAATCGTTTTCTCCAGCCCAAACACCTTCCGATACTCCACCACATCACCGAAGACGAGGATGGCGGGGCGTTCCATGTCTACTGCTTTCTCTTCGAGGGTGTCGAGGGTCGCGGTGACGACGCGTTGGTTGGGGCGGCTGGCGTTGGAGACTATGGCGCATTTCTTGGATGACTCGATGCCGAGTCGGGCGGCCTCTTCGACGATCTCTCCCACCTTTGTGATACCCATCAGGACGACGACGGTGTGGTCTTTGCGGCTGAGGAGCTCTACCCAGTCGAGCTTGATCCTGTCGCCTCTGAGGTGGGCGGAGACCACGGTGAAACCGCTGGCGTAGCCGCGTGCGGTGATGGGGATGCCTGCCATCGAGCAGCCGCTGATTGAGGAGCTGATGCCGGGGATCACTTCGCTCTCTATCCCCTCGCGGAGGATATCCTCCATCTCCTCCGCACCCCTGCCGTAGACGAAGGGGTCGCCGCTCTTGAGACGGGCGACGCTCTTCCCCTCCCTGGCATAGCGGATGATGAGCTCGTTGATCTCCTCCTGTGATTTGGAGTGGAACCCCTTTTGCTTGCCCACACTCACTTTGAGGGTCGTTTCGGGGACGATATCCATAATCTCCTGTGAGATGAGATGGTCGTAGAGGACGACATCGACGCTCTGGATCGTCTTGTACGCCTTGATCGTGAGGAGCTCGGGATCGCCCAGACCGCAGCCTACGAGATAGACCTTGGACTTTTTGATCAGCAGTTCTTTTTGAGTTAACGGTACATCGATGATCCCCTGGTCTCTCTGTCTCTGCTTCTCTTCGAGGTAGGCGGTGATATCCTCGGGGATGAGCCTCTCGCACTCATCGCGGAAGAACTTCGCGGCTGTCGGCGACGCGCCGTTGCTCGATACGGCTATCTGGAGCGGCCTGTTCTTCGTCAGCGCCATGAAGTAGAAGTCGCAGAGAGCGGGGACATCGACGACATTGAGGAGGATGGGGTGCTTTTTCCTGTACTTCACGAGCTTCTTCGCTGTCTTCGGATCACCCGTCGCGTCGATAACTATCCTGAAGTCGCCGATATCTTTGAGTTTGAACGGTTTGCAGATGATCTTCTCGGTGGTCTCCAGTATCTCCGGTTTGAACTCTTTGGAGACGATCGTGAAGTCGATATCGTTCTCACTGAGTACTTTCGCTTTCTGGAGGGCGACATTCCCTCCCCCTATGAGGAGTATCTTCTGATCCTTGAGGAGTATGGGGAGGGTGGATGGTCTCATCGGTTCTCTTTCACTTTTGATAGTGCAGGGGCAGATTCGCTCTCAGCCTTTTGGTACGAGAGGGCTCCTGCGATCTCGTTCTCCTGCATCCTGATCCCTTCAGGGAGGGCTTCGCTGTAGATATTAACCGCACACTGCTTAAAGTTAGGCTCGAAGGACTTGGGATCGAAGTCCGAGATCGTCAGTGCGTTAATCAGCTGCTCGCTGAAGTGGAACGGTACGAAGACATTCCCCTCCCGCACGCTCTCGCTCACCTTGACGATCAGCTCCTCGACGCTGCCGCGGGCATTGCCTATCCTGATACGGTCGCCCGAACTCACCTGGAGCTTGGCGGCATCGAGGGGGTTGACCTCGCACCACGCTTCGGGGGCGAGGTTGTTGAGGAGGTCGATCGTCCTGGTCTTGGTGCGGGTGTGCCACTGCTCGACCGTCCGCCCCGTATTGAGCACGAGAGGGAAGGCGGGGTTGCAGCTCTCGGCGAGCGGCTGCCAGTCGAGGGGGAGGAGCTTCGCTTTGCCATCCTCGGTGGGGCACGCGAACCCTTCGCCGTAGAGGCGTTTCGTCCCTTTGGGGTTGGCTTCGTTGCACGGCCACTGGATGCCGCCGAGCTCCTCGATCAGCTCATAGCTCATGCCGCTGTAGTCGCAGAGTCTCCCCGCGCTCACCCTCTTGATCTCCTCGAAGATATCGCGGCTGTTTTGCAGATGCCCGAAGAGGAGCTCGTATTTCCCCTCGAAGTACTTGCTGAACTCCATGACGATATTGGCGTCGCTCATCGTCTTGCCCAGCGGTTCGACCGCCTTTTTGGCGTAGTTGCAGCGGCGCTCGCTGTTGGTGTAGACCCCCTCCTTCTCGCTCCATGTCGCCGCGGAGAAGATCACATCGGCGATCTCCGCCGTCTCCGACATGAAGGCATCCTGCACGACGAGGATATCGAGCTTTTTGAACGCGGCGCGCAGGCGGTTCTGGTCGACGAAGCTCACCAGCGGGTTGGTCGCGGTGATCCAGAGCGCCTTGATCTCGTCGCGCTCGATCGCCTCGATGATCTGCGGGTAGCTGTAGCCGCGCTTGACCGGGATCAGCTCCGCGGGGACATCGATGAGGGCGGCGAACTCCTCGCGGTCGGTCTGTGAAGCGAAGTTACGATACCCCGGGATGGAGCTGGTGAATCCGAACTCCCTCGTCCCCATCGCATTGCACTGTCCCGTGATGCTGAAGGGAGCTGCACCCTCCCTGCCGAGGTTCCCCGTGATGAGCGCGAGGTTGTTGATGGAGCTGACGGTGTCTGTCCCGATAGAGCTCTGATTGACCCCCATCGTCCATGCGCTGAGGGCTTTGTCCGCCCCTGCATAGACTCGGGCGATCTCGTAGAGGGTCTTGACATCGATCCCCGTGATGTGCGCCACCTCCTGTGGCGGGTAGTTCGCCATGATGTGCTTGCGGAACTCTTTGTACCCGCTGGTGCGTTCAGCGATGAACTTCTCATCCTCCCACCCCTGCTCCATGATGATGTAGCACAGACCGTTCATCAGCGCGAGGTCGCTTCGCGGCTTGATCGGGACGAAGATATCTGCCATATTGGCGGTCTTGGAGTGGCGCGGGTCGACGACGATGATGGTCGGTCTCTTCCCGGTGATCTTCTTGTTCTTCGCGATATGGAGCTTGAGGATCGGGTGGTTGTCGGCGATGTTCGCCCCGATCAGCATGATGACATCGGCATGGGAGAAGTCCTCGTAGCTCGCCGGCGGGCCGTCACTGCCGAAGGTCTGCTTGTACCCCATCACCGCGCTCGCCATGCAGAGGGTGGTATTGCCGTCGTAGTTGTTGGTCTCCAGCCCCAGCTGTACGAACTTGCCGAGGGTGTAGAAGTCCTCGGTGAGGAACTGCCCCGTCGAGATGCACGCGACCGCACCCTTGCCGTACTTCGCCTGTATCTCCTTGAACTTGTCGCTGGTGTGTCGGAACGCCTCATCCCACTCGACCGCCGTGAGCGCGCCGTTCTTTCGGATCATCGGGGTGGTGACGCGGTTGCTAGAAGTGACCATCTCGTGCTCGGTGAGACCTTTTGGGCAGAGTGTCCCCTTGGATACCGGGTGTGCCGGGTCGCCCTTGGTATAGACGGGTCTGCCGTCCTTGACTCCGATATAGAGACCGCACCCCACGCCACAGTAGCCGCAGGTGCTCCGCACCCACTTATCGACCTTCTTGGCGCTGTTGATCTTGCCGAATGTCGCATCGTCGACGAGGGAGTATTGCTCCTCTTTGATATCGACACCCATGAATCTTTTGATCTTGTCCAGCATGATTACCCCCTTTGATTGCCGGCGAAGAAGTTGCCGGCGAGCCCCGTAGATACGGCGCTCACATAGAATATATATCTCCCCAGCAGCTCGCTCGCCGTAGCGCCGGTAAACGCGAGTGCAAGCAGCACGGACGCCGCCGTGAAGCTCCCGTCGGCGAGGAAGATGATCGAGACCATCGGCAGCACCATCCCGAAACCTGCGAGCATGATGAACCTCGCTTTGAGGTGTCCGGCGAAGTTGTTCCTGAGCAGCTCTCTCGTGCGGCTAAGCTGGTAGTAGTGCTCCTCTTTCTCACTGAGGTAGTGGTAGAAGCTCCGCTCCTCGTCGATCACGAGCACCTGGTATCCCGCTGCCAGAAGCCCCATACTCAGTACGCTCATCGCGCTCGTCCCGTACCCCTGGAGGCTCAGTACCAGTGCGACGAGCAGCAGCCCGAGGTATCCCGTGGCGAAGAATCGCTTGGTTGTCGAGACCCTGTTCCATGACGGGCGGGCGGGGATGCGGTAGATCATCGACTGCGCGTAGATACCGTAGACTCCCACGCCCGATGCGAGGAGTGCGAAGAGCAGCGCGATCCCGTCAAGACCTGCGAGATACGATCCGGCGCTCATCACGCCGAGTCCTGCGAATACGCCGAGTGCGAGCGCCTCGCGGCTGAGCCATGACTTTTTGATATTCTTCATGGCGCTGTGGGCGAGAATGGGGCGGCCAAGGTGGAGCGCCGAGAGCGGGAGCCCGACGAGAGCCGGGAGTATCGCTACGAGGGCGATGACGAAGCTCCCCTGCGCGAGGTTGGAGAATCCCAGCAGGCTCAGCAGACCGCCGAGGAAGAGCGCCCCCACCGCCCCCATGCTCATCTGCGTCAGCACGGTCATGAACACGAGCGGCAGCTCGGAGTGGGCAGGCTTGACGATATGGGCGTCGGCAGGCTGCATCTGCGGGAGGTTCTGCGGCAATGTATAGCGGGTCGTGGGCTTGGTGACACTGACATCGGGGAGGTGCGGGGCGACACCCTGCTCCCTCATGTCGTTCCTGATCCACTGATCCTTGTTGACCACCTCGATCTCTATCGCACCTGCGGGGCACGCCTGGACGCACGCGGGGGTCTGTCCCGCCTCGAGCTTGTCGGTGCACATATGGCACTTGGTGACGATGCCGCGATCCTTGTTGAAGACGGGGACCTCGTAGGGGCAGTTCCATGTGCAGTACTGGCAGCCGATGCAGGTCTCATCCTCGTGGAAGACCACGCCGTTGTCGAGCTTGATATAGGATTCGGTCGGGCAGCCGTTGAGGCAGGCGGGATCGATGCAGTGGTTGCACGACATGGAGTTGAAGAACTGCACGGCATTGGGGAATACTCCCCCCTCCATCTCACCGACCCTGCGCCACTTCACATCGGCGCTGTTGCCGTTCTGTTCGTTGCAGGCGGCCTCGCAGCAGTGGCACCCCACGCACGCCGTCGCATCGAAGTGGAAGCGGTACTGCTCGCCCGGCTGGAGCTCGGGGAGGTCGATGGAGTAGTTGCCGCACTGCATCAGCGTGTCGGCTTTGTGATCTATGAAACTGCGGAGCGGCGTGTTCATGACGCTCTCTCTATCTTGGCTACGATCTCTTCCGTACTGAGTGCCGAGAAGACGCGGCTGTCGAAACACTCGAAGCTCTCGCCGCTCTTCCGCTCGTCCCTGTAGCACTCCATGAGGAGCTTCACCTTCTCCTGTGCTGCGCCCAGCGGCAGGGACTTGTAGAGGATGCGCGCCTCCTGCGCTCCCCTGGTCGCCTTGCCGCCGAGGAAGATATGGACGCCGTCGACCCTCTCGCCGCTCTCATCCTTGGCTTTGCACCCCTCGAAACCGATATCGGCCACGCCGTGGATACCGCACCCTTTGGGGCAGGCAGACCAGTACATCCGCACCTTGCCCCCTGCGATAGGAACCTCTCTCTGGAGGTACTCCGCCATCTCTATCGCATCGGGTTTGTTGGGGATCACGGCGAAGGCGCAGGTCGCCGTCCCCGCACAGGCGATCTGGTGGTTGAAATAGATGTTCTGATAGGTCTCGTATCGGTTGTAGATATCGGAGTTCTTGATCATCATCACCTTTGCCGCGTCGGTGACGATATAGAGGCTCTGCTCGACGCTCAGGCGTATCGCGCCATCCACACCCTGCGCCAGTCTCCCGATCTCGGCGAGGTCGCTCCCCTTGAAGATACCGCTCGGGACGCTCAGGTGCACCGCTCTTGTCTCGCTGTCGAGGGTGAAGAGACCGCTCTCGTCGAGGACATACTCATTGGTCGCGAGGAGCTCGCCGCCGGGGAGGTAGTCAAGACCGCTCTGCGACCTGATCGCATTGACGAAGGCATCCATCCCGACTGCTTCGAGGAGGTAGTGGAGCCTGTTCTTGTTACGGTTGTCTCGGAAGCCATACTCTTTGAAGAGGCTGGTGACAGCCTTGAAGGTATCGACCACCTCTTCGGGGCGGACGAAAAGCCCGCTATCCTCCGCCTGCACGCCGACCTTGCCGCCGAGGTAGAGGTTGAACCCTTTGGTCTCGCCGCTCTGTGCGAGGACGAAACAGCAGTCGTGACCGTAGATATTGCAGTCGTTGATGGTGTTGCCGAGGATGGCGGTGTTGAACTTGCGCGGAAGTACACCGATCCACTCTTCATTTTTGAGGAAGATATTCTGCATCGAGTCGATGAGAGGTTTCGTCTCGATGATGGAGGTATCGCCGAGACCGTCGAATGAGGAGGTGACGATATTGCGGAAGTTGTCGATCCCCGTCTGGAAGGTGGTGATCCCCACTGAGTCGAGCTCACGGAGCACCACGGCGATATCTTCGAGCCTGAGGAAACGGAACTCAAGCTGCTGGCGCGTCGTGATATCGATATAGTCCTCGCCGTAGCGCTGCGACACCTCGCCGAGCTTAACCGCCTGTGCGGGGGTGAGCTGACCGCCGGGGATACGGATACGGAGCATGAAGCGACCGTCCTTCTTGAGGAAGAGGCCGAAACACTTCAGGAAGAAGCTGCTGTCCTCATCCGCGAGATTCTCCAGACCGCCTGCGGCTATCTCATCCAGTCTCCCATAGACGCTCATCGGGCTCTTGAGGGACTTGGTCTCTTCTACTTTATTGCTTTTTTTGTTTCTCAGTTCTCTGGCTTCGTGCAGCTTTTCCATATATATGCTCCTTTTCTATGCTTTCAGACTTCTTATCTCTATCTCTTGTCTCAAAAAGAGAGTGCGACAAGCCATGCGCTTCACCTGTGCAACAGGCGCTTGCGTTCGCATGGCGCCGGAGCGCTACCTTTTTGAGATATAGTTAAGAAGTCTTTGTATATTCTTTGATCAGAATACAGATCATTCTCATATCGGTATTATAAACTGTATTTTTATGTAAAATTAATTTTAATATGCTTAATTTTTAACCATTTATCATGATATATTCTCAACAAAGCTATGTTATAATTCTGATGTGTTAATTATTTTATGTAAAATTAAGAAAAAGGAGACAAAATGGCCGCTTTCAAAGACCTCAAAGGTCAGGGGCATTTTCCGACGCTTTTTATGGCGTTTTTGTATTTTGATATGAGTTTCATGGTATGGACCATGCTTGGGCCTCTCAGCACCGAGATCAGCGAGGCGCTTGCCAAGGGTGGGCACATCCTCACCGACGCGCAGATAGCGAGCCTCCTCTCACTGCCGATCCTCTCGGGTGCGTTGCTCCGTATCGTGCTGGGATTCGGCGTCGACAAGTTCGGGCCGAAGCTCACTGCTCTCGTCGCGCAGGCTATCGTCATCTCCGCGCTCCTCTTCGCCTACTTCCAGGGCTCGGCGATCACTTACGGTCAGCTCCTCGCCGTGGCATTCGGTCTCGGGTTCGCAGGGGCATCGTTCGCCGTGGCTCTCCCGCAGGCAGGCCAGTGGTACCCGCCCAAGCTCCAGGGTGTCGTCATGGGTATCGCGGGTGCCGGTAATATCGGCGTCGTCATCGACTTCCTCTTCGCTCCCAAGATCGCGGAGCTCTGGGGATGGGAATCGGTATTCGGTGTGGGCGCTGTGATGGCTATCGTGGTCTTCGTGATCTACCTCTTCGCAGCCAAAGACGCCCCAGCAGATGTCTATACACCCAATCCCAAGAAGCTCAAAGACTACTTCAAGCTCCTCAAGGACAAGGATACATGGTGGTTCAACCTCTTCTACGCGGTGAGCTTCGGCGGGTTCGTAGGGTTCGCAGGGTATATGAAAGAGTACCTCATGAAGACCTACAGCATCGACATGGGCGCTATCGGTCTCGATATCCTCGATGAGGGGAATGTCAAGGTGGTCGCGGGATACTTCGGCGCGCTCTGTATCTTCGCCGGAGCGGTGCTCAGACCTGTGGGGGGCGCGATTGCAGACAAGCTCGGCGGTGTCAAGTCGCTCTACTTCTTCTACGGAGCCGTCGCGGTGCTCGCGCTGGTCAATGCAGCGGTGCATCTTCCGTTTGGTATCGCGATTGTGGTATTATTCCTTATCATGGCGAACCTCGGTATGGCCAACGGCGCGGTCTTCCAGCTCGTGCCGCAGAGATTCGGCAAGGATATCGGGATCATGACCGGTATCATCGGCGCGGCGGGCGGTCTGGGCGGTACAGCCCTGATCAATACCCTCGGATGGTCCAAAGGGGCGTTTGACGGATACACCGCAGGCTTCGTGATCTTCGCGACGGTCGTCCTCGTAGCGATCAGCGGCATCAGCCTCGTCAAGACCAGATGGAGAACCACCTGGGGCGTCCACGCAGGCGGCAGAATCTAACACAAGGCGGCACAATGGCAGCTCCAGGCATCAAGACATCGGGCTTCACCCTCGCCAAGGGGCGTGAGCTCACGGGCGACGACTTCTACGAGGTGCGGACGATCGGCGATCTGACGGTCGGGATCGTATGCGACGGCGTAGGAAGCGCAGCCGAAGGAGCCGCCGCAGCCAAAAGGGTCGCGGGGTACCTCCTCAACAACTTCAAGACCCGCCCCCTCTCGTGGAGCATCGAAAAGTCGATCCAGACCTTCATCTCCTCGATCAACTCCATCCTCTACCGCGAATCGATCGCCAACTACGAACGCCCCGAGCTCGTCACCACCCTCGCCCTTGTCGTCATCGAGGGGAACAGGCTCTACGGCGCCAATGTCGGCGACAGCAGGGTCTACCTGAGACGCGACGACCGACTCTCGCAGCTCTCCCACGACCACGCGATGGAGGAGGAGGGGTACGAAAATGTCCTCACCCAGGCAATCGGCATCAGTGCCGAGGTCTCCCCCTACTACTTCGAGAACATCCTCGGCCGGGACGATATCCTCCTCCTCTGCTCCGACGGGCTCTACAATGTGCTGGATAACGAATCGCTCGCAGCCGAGATCCCGTTCGGGGCGCACAGCATCGTCAAGACCGCCAGCCGCCAAAGCAGCGACGAGCTCCCCGACGATACCACCGCGGTCGTGATCCATATCCACGAAGCGGACGAGATCGCCGCGCTCAAAGAGCAGGAGCTGATCATCCCCGAATCCCTCGCCGCAGGCGACACCATCGACGGCTATCTCCTCATCAAACCCCTTGTCCAGAACGAGAGGACATGGCACTGCGAACGGTACGGGATCAGCTATGTGATCAAGTTCGCCCCCGCCGAAGCGGCAGAGGATAAGACCATCCTCGACCTCTTCGTCAAGGAGGCATGGAACGCCAGACGGCTCAAAGCGGGGTTCTTCCCCAAAGCGGTCATCCCCAGGAACCGCACCCACCGCTACTACCTGATGAAGATGGTCGAAGGGGTCGACCTCAAGACCTACCTCAAAAAACGCCCGCTCGGGATCGACGACACGATAGGACTCGCCAAAATGCTCCTCAAGATGGGGCAGTACCTTATCCGCCACGACCTCGTCCACGGCGATATCAAGCCCGAGAACATCATGGTGAGCGAGCGCGACGGCAAGCATGTCTTCAAGGTGATCGACTACGGATCGATCACCGAGGTCTACTCGATCGACTCCAGGGCAGGTACCCCCTCCTACCTCGCCCCCGAGCGGTTCAGCGGCGTGGCGATCAGCGAGAACACCGAGATATTCGCCATCGGCGTGACCCTCTACGAGGCGCTCACCCGCTCCTTCCCCTACGGCGAGATCGAGCCGTTCCAGAATCCCGATTTCAAGAACGCCCGCTCGCCCAAAAAGCTCAACGACAAGATGCCCGCATGGCTCGAGAGCGTCATCCTCCGTGCCATCGCCCCCGAGAGCGACCGCCGCTACCACAACTACTCCCACATGCTCTACGAGCTCGAGAACAGCGACAAGGTCGTGCCGTTCTTCCACAAAGAGAGCTCCTTCATCGAGAGAAACCCGCTGCTGTGGTGCAGGATCGGGTTTGTGGGAATGCTGCTGTTGAATATTTATTTGATTTTCAGGTAGGGTTGTTCGTGTAGGGTGCTGTGCCCTCACGGCACCACAATATTACGGATGGTGTAATGTTTCTGTTGAATTGATGATTTTTCCATGGTCGAATATCATGGTACAATCGAGGACAAAACCAAAATGCACTATTGTACAAAATTGAAGATATATCTGTTAATGAGTGTGATGGTGCTGTGATGGCACAGCACCCTACGAGCGATACTTCTCAGACACCTCTGAGATTCCTGTCCTACTCCACCGTCGGTGTCAGGTCGATCTCGAGATGGTCGGGCGAGCTTTTGGAGATAGTGAAATTCATCTCTTTCTTGAAGCGATCGACTTTGGATTCTATGGTGTAGTTCCCCTCGGGGAGAGAGAGTTTCACCGCTTTGTCGCATGATTCTCTTTTGCGGTAGACCCTTTTGCCGTCGGCAGCGTATATCTCGTGCTCCACTTTCGCCTTGGGATCGGCACATCTGGCGGCGATCTGTAGCGGAGGGAAGACAATATGGAGCCTGGTCGTTTCGCCCGATACGATCTCGAAGATCTGCTCTCGTTTGGAATCGCCATAGGTTGATTTCAGCAGATACTTCCCTACAGGGAGCTGCTTGACACCGGTACGGTCTTTGTATGAGCTGCACGAGGTGATGTACTTATTGGTCTCTGCATTATAGATCATGTAGTGGGTATCGATCCACTTCCCGCCCTCATTCTCAGAAGCTGTGATCTCCACTTCTCCCGTCTGCCCCATCACGACATGGATTTTGAGTGTTTCACCCGATCTGATCTCGAAACTCTGCTCCTGTTTGAACTCGTTGTAGGTAGATTTGAGGAGATATTTTCCGACGGGGAGCTGCTTGAGACAGGCGCGGTCTTTGTAGGAGCTGCACGAATTGATGTACTTCTTGGTCTCTACTTTATAGATCATGTAGTGGGTATCGATCCACTTCCCGCCCTCTGTCTCGGAAGCTGTGATCTCCACTTCGCCAGTCTGCCCCATTACGACATGGATTTTGAGTGTTTCACCCGGTTTGATCTCGAAATTCTGCTCCTGTTTGAACTCATTGTAGGTAGCTTTCAGAAGGTACTTCCCTACCGGGAGCGGCTTGAGACAGGCGCGGTCTTTGTAGGAATCGCATGAGGTGATGTATCGACCAGTCTCGGCGTTGTAGATCATATAGTGCGTATCGACCCACTTCCCTCCCTCTGTCTCGGAGGCCGTGATCTCGAGTGGGTTTTCGGGAGTTTTGACCTCTGGTTTTGGCTCAGGCTTCGGCTCTTCGACCTTCTTTGCGATGGTTTTCATCGCGTTGTTGAGCGCCGAAGCGTTATTGACCGAAAAGTACTCGCCTCCCGTCGCCGATGCGATACACTCCAGCTCCGCATCGGTCTTCTGGTCGACATTGAAACCGATCACATGCGCGACGAAATCTACCCCCTCTTTCTCCAGGGCTTTGGCAGTGCCGCACGGATCGGGGTCGCAGGTCTCCTCGCCGTCCGAGATGAGGATGACCGTGGCTTTCTCCTCTGTATTTTTGAGTGCATCGGCAGCCATCCTGAGGGAGCGGCTGATCGGCGTTTTCCCTTTGGGCTGGATACCCTCGACTGCTGCGAGTATCCTGGCGCTCTGTACCTTGCCCACGGGGATGACGGTCTCGATGTCGTTGCAGTCCCCCTTGCTCCGGTGTCCGTATACGGTGAGTCCGAGCTCCACTTCGGGATTCCATGTGCGCACTACGCCGTCTAGCGCATCCCTGGCGATCTCGATCTTGGCTTTCCCGTCTATCTGCCCCCACATACTCCCCGACGCGTCAAACACTATCATCGCCCGCTGCGCCTCCGCCATCAGCAGCGTGCCGGCAAAGAGCAGCGACATCCATACATATCTCTTCATTTCATACTCTCCTATCATAAATATATACCGCTATTATAACTCTCTATTGTATAGAATGGAGGAAGTATTTTGGCGGGGTTGCGAATAAAGTATGCTATAATACACACTATAGAATACTTACTTTATCAGGAGTATGAAATGAGTGTCAGAAAGAACTTCACCATGCCCGAATCTATCGTATCCGATCTCGAAGAGCTCGCAAAGATCATGAACAAAAAACAGAGCCAGGTGATCCAGGAACTCATAGAAGAGAAGATGCATGAGTATACCAGGCAGAAGAGACTCGCTTCGTTGGAAAAAATGTCGGGGATGTTCTCCGGGATGATACCCGAATATGTCGATATGCAGTGGATAAAGAGCCGAGATGAAGATTGAAAATGTCTTTTTCGATGCCAATATCTTCAACGATATCTTCGATGACAAACGAACGGCGCACCACTCAAGCAAAGCAGCGCTGACCTACGCGCTCAGCAACGATATCGCCGTCTATACCAGCTGCGATATCGCGACCAATATCTACTACATCACCTCCAAGTACACCACGAAGATCAAGGCGCTCGATGCCCTCGAGATACTCAAGGATACGGTCGGGATCATCCCCTTCGCCACAGTGGAACTGACCCAGGCGATCGCCCTCATGAGATCGGACAGCGACTATACCGATATGGAGGACACGATACAGTATATCCTCGCCAAAAATACCAAATGCGCTGTGATCGTCACCAATGACAGGAGGTTTGTCTCAAAGGATATCGTATGTGTCGATTCGGAGGGGTTTATGGGGTTGGTGGCAGGTGGGTAATAAGCGGTGGAATTCTTCCACCCTGGCGAGAAGGTTTCTAAATTCGATCCAGCCAGTAGTTCGGTTCGCGGCTGTTGTGCATCACAGCTATGATAAATATCTCTTTCTCCTCTTCCTTATAGATGACAGAGAAAGGAAATCGTGCAAGGATATATCGTTTGAAACCGTACCGAAACGGCGACCATGCCTGCGGGAAATGGTTGATCGCATCAAGGGCTGTTTCAAGCTCATTGAGAAAACTTTCTCCGAGTCCTGCCGCTTGCTCCTGATACCAATCGTAGGAGCCTTTGATATCACCAGCCACTTCCGGGTGAAATGAGAGAGGTTTCAATTACTCGCCCGTAACTTTCTTCCTGATATCCTCCCATCCGAGAGGCTGAACCTGACCGTTTTTGAGCTCGTCATACCTCTTCCGGGCGATCTCTTCCCACTTCGCAAGCGAATCGTTCTCACTATGCGTATCGAGTGATGAGAGGATACACTGTGCCACGATACTCTTCTCACTCGGACTCATCTTTTCGATATCTGCCATGACCCGGTCGATGATCTGAGACATGATCCGCTCCTTTTGCATTTTGTTATGATTATAGCACTTTTGAATGATTTCTCAAAATCTTGATGTAGGATGGATGAAATCCACCGTTTGCTTTCTGTGTGAGGCTATGTGTGTATTGGAGATTGATTGATAGCTGTTGCGAGTGGTGGAATTCTTCCACCCGACTCTCCTATCATAAATATATACCGCTATTATAACTCTCTATTGTATAGAATGGAGGAAGTATTTTGGCGGGATTGCGGGCGATTTCGGGATCAGGGTTGCAACCCTGCCAGATGTTCATAAATATGGAGCCTCGTAGGGTGTTGTCCCCCGACAACACCATGATATTCAACCATACAAAAATAATCATTTTGCAGAAATATTTCTGTATCCGTAATATTTCGGTGCTGTGAGAACACAGCACCCTACGGCGATATGTACGCCACTGACTTCTTTATACCCTCTCCACCTTCACCGCGCTGTGGTTGTAGTCGGGCTGGAGGGATTGGGGGTCTAGGAGGTCGTTGGTGAGGTAGTTGATCTCGCGGTTGGAGATGGGGATGAAGAGACACTTGGGTCGGATCGTATCGGTGACGAGGGCTTTGGTGAGGATCGCGCCGCGGGGGGAGACCACCCTGATCTGCTCGCCGTCGCGTATCCCCAGTTCGGCGGCATCGTCAGGGTGTATCTCGCAGAAGTTGAGCTCTTTGTACTTGAGGAGGGTCTGGGGGAGGTTGGTCTTGGTACCGCTGTGCCACTGGTCGCGGGTGCGCCCGGTGAGGAGGAGGAAGCGGTACTCTAGGTTGGTCTTTTCGCTCCCCAGCTCGTTCTGGACGAAGTGGAGCACCCCCTTTTTGTCCGCAGTGAGGAAATCCCTGATCCCCTCGCCCCAGACGAACGGCTGCTCGTTCAGGGTCTCGTAGTCGGCGCGGTGGATGTCGAGATGGTCGCTGAGCCTGGTCATCTCACGATACTCTTCGAATATCTCTCTCGGGTTGGCATAGTCGAAGCGCTCCCTGTGCCCCAGCCGCTGCGCGAGGAGCTGGAATATCTCCCAGTCTGCTTTGCAGTCGATGGAGGTGCGGGTGAGCTTCTCCTGCTTCGTGATGGTGCGGTCGAGGTTGGTCTGTGTCCCCTCCTTCTCCCCCCACGGCGCGGCGGGGAGCCTGATGTGGGCGTATTTGGCGCTCTCGCTGTTCTCGTAGGCGTTGATCTCCACCACGAGGGGGATATGGGAGATGAGCTCCTCCACCCTGGCGCGGTTGGGGAGGTGGTAGACCGGGTCGGTGTGGCAGATGACGAGGACATCGAGGTCGGCTCCGAGCATCTGCGTGGCGGTGAGCCCCGGCCTGTCGCTGATCCGATCCGTCTGCCAGAACTGCGATACCTTCTCCACCGACTCAGGGTCGAACCCGAGGTGCACCGCCAGCATCGTGGCGAACCCCCCGACCTCCCTGCCCCCCATCGCGTTGGGCTGTCCCGTGAGGCTGAGCGGGCCGTTCCCCTCCCTGAATATCTTACCCGTGAGGAGGTGGGTGTTGATGAGGGCGAGGTTCTTGTCGACCCCCTGCACCGACTGGTTGAGCCCCATCGTCCATGCGGTGATGATATTGGGACTGCTCTTGTAGAGCTCCCAGAACGCCTCGAACTCTTCGCTCTCCAGCCCCGTCCGTTTGAGCATCTTGGTCGTGGCGACACGCTTGAACTTGTTCCTGAAGCTCTCGAAATTGGCGAGCTTCTGAGTGGCGAACTCCTCGTCATAGAGCCCCTCATCGATGATCCTTTTGGAGAGGAGGTTGAAGAGGTCGATATCGCTGCCGGGCTTGATGGGGAGGTAGAGGTCGGCGATGGCGGCGGTGTCGGTGCGGCGCGGGTCGATCACGACCACTTTGAGCCCCTGTTTCTTCGCCTTTTTGATCTGGTTGTGGAAGACCACATGGGCTTCGGCGGTATTGGCTCCCGCGAGGATCAGCAGATCACTCTTGAAGATATCTGTCATCCGTACTGGGACGAAGTCTGCTCCGAGCGACTTCTTGTAAGCGACGACGGCGCTTGCCATGCAGGTGCGGCTGTTGGTATCGATGTTGTTGGTACCGATGAACCCTTTGACGAGTTTATTGGCTATATAGTAGTCCTCGGTGAGGAGCTGCCCGGAGAGGTAGAACCCTATCTTCTCACGAGGGGCTTTGCGGATCGCATCGGCGACGGCGGAGATGCTCTCTTCCCAACTGCTTATGCTGTATGGTTCTGTGACAGAGCTGCGCATCATGGGGCGCAGGAGTCTGGTGGGGGTCTGCATACTGACGAGTTCCGAAACACCCTTGGAGCAGAGGTTACCGTAGTTGACCGGGTAGCCCACATCGCCCACGAGCGACTTCATGTCATACTCCAGCCCGCACCCTACCCCGCAGTAGCCGCATACCGATTTGATCATTGGTTATCCTTTTAATTTCATTATTATATAGGGTCGACCCTAAAACACTCCGGGGAGCGTATAGCAGCCATGCAAGAACTCTCCGAAAGCGAGTGCGACAAGCCATGCGCCAAACCCATAGTATGGATGCTTGCGTTCGCATGGCGCAGGAGCTCTCGCTTTTGGAGCGGATGCTTCATCCGTTCTCTTCAAATTCATAACCATATTATACACCATAGATTTATGTAAAATTAAGAATATATTGTACAAAATTTAATCAACTGTTTGCATAAATAGTGAATAATTTTATGTTACAATTCTGACATGAAAGAAATTTTATGAAAACTAAAGGAGTTAATATGTTCAAAACGGTTCTCAAAGTTGGTCTTGGCCTTTCGCTTATCACATCGGCTCTCCTCGCAGAGCTTGAGAAAAAAGATCTCAAGATCGGGTTTATCGCCCTTACAGACTGCGCCCCTATCGTCATCGCCAAAGAGAAAGGGTTCTTCGAAAAATACGGCCTCAATGTCAAGGTCGAAAAAGAGGGCGGCGGATGGCCGGGTATCCAGCAGAAGGTGATCAACGGCGAGTATGATTTCTCCCATGCACTCGCAGGTATGCCTATCGCAGCGACCCTCGGGATCAACGGTGAGGCGAACCTCCAGGCGCTCCTCTCGCTCGACTTCAACGGCAACGGGATCACCTTCGGCAACAAGATCATCGATATCATGGCAAAATACGGTATGGACGAAAAGAAAAGACCCCTCGACTCTATAGCGCTCAAAAAGTACATCGATGCGAAACACGCAGAAGAGAAGACCTACAAACCGCTCAACTTCGGTATGGTACACCCTGTATCGACCCACAACTACGAGCTCAGATACTGGATGGCGTCATCAGGGATCAAGCCTGACGAAGATACAACGATCAAACCATTCCCACCGCCGACCATGCCGTCCAACCTCATCGCTGGCAACATCGAAGGGTACTGCGTAGGTGAGCCGTGGAACGAAAGGATCGTTATGGAGAACAAAGGTTCTACACTGGTCACCAACTACGACATCTGGAACAACAACCCGGAGAAAGTCCTCCAGGCAAGAGCCGACTTCGTAGAGAAGAACCCCGAAACTACCAAAGCGGTCATGAAAGCGATCATCGAAGCGCAGATGTGGCTTGATGAGAGCTGGGAACACAGAAAAGAAGCTGCGAAGATCCTCAGCAAACCAAACTATGTCAAAGCTCCGGTCAATGTCCTCGAGAAGTCTATGACAGGGACATTCCAGTACCTCAAAGGTCAGGATTCGGAATCCAACCCGATGTTCAATGTCTTCGCCAACTACTACGCGGCGTACCCGTTCTACTCGCACGGTATGTGGTTCATCACACAGATGTACCGATGGGGTCAGATCGACAAGCCGGTCAACATGAAAGCTGTGATCGAGAAAGTATACAGACCTGACCTCTTCGAAGCGGCAGCGAAAGAAGTAGGCTACTCACTCCCGCCAAGCGCATGGAAGATCGATGGTGTCGATCAGTACAACAAGTTCATGGACGGCAAGGTCTACGATCCGAACAAAGCGGTCGACTATATCTACAGCTTTGAAGTGACTACGCCGAAAGTGACCAAAGAGGAACTCCTCAAAGAGAACAACTGGACGGTAGAGACCAAGCAGCCTGAGTATGTCTGTCCATACGGCCCTGCAGGATGTGCCGATCCGAAGTATGTGACGAAGAAGTAATCGCGTCACTTCTACTCGTTCCACCTCTCCTGAGGTGGAACGAACTTAGGAATCGGAGACTTTAGTCCCGAAAAAGCAATAACAGTATTGCAGGTTTGTATGGCGGGGCTGAAGCCGCCGATTCCTAAAGAATGAACCGTAAGGTGGATCACATCCGCCCTGCAAAATAACAAAAAACCCAGGAGCCCGGTGCCAAGAGCAGAGTCTTTTCCCCCTTCTCTGTGCTCTTGGCTCTGTGCTCCAAGCCAACAACTGACAAAGGATTTGTATGAAATACGAACTAGCAAGAAAAATCGTACTCCCGATGCTCGTCTTCGCGGCGCTCATCGGCGTGTGGTCATTTATCGCAAGCGTGGTGGAGAACTTCCCCACCCCTACCTCCACCTATATCGCGGCATTCGGCGGCGTCGATGCGGACGGCAACGAGGTCACGGGTGTCCTCGCCGACCCCTTCTATATCGCCAATGACGACGACAAGGGGATATTCTGGCAGATACTCGCCTCTCTTGAGCGTGTGTTCAGCGGCTTCATCATCGCGATCATCGTCGGCGTACCGCTGGGGCTCATGGTCGGGATGAGCAAGAGCGCGCAGTACGCCTTCGACCCGTTCATCCAGATATTCAAGCCGGTCTCGCCGCTCGCGTGGCTCCCGCTGCTGCTCTTTATCTTCCAGGATATCAATATGACGGCGATCTCGACGATCTTCGTCACATCGATCTGGCCGATCATCGTCAACACCGCCCTGGGGGTACGCAATGTCAGCCCTGACTACCTCAATGTCGCGAAAGTATTGCAGTTCACCCCTATCGAGAAGGTGCGCAAGATCATCCTCCCCGTCGCCGTCCCCTTTATCTTCACGGGGATGAGACTCTCGCTGGGGATCGCGTGGCTCGTCATCGTCGCTGCTGAGATGCTCACAGGTGGTATCGGCATAGGGTTCTGGATATGGGACGAGTACAACAACCTCAACTACCACCATATCATCATCGGTATCATCATCGTCGGTGTGGTCGGGTTCCTGCTCGACCTCATCATGGGGAAGATCGCCGATTATTTTGACTATAGAAAGAAAGGAAGGGCATAATGGCTGATCAAAAATTCTTGCATCTTGAAAACATCGAAAAGAGATTCCACATCCCGGGCAAACCCGACTATGTGGCGGTGACCAATGTCGACCTGGAGATCAAGCAGAACGAGATCATCTCGATCATCGGCCACAGCGGCTGCGGCAAATCGACCCTGCTCAATATGATCTCGGGTCTTGACATGCAGACAGGCGGATATATCTTCCTCCAGGGCAAAGAGGTCGTAGGACCGGGTCCAGACCGCGCCGTGGTCTTCCAGAACCACTCGCTCCTGCCGTGGCTGACCGTCTACCAGAACATCGAGATGGCGGTCAAGAAAGTGATGCCCGAGCTCTCCAAGGACGAGCTCAAAGCCAGGGTCGAGAAGTTCGTCACGATGGTCAACCTCGACCATGCCAAAGACAAGCTCCCCGACGAGATCAGCGGCGGTATGAAGCAGCGTGTCGGTATCGCCAGGGCGCTGGCGATCAAGCCGAAAGTACTCCTGATGGACGAGCCCTTCGGCGCGCTCGACTCGCTCACCAGAGCCAACCTCCAGGAGCACCTCATGCGCATCCAGCAGAATGTGCAGAACACCGTCATCATCATCACCCATGATGTCGATGAAGCGGTACTCCTCTCTGACAGGGTCATCATGATGACCAACGGCCCGGAAGCGACTATCGGCGAGATACTCGAGGTCAACCTCCCGCGCCCCAGAGACAGGGTAGCCCTCCAGAAGGACCCCGAGTACACACGATGCCGCGAAGCGATCCTGAGCTTCCTCTACGAGAAGTTCGCCAAAGAGGACGAATAGGCATCCCTCCTCCCTCATCTGCCACTTTTTGGGCTTTGCTCAAAAAGTGCCTATCATGTCTGTTGCGAAAATATTTGCACCCTGCCGCACCTCGTGCGGCACTCCTCTCCCTATCCCCTTTTGACGATCTTCTCCTTCACCAGGTAGTACAAGATCATAGAGAACATCACGACCGAGCTGATCATCTGGAGCAGTGAACTCTCCTCGTGCAGGTGCATCGCTGCTCGCACATCGAACCCGCTCCAGAAGGTGTCGAGGAGATAGCCGAAGAGGATGCTCATCAGCGAGATCGTCCCGATATAGAGCGCCAGCGAACGGCGGCCAAACATCGAGGCGACCACTCCCATCGTCACGCTGTTGGTAGCGGGCCCGGCAGTGAGGAAGACGAATGCCGCCCCGGGGCTCATCCCGGCGAGGACAAACCCCGCCGCGATAGGGAGAGAGGCAGTCGCACAGACATAAAGCGGCATCGCGACCACCAGCACGGCGATATAGGTCAGCAGCGGGGAGGCGTAGAGCCCGCCCAGCAGCTCTTTGGGGAGGAAGGTGGTGAAGAGCGCGCCGATCCCGACACCGATAAGCAGTGAGAAGTAGATATCCCCGAAGAGGGTCACATAGCCGTATCGCACGGCATTGCGGAAGCTGAAGCCCTTTTTGGGTACTTCCTCCTCCTTGTGACCGCAACCGCACGATGAGCAGCATGATTTGGAGGCGGGCTCAGGCTCGGGTTCGCGGGAGTCGATGAGATTCTGGAGGATGCCAGTGACGATCGCGATGATGACCGATGTCACCACCCGGTAGAGGGTAAAGACCCACCCGAAGAAGCTGTAGGTAGCGAGGATCGAATCAGCCCCGGTGATGGGAGTCGAGATGAGGAAACTCTGCACCGCCCCTTTGCTCGCCCCCTCTTTCTGGAGCGATTTAGCCAGCGGGATGACGCTGCACGAGCAGACGGGGAGGGGGATACCCAAAAGTGTGGCCTTGATCACCGAGCTTGTTTTGTTCTTCCCCAGATGTCTGGCGATGAAGTCATCGGGGATCAGCTCCTTGAGTACCCCTGCGATGAGAAGCCCCAGCAGGATATAGAAGCTCATCGCATTCGCGAGGATCATGATGTTTTCGAAAAAGAGCGAAACGGTTTCCATAATATCTCCTTTAATAGGAGTATTTTACTCTTATTTTATTTGAATTTTCTAAAAGTTGGCAACAACTTTTTTGTTTGGGCTGGTTCGCGTATATGCTTATATTGTATCAGAGATGAATGAGCATATCACATCCAGATTTATTAAGGAAAAAGTGTAACAATTCAGACTAATATAACAGGTCGATACACTTTGGATAGACGAAAATAGTATTGTAAAGGAACAATCATGAGTTTTCTTGAAGAATCTTGGGAAGAACGGGAAGAAAAAATATACAAGAACATTTTCGGTGATATCGGAACAGATATTTATCCGTTGTCAATTGAAATATTTAATCGTATGAATTCGGATGCTGTTGATCCCCGCTGGCTGACGCATGGTGTATTTAAGTGCCCTCCAAATGAGAATAGAAAAACATGGGCATATATCACCTCCGGTATGTCAAATCCGTGGGAAACAGAAGTTCCAGAAGAATATTCCGGTCTTGGAGTAGAGTTTCTAATGGAGACCAGTAAAGAAGAAATGTGGGCTATCGAAGTATTACAAACTTTGATGGCATACAATTTACTCCTTGCTGCCGGGAAAATGGGGAATTTTCCACCACTCGATTATGGAAACCGAGTTCCTCTTGCTTTATCGGAAACCATCAAAACCATGATGTTCGTCCACCCTCTAAATTTCCCTGAAAGTTTTTCTCTTCAATCCGGTGAAGTCGATATATTGCAGGTGGTAGGCATTACACCGGCAGAACTTGAAGCTGCGAAGCTATCTTCATCCGAGGAGGTAAAAGAAAAAATCATAAACTTTACCGGCGGACTTCTCACTTCTAAAGAGAGAGTCAGTATTGTGTAATTCCTATAGACGATGTAAGTGCAAACGGAAATTCGCATAAACAGATAGAAGCACACTTTTTATCAGATTTTTGAATTTATCAGAAGTTATGTTATAATACCGTCAGTTGGGACAGGGCTGGAGAGTTCCCGCTCTCCAACCCTGCTTTTAATAGACTTTTGTCGCGAATAGCAACAAAAGAATAACAATCAAGATTAGGGTTCTCATTGTTACTCCTCGTTAAAGGCTGACCCTGTCCCACCTCACGCCTCACAATGATATCCATAGCTCGATCGCCAACCGACTTGAGATTATAATATCAAAGATTTATCAAACCCTTCCAAAATATAGCATATTGACATATTATAAGGCAGTTACTCTACCACCAGTACTCCAGCTGTACCCCGACATTGTCCGCTGAGGTCTTGTCGGCGTAGGCTGTGCCGCCGATCTTCCCTTTGGCCTCGTCGTTCCAAGAGGCATTGGTGTAGTAGAGGCGCAGTACGGGGCGGTTCCAGATACCCTTGTCGAGCGCCAGCTCCACCGCTGCCGTAGACTTGACGAGCTCGTAGGTCTCGTCGGCTATCTTGTCGTCGACGCTGTCGTATCCCACCTCGCCGACCAGCCTGACATTCTTGTAGGCGAACCAGTAGCCGCGAACCCCGAGCGAGAGCCACTCCTGGTTGACCACGCCGAAATCCTCATCATCCTTCGACTCGTAGACGAAGTTGCCCATAAAGCCGAAATCGTCGTTCTCTACCGCAGCATTGCTGAGGATGCGCCAGGTCTTGGATGATTCGATGGCATCACCGCTGCCTATGAGATTGTCGACGAGCTTTTCGCGCTCGAGGGTGAAGGGGACATTGGGGACATTGGCAAAAGCGTTCTTGCTGAGCCCCTCACCGTAGAAGAGACCGCTGATACTCTCCCCTTTGTAGTCATCCAGGGTCAGGCCTCCGAGCTTGTATATCGCGCCGAGTGCGAAGCCGCTCGTCGTCTCGATATCACCGAGGGAAAGATGCTCGCCGTCCATCGAGGAGTAGTCGAGGACGAGGGTGAGTTCGTCATCACCGAACTTTTTGCGCCATCGCAGGTCGTGGCGCATCAGGTAGATATGTTCGTTCGTGGTGCTCGGGCTCAGTTCGTCGTAGAAGAAGGCGTAGGAGAAGAGCCCGCCGCCGAAGGGGATATCGCTGATACCCGCGCCATCGCCGCTGTTGTTGAAATAGAAGTAGTCGTTGATCTGGCTGTCATAACGGTCGTAGTTCTTCCGCCCCGCCCATACTTTGGCTCCGTTCTCGAAAAGCCCCGAGAGCTCGCCGTATACCTCTCCCCAGCCGAAGAACTCCACCCTCTCGCCGTTGCCTCCGACAAAGAGGGGGCGCACCTGGGTATGGAGTACGACGCCGCTATCGAACTTGAGATCGTCATAGAGCGCCAGCTCGAGCCATGTCTCGCATTCGTTCCCCAGACGGTACTTGCTCCCCGCACCGGGAGCCTGGAAGCAGAGGTCGTTCTTCGCATCGTCGAAGGATACCTGGATACGCCCGTACCCGTGGGAGCCTACAGTGTTTTCAAATCCAAAGAGGGATGTCGCCAGCAGCAGTGAGATCGCAGCACTCTTTTTCATCTTCACTCCTTAAAAAAGGTATATAGTTTATTATAGTCCTATTTTATAAAGGTTTTGATTAGACTGGATCATGATATCACTTCACAGCTTCCCCCAGTATCGATCTCTCTGCATATTCCGCTTCCAGGGGTAGAACCAGCTGTATCGTCTCCTCATCCCCCTCCGATCTCATTTTGAAGGACACCAGGCTCCCCGGCCGGAGTTCCATCTGCTTATAGTTCACTGGCGCTTCGATATAGCCCGACTGCACCTGGGTGATCACGATATCTTCCGGTTTTTTTTGTTCTCCGAAACTTTTGCGGAAGCTCGGCTGCTCCGTGACCATCCGTGCGATCTCTTTGGTCACCGGTGTTGCCATCACGCCTGTACCTGCGATCTCCCGCCAGTTCATTTTTACCATGACCGGTTTCTTCCCGGCATCGAGTCTGAAGACCAGGTAGGAGCCGACGACCGGTACACCTTTATAGCGTCTGCCGAACGATACATAATAGTCGGAGACGAACAGCTCTTTGGGAGTCTGCGGGTTTTTGACGGTCGCAAGGGCATTGTTGATCGCGGAAACACCGAGGATATCCAGCTCCTCCCCTTCAGCCAGCTGCACGATCCCGGTCTTTTCTACGAGATCAAGGGCCGTACCGACCGCCTCTTTGAAGTCCTTGAAAGATGTCTTGGATACATTGTTCTGCTTCTGCGTGTATTTGAAACCGCCTGATGCCCGATGCATCCAACAGGCATACTCCCTGTGTTTGGCGATGATGATATTGCCCTTCTCCTCGGTCATTACCTTAGCATCACTGAATGTTTTGAGTATCTGCTGGAAACGATCCCTGAACCGTGCCTCGTCTGGTTCGCGGAGTTTGATCACCGGAAGCGGTTCCTGCGGCCGCTCGGTATAGGAGAAACGTCTTACTTTGATCTTGTCGGTTTTCAGGTATTTCGCTACTGCTGGGCTGGTGATCTTGTATTCGGCCAGGTCTGTGTCCTGATCCTCTTTCTGCTCTTCGGCCATGAGATGGGTTGAGAGGAAGATGGTTTGGATGAACAGTGTCAGTATCCAGAATCTGTAGTTATGCATTTCGTTCTCCTTTACCACTGTTGTTGGGATGTGCCGACATTGGTTACCCAGCGCATTGTGAATTCGCTGCTGTCTTTATGGTCGCCCATCGCATCGGACCATTTGTCGTTTTCCATCGTCGAATTGCTCCAGCCTGAGAAGGGGTAGGCTTCTGCGGCGATAGCTGATGAGTTGTTGGCAGGATCGACGTCAAAGTAGGCTTTCTGGATGGGGACACCGGCGATCAGGTCGTTTGCGAAGCCGACCAGCGAAACGAGCTGCGAGGTAGAGTAGCTTTTGTAATGCCCCATGATGATATGCCACGACCCCTGCGTCCAGTGAAAAGTACGCAGGGCCATGTCGTTGTAACTGCCGTCCATATTTGCGGTGATCACCGCCTGGCAGCCATGGAGGATCAGGAATTCCAGGTCCTTGTTCCCCAGCTGCCGGTAGATGGTCGTCTGGACAGGATCGTTCCAATGCATACGCCACTGGTGCCCGGTACCCTGGCCGTAGTGATAGAGTCCGCCGAGCAGGGCAGAGGTGTACTTGTAGTACAGGTATGTGACCGATCCGGGGTGGGTATCCCCGGTCGTCACACCGGGATAGGTATAGTAATCGTAGGGGGTCGTGCTGCCCCACCCTATCTCGTCAAGATAGCCGTAATGGTGGTCCCATGTCGAACCGTTGTAGGTGTAATACCCGAAAGTATCATGCGGGTGAGGGGGAACGATCATGTTGTTGTGTCCGTAGAAAAAGACCAGGTCGAACTCGTCCCACCCTTTATAGGAGTCTCCCGGGATCGGAAGGACGGAGCGGATATTGACATCCTGGTTCTTGTAGCGCCTTGATTCGCCATGATCGGCATAGGGGGCCCCGGAACCGCTGTTCATGACCGTCCAGAATGTTTCGTACGGGTCATCGTCCGGGTCGCTGAGGCACACATTCCCTTTCCAGTTGTCTTCATAGGAACAGAGCGTGTAGACGCCAAGCTCGTTCTCCTTGCATCCCGTTATCGCTGCTGCGATGACCACCGCCAAAAGAGTCGAAAAAGAACGTTTATACGTTTTTGATATCGATTGTTGCTTCATCTCCACTCCTTAAAAAAGATGTTTAATTTATTGTATTCATTTTTTATAAATATTTTTATTAAGTGAAGTTCAATTTTTATAATAATTTAGATGATACCGGTATATGTTGCTGTTCGAAAGATGCCTGGATAAAAGATGTAAAAGATGAAAATTTGGAAGAAGCATACGAAGCAAGCGGTGGATTACATCCACCCTGCTGCAATAAAGGAGTGCCGTGCCGAAGGGAAGACTACTTCTTCCGGTTCTCCTTCTCCTCTATGCCGCTCATGCCGAAGCGGCGGGCAAGCTCCTGCTTGACGCGGTCGGGGGATATCTCGCGCAGTCCCAGACCCACGAGGGTGTGGTAGAGGAGGTCAGCAGACTCGTAGATCACCTGCTCGTCGCTCTCTTCATCGATCGCTACGGCTACTTCGTTCGCCTCCTCACGGATCTTGGAGAGGAGGAGCTCCTTGTCGTTCAGGAGCTTCTTGGTCCATGATTTGGTCGCGCTCGTGTCGCTCTTGCGCTCGAGGATGGTGTGGTAGAGGGTATCGACCACACCGTAGACGGCTGTCGTATCGACCTCCTGCTCGAGTACGATCTCATGGCTCTTGAGCGAGGTGAAGAAGCAGCTCTTTCTCCCCGTATGGCAGGCGACCCCCTCCTGGGCGATCTTGATGACGATCGCATCGCCGTCGCAGTCGAGGAGGATATCGCTCACTTTCTGGGTGTGTCCCGAGGTCTCGCCTTTCATCCAGAGTCTCTGACGGCTGCGGCTGTAGTAGTGGGCGAAGCCTGTAGAGAGGGTGAGGTTGAGCGCCTCTTCGTTCATATAGGCGAGCATGAGTACTTCGTTGGTCGTTTCATCCTGCGCTATCACGGGGATGGTCGGGGTTTTGTTCCAGTCTATTTGCATTGGGATTTCCATATTATTGTGTCAGTGGCAATGATATCTTGCGTTACTCGGTTGCCAGAAAGTTTTGTACCGTACAAAAGAGAGTGCGAGAAGCCATGCGCTCAACCCATGAAATGGGCGCTTGCGTTCGCATGGCGCAGGAGCGCTCTCTTTTGGTGCGGTTTGAGATTATTCGTTGCGGCTTTCGATCTTCTCGGAAAGCTCTCTGCTGTTCTTCGTGCCGTTCTTAGCATCTACCCATACATTGGGGACTGCGCCGCCCGGCATGAGGAATATCTGCGCGTTATTGTTGACTTTGAGGGCTTCGTTGAACTTCGCCTGGGTCTTGACGCGCTCGAGCTCGATGAGGTTCGTTGTGAGCGAATCGGAGATCAGCTTGTTCGCTTTCGCCTGTTCCTCTGCCTCGATACGGATCTTGTCAGCTTCACCCTGGGCCTCGATACGGTTTCGCTCCGCTTCACCCCTCGCGATCTCTGCCTTTCTCTGCGCTTCCTGCTTTGCCTGCTCTTTCTGCTGCTCGGCGATGGTCACTTCTTGTTTTGCGATCTGAACTCTCTCGATTTGTTTATTGATATCTGCTGGAAGTTGAATATTTCTGAGTTCTACCGAAGCCAGAATTACAGGTTGATCTTTAACAGAGTTGACTTTTTCACTGATCTTCGTCTCGATAGCCGAAGCGATCTCGTTCCTCATCTCAGGGAGCTGCTCGGCAGTATACTGACCGATCACGTCGCGTACCACTTCGCGTACCTTGGAGTTGATGATCTTCTCCTCCCAGCTCGCCCCCCATGTCTCGATAGTCCTGGGTGCAGATTCAGCTTTGAGGCTGTACTGTACCGCAATATCAATACTTACTTCAAGTCCTCTTTTATCCCGAACTTGTATCGCGGGATTCCTTTTAAGTCCCCCTTCAAAACTTTCAGAGCTCATCCCTTTGGTATAATCATCACCTACTGTAGATGTCTCTGTACTTGAGTAAGTAATAAGTCTGATACGGGTATTGACAGGGATGATCTTCTGGAAGATCGGCACATAGAAGTGAAGCCCGGGTGGGAGCGGCGTCTCGTCGAACTTACCGGTTCGTACCTTGATCCCCACCTCGCCCGAGTTGATGATCGTAAATGGCTTGAAAGTCACGAAAGCAAAGCCAAGGATCGCAAGGGTGATGATCCACGGCACTATTTTGCCCGGTGATCCGCCGTCGCTGCCGCCCGGCATAGTAAGCCTTGGCCCCTTGGGAGGCTGGTTGTCGGAATTGTTCGGTGCAGGTTTCTTTTTCTTGAAATAGTCATTCATATCAGCAGGCATGGTGTTTCCTTGGTTGTTTTTTCTATAAATATAAAATGAGATTTTAGCCTCACAACAAAGAGGGGCTAAAGTATCACTTCGTATCCCCTGAGCTTGCGCTCGCGGGGATATATTAGACGAATGTCAGATAGTGCTTGTACTTTTCGTTGCGTCCGAAGACGATGTCGAAATATGTGCTCTGGATAATCTCGGTGATCGGCCCTCTACAGTCGGCGCCGAGCGTTCTGCCGTCGATGTTGCGTACAGGGGTGATCTCTGCTGCCGTTCCGGTAAGGAACGCCTCTTCAGCGATGTAACACTCTTCACGTGTGATACGTCTTCTCACCACTTCGTAGCCCATATCCTGTGCGATCTCGATGACAGTCTTCTGCGTGATCGATTCGAGGGCATTGTCGCTTGGAGGTGTGATAAGCTTCCCTTCACGGATCATGAAGAAGCTCGCGCCGCTCGCCTCTGCCACATATCCCTGGTCGTCAAGGAGGAGCGCTTCGTCATAACCGCAGTCGATCGCTTCGAATTTTGCCATCTGACTGTTGAGGTAGTTCGCTGTCGCTTTTGCTTTGCCCATGTTCGAAGTGTTCGCCGGTCTGGTCATCGAAGCGATCTTGAGCTTGATCCCCTTCTGGAGCCCCTCTTCGCCGAGATACGCACCCCACTCCCACGCTGCGATGGCAGTCTCAACAGGAGCATGAACATGGTAGACACCCATGACACCGTACCCGAGGAAAGCGAACGGGCGAAGATAGACATTGTCACCCTGGAAATCGTTCATGCGGATCAGGTCGATCTGCGCCTGGTTAAGCTCTTCGACAGTGTATGGGATCTTGATAAGGGTCATCTTGGCAGATTCGAGCAGTCTTTTGGTGTGGTCATTGAGTCGGAAGATCGCATACCCGTCGGCGGTCTTGTATGCTTTGGTCCCCTCTATGACACCGTTGCCGTAGTGGATCGTGTGTGCGAGGACATGAGTCGTGGCATCTTTCCATGCCACCATCTCACCGTTTTTCCAGATGTATTTAGCTTCATTCATTCAGTAGACTCCGTTAGAGCAAAAATTTGTGGAATATATTAGCCAAAGTGTGGTTAAAAAGGGGTTACTGCCTGTAAAGAACCCTCTCCTGCTTCCCGAGGAATCTGGGCTCCCTGTAGAGGATATGGAGATCGGCGAAGGCTGCGCCCCTGGCGAGGTATTCGCGAAAGAGCATACGGTAGGCTGCGGCGGTACCCGGGATATCCTTGGCGACGAAGCCTATCGCCTTGTGCCCCCTGGCATGGGCGATATAGAGGGCTCGTTCGAGGTGGAAACGCTGGGAGATGATGATATAGTCGTCGAGGCCGAATATCTCACGGGCCCTCACGATAGAGTCAAGGGTACGAAACCCTGCATAGTCGAGGGTGATATACCTCGCAGGGACACCGAGGGCGATGAGATCGTTCTTCATCGTCGTCGGCTCATCGTACCGTTTGGTGGAGTTGTCCCCCGAGATGACGATCGCTCGCACCTTCCCTTTTTTGAAGAGTTCGGCGGCGGCGCGGATACGGTAGGTGTAGAAGTAGTTTCGCTGACCTGTGGCGAAGTATTTGGCAGTGCCCAGCAGCAGCGCAGCCTTTTTGGAAGGAATAGTTTTGCTATCGGTATAGATGAAGGGGCTCGTCTGTGAAACAATAGAGTCGTTGAGGATGTAGAGGAGGAGAAGCAGCCCCGCGAAGAGGAGTGCCAAGAATTTGATGCTAAGAAGCCGGCGAAGTTTCTCAGACTTCACACTGTCCTATCTCGATGCTCTTGTACTCTACGCCCATGAGCGCGCAGCTTCTTTGCATGATATTCTCGATCGTGAAACCGAACTTCTCGAAGAGGAGCTCCGCAGGGGCAGAAGCGCCGAAGCTCTCCATGCAGATCACATCGTCGGCATATCTGTAGTACTCAGTAGCACTTGACGCCTCGACCGCGAGTACCTTTGTAGCTGGGTCGATCACTTTCGCTTTATACTCGGCAGACTGCTCGTTGAAGAGGTCGAGACACGGTACCGAGACGACATTCGCCTTGATACCAAGCTTCTCGAGGTGGCATGCAGCGCGGAGCGAGATCATCAGCTCGGAACCGCTCGCCATGAGCGTGAGGGTCGCGCCCTCTCTTGACTTGAGGAGGTAGGCGCCGTTGGACACTTCGCCGAAATCTCTGGTCGGCTTGAGTGTCTTGAGCTTCTGTCTCGAGAGGACGAAACCGCTCGGAGCCTGGAGGGTCAGAGCCGTCTTCCACGCCTCGACATTCTCCGTAGCGTCAGCCGGTCTCCATACATAGAAGCCCGGAAGCGCTCTGAACTGACTCATATGCTCGATAGGCTCGTGCGTCGGGCCGTCCTCCCCTACGCCGATACTGTCGTGCGTCCAGACGAAGAAGTTCTGGATACCTGCAAGAGCAGCGATACGCGCCGATGGCTTGAGGTAGTCGGAGAATACGAAGAAGGTCGCATTGAACGGGATGATCGTACCGTAGAGCGCCATCGCGTTGCTGATCGCCGCCATAGAGTGCTCGCGGATACCGAAGTGGATGTTCTTGCCCTTGGGGAAGTCGCCCATCCCTTTGAGCTCTGTCTTGTTCGACGGCGCGAGGTCAGCCGAACCGCCGAGGAAGCTCGGTACTGCCGCCGCGATGGCATTGAGTATCTTGCCGTTGCTGTCTCTGGTCGCCATACCCTCTTCCTTGCTGAAGTCCGGGAAATTGATCGATGCGAGATCAGGGTTGAGAAGTCTCCCGAGGGCGTGGTTCTGCTCGACGAGCGGCGCCTCTTTCTGTCTGTGGATCCACTCTTTCTCTTTTCTCTCACCCTCTTCGAGCGCGCATCTGAATCTGAGCAGCACATCTTCAGGGATATAGAATATCTGGTCTACAGGGAAACCTGCTTTCTCTTTGGACTCTTTGATGACATCGTGACCGAGCGGCGCTCCGTGGGTCTCGTGGCTCCCCTCCAGACCCTCTGCGCCGCGGCCGATGATGGTGTTGGCGATGATGATGGTCGGCTTGTCAGAAGTTTTTGCTTCATTGAGCGCTTTTTCGATATCGTCGTAGCAGTGGCCGTTGATTTTGATGACATTCCACTTCTGCGCTTCGAATCTCTTCTCTACATCTTCGCTCCACGCCAGGCTCGTGTCACCCTCGATCGTGATCTCGTTGCTATCGTAGATGAGGATCAGGTCTTTGAGACCCAGGTGTCCTGCGAGGGCGCACGCTTCGTAGCTGATCCCCTCCTGGAGGTCGCCGTCGCCGCAGAGGCAGTAGATCTTGTGGTCGATCAGGTCGCAGGTCTCGGAGTTGACCTGGTTGGCAGTGTACGCCTGCGCCATCGCGAAACCTACGGCATTGGCGACACCCTGACCGAGAGGACCTGTCGTGATCTCTACGCCCGCAGTGTGCCCGTACTCTGGGTGTCCCGGCGTGCGTGAGTCGAGCTGACGGAAGTTCTGGAGGTCCTCCATCGTCACATCATAGCCCCAGAGGTGGAGGAGCGAGTAGATCAGACCAGTACCGTGACCGCCCGAGAAGACGAGTCTGTCGCGGTTGAGCCACTTGGGGTTCTTCGGGTTGTGGTTGAGGTGTTCGCTGAGGACGACGGCGATATCCGCCAGTCCCATCGGCGCACCCGGGTGGCCTGAATTGGCTTTCTGCACCATATCGGCAGCGAGGAATCTGATAGTATTGGCCATCTTTTTGCGCATAGTATTCGGCATTAAAGGTTCCTTTTTTATATGTGGGGAGTGTTTCAAAATGGTGCAATTATAGCGAATTAGTATTAAAGGAGATTTCTATACCGTTGGTGTGACGATTTGGGTGAAGAGGATAATCGTGTTCGCGTAGGGTGCTGTGCCCTCACAGCACCACCATATTACGGATTCTCTAAATGTTTCCGTGAAACTGATAACTTTTCTACAACTGTATATCACGGTGTTGTCGGGGGACAACACCCTACAGGACGGTGTTCAGACCCCGCCTTTAAACTATGCCTGATGCCTGAAAAGATACTTCGTAATGATTTCTCGCAGAGCCTCTTTGAGCGGTGCATCGAACTCTTCAAATCGTGACTGGAGATCATTGGCGAGGCTATCCGCCTCTTTCATACTCCCTTCGAGTCCGAGGAGGTTGACGAAGCTGTTCTTGTCGGCGTCGTTGCCTGTGGTCTTGCCTGCCTCCTCTTCGCTCTGTGTCTCGTCGATGATGTCGTCCTGTATCTGGAAGAGCAGCCCGAGGTCGATACCGAAGCTGTAGAGACTCTCCTGTACGGATTTGTCGAGCCCCACGATCACGGCTCCCATCAGCATCGAGGCGGCGATGAGCTTGGCTGTTTTGTTGGTATGGAGCACCTTGATCTGGTCGAGGGTGAGCGGCTGGTTCTCGAAATAGCAGTCGATCGCCTGACCGAGCACCATCCCCCGTGTCCCGCCGTCGCGGGCAAGTATCTCGATGAGCTTCACCTTGATATCGGCGCGGAAGGGAGCACGGGAGAGGATATAGAACGCCTCGGTATTGAGCGCGTCACCTGCGAGGATTGCGGTCACCTCGTCGTAGAGGACATGGAGCGTAGGGTTGCCCCGGCGCAGGTCGGCATCATCCATCGCCGGGAGATCGTCGTGGATCAGCGAATAGGTGTGGAGCATCTCCATCGCCAGCGCGGCGCTCATCGCACCCTCATAGAGGAGCGGCTCATAGGCATCGACGATAGAGAGGAGGAGCATCGGGCGGAAGCGTTTGCCCCCGGCCAGGAGCATCTTGGCGAGTGCCTCTTCGTAGACAGGGTGAAAGGACGGAACCTTGGGGAGGTTGGCTTGGAGAAAGGCTTCAAATCGTTGCATCGGTACTTAAATATTATCCTTGTTTTTACTCGGAATATGCGATCGGATCACTTGAGATAGTGTCCATGCTTGCGTCATGGGTATTTACAAGGAACTTGAGGTTAACTTGGAAAGTTAATCGATGGTTCTTTGTGAATATCCATGGTTGCAATGATGGGTACCAGGTCTGTGCTCGCTATCGTATATGCCGAGTCTGGTCAAAAGTATAACCAAAATAGGATAAAATACCTTCCATGGAAAAAGAAGCAAAGATCAAGATCACAAAAATACTCAAACCGCTCATCACTGCCATCGCAGTCGCGCTCTGGATAGATGTCATCATCACCATCGCCTCATCACCCGCACCCTTCATGGAGCAGGCGCCCTACTGCATGGGCTCGACCATGCTCATCTTCGCCATACTTTCTGGCATATACAAAGGGCTGGAGTTCTGGGTGGAACCGGAGAAACTTGAAGCTCTGAAAAACGAAGAACAGTAAACATATATTTCAAATTGATATATTATTAATCGATCTCAATATAGTATGGCTATACTTATACCAAGCTAGTTGGCGATCAATTTTGCGAGGCATTGTAAGGAGAAGGTGGGACAGGGTCAGCCTTTTTGAAAGGAACACAACAATGCTTGCACGCATTTTGATCGTTATAATCGTTTTGTTATTGCTAACCGAACGGTTATTCTAAAAGCTTGCAGAGAGTCCCCACTCTCTGCCTGCCCCAACTAGCGAAAATTATAGCATAATTTTTTTAGAATGTAAAAATCTACACATACCTTTTCTCAAAATCTGCACACAGCACCCCGTCCTCTTTCCAATAGATCGTATGGGCGGCGTACATCTCGTCGTTCTCCTGCGGGAAATCGTCACGGTAGTGGGCCCCGCGGCTTTCGTTGCGGCTGAGTGCTCCTACGAGGAGTATCTCGCTGAGCTCCAGGGCGTTGCCGAACTCGATGAACTCGATCAGGTTGGTATTGAACCCTTTGGACTTGTCGGCGATCCCCATGAACGGGAGCTCTTTTTGTATCTGGCGGATGGCGGCGAGTACGGCGGTGAGTTTGGTCTTGTCTCGGACGATCCCGGCGTTGTGGTAGAATATCTTGCCGATGAACTCGCGCTTTTCGTAGAAATTGATCTGGTTGGTGAAGTGGTAGACACCGCGGATGAAGTTCTGATCGCTCTTGAGCTGCTCGTCATTTGGCGGTGTTTTGTCAGCTTCCGCAGCAAACTTCACCGCGCTCTCCCCTGCTCTCTTGCCGAAGACGATGAGCTCCAGGAGCGAATTGCCACCGAGACGGTTGGCACCGTGGACTTTGGCATTGGAGCACTCACCTGCTGCGAAGCACCCCTTGATACCGCGTATCTCTAGGGAGCGTTTGACATCGATACCACCCATCGAGTAGTGGGCGACGGGCTTGATAGGGATGAGCTCTTTGACGGGGTCGATCCCTTCGTGGAGGCGGCAGAGGTGAAGCTCCTGCGGGAGCAGCTCGGTGAGCTTCTCCTCTCCGAGGTGACGGACATCGAGATAGACGCTGCTCCCGCTGTTGATCTGCTCGTAGATAGCGCGCGCGACCATATCGCGCGGTAGGAGCTCATCGACGAACCGCTCGCCGCTGTCATTGAGGAGGTAACCCCCTTCGCCGCGTGCGCTCTCTGAGATGAGGATAGAGGAGCTCTTGAGCGCAGTGGGGTGGAACTGGACGAACTCGATATCGCTGAGATATCCCCCCGCCCGCACCACTGCCGACATACCGTCGCCCGTGATCCCCGCCGAGTTGGTCGTGAAACCGTGGTAGATCGAGCTGTAGCCGCCCGTAGCGAGTATCACCGATGCTGCCTCGATCTGCTTCACTTCGCCCGTGGCGATATCGAGGAAGGTCGCCCCTTTGACGACGGGGTCGAGCTTCGGGTTGCTCTGGGGAGCGGTGATAAGGTTGAGCAGGTAGTGGCGGTCGAGGAACTCGATCCCCTCTTTGAGACAGGTGTCGTAGAGGGTGTGCAGTATCTTGAGCCCCGTATAGTCCTGGGAGTAGCAGGCGCGCTTGCTGCTGGCACCGCCAAGTCTGCGCTGCGCTACTTTGGCATCCTCCGTACGGCTGAACGGCACGCCGATCGACTCGAGCCACGCGATCGCTTCGGGCGCCCCTTCACAGAGCGCCGTCACCATCTCCTCGTCGCAGAGTCCGTGGGCTGACTTGACCGTATCGGCGATATGGGATTCGATGCTGTCGGGGATGACATTGCCCAGTGCAGCATTGATACCCCCCTGCGCCATCGAGGTCTGTGAGTTGGTCGGGTAGTGCTTGCCCACAACGAGGACACTTGCCCCCTGAGCTTTGGCGCTCAGCGCAGCGGTGAGACCTGCACCGCCTGAGCCTATGATGAGTACATCAACCATTCTGGAACTCCCTGATATTCTTCATGATCCCCTCGAGGAGCTTCACCCGCGCCTCTTTGCTTGCCCATGCAATATGGGGTGTGATCATCAGCCTCTCTTTGTGCGTGATATGCATCAGCGGATTGTCCAATGCTATAGGCTCTTTGGCAGTGACATCGAGTGCTGCGTAGAGCTCACGCTTTTCAAGCTCTGCTGCGAGATCGGATTCATTGACGATACCGCCGCGTCCGAGGTTGAGGAGAAGCGCTCCGTCTTTGAATAACGGCAGGTTCGTACTGTTGATCAGGTTGTTGGTCACATCATTGAGCGGCGCGTGGATCGAGACGATATCGCATGAGCTCAGAAGCTCGTTCAGCTCCATGTGAGGATACGCCTCCTCCCTGAGCACCCCGCTGGTCGAGGTGTAGCACACTTCAGCGCCGAACGCCGAGGCGACCTTCGCCACCTCGCGGCCGATAGTGCCGAGTCCGATGATCCCCCACCTCTTGCCGCATATCTCCATAAAGGGGTGGGAGATATCGGTGAAGATATCCCCCCGGCTCCACTCGCCGCTGCGGGTGACGCCGTCGTAGTACCCCATCTTCTCGATCATATAGAGCGCCATCGCGAAGGTGTGCTGCACCACGCTCTGGGTCGAGTATCCGGCGACATTTTTGACCGGGATACCCCGTTCTCTGGCTGCATTCAGGTCGATATTGTTCGTCCCCGTCGCGGCTACGCAGATAAGGGCGAGCTTTTCGCACCCTGCCATGATCTCGTCGGTGATCACCACCTTGTTGGTGATGATGATATAGGAGTCTTTGATCCTTTCGAGAGTCTGCGCGGGGGTGGTGGTCTCATAGACCTCCAGCTCGCCGAACGCCTCGAGGGGGCTCAGGTCGAGGTCGGCTCCGAGGGTCTTGGCATCGAGCAGCGTGATCTTCATGCTATTTGTCATCCATCATATCGACGATCTCTTTGGCCTTTCTCTTGGCCTCTTCGACCTCGTCAAGCACCAGCGCGACCGCCATTCTGCGCCCTACATGGGACTCGGGCTTGCCGAAGACCCTGACGAAGCTGTTCTTGCTGAATGCGCTCTCAGGTACTTCGAGGATCGGGTTCTCGCTGTGGTTCTTCGCCTTGTACGCACCGCTGGCGCCGGGGCCGAAGAACTCGTAGTCAAGCGGCAGTCCAAGCACGGCTCGCAGGTGCAGTGCGAACTCACTCTGGCTCTGCGTGATGAGGGTCACCATCCCCGTATCGTGCGGGCGCGGCGAGAGCTCGGAGAAGTAGACCTCGTCGCCCTTGACGAAGAACTCCACGCCGAATATCCCTCTGCCGCCCAGACCGTCGGTGACTGCTTTGGCGATCTCCTGCGCTTTCTGCAATGCAACATCGCTCATCGCCATCGGCTGCCATGAGAGGATATAGTCGCCATCCTGCTGGATGTGCCCGATAGGCTCGCAGAATACCGTCTGCTGTTCGTTGCGGATCGTGAGCAGTGTGATCTCATAGTCGAAGGGGACGAACTCCTCGACGATCAGCTCGCTCGCATCGCCGCGTGCCTCCTTGGCGATCTCCCATGATCTCCCGATATCGTCCGCGCTCCTCGCGATGCTCTGCCCGTGACCCGAGCTGCTCATGACGGGCTTGATGACGCACGGGAATCCCATACGCCCGCCCGCCTCGCGGAGCCCCTCGAGGGTCGTGACGAACTCATACTTGCTCGTCTTGAGCCCGAGCGTCTCGGCGGCGAAGATACGGATGTTCTTTCGGTTCATTGTTTTATTTACCGCTTCGGCGTTGGGGATCACATGGAAACCCTCCGCCTCCGCCTCGATGAGCGCCTGGATACTGAGCGCCTCGACCTCTGGGAGGATATAGGTAGGGTTCTCTTCGCGGATGAGGGCGAGGAGCGCCTCCTTATCCTGCATATTGATCACGCAGGCCTTGTTGGCGACGAGGTGTGCCGGGGCGCCCGCGTACTTGTCGACTGCTACCACCTCGATACCGAGTCTCTGCGCCTCGATAGCGACCTCTTTGCCGAGCTCTCCCGAGCCAAGGAGCATGATCTTGATACTGTTTGGTTGTAATGGGGGTGTAAATGTCATGGGGTGAACCTTTTGAGTAGTGAATTCAATAATAGTGGATTTTAGCGAAAGTTTGGTTAGAAGCGGGGGCTTTGGGCAAAAGAGTCTTTCCTCTACCTCTTACTATCAGAATACCGTATTTCGATTCTTCTAAATTTAATTATGAAATATTTTTTCAAAAACCGATATCTTTGTGATACTATCTTCATAAGCCGGTTGGCGATTGGGATGTGAGGATTCATTGCGAGGCGTGAGGTGGGACAGGGTCAGCCTTTAACGAGGAGTAACAATGGAGCGAATCATCCTAATTGTTATTCTTTTGTTGCTTATCGCGACAAAAGTCTATTAAAAGCAGGCGAGAGAGTTGGCGCTCTCTCATCTGTCCCAACTGGCGGTATTATAACATAACTTCTGAGAAATCCAAAAATCACATGACTTTTTCGGAGTCGGCGGCTTCAGCCCCGAAAAGGCGAAGCTGAAGCTTTCGGTTCCTCCTCCATCCTATATTAATTCTCACTATGCGTCCGTCTATGATACCTCTCGACCACTTCGGGATCGTGGTGGAGGTTGATCTTCGCGTCTTTTTTCTCCGGGTAATCGATGGTGGAGAGGACATAACGGATCGATTCGAGCCGTGCCTTTTTCTTGTCATTGCTGTCGACGATGATCCACGGGGAGTAGCTGGTGTGGCTGCGGCTGAACATCTCTTCTTTATAGTGGGTGACCCTGTCCCACATCTTCTGCGCCTGCTCGTCGACCGGGCTGAGCTTCCAGTGTTTGAGAGGGTTGGTCATCCGCTCTTTGAATCGCTCCTGCTGGTTCTCCTTGGAGATCGAGAACCAGAACTTGATGAGGATGATCCCGTCGTCGACGAGGGCGTGCTCGATCTCGGGCACCTCTTTCATGAACTTCTCGTACTGGTCATCGCTGCAGAACTTGAACACAGGCTCGACGATGGCGCGGTTGTACCAGCTGCGGTCGAAGAAGACGATCTCGCCGGGATTTGGCAGGTGCTGGAAGTAGCGCTGGAAGTAGAACTGCCCCGACTCCACCTCGGTGGGTTTCTGGAGCGCCACGACACGGAACTTCCTGGGATTGAGGTACTGGGTGAAGCGCTTGATCGCCCCGCCCTTCCCTGCGGCGTCGCGCCCCTCGAAGATGATCATCACCCTTTTGTTGTTCTCGTAGACCCAGTTCTGGAGCTTGATGAGCTCCACCTGGAGCTCCTGGAGCTCCTTTTCGTACTCTACATTCCTGGCTACTTTGGAGAGTTTCTTTTTGCCCATCAGCTGGGAGATACCCTTGTTGGTGCGGAGGAGCTGTAAATTTTTCCTGAGCTCTTTGAGGACTTTTTGTGACTCTTCGTCCGTGATGTGATGATCGAGGTACTCTATATCCTGGAAGATCGTTTTCATATATATCCCTTTGAAAGTAAATAGAATAATGCTGCAAACACCGTAAAAAGGCTATTACGATACCAAAATATGATTATTTGGAGCTATAGATTTTGCAGAAATATTCTTTCCTCCATTGTACTCCTGTTTCTCTTAGAAGCGATAATTCCGTATGCAATAATAAGATGGTTGGGAAATTATGAAACAACAGTGAAAGGTATCATAAAAAGTAATTGATCTGGAAAAATATTGGGGATTGTAAAAATGAAGTTCGCGGAGCCCGGAGGCTCCGTGAGTGGTGATTAGAGTCTTGACTCGTATCTTCTGATCATGAAGAGTTTCTTGAGGATCTTCTTGCGAGTTGCGATCTTCTCTTTTTTCTTCTTCTCAGTAGCTGTCTCGAAGTATTGTCTCGCTCTAGCTTCTGTTACGATAAGGTTTCTGTCACACTGTCTTTTGAATTTTCTGTAAGCGTCATCAAATGAATCGCGTGAGTTAAGCATAATTCCTGGCATATCAAGCACCCCCTTCCTTATCAAGATTTCCCGGTATTGTTGCCGGGAGAGATAAAACTGGGGCGAATTATAGCTGAAGTTTATAAGAGATAGGTTATTTATGTTAGAATATTCCCCATCAAATTCCAACAGACAAGGATCATCATGCAAAACCTCTACCGATCGTGCTACGAGCTGGACCAAAAGTGCTACAAGGACTATGCTATGAGCGAAGAGATACTGATGGAGCATGCGGCTTTGGGGATGGCCTCCTTCATCCGCGCCAACTTCCCCAAAGGCTCCTCTCTCTTCATCGCAGCGGGCAAAGGGAACAATGGGGCCGATGGTATGGCGCTTGCCAGACTCCTTGTCGACTACTGCGATGTGCGCCTCTATCTCCCTTTCGAGACCGCTACCCATATGTCGAAACTCCAGTTCAAACGTGCCATACGGGCAAAGGTCGCAAGAGTTTCGGAGATCATGGAGAGCGACATCGTCGTCGATGCCCTCTTCGGTGCGGGACTCGGGAGAGAGCTGGATGAATCGACCAGACATATCCTCCGCAGGATCAACGATCTCAAGGGATACAAGATAGCCTGCGATATCCCCACCGGCATCAATGCTATGGGCAATCCCCACCCCGTAGCCTTCCGTGCCGATACTACCATCACGATGGGAGCACTCAAGGAGCTCCTCTTCGGAGACAATGCCAAAGACTATGTGGGGAAGGTGATCCGTGTCGACCTGGGAGTCCCCAGGGAACTCTACGAGGAGAAGAGCGATACGAAGCTCCTCGAAGCATGTGATCTCGTCCTCCCCTCGCGCAAGGTGCAGACGACACACAAAGGTACCTTTGGCCACCTCGCCCTCTACTGTGGTACCAAAGAGGGTGCGGCGATCATCGCCGGGCTTGCCGCGCTTCGTTTCGGGAGTGGACTGGTGACACTGGTGGGCGAGCCCAAAAGCCCCATCCCCTACTCCCTGATGCACGACACCGTGCTCCCGATGAATACATCGGCGATCGCCCTGGGGATGGGATATGGCACCGATACATACAAAATAGAGTACCTTGCCGACCTCGACACCCCCATCATCCTCGATGCCGATATCCTTCATGAGGATGTGATCCAGAAGTTCATCGACAGTGAAGAGCGGGAAGTGATCCTCACGCCGCACCCCAAAGAGTTCATCTCACTCTACAACCTCTCGATGGCACGCGAGATCGATATGGAGACCCTGCTTCAGGACAGGCTCCACTATGTCAGGGAGTTCACCGAAGCATACCCCGATGTCACCCTCGTCCTCAAAGGGGCCAATACCATCATCGCGAAGAAGAACAAGGTCTATATCAACCCCCTGGGCACCTCCGTCCTCTCCAAAGGGGGGAGCGGTGATGTCCTCGGCGGTCTCTGCGGCGCCCTCCTGGCACAGGGGTACAGCGCCCTCGACGCAGCCATCCAGGCGTCGCTTGCGCTCACGGTCGCTGCTGCCCATTATGAGGGGGCTTCCTACAGCCTCCTCCCTACAGACCTGATCGAGGAGATAGCAAAGCTTGAAAAAAATAGCAGTATTATTTAGCGGTGCGGGGAGCAACCTCGCCTATATCCTTGATAACCTCCACCGAAAAGAGGGGATCGAAGTAGCTCTCACCCTCACCAATGTCCCGACCGCGAACGGGATCAGGTATGCCGAGGCCCACGGCGTACCGCTGGAGATCGTCGACTCCAAAGGCTTCAGCAGCCGCGAAGAGTTCGACAGTATGGTCGTGGATATCGTCAAACAGTACGGTGTCGAGCTTGTGGTACTCGCTGGATTCATGCGCATCCTCACCCCAGTCTTCACCGAGCAGGTCAGCGCGATCAACCTCCACCCCTCCCTCCTCCCCCGACACAAGGGGATGAAGGCGATAGAGCGCAGCTACGATGACGAGCATCCCGAGGGAGGCGTGAGCGTCCACTGGGTCACCAGCGAGCTCGACGGCGGCGAGATCATCCTCCAGAAGTCTGTCGCCAAAGAGCAAAAGAGTTTCGAAGAGTACGAAGCAGCCATAAAAACGATAGAAAAAATCGCACTAAGCGAAGCTATCAAGAAAGTTTTAAATCCCAATGTGATATAAACTTCCTCGCCTTATCAATGACTTCAGTGTAGAATAGGAAGTCAGATCAAAATATTAGGAAAATACTATGGATAACAAACTCATTATCGGAAAATATGAACTGAACAGCCGCCTTATCGTCGGCTCGGGCAAATACGACAGCTTCCAGACCACCCTCGACGCCACCCTCGCCAGCGGCAGCGAGCTCATCACCGTAGCGGTGCGCCGTGTCAATATCACCAACCCCGAAGAAGAGAACCTCATGGACTACTTCAAGGACACCAATGTCAAGTTCCTCCCCAACTCTGCTGGGTGTACGACAGCCGAGGAGGCGATCACCCTCTTCAGACTCACACGCGAGGCTACCGGGATCGACCTCATCAAGCTCGAGGTGATCGGCGACACTGCCAAGACCCTCTATCCCGATGTGATCGAGACGATCAAGGCGTGCGAGGTGCTTGCGAAGGACGGCTTCACCATCATGGCATACACCAGCGACGACCCGATCATGGCGAAGCGACTCGAAGATGCGGGCGCACACGCGGTCATGCCGCTCGCAGCCCCTATCGGTTCGGGTCTTGGAGTGCAGAACAAGTTCAACATCCACTTCATCCGTGAGGCGATCAAGGTCCCTGTGATCGTCGATGCGGGTATCGGGTGTGCCAGCGACGCGGCTGTAGCGATGGAGCTCGGAGCCGACGGCGTCCTCACCAACACCGCTATCGCGCAGGCAGGCAACCCGATGATGATGGCAGAGGCGATGAAGCACGCCGTCATCGCAGGGCGTATGAGCTACCTTGCAGGCCGCATCCCCAAGAGACCGTTCGCCACAGCGAGCTCACCTGTAGACGGGATGATCTTCTAGCATGTACGACAAAGAGCAGAACAAAAAAGCGGCTGGATTCCTCTTCAGCCTCCTGCAGCTGTTTTTGCTCCTCTTTACCTACGGGTTCATCTACACTACCTATATTGCGATGAAAGCAGCGATTGCAGAACACAATATCTCCCGTGTGATCCTCGGTGCACCGCTCATAGCGACACTGCTCTATCCATACTTCCTCTACAAAGGGAAGCAGCTCTTCCTTGCCGGAAATCCATCAAGAGGAATGGGGATGATGGCGGCGATGTCGGTCCTCACTATCGTCATCCTTTATGCGCTCCTGGCACAGTTCGTGTAGTATTTTGCCTCTTTTCGGGGGCAATGATTAGAACGTTTCAAATAATTATCCATAATAATTATCAATACCTTCAATTTTATACTAATTTAACATTTCAATACGTAAAATGCTCTCGTTATATACATCAAATATTAGGAGAACACTATGAAACTCTGGAAACTTTTAGGCACAACGGCGGCATTTGTCGGTCTTATGACCCTGGTAGGATGCGGTGGCAGCAGCTCTACAACAACATCTACAGTAGGAACCGGTACGGTAGCGGTCTACCTGACGGATGCACCTGGCGACTACCAGAACGTATTCGTATCGATCAAAGAGGTACAGGTACACAAAGCAACTGCTGAGCAGGAAGAAGGTAACGTTTCAGAAGAAGGTAACGAAACCAACACAACAAGCGACGCAGGATGGATGGTCGTAGCTGAGCCTCAGGGCACATTCGATCTACTCGAACTCCAAAACGGCGTCCTCGAAAAACTTGGCGTAACTGAACTCGCAGCAGGTACTTATACTCAGGTCAGACTTATCCTTACAGACGAGCCGTACGATACCAATGAAACGACACATCCGTTCGCGAACTATGTAGTGCTCGCAGACAGTACAGTTGCAGAACTGAAAGTACCAAGCGCATACAACACAGGTATCAAGCTCACTCATTCATTCGAAGTTGTCGATGGTGAAACTACCAACCTTGTACTTGACTTCGATGCGAACAAATCGGTAAATGAACTGGGTAACGGTGAGTACCAGATGAAACCGACCATCTCGATCTTCACACCTGAAGATGTCAACGAGTCAAACGTGACAACAAGCGAAGAATAATCAAAGCTTCTCAATCAAAGTTCCGTTCCCGCCATTGTGCGGGAACACCCCCCAATAATCTCATCCCAACCATTTCTCTAAAGCTCCCCTATATCATCCAATAATACCCGCAGACTCTTGAGCGCGGCATCCCTGTCCCGTACCTCTATCGTCCTCTCACCGATCTTCACTCCATCGAGCGTGTAGTCTATGATGTGCCGGTTCTGCATATTGGCATAGTAGTCGATCACTTTGTATATTTTGATAGGCTGTGTGATCCCTTTAGCAGTGATCGCCTCCTGCTCCTCGCAGTATATCTCGTCCTTGACCAGCAGGTAGGTCTCCTGGGATATCCATATCTCGTTGGGCGATGCCTTGGACTCGATGCGGCTGGCGAGGTTGACCGCGCCACCGATGATAGTGTAGTCCATCCGCTCCTCGGTGCCGAAGTTCCCCACTGTACAGAACCCCGTATTGATCCCGATCCGTATCCTGAATGGCTTCGCTATACCCATATCCTGCCAGTACCCCTCGAGCTCTTTGACCTTGGCGATCATATCGATGGACATCCTGAGGCAATTGATCGCATCGTTCTTCACGCCGCTTGATTTGGGATCACCGAAGAAGACCAGGATCGCATCGCCGATGAACTTGTCAATGGTCGCCCCGTACCGCAGCGCGATGATGCTCATCTCGCTCAGATAGTGGTTGAGCAACTGCGAGAGGTCCTCGGACTCCATGCTCTCGGTGGTCGAGGTGAAGTTGACGATATCGGAGAAGAACACGGTGAGCTTCTTGCGTTTCGATTCGAGCTTGACATCCTGCTCCCCCTTGAATATCGAGCGGTATATCTGTGGCGAGAGGTAGCGGGAGAGCTTCTCGGAGAGCGACTTGAACATCTCATTGCGGCTCTTCTCCTCGATGAGCTTCATCTTCTGCCGGTTCTGGAGTTCGAGCTCGCGCAGGGCATCTTCGATACTGCCGACGAGATGGTTGAACGCCGTGGCGAGCTTCCCTATCTCGTCCCCGGTGTCGATATCGACCCGCTCCGAGTAGTTCTTGGTCGTGGCGATGGAAAGGGCGGCAGCTGAGAGGCGATTGATAGGCTTCGTGATCCGCGAGGCAAAGTAGACGGAGACCGCCGAGATCAGCACCACCCCTGCGAGCAGCGACCAGAAGAGGACGACGCCGAGACGGTTGTAGAGGTTCAGTGAACGCTGCTTGTCGATCGAGACATAGAGCCTGAGCCGTTTGGCAGAGTCGATCTCCCGCGAGACCGTGAGGCTCTCCGCGAACTCAGCCGTCCTGAAGAGATACCGCCCGCTCTGTGCATCCCGGAGGTAGACCATCTGCTCGGGCTTGTTCCTGAGGGTCTCGCGGAAATTCCCGAGATCGTATCTGAGATAGAATGTCCCGATCTTCTGCGAGTCGTAGGAGGCTATGATATCGGTATGAAAGATGATGGCATCCTCTGACGAGAGGTCGGGCTTTTGGGAGATCATGGCGATATCGGATGAGGCGATCACCTTGCCCGCGGCATCTACAACGAAGTAGTCCCCCTCGAGCTTGATATCCTCTTTCTTCTGCCTGAGGAGGTTGGTGATCCGCTTGTCGAGATCGAGGCTCGCCACATCGTCCATGATATCGAGCCTGGAGATGAAGAGGAACTCCTTGGAGACCCTGTCGATCTGATCCTCCATGCGGGTGTGCATCAGCTCGAGGGTGGCGTCGATATCCTTTTGCAGCTCACCCAGCACTTCGCCCCTGGTGCTGTAGACGATATAGAAAAAGACCAGCAGGTAGGGGATGAGGCTCGTCGTGAGGAAGAGGAGTATCGTCCTGAGCCTAAAACTCATAGAGTATCCTCATCAGCTCGTCGTTCTCTGCCTTGGGGAGATACCCTACGCTCCCCTCGACATTGGAGACGAATGCCTTGAGGCTTTTGGACGACTTCTGGGTAGCGGGCGGACGGATACCCTGGTAGTGCTGCTCGATCCAGTAGTTGTTGATCTCTTCCCTGTCCATCTCGAGCACCTCGGCTTCGAACTTCGCCCTGAGCGGGTCCTGCGCCGAGAGGTTGACGGGGATCACTTTCCTGCCGTCGATGAACTCTTTTTTCTTGAGGTAGATATCCTTGAGCGCCCGCTTCGAGAGGTCTCTGAACCCACTCTTGCCCGATGATACGACGACATGATCGCCTCCCCACAGCACACACCCGGACAACACTAAGAAAAATACTGTTCGTTTCATCCTGCACCTGCTAGAAAAGCATCGAAAGAGATAACAACAATCTGTTCTTATCTTCATCGCTGTTGAACTGATATTCACACTTGATGGAGACAGGATAGATCGGCCTGTAGTTGTACCCGATGATCCTGATCTCCTCGTCTATCCCATGGAAACCATCCCTGAACTTCTCATACCTGCCGACGAGGAAATGCTGTGGACTGAGCTTGTACCTCCCCTGGAGATAGTAGGCGTATTTGTCGTGGGTATCGCCGTCATTGTCGATATTGTTGTAGGTGAGCATACTGTACTCGGAGAGCACCTGTACCCTGTCGTGCTCGTACTTGAGGGTGGCGCCGAGGTATGTGAAGCTCTCCTCGGCTACCTCGTAGCTCCCTGCATTGACCCCTAGGGTGAGATTGTCGAAGCTCTTTTTGACCTCCACGCCGTAGTACTCGTCGGTCTCGATATTGTTGTAGTTGGGGTCGAGGTCTTTGTTGTGCTGGACGAATGCGTTGTATGTCCAGCTCTCATCCGAGGGGAGATACCCCGAGAGCATCGCCCCGGTGGTGAAGCGCGGGTATATCTCCTGCGCATATCGGGGGTTGGATGTAGTGTCGCGGAGGACATTGATGGGGTTGAGGTTCCAGTACCCTATGGGGGTGATGAACTTCCCGACCCGCAGCTGCACATAATTGCTGAACTTGTAGTCGACATAGCCCCTCTCGATACGGAACTTCATATTGGTGCTCGTCGTACCGTCGCCGAAATCCCTCACCCAGAACTCGACCGCCTCCAGCTCCACGAGATACGAGAGGCGCTCATCGAGCCTCCCGTACGCCATGATGGCGACATCATCGATCATATACTCCTTGGCGATCTCGCTGTTCTCATAGTTGGCGGAGATGTACCCGCCGATATTGAGATATTCCCCCAGCTCCAGACCACGCCCGAGCTGATACTCTTCAGCTGACAAAAGCATTGAAAATAATAAAAATAAATATTTATACATCAATAATCCTGAAGTTGGTTGCCTGTAGTATAGCAGAAGGCGGATTATGGCGGGGTGTATAGGGATGGGGGATTTATGAATGTTTTGTGAAGGGGTTATGAGATTTGAATATTTTATGTTATAGTTTTGAGATATGGAGGTTTACATGAATACCAAAATAGTTTTGTTCGTTGTTACAACTCTTTTAATCACAAATATTATAACTTATAAAATCGCTTATGGCCAGGGGGAGTTTAAGTCCTATTTAGCAAATGTCGCCATTGATATTATGCGACTGAAGATGTACTATGACACTGGCATATGTGCTGACAAACTAACTCTCAATATCGAAGGTTTGTTTGTTGCTGCTGCGAGAAGTGGCAATATGGATCAATTTGCATCAATATGCAAAGTTTTTAAAAAAGAATCCTTTGAGAGCGTAGAAGAGTTATCTGCAAAATATCCCCCGCTTATTTTAGATGATTTTACAAAAACGCTACATAAAGAAATAGAAATCGGCAAAAAAAAGATCAAAAATTTGTGTAATATCCCATAACAAAACGATCCAGAATTCGCTATAATAAATCCAAATCGAAGAAGGATATTTTATGAATCTTGCAGAGATAGAAAAAGAAGCGTTATACCTTTCAGAAAATGAACGGGCGAGTCTGGCGCAAAAGCTTCTCATGAGTCTCGACTCACCTTCCAAAACCGAGATCGAACAGGAGTGGCTTGCCGTAGCGCGGCAGCGCGCCAGAGATTTGGATGAAGGCAGAGTGCAGCCCGTATCGGCCGAAGAGGTTCGGCGCAAAGCAATGACCCTGCTGCGATGACCTATGTATTCCACCCGGCTGCCGAAGCTGAGTACCTTGAATCCATCGGATATTTTGAATCCAAACAGGCCGGGCTCGGAGCGTCGTTTTTCTATGCATTCGAGTCAAAAATGCAAATGATCTGTTCAAACCCCAGATTATATCAGATAGAATTTACTCCGGATATCAGACGCTCACAGATGAACCGTTTCCCTTACACCATCATCTATCGATTCAAGAAAAATGAGATTCAGGTACTTGCTGTCGCACATCACCGGAGAAGACCCTCCTACTGGATCGGCAGACTATAATCGAAACTGCAAAATGGATTCGCACAAGTCACGACCATTTACCAAAAACCCGCTACAATATCTCTATGAAAACTACAAAATTCGTCCTCATCACGACCACCACCAACGATCCCCAAACCGCTGAAAAGATCACTCTCAGCCTCCTTGAACAGAAGCTCGCAGCCTGCGTGCAGACAGAGACCGTCACCAGCCACTACTTCTGGGAAGGGAAACTCGTCACCGACGAAGAGATACGCCTCACCCTCAAGACCCGACGCATCCACATCGAGTCGGTCATGGAGCAGATCGTACAGATGCACAACTACGATCTGCCCGAGATCCTCGTCACCACTATAGAGGAGGCCAATATCCCCTACCTCCAGTGGCTCGATGGGGAGCTAGCATGAGAAAGATACTCTTCGTCTGTCTCGGCAATATCTGCCGCTCACCCATCGCCGAGGGGGTCGCCAGGAGCGTGATAGCGCGCGAGGGTCTGCCGTACGAGGTCGACTCTGCCGGGACGAGCGACTGGCACAAGGGGGAGCACCCCTGCGCCAACTCCATCCTCGTCGCCTCCCGCCACGGCATCGATATCTCCTCCCAGCGCTCCCGCCCGGTCATCGCCGCAGACAGGGAGCGGTTCGACATCATCATCGCCCTTGACCGAAGCAACCGCAGCGACCTCCAAAATATGGGGTTCGCCGAGGTCTATCTCCTCGGAGAGTTCGGAGGATATGGCGGCAGGGATGTCCCCGACCCCTACCACTATCCCGACGGCGAGGGATTCGAGAAGGTCTACGAGATGATAGAAAAAGCGACGGAGGACTTGCTGAAGCAGTTTGCCAAATAACATAAGGGAGTGATATCTCTATGCTATAATAGACGATCTTCTCACAAGGATCGGCTCATGGTTTTGCCTCGTATTTTCGTCATGTTTCTCTTCACACTCGTACCCCTGCTCTCAGACCCCTACTATACCTGCTATGAATACCCCAGGGAGAAGATCAGGGTCACGCCCGATATATTCGACTACAAGCGTGTCATCCTTGCCAAGCCGACGAGGGTGGTGGAGTACAATAATCCCTATCTGCTTTTGACCGACAAAAAAGGTGATAGAGCTCTCCTCCAGCAGATACTCGAATGTAATACCCCATCCTCCAAAGGTACTATGGATTGCGGTGTCGAGTGCGACGGCGGTACAGCCGTCTTTGACAGGCATATGTCACTTACCATACCGAAAGAGTGGGAAGTAAGGCTCGAGATCGAAGCGCTGGGGAGCAACCGGGACAAACAGCCTGTCGTCGAAAAACGGATCGAGATACCCTCGACCAGATCCCCCATCAAAGCCAAAAAGATCAAATGTCCCCCTATCGTTGCTTCGCTTTACAACCCGCTGCGTGACAAAGAGAACTCAAAGCTCTTCCGTTATGTCTGCTACGACGAGAGAATCTTCGATACAAAAAGCCAAAAGAACCTCTACACGGGATGCCGCCTGAGCAATACCCTCTGCCGCTCCGAGTCCCTCTACTACTTCGGTCACTACAACAGCGACGCCGAAGCCGATGACGCACTCAGAAGATGCATCGCTTCGGAACCGCGAAAAGTCCATTGAGCCTCAGGCAACAGGACTCAGCTCGTCATCGTTGAGGATGCTCCATTCATAGAACGGGAGCGCCTCGAAGCTGATCCCCTGTATCTCGTAGCGGTATTGGTTGGCGACGGTGATGATCACCACCTCCGCGATGCCGTGCTCCCTGTAGAGCGAGAAGCGCGCGTGGGATTTCTTCCAGATGCTCTCCTCGCTCTCGAAGGGTGCGGGGATGACGAGCCGCCTGTCATGGAGGAGGTAGCCGTGGATACCCAGCGTGGTGAAGGGAACCTTGTGCTTGATCAGCGAGAGGGCAACCATCGTATCGAACTGCGTGATAAAGGGCTGCCCCATCGTCAGGTATTTCCCCAGTGCAAAGTCAAAGAGGATCAGTTTCTTCCCACCCTTCTGGGCGACATCCTCGATGAAAAATACGATCCCCTCCTGCTCGAACCGTTTGACCGTGCGGTAGAGCCAGTCCTTGGATATCCTGAACCGCTCCTTGGCATAGGTGTAGAGCTGATTGACGGTGATGTGCCTGGTCTGGTAGATCGCCATGAGGATCAGCAGGGACTGCTCCTGGGGATCGAACGAAGCGTTGAAGAAATTCCGCAGTACCAGAGTCGAGCTTTTGGTCGAGCGCGCCATCACCGGGAGGGTACCGAGCTTGAGGAAGTGCTTGAAGCTCGTCCCCTGGTGCGCCCCGCGCTCAAAGAGGAGGAACTCCTCGTAGTCCAGCGGAAAGAGCTCCACCCGATCGAACCCCTCCGTCTCAAGCGGCTCGAGGGTGACGACGATGAGATTTGATATATCGGGGAGTATGTCAAGATACGCTTCGTAGTAATGATCCAGTATCAGGAGCGAGATATCCCTCTTGACGCAGAACTCCTCTATCCTGCCGCTCTCGAGCCGGTTGAAACGGAGGTTCGGGTCCTGACAGTCGATATAAAGAAGCCGTTCTTTGTCCAGCTCCTGGAGATGGTCGAAGAGCAGCACGCTTTTGCCAGCCCCCCTGACTCCGTGGAGGTTGATACGCGAGGCTTCCGGGAGCTGCGCCTTGCGAGGCAGGTACGATTCACCGACAGGCAACTGCGTATAGAAATACTCCAGGAGTTCCATCGGATGTGTTTACCCTACTCTCCGTTGCAGGCGCGCAGGAGCGAAGCGTTCTCGGAAGGGGACCATGTCATCCCGGCATCGTTGTAGTAGTACTCCAGAGGCCCCACCTGACGGGAGAGTTCGCGGCACACTTTCATATTGAGCCCTGTTCCGTAGGGGCCGCGCAGTACGCAGGTACCGCCGCTGCATCGCCATACGAACCCGAAGGTATCGACCGACCCCACATAGGTCGTCCCTGCATACCACGAATGGATCTCACCGTTCCCGCGCTCGAACGCAAAAACGGAACTTGTCAACAACACAGCTGCCAACAGCGCAATGACTCTGGACATTTTCGACTCCTTGAAAAGGTATTTGGCAATACTTTATCCTCTTAATACTAATGAAGAGCTTTGTGGAACTCCGGTACGATCTTCTGCAATGCTACCACCTTGTCCTCTGCCTTGAGAAGGTGGTCGATATCACGGTTGAGCATGTCGATATCGTAAGGGGTGGGAGAGGCGATGAAGATCGAGCTGTACTGGGTCTCCTTCTCGCTCTCGTCGATCAGAAGCTCTTCATAGAGCTTCTCACCGGGGCGCAGTCCGGTGAACTCTATCTTCACCTGCCCCTCCTTGCCGTAGAGGCGGATCATCTGGCTTGCGAGATCGACGATCCTGACCGGCTCACCCATATCGAGGACGAAGAGCTCTCCTCCCCGGGCGATCGCCGCGGTCTGGAGGACGAGACGGCACGCCTCGGAGATCAGCATGAAATACCTCGTGATCTCAGGGTGGGTCACCGTCACCGGGCCGCCTCTCTCTATCTGCTCCCTGAACTTCGGGATCACACTGCCGCTCGATCCCAGTACGTTGCCGAACCGCACAGCGACGATCTCGGTATCGCCGCTCGCTACGTTGTTGGCATAGAGTTCGGTGACACGTTTGGTCGCCCCCATGACATTGGTGGGGCGTACGGCCTTGTCCGTAGAGATGACGACCACCTTCTGGACGTGGTTGGCGATCGCCGCATCGATGAGGTTCCTGGTGCCGATGATATTGTTATAGATCGCTGAGAGCTGGTTGGCCTCGCAGATGGGGACGTGCTTGTAAGCTGCGGCGTGGATGACGATCTGGGGCTTTGTCTCTGCCATGAGCTTTTCGAGCTCCTCTTTCTGGGTCACGCTCAACAGTACGAGCCTGGCATCGCCGAGCTTCTCCCCGATCGCGTAGAGATTGTACTCGCTGCTGTCGACGAGAGTGAGCTCACCTGCCCCGAACTCGCGGCACTGCTTCGATATCTCCGAGCCGATGCTCCCACCGGCACCCGTGATGAGCACCGATTTGCCCCGGATGAAATCTCCGATAGCCCTGGCATCGAGGTCTTTTGGCTTACGGGCCAGGAGGTCTTCGATAGAGACATTCTCAAGCTTCTCATCCGACCCCAGCAGGCGCAGCTGCTTGATCTCATGGATACCGTGTCGGCCAAGCTCATCGACGATCGTGCGAAGCTCCTGCTGGTCGAATTCGCGGGTGAATATCGCCGCCTGCGCCCCCGTATCATGGATCACCGCTTCCATGTCATCGAGCGAATAGACCCGGATATTGTTTATATAGCTGTTGACCGCGTGTCGGTTCCTGTCGGCAGCGAGGATAGCGACTGGGTAATAGTCTATTTCACCGCTGAGAGCGTGTCTGATCGTCGAGGCGGTATGGGTCCCGATACCGATGATCAGCGTAGGGTTGACCCTGCTTCGCCTGTTGCGCTCGATGATCAGCCTCTTGGACATCCGCAGCAGCCCGAGGGCAAAGAGGGAGATAAAGAAGTCGATGATCAGGACGCTCCGCGGAAAACTGTCGAAAGAGTCACGGAACAGATGGTAAACGAGCGCAAAGATCGTATAGGCGAGCACATGGGCCGCGACGATGCTTCGTGCTTCACTGAGGGCGAAGAACCGCCATACGGCAAAATAGACCTTGTAGAGGTAGAGTGCCCCGATCTTGAGCGTGACCAGGAGGGCGAAAAAGACCCAGAATCCTTCGAGGAAATTCGACGGGATATCGTAATTGAACCGCAGATCGTAGGAGAGGTAGAAGGTCGCCAGTGAGAGGATCAGGTCTGCAATGACAAAAAACAATATCCTCTTGAGCGGTGTCGGTTGCAACCAGGGGTTCATCAGAGATTTTCCCCTATCTTGACGCATATCCGCTCCACATCTTCACGCTCCATCGTCGTCGAGCTCGCCAGGCACACCCCTCTGGCAAAGAGCTCCTCGCTGGTGCCGTCGACGAAACGGGCAGCATCCCTGAAGAGCGGCTGCATATGCATCGGTTTCCAGAGCGGGCGCGACTCGACATTGATCTCCTCGAGGGCCTTGATGATCTTCATAGGCTCCGTATCTTTGAGTAATATAGTGGTGAGCCAGCGGTTGCCGCGGCTCCCCTCGAGCTCGTTCATATATTCGACCCTCTCGCCGAGGAACCCACGGTACCATTCGAATATCTGCCGCTTCTTCGCCACCCGTTCTTCGAGCACTTCCATCTGCCCCACGCCGATAGCAGCGAGGACATTGCTCATACGGTAGTTGTAGCCGTACTCCTCATGCTCGTAGTGGAGGAACGGCTCTTTGGCCTGGGTGGAGTAGAACTTCGCCTTCTCGATCCACTCTTTGTTGTCGCTCACCAGCATCCCGCCGCCGCTGGTGGTGATGATCTTGTTGCCGTTGAAAGAGTAGATACCGAAATCCCCGTATGTCCCCGTATGCCTGCCGTAGTAGGTAGCGCCCAGACTCTCGGCGGCATCCTCGATCAGGTAGATGCCGTGGAGCCTGCATATATCGGCGATCCGCCCTATCTGCGCACACTGACCGTAGAGGTGGGTGATGATGAGCGCCTTCGGCTTTTTGGCACCACTGACGAGATACTTGTTGAGAAGCTCCGGCGAGAGGTTCCACGACTCCTTCTCGCTGTCGATGAATACAGGGTTCGCCCCCTGGTAGAGGATGGCATTGACCGAACCGATGAAGGTGAAGGTGGAGGCGAGGACATCATCCCCCTCCCCGATACCGAGCACCCTCAATGCAAGGTGGATCGCCGCCGTCCCACTGCTCACCGCCAGCGCATGCTTCGCCCCGGTATAGCTGATGACGCTCTGCTCGAATTTGTCGACATATTCGCCCAGTGGCGCGATATAGTTGCTCTCGAAGACCCTGTGGATATACTCCAGTTCATTGCCGCCCATATGGGGGGAGGAGAGGAAGATGCGTTTGTTATTGCTCATTTTTGTAAAACTCTTTATGTACTGTGGATTGTGGGGCGAGGACGAGTGAATAGGGCTTGATGTTCCTGATAACGCTTGAGCCCATCGATACGATCGATGTGTGTCCTATCTTCACCCCCTGCTTGACGATACTTCCTACCCCTATGAGCGTATCGCTTCCGACTTCGACAGCGCCGCCGAGGAAGACCTTGGGGCTGATGGTGACATTCTCTCTGATCACGACATCATGCCCGATATCGCAGCGGTTGTTGATGATGACATGGTCGCCTACTGCGGCATCCTGGGAGATATAGACATCATGGGCGATGTAGCACCCCTGCCCGAGGGTGACGTTTTTGGCTATCCTCGCATATGGTGATACCAGTGTGACCGCATCGATACCATTGCGGTCAAGAAAGTCGATGATCGCCCTGCGGTTGGCGATCTGCTCCCCGGTCACTCCGCCGAAGGCTATATGGACGGCGTCGTATTCTCCCCGGTGGATCAGGAGCTCATCGAGGTATCCGTAATGGTGATACTCCATGAAACTGTTCGTATGGGCAAAGATCCCATAGACACTGTGTCCGAGCAGCTCCATCACCTCGATGATCTCCTTGGCAAATCCGCCTCCGCCTATGAGCGCAATCTTTTTTGACATTTGGGTTCCTGTTGTTTAGTTGAGGGTTCTGCCGCCGTCGACGACGATATTCTGACCCGTTATCCATTTCGATGTGCCCGAGAGCAGGAAGGTAGCGAGGTTGGCCACATCCTCAGGCTCTCCCGCACCAAGGGGGTACGAGTCCTCGATCTCCTGCCTGTATTCGTCGCTCTGTAGCGCCGCAAGCTGCTGCGTCATCGCCGTCTCTATGTGCCCGGGGACGATGGAGTTGATACGGACCGAGCTTCTGGCAAGTTCGAGCGCACTTGAACGTACCAGTGCATCCACGGCCCCTTTGCTCGCACCGTAGGCGCTGAGCCCCTCGAAGCTTCTCATCGAACTGATCGAGGAGACCAGTACGACCGAACACCCATCGGGACTTTTGAGTCTCTTGTCGTTCATCGCCTTGAGCAACTCGTAAGAGGAGAAAAAATTGAGCTCGAACATCTCCCTGATCGTCTCGAGCGAAGTGGCACGGAGTGGGAAGAGGGAGCTCATCCCGGCGAAATGGGCTACACCGCTCAGTTTGCCGTATTGCTTGACGATACCTTTGACAAAGGTACCGATCTCGTCGGTCCGGGAGAGATCAAAGCCTGTAATATGGAAGTTCTCACCCATAGCCGCCTTTTGCCTGACATCTTCAAGTTTCCCGGTATCACGCCCCACTGCGATGACAGTCGCCCCAAGTGCGTTGAGCTTCAGTGCGGTCGCTTCGCCGAGGCCTGAGCCGGCCCCTGTGACCAGAAATGTATCGCTGCTTTCAAATGTGATCATTGCTCATCCTCCATATACCGGCCGTAGTTCTTCTGGAAATTGACGATCCTCTTTTCAAGCTCGTTGTAGACGAACCTGATCTCTTTCCCCTTGAGCGCTTTCTGGAGCATATTGCACACCCTGATATCCTCGTCGAATATCTGCCTGTTGACGCTCTTCACACTATTGTAGAACGCCTCGGTATCGAGACGGCTCCGTACACTGTAAGTACGGCTGTAGAAGCTCGTGCTTCCGGGCATATCCGGGAAGAAGGACTGGAAGGCATAGGAGTAGCCGAACGTCGATGAGATCATACTGAAGGGGAAGAGGTAGATACTGAAGTAGTTGTCCCTGCGGTAGATGCCATCCTCGAATACATGGTCGAGACGCTCAAGCTTCCTGAAGGCTTTCTGGTTCCTGATATCGCTGATCCAGATGGAGTTGAGACCATCGAACACTATCTCCCCGTTGCTCAGCTCAAGGGGCGCGAGGGTACCCGGGTGTACGCTCGGGACATGGTAGTTCTCGAGAGCATTTTCCAGCGATATCTTCCAGTTGGAAGCGAAAGAGGTGCGGTTGAGATCGATCTTTCGCTCGATAGAAACGGATATCTTCTCCAGGGTCTCATAAAAATCCCCGAGCTGCTCCCGCAGCCTCATCAATGGCGCTTTGGAGAAAAAGACAAAATCGCCGCAGTATGCAACCTCATAGCGGAGGATATCGACATCCTGGAGCTCCGATTCCTTGAACTGGCTGCGGTTGGGGATCACCAGCCTGCCGTTCTCGTACTGCCAGCCGTGATAGGGGCAGCGGAGCTTCTCGCACCCCTCGTTCTCCCCGCTACACAAAAAGGGTGCGCCTCTGTGGGGGCAGATATTGTCGAAACAGACGATATCGCCGTTGTCGTTGTAGATGATGATATCGTTCCCAAAACAGCTCAGCTTCACATAGCTGCCGTTCTGTGACAGCTCGCTCCTGTGGCAGCCGTAGTGGAAGAAGGGCTCAAAAAGCGCTTTCTCCTCCATGTCAAGTGTATCGGCTGAGAAATAGTCGCGAACATTTTTCACATCAATCCTTTTTTTGGTAGACACTGTGGGCCGTGGAGGTGTGCCCGAGATCGACAATGCAGGTACCCATCGACATCCCCACCCCGAAACCTATCAGCATAGTGTTCTTTTCACTGATCTCGAAATCGCTCAGCAGCAGCGGGATCGAGACAGAAGAGGTATTGCCGAATTTGTCGATATTGACAGGTGTCTTCTCATGTATCCCTGCCTTCATAGAGAGAAAATCAACCATGAACTTGTTGGCCTGGTGGAAACAATAGCGGCTGATCTCCCCCTTCTCCATCCCGCCATAGGCGAGGGTCTCTTCGATCAGTGCAGGGACATTCTCCACGGTGAAGTTGAAGACCGTCGCACCGTCCATTTTGAGTGAGGCGCGGGTATTGACATTCCCCTCTTCGTCGGTATACTCTTCGAAAGAGTGCTTGCCGATTCTGTTCCTCAGCCCGCCGTCCTCTACGATGATACTCCGGTATTCGCTCCCGTCGCTCTTGAGCACGAACGGTGTGACCGAAGCACCCGGGTCATACTCAAGGGCAGAGCAGCTTGCCGCATCGCCGAAAAGGAAAACGCTCGACCTGTTCTTCGGGTGGACGATCGTACTGATGGCATCACCGACGAAGAGCAGTACCCTCCTGATCTCACCGTCAGAAGCGGCGATATGGGACATGGCGCTGTAGAGGCCGTAGATATACCCCGAACACCCCATCGAGATATCGTAGGCGAAAGTATCTTTGGAGAGCTCCAGTCTCCCCTGGAGGATCGCCGCGGTAGCAGGGAGCTGGTATTCTGGTGTCTGCGTGACGACGATGATACCGTCGATGCTCTCCCTCTCCCAGCCAAGCTTCTCCAGGGTATTGCAGCCTGCTGCCTCGTAGAGCTCGAGCAGTGACATATCATCGTCAAGTACATGGCGCTGCCTGACGCCTGTATTTTTGACTACTTTCTTCTTGAACTTCTCATCGAAATCGAGGCTCATATTATCGACGATCGTCGGGGGAACCATCGTCTCGATATGCCTGAGGGAGCAGTTTTTGATCTTCGTATGCATCGCGGTTTCCTTTTTAGTACTCTATGACCGTCGCACCCAGAGAGTAGCCGACACCGAACCCGATGAGGAGCAGCTTCTCACCTCTTTGCAACGTCCCTTTTCCATTGAGATCATTGAGGAGGAAAGGGATGGTCGACGAGACGGTATTGCCGATATTTTCCAGGTATTTGGGGAATTTCTCAGCAGGCACCTGAAGCTTTTGCCGGAGATATTCCAGCATAAAGTCATTGGCCTGGTGGAAGGCAAAATGGTCTATATCCTCAAACGAAACATCGTTCTTCTCAAGGACCCTGGCGATGGCGGATGGAACCCTCTCAAGGGTGAAGTTGAATATCTCACCACCATTCATATAGAGCTTCTTCTCCATCCCTTCTGGAGACAATATCTCATCAGAGAGTCCGCTCCTGTTGACACAGAGATTGCACGCACCTTCGCCGTTGGTCTCGAAGATGAAACTTCCGAACTTTGCTACATCAGTAGCTTCGAGCAGTGTCGCCGTCGCCCCGTCGCCGAAGATCGTCTTGTTGGCCCTGTCGTTCGCGTCGATATACCTGCTGTAGGTATCGGCTGTCACGAGCAGCAGCCTTGAGGCCATGCCACTCTCTATCAGGGCCTTGGCCAGAGAGAGCCCATAGAGATAGCCGCTGCAGCCGTGGTTGTACTCCAGCGAAGCGATCTCACTCCTCAGACCCAACCGCTTGTGGAGCAGGTTGACGCTTGCGGGGATGATATGATCGGGGCTTTGGGTACAGTAGAGCAGGTAGTCGATCCCTTCCCTCTCTATACCATACTTCCCGAAGAGATCATCACATGCGCTCTGCGCCAGATCAAGGGCAGTTTCATCTTTGTCTACGCAGTGTCTTTGCCTGATACCTGTCTTGGCATATATCTTTTTCGCACTCCATCCCAGATACTTGAGATCCTCGTTCGTGACGATCTTCCCGGGGAGGCAGGTCCCTATCCTGAACATCAGAGTGCGGCGGAATCAATAATATCTTGAGGGGTCTTGAAGCCTTTGATCGTAGCGATATCAAGCTTTTTGCCCAGCTTCCCGTCAAAGAGTGCGATGAGGCTGAGATAGCTCATAGAGTCCCAGTCTTCATAGCTCTCCAGTGACTTGTCCGTCTCCAGTTCACCCTCATCCAGCATCAGTATATCTTCAAGTGCTTCAATCAGTTCTTCGCGTGTCATTTTGGCTCCTTCTTTAATAGACTTCCTGTATAACCATAAGTCCTGTTTTTAAATTGTATTGTATATTCGATTTCAGTTCTCTTTAGTCCCTTTGAAAGCTTCCATCGTCGCATGCCCTTCGCTGCTGATACCGCTTCGTTTGAGTACTTTGATCAAGGTCATCCAGAGTATCTTCATATCGAGTCCGAACGACCGGTGTTCAACATACCAGACATCGTACTCGAACTTCTCTTCCCAGCTGATCGCATTGCGCCCGTTGACCTGAGCCCATCCCGTGATACCGGGAAGAACATCATGGCGTTTTTTTTGCCTGTCGTTATAGAGCGGCAGATACCCTACCAGGAGCGGTCGGGGACCGACGAAGCTCATCTCGCCAAAAAGAACATTGAAGAGCTGCGGCAGCTCATCGAGGCTAGTCGAGCGGATAAACTTCCCTGCACCATGCAGTCTCTGTACATCCGGGAGCAAGTTGCCATCACTGTCACGCTCATCGCTCATCGTACGGAATTTGTAGATACCGAATACCTCTCCACCTCTCCCCGGACGCTGCTGGCGAAAAAGTATAGGCCGCCCCATTGTAACAAGTATCAGAACCGATACGAAGAGAAAGATCGGAGCGAACAGGAGCAAAAGTGTTAATGACAACACTATATCAAAAAGCCTTTTGCCCCATTCGTACATCGGTTTACACTTTAAGCTTGTATATCTTTGCATACGGCGACATCTGCACCGGTTCGAACAGTTTGGGATCGTAGTTTTCCAGCATAAACATCTGCACATACAATGAATTGAATGTATCGCTGTCCATCGCGATAACTCTGTTGTAGCTTTTCAGGAAAACGATACAGTACTCCCCGTCGGCATGATAGAACTGTTTGTTCACCTGGAGTTTGTTCCCGTTCACATACTCCGTACTCACTACGAAACGCACATTTTTGCTGCTTCCGCCTGCGCTCAGAACACCACTTTGAGCATTGAACAGTATCCCGTTCGCAAGCATCACTTCATTTCCTTCCACAGCCTGCACCTGTGTCGGATAGAATTTGATATCCCGCTTTTTCTTACCGTTCATCAGGTCAAGGTTACTGAACATCATGACTGTGGGATAGATATCGAGCATCCTGTAAGGGAGATAGAAGTAGATATCTCTGGTCTTGGCCGGCAGTTTGATATCAGTTTCAAGAAGTGCCAGGAAATCGTTCGTATTGTCCAGTTTCTGATCGAGTGTCATCAGTTCTATCGTACTTTTTTTACTGAGGTTCTCATCATGGAACTGCTTTTCCGTATATTCTACTTCAAACCTGGCAAGTTTTGCCGCTGCCTGCACCGGTGAGCTCAGCATCCAACTGACGGGGAAGTTGACATCACCGTTGTGTTTTGCACCATCTACAAGTGTTTTGACATCACTGTAGTATCGTATTGGGTAGCCGTAATCCCACCATGATACCACATAGTCTTCTCTCGAAGCAACCTTCCCCAGCTTATCAAGCATCTCCACTTCCTGGGTATTGAATACTGTCGGTACCATATACTCCTGTACATGCCTGATATTGGGATAGAGACTCAATGCCGTCAGGACGAAGAGCAGTGTATAGTGCCCCAGACCTGTTGTAGATTCCTTGAAAAACGTATCTGACAGCACTCTGGAGACCTCAACGATCAGAAATGCTGTACCAAGCGCCATAACAGGTACCGCATAAACGGTAAATCTCAGACCGCCCCCGTTGATCAGACCAGGTATACCGTATGCCAGGAATCCCAGTCCCACCATTGGCAAAGCGATCAGCATGACGCGATACCTGTATGCCATCCATACATATCCGATACATGCGATAAAGAAGCTGATCGTAGCCCCGCTGATACGGTTGGCAAATGTCTCGAACGGGATCTGTCCAGCTTCCCTGACGGTTTGGGCAACATTGAAGAACTGTAATTTCAATCCCGTCTGTTCCCCCGATGTCACTTCTCTGAAGATATAACCTTTGACCTGTGCCCATACGGGCTCTATCCCGCCGCCGAAGATAAAAAGGGCTACTGCCACACCAAGGATCGCATACACATACTGTATCGGCATATCCTTCTTGGCGATCAGATAGATAATAGCAACCATCGCGAGTTTCACAAGGATCGAGAACCCTGTCATAGCGACAAGGATCACTGCAATGAGCTTCAGCTCATACTTGAACTCCTGCTTTTTTACAAAGAGATAGACCGAATAGAGTGCGATCACACCTGCAAAGGCAAATTCCAGTGCATACCCGGAGAGATACCACCATTGATATCCAATTACAATAAGCCCTGTAAAGAGGAGGTATTTCTCCTCCCTCGTGCGAACTGCCCATATCAGTGACCATAACAGGAAGGTCGGGAATACGATGGTAAGCATATCGGTATCGTAGTATCCTATCATCGTACGGTTGTAGTAGCTCCAGGCAATCGATCCGATAAGAGCAGCAATGAACCCCACCCCGACATGGTGGAGCGATCTTCCGATAAGCAGGATAGGTATGACGATCAGCGAAGACAAAAATGCAGGGAGATAGAAGATCAGCGTTTCAAAAGAAACCGGGACGACCTTGGCAAAAAATGCCGTCAGCTGGGATGCAGCATAATCCACAGGTGAAAGATCGTTCACTTCATGCGAGCCTTTGAGGATATCCCTCGCCCCCTCGGCCCAGAAATAGCCATCGTTGGTATTGATCATAAATTCGTTCTTGAATTTGAAATTCTCGGCATGGCTGAACTGGTTGACCCAGATAAGTCTGACCGCGAAACTGAAAATAAATGCCGCGAGTATCAAAAGAGCTGCTTTTTTGTTTTCCGATAATAACATGAACCGACCTTAAGTTTTGATAAATAGTATAGTACCCAAATAGTGATAACAGGAATACAAGCTACAAGAATTTTTGATAATAATCAAGATACTGTGCTACCACCTTGCGGACGTCGAAGATACGCAGAGCCTTCTCCCGGCCACGTGCTCCCATCTCCTTCCGCAGAGGGATGTCGTTGATCAATACCTCTATCTTCTCCCCCAGTCTCCTGCCGTCGCGTACAGGGACGAGAAAACCGTTGACCCCGTCTTCCACCACATCCTTGCATCCAAACGTATCAGTCGCAACAATCGGCTTGGCCATCGCACTCGCCTCCATCAGGGTCGCGGGGAGCCCCTCCCTGTAGCTCGGGAGGACATAGATATCGCTTATCGCCGTGATATCGGCGATATCATCACGATGTCCGAGCCAGTGCACACGCCCCTCTTGCAGGAACGTCTCGCTCGCACAGGTGGGATTCCCTTCATCAGTCCCCCCGACCAGCAAAAAAACGCAATCTTTGTATCTTGAAGAGAGTTGTTCCGCCGCTTCGTAATATTCGGCCACCCCCTTGTCCCAGATGGCGCGCGCCACCATCAGGATGACGCTCTTTCCTTCATATCCAAGCTTCCGTTTTATCTCCAGTAACTTCTCCTGGCTATAATTATCCATGGAGAACTTCTCCGTATTTACACCCACGCTTGTGATGATCTTCACTTTCTCCCTGGGGATGATCTTTTTCCTGATCATATATTCGGGGTCGCTGCTGTTGACGAAGACACATCCGTCCGAGAGGGCAAAGGCCTTTTTGTACAGACGCTCCATGATGTTTCGTATGATGACATTCCTAAGTGTATCCTTCGTGTAGAAGGACCCCAGCCCCTCCACCAGGTTCAGCACCACCGGTATCCCCGCTCTTCTGGCAGCAAATGTACCGTAGATATTGGGCTTGGCGGTAAAGGTATGGAGAATGTCGATATGGAGGTCCCTGATCGCATGATAGATACTCTCTATCGCTTTTCTCTCACTGAAGGGATTCAGCCCTTTACGGTCGATCCTGTAATTGATCACTTCGCATCCCATCTCCCTGAGCGCCTGGTTCTTCTCACCCTCGGGACAGATCGCATAGACCTTGTGCCCCCTTCGGAGAAGCTCTTTCATGATCGCCCCCCGAAAGAGATAGAGGTTCATATCCAAGTGTGACAAAAAACCGAATTTTTTCATGAGTTGATAAGCTCCTCATACTGGTGGATGATATTTTCTATCCCGTAATCACGGCTCCGTTCTCCGGCTCTGTTGCCGTACTCCTCTCTCATCTCCATGTTCCCGGCGATCAGCTCCATCGCTTCCGTCATCCTTATTTCGTTCCCGTTGGGCACCAGGATACCGTATCGTGCTCTCTCGATCCCGTCATTGAAGCCCAGCAAAGTCTCCTTCGTACCTGAGGGGGCGAGTATCTCCCTCGGGCCGTTGGGGCAGTCGGTACTGATGACGGGCAGACCGCAAGCCAGGGCCTCCACAAGGACATTCGGGAAGCCCTCATGCAGCGAGCTGAATACAAAGCAGTCAGCTTTCGAGATATACGCAAAAGGGTTCGGTCTCTGCCCCAGTAGTACGACTCGATCCTCCAGTCCGCTCTCGGAGATATATTGCTCCAGAGAGCTGCGCAGCTCCCCATCACCGATGATCCAAAGATCGGCATCCACATTCCTGACCGCATCGATCAGGAGCCTGTGGTTCTTGTTGGCATCAAGCCTTCCTACAGTAATGAATGTAAATCTTTTTTTCTCTACTGTAACCAGTTCCTGCGAGAGCTGTCCGATCCGCTCAAGATCAAAAAGATTATTGAGCGTCACCACGCCTCTGAGCCCAAAGTGTTCCTCAAGGTCTCTGCTGTTCCCCAGTGAGTTGGATGTGACGACATCTGCTTTTGCATAGAGGGCACGGATCAGGAACCGGTTGATCTTTGACTGTAGCGAGCCGTCACCGTACATCTGTGATGGAGTGCTTCTTTCGCTTACGATCACCTTGCTTCGCATCCCAAAGAGCTTTGCAAGAACATTGACATAGTTCGGTCTGTTCATGAACGAAAGTGATACAGGGGCATCATTGTACCGTTTGTATCGCCATGCAAGAAGAGGAAGCTTCAGTAGCTTCATTATCCCGCTCTCTCTGGGATCGGAGTCTTCGAGGTAGACGATCCTGATATCTTTTGGGAGATCGTAGAAGATAGATGAACGCATCAGAAAGAGAGTGATGTCATATCCCGGTTCGAGCCTGTTGATTAGCGTAGCAGCTACTCTCTCGGCTCCTCCGGCTGCAAGAGAATACAAAAAGATCGACATTTTTTTCTTATCTGACATATTTTCGATACCACATTTGAAATACCAGAATCAGCCAGAGCTTGTTCATATTCACAAGCTTCCCTTTTTTGAATTTGTCATACTCGTTTTGGATATAGCTGTTGTTGAGCAGTTTGCCGCCGACCGTTTCCTGAGCAGTGAAATTCGTTTCGAAGAGCTCCCTGAGATCCTTGCCGAACCACTCCTCCATCGGTATGGCAAACCCCATCTTGGGTCTGTCTATGAGCTCTTTGGGGATATAGCGCTCGAGCACTTTTCGAAGGAGGTATTTGCTCGTACCGTCCTTGTACTTGAGCCTGAAGGGAACCCTTGCCATGAATTCTGCTATCCTGTGATCGAGCAGCGGTTCCCGCCCCTCGATTGAGACGCTCATCGTGGCACGATCGACCTTGACGAGGATATCGTCTGTCAGGTAGCGATGGTAATCCCACAGCATCATCCCCTGCATAGGGTGTTCTTTTTCACCGACAGGGAAACTTTTCTCCTCTATCCTGATGTCACTGCCAAGCAGCTCTTTGGTCTCAGTGCCCTTGAATGTCCGAAGCATCTTCTGGTAAACATCCTGCCAACTCTCATCCCTGAGCATCTCTGATAGCTGATTGTATTTATGTTCGAAATTTCTGATCCTGACCAGCTTTGAAGCTCTCTGCGAGCCTATTCTGTCCATCAGCCATGCAAGCGTTTTGCGTATAAAGTATGGCATGGCAAGGACGACTCTGCCGACCTTGTGTCCAAGCCAGTATCTCTCATACCCGCAGAACACCTCATCCCCTCCGTCTGCACTGAGGACGACTTTGACACCTGCCTCTTTGGCTACCCTCGATACGAGGGTCGTAGGGATACCGCTACTGTCCCCGAAAGGTTCGTCATAGATATCCGTGAAATGGTCGAGTATCTCTTTCGCCTCGCTTGCATCAAGGAACCTCTCCGTATGTGTCGTGCCGATATGCTCTGCCACGCCCCTGGCGTATGCCGCTTCGCTGTACCGCTCTTCCTTGAATCCTATCGTAAAAGTGTGGATATCGCCGTGGTGCTTCCGCAAAATGGCAGCGACCAGCGAACTGTCGACCCCTCCGCTCAGGAAGACCCCGACCGGGACATCGGCGACCATCCTGTAGCGGCACGCATCGATCAAAAGAGCTTCGAGCTCGTCGACCAGTTCCTCCTCGCTCTTTTGAAATTTGGCCATCCTGAAGAAAGGGATAACAGACCAGTATTCGTGCACTTCAAATGTCGCCCTATCTATGTCAAATACGCCGTAGTGTCCGGCCGGAAGCTTGAAACACTGCTCGAATATCGAGAGGTTCGAAGAGATATATCCGAAGCTGAAGAACTCGCCCATCGCATCATGGGATATCACAAGGTCGCCTGTATACTCCATGATCGTTTTCAGTTCACTTGCAAACACGAAATCCTTGCCGTCATGATAATAATAAAGCGGCTTCACCCCGACCCTGTCCCTCACCAGTGTCACACGCTGCGCTGTGGTATCATAAAACGCTATGGCAAACATCCCGATGAACCTGTCGACCGCCTTGATACCCCATTTGTGGTAGGCTTTGAGGATCACCTCGCTATCTGAGTGGGAGACGAAGGTATAGCCGTGCAGGAGCAGCTCCTCTTTGATCTCTTCGAAGTTGTAGACCTCTCCGTTGTAGACCATGACAAGATGTTCGTACTGCATCGGCTGATGCCCCAGGGAGCTCAGATCGAGGATGGAGAGCCGCACATGCCCGAGTGAAAACTTCTCCCCCTCATATCTACCGCTATCATCGGGACCGCGATGGTGTATGCTCCGGAGCATACGATCCATCCTGGCACTGTTCCTGGAGTTATACCCTACTATGCCGCACATCGATATTTCATTTTCCCTATGATAAGTTTGCCCAGAAACCTATAATTGAAAAGAACTTTCATAAAGCCCCACCATGATACCCGCTCCAAGGAGAACATAACGATCCTGCGAAAATTGCAGGCAATGTTCTGTATGGGTATATTGCGTAAAAATGCTATATCCATACGATTTTTCCATGCTATTAATTGCTCCGTCCGGAAATGATCCTGTGCGTAGTTATATACAGAATCTATCAGCATAAAGTTCTTGAAGATCACATCGATATTTTTCGGTTTGCTCTGGGAGTTTTCGACCTGTCTCCATGCACCGCTGCATTCGGGTAAAAACCCTATCTGTGAGCTGATTATGAACTTCAGGAGCGACTCCCAGTCAGAACTGATGATGTCCTTTGAATAGAAATCCAGACCGAGCGCTTTTCCCCTGAGGTACAAAGCACTCATATGCGGGATATGGATGCCATCCGTACCGTAATTCATAAACAGCCAGTTCCCATCCAATACAGCAGGCAGGCGCATCGATGTCTGCTTCTCGGTTTCCGTATATTTGATGATCTGATTGGAAAATACCATATCCAGGAAGTGGGTCTCTATGAGCTCTACAGCACGCGCAATATAGCTCTCATCCACAAAATAATCATCCCCGTCAAGGTTGATGACATACTCACCATGTGCCAGTTCGTAGAGAAGCTTTCGGTAGTTTCCGACCCTCCCGAGATTGGCCTCGTTTTTACAGACCTTCAGGCGCTTATCTTTGATCTTTGATGCTTTTTGGAATGTATCGTCCGTTGAATTGTCATCACAGACGATCACTTCCAGATCCAAGTAGGTCTGAGCGAGCGCACTTTGAATGGCTTGCACGATATATTCTTCCTGGTTATAGGTGGGAATCATGACCGTAACAAGCATACTATACGATCCTCGGCGCAAAGAATGGCAGTAAAATGTATTTGATTTTACGCAACAGTCCATCTCTGATAATGATGTGATCTATATTACGAAGTGCAAATATAAACGCCTTGATACGGTTTGCCAGAGTATAATAATTGATAAGTTGCTCCAAAAATACCTTCTCTTCCCGATCGTCAAGCAAATCCATGTCTCTTATGATTAAAAGCCGTTTTATCCGGCTTTTGTTCCAGAGTATGAATGTTTGCCTGTCGATAGGAAAAAAAAGTTTTTCGATAAATGTTCTTTCTGTCAGTTTATTGCCGGAATCATTGCTACCATGCTGCCGCCACGAAACAAGCTGTCTATTGCAATAGGAGATAGAACCATTTAAAAATGCTATCAGAACCACCCAGTAGTCAAAATGCTGGAACTCCTCAGGAATTGGCAACATCTTCTCTTTGAGCTCTCTTCTGAACATAACTGCATGACCGGATATCCAGTTGTCACTGAGAAGTGTTCTGATCGTTTGACACCTGGTGATATCGATCCTTTCGTGTCGATAGAATGATGCTGCCCGGATAGTACCGTCCTGATCGATCAGCCTGTCATCATGGTACGCCAGAACCGCATCGCCGATCTCACCGAGCATCACTTCGACCTTGTTCTCCATCCAGATGTCATCATGATCACACAGTGCGATATATTCACCTTTGGATAAGGAGATGGCTTTTTCAAAGTTTTTAAGTATGCCAAGATTTGTCTCATTTTGAAATAATCTGATACGGTTGTCCTGTTGTTGATAGCTTTGGATGATCTCTACGGTTCTATCGGTAGAGCCGTCATCACAGATGATGATCTCCAGATCTTTATATGTCTGATTGATCAGCGAGTCAAGCTGTTCGGCAATAAACTTCTCGCCGTTGTAAGTTGCCATAGCGATCGAGACAAGTGGTTGTTTCATTTTTTTTGACTCACGGTCAAATATTGATATGTCAAAAATTCTTCAAAAATACCCATAGTGATCTTGTTCAGTAAATTTGTTCTTCCACCATGCAGAGCGATATTTGTTTCTATTTTTGTCACGGCCATTCCATTGTTTTCAAATAATGTAATGATATTTTTTTTACAAAAGAATCTTAAATGGGTTCTATCCAAAATACCAGAATCCGTATATTTGAAATCCCCTCTAAAAAAAACTTCTCTCATAGTATGCCATTCACGGATATTGGGAATGCTGGCGATCAAAACACCGTCTTGTTTTAATAGTCCTCGAAGCACATGAACAATGTGATATGGATCAACCAAATGCTCCAGCACATCACCGCATAGTATTACATCAAAACTCTCATCTGAAAAAGGTAGCTCCATCTGTTCTATATTGCCTATAATAAACTTATCAAATTGATGACTTTTTTGAAAAGAATTATCTATCTCACAAAGTTCCACACCAAATATATTTTGAGCATATCCATTTTCCAAGGCATATAAAAGAGTGTCTCCCCCACCTGCCCCTATCTCCAGGACCTTCCCAATCCTATTTTGCACAGGGATCAAATCCAAGAGTTCTTTTCTGACGTTTCTAAAGTAACTATTCTGTTTAGCTTCATACACACTAAATCCTTATTTTTTTACTAAAGCCCATACAATAACTTTTTATTTTTCATTTACATTATACAAGATTGGTACGGAGCCATTATCAACTTGGTTCCTACATCGGTCTCTTCGCTCAGTCTCGTGCCCAGTCCGCCTGCTAAGAGCAATACTTTCATATCTATTTTCCTTTTATAAAGTTCTTAATTGTTCCAAATCATCCATGCGCTTGACTGCAAACAAATTCTCACACTCTTCAGAAATATATGCTGCATCCAATTGCAACATCGCTCCATGTACTCTTTTAAAAACAGCAAAACCATTTTTATGGAAAAATTCTATGACATCCTTTGTGGAATACCCATAGTTTTCAAAATGTCTTTCCCAACTTTCCAAAAAAATAATTTCAGTGATCTCCAGTGCTTTCATCCCTCCCTTTAAAGCAAGCAATTCATACCCTTCAATATCTATCTTCAATAATCTTATGTGATCCAACTGAAGGTTATCGACTATCGTATCCAATGTTGTCACAGGGACTTTAACAGAGCCTTTTTGACCCCTCTCAACAACCTTGTTCATATCATCTGATGAAATATTGGAAAAATATAGTTCTCCCTCTTCTTCACCTATAGCGACATTCATCGGTACTATGTTTTCTATTTGATTGAAAGTGATATTCCCATGCAAATATGTGTAGGTTGTAGGACTGGCTTCAATAGCTATTACTTTTCCATTATTGGTCACATGATAGGATAAGGGGAGGCTGATCGTACCAACATTCGCTCCAATATCAACAACAATTGATCCCGGTTTCACCAATGAACGAAGGATCGTCACATCATCCTCTCGATCATTATTATTTACCCAATAATGCATCAATATCGCACTTGGATAAAATTTCATTTTATAATATCCTTTATCAATTGTAAAAAAATGACTCAATTTTAATTTTCGTAAAACATATGCCATAAGCAACTTAAATGGTTTGGGTGAATGCAACACCAATTCAATACGTTTGACAAGTTTATTCATTCACCTCTCCAATAATCGATCTAGCCACTATAACCATCCTTATAATAGAAGTAAGCACTTAGCGGCAAACAAAAAACAAACAAAAATTTTTTATAAAATCCGTTAATGTCACTGAGTATTTTGTAAAGCCCATATCCACTATGCAATCCCATTCTGCCAAATTGTATCATATCTTTGAGAAGCCTGATCGGATTATATCCCATCAGCTTCCAGAACAGTTCATTGATCACCAGCTTATGATAGATGTATCTCCCCCTGGAGTGGTTCTTATAGCTTCTGATAATATCGTTGGTAAAACCGTCATCCTGATGATATACGACCCGTAATATCTCGTTGGTAGCAAAGACCTTCCTGCCATTCCCTACACTATCCCACAGATAGGCTTCAGGGATAAATTTGACACCTTCGATCTCAGGGAACAGATACCGTTTGAACAATTTGGTGTTCAGTGCCCCCCATGCTTCAAAAAAAACCCTGTTCGCATATTTCCATCTGTACGCATCATCCATAAGCCCTTCTTGCACCGGATGACCTATTAACTCATCTGTATAACCGTTTTTGCATAGACAGTTAATACCGTATATATCATCTTTTATGTTTTGATCTATATGGATCCAATAGTCCCAAAAGACTTCCATGCACTCAGGGACTATGGCATCATCACTGTCGAGTATCAAAAAAAGCTCCCCCTCCGCCATTGTCACAGCTTTGTTGTGACAGTAGTTCTTGCCTCTGTTCTCCTGGTAGACCGGACGTATCCTGAAATCTGCTTTTTCGATAAATGTTCCGATAAGTTCCCGGGTGTCATCGGTACTGCCATCGTCGATCACAATCCATTCAAAAACATCATGTGTACTTGTCTGTGCCATCAGTGAATCAAAAACCCTTTGAAGGGTATAAGCACGATTGTACGTGGGGGTAAAGACGGTAAATCTATAGGACATCGATTCTCCCGTTCTCCAGCTTATACTTCCTGTCACACCTCTCGATCGTACTGAGCCTATGAGCAATGATGATGAGTGTCTTCTCTCTGGCAATCTCATAGATCTCGTCCATGATCTTCGCTTCTGTTTCTGTATCGAGTGCCGAGGTCGCTTCGTCGAGGACCAGGACCTCGGGATCGTTATAGAGTGCCCTTGCGATCGCTATGCGCTGTTTCTGCCCGCCGCTGAGCTTGATCCCCCCTTCTCCTACCACGGTCTCTATCCCTTCCTGATGGCGCTCGAGAAACTCCAGGATATTTGCCTGTCGCAACACTTCTTTGACCCGTGCAGCATCGATGTCACTCCCGAAAGCAACATTCTGCGCGACCGTCCCGTCAAAGAGATAGATGCTCTGTGGAATGTAGCCTATCTTCTGCCGCCATGCACGGATATTATGATCGGTGAGCCTGACGCCGTCGATCATGATCCCCCCTTCGACCGGACGGTAGAGCCCCATGATCAGGTCGACCAGCGTAGACTTGCCACCGCCGCTCTCCCCGACAAAAGCGATGCTTTGCCCCTTCTCTATCTTGAGTTCAAGCCCGCTAAAGAGTAGTTTCTCTTCATTGTATCCGAAATAGACATCGTGAAGCTCTATAGAACGGTTAAATTCGATAGTTTCCTGTGAGAGTATTTCACTGTCATACATAAGATCATTGTGGACGATATCGAGTGCACCGCTATAGAACATAATCTGGTTGTAGCTGGTCAGGATACGGTTGACAGATGGCATCAGACGGTAAAGCCCTACGACAAACATTGAAATAAGCGCCAATGCCCCGGAGATATCGCTCTGATACTTCAAAACCAGATAGATCACGATGAAAGAGATAATGGAAAAACCTATAGCCTCAAGGAAAAGCCTTGGGAACTGACCGAAGGTCTCATTGGCAATATTGCTCTTCGCGTACCCGTAGCTGGCGTTCGAAAAACGGTCCATGATCTCCTGCTGGTCGGATTTGAGCTTGATAAGCTTGAAGTTCCCCAGTGTGCTGTTGATGATCTCAAAAAAATCTTTCTGGAATCTCTCCCGTTTATCCCCTGCCCGCTTGATCTTCGGAGTGATAAACTTGACTATAAAAACAGCATTCACGCCCAATATAAGACTCAGTAGAATGGTGATCTTCCAGTTGATATAGAGCATCATCGAGTAGATCAGGATCACCACGAAAACCTCGCTTATCATAAACAGGAACGATGATAGGAGCAGAGTCAGATTATGTGCCTCCTGCACGATCGTCTTGTTCAGTTCACTACTGTTCTTCTCGATAAAGTTCCGATAGCTCATCCCAAGGTAGTTCTCGAAAAGCCTGTACGCGAGGAGGTGATATCTCCCTCTTGAAAATCGTGACAGCAGATAAAAATAAAAAAGGTTCACACCGCTTCTGAAAAGATAGAAAAATATCAGAAAGAACCCGAATGCCACTACGAAATCTATCGGTGATGCAAAAGAAAAATACTGATACAAAGATCGGAAATACTCATTGTTGTCGATCAGGGAGAAATCAGAAGCAACGGAGATAAACGGCATGATGATCGATACACCGATCATCTCAAGCAGGGAGATAAAGATCGAAAAGAAGAACAGACCCAGCAGTACCTGTTTATCCCGCCTTGTAAAAAGACTCCCAAGTTTTTTTATCATATCCTTTGATGTTCACCTTTGATGAATTCCACTATCCTCTCACACGCCTTCCCGTCGCCGTAGGGGTTGTGCGCCTGGCTCATCCGCTCGTATTCTGCCTCATCGTCGAGGAGTCTCTGGGCTTCACGGATGATGAGCTCGCGATCGGTGCCGACGAGCTTGACGGTGCCTGCTTCGACCGCTTCGGGGCGTTCGGTAGTGTCGCGCATCACCAGGACAGGTTTGCCCAGGCTCGGCGCCTCCTCCTGCACACCGCCGCTGTCGGTGATGATAAAATGGGCTTTTTCCATCATGTAGATAAAGTTCTCGTACTGCTGCGGCTCTATCAGGTAGATGTTCGGGGTATCGCCGAGGAGTTCATTGACAGGTTTCTGGACATTGGGATTGAGGTGGACGGGATAGACGATATCAATTCCCGGATTGCTCATGGCTATCTCTTTGAGCGCTTCGCAGATATGGATGAACCCTTCACCGAAGTTCTCCCTGCGGTGCCCGGTGACGAGGATGAATCTCCTCGATTCATCGATAGCATAGTGCTGCGAGATCGCCGAGATGATCTTTTCTTTTAATTCATTATCATTTTCGATCTTCTCGAGAGCGAGAAAAAGCGCATCGATGACGGTATTGCCGGTGACGATGATATTCTGCGGATTCTTGTGCTCTTCGAGGAGGTTATCCCGGCTCATCCGGGTGGGTGCGAAGTGATAGTCGCAGAGGACTCCGGTGAGCTGTCGGTTGGCCTCTTCGGGCCATGGGCTGTAGAGGTTACGGGTGCGCAGTCCCGCTTCGACATGCCCGATCCTGATCTTCTGGTAGAAAGCTGCCAGCGAAGCAGCGAAGGTGGTAGTGGTATCGCCGTGGACGAGGACGAGATCGGGGGTGAAATCGACCAGCACTTCACGAAGTCCCTGCATGACATTGGTCGTGACATCGTAGAGATCCTGTCCGGGCTTCATGATATCGAGATCGTAATGGGGCGTGATCTCGAAGATATCGAGCACCTGGTCGAGCATCTGCCGATGCTGCGCGGTGACGCAGACCCTCGAGTCGATCGACTCTTCGAGTTCCAGTCTTTTGACCAGGGGCGCCATCTTGATCGCCTCGGGTCTCGTCCCAAATACCAGCAGTACCTTCAGTCCCACTCTTGCTCCTTGCTTGTTTAGGTTAGCTAATTGTACCCGTTTTCTGCCGCTTTCTTCTGAATCGGCGCTGCTATCCCGGCAGCCGGAGGCAAATGTACCGTGTCGGTCTACAATCTGCCATCGGCCTCTTTGAGTACCGATTTGACATCGTAGACCACCTGATGCGGAGCGAAGCTGAGCTCTTTGTACTTCTTGTGCCCTACGGCGACGACGACCGCTTCGAAGCTTGACATATCGAGTGTCGCATCATCGACTAGGTCGAGCCCGTACTCATGTTTGACCTCCTGTGCGTCCGCCCAGTAGTCTGCTACACTCACTGCACAGCCGAACTCGGAGAGCTCATGGATCACATCGATCACCTTGGAGTTGCGGATATCGGGGCACTCCTCTTTGAAAGTGAGTCCGAGGACGAGTACTTTGGACTTCTCTACATTGTGTCCTTTGTGGATCATCAGCTTGATCACCTGGTTGGCGACATAGATACCCATATTATCGTTGACTCTGCGCCCTGAGAGGATGATCTCCGGGTTGTAGCCCACCTCCTGTGCCTTGTATGCGAGGTAGTATGGATCGACGCCGATGCAGTGGCCGCCCACCAGACCCGGTCTGAAGGGGAGGAAGTTCCACTTCGTCCCCGCAGCTTTCAGCACTTCGTTGGTATCGATACCGAGCTTGCCGAAGATGACGGCGAGTTCGTTGACGAACGCGATGTTGATATCACGCTGGGAGTTCTCGATCACCTTCGCCGCTTCGGCCACTTTCATGGTCGGTGCGAGGTAGGTACCTGCGGTGATGATGCTCGCATAGAGGGCATTGACCCTCTCGCCGATCTCAGGGGTACTCCCCGAAGTGACCTTGAGAATCTTCGTGACAGTGTGCTCCTTGTCACCCGGGTTGATACGCTCGGGGGAGTAGCCGCAGTAGAAGTCCTTGTTGAAGACGAGTCCCGATCCCTCTTCGAGGAGCGGTACGCACACCTCTTCTGTAGCGCCGGGATATACGGTCGATTCGTAGATGACGATATCGCCCTCTTTGAGCACCTTTGACACCGCTTTGCTCGCCCCGATGAGCGGGCTGAAGTCGGGCTTGGTGTGTTTGTCGATAGGGGTGGGTACCGTCACGATATAGATATTGCACTGTGCGATATCCTCGAGCTTGTCGGTCACCGTGAACCCGTTGCCAAAGGCCTCTTCGAGCTGTTCGCCCGAGAGTTCGAGGGTGCGGTCGTGTCTCTCGCTGAGCTCTTTGATACGCCATGCGGCGATATCGTACCCGATCACCTCGTATTTGCTTGTAAATGCATGTGCAAGAGGAAGTCCAACATACCCCAGACCGATCACGGCGATTTTGTCGTTATTCATGTGCCCTTCTTAAAAAAGTAATTTCGTGATTATACTCCATTCGGTATAAATAACGCAATGTTATCACCTATTGTATGATATAATTATTTCAAAATGGATTCAGTTTAGAGAATTGTTGATACTTTGTTTACAAATTTGAGATATTCTTTCCCGATCCAAAACCAACCATATTAGGACTGATATATGAAGAAGATTGTTGTTCTAGCTTTTGCACTCCTGACATTTTCGCAGGCAGCGATGGTCAACGGTATCGCCATGGTCGTCGAAGGCGAACCTGTAACCCTGGCCGAGATCCGCGCCGTACAGCAGCAGCTGCGTGTGAGCCGTGAGAAGGCCAAAGATATGCTTATCGAAAACCGCCTCCAGAAAGCAGCCATGAAAAACATCATTGTCAGTGACAGCGAGATAGATGAGAGGATCGCCCTCATCACCAAGCAAAACAACTTCAGTATCGAAAAGCTCCAGAGCCTCCTCAAGCAGCAGAAGATCAGCTGGAAAAAGTTCCGTGAGCAGATGGCGTTAAGCATCAAAAAGCAGAGATTCTATGCCCAGAACATCTCCAGGCTCATCCCCGATCCAAGCGATACAGAGCTCAAAAGATTCTATGACAAATCCCCATCGAAGTACAAGGTCCCTTCTACTTTCAGCGTCATCGAGTACCGCTCTTCCAACGAAGCGACTATGAAAGACTTCCTTCTTGATCCGAAAAAAAGCAGCGGTATCCAGAGCAGGAAGATCACTCTCACAGGATCGAAGATTTCTTCGTCGCTCAGAGATATGCTCCTGGGGACACACAAAGGGGCATTCACCGCGCATCTCAATGACGGCAGCGGATTCGTCGCCTACAAGATGCTCGCACAGGGAGGCATGACATCGCGCCCTTACAACGAAGTGCGCAATCTTGTAGCACAGGAATGGAAGATCGAACAAAAGAGCAAAGCGGTCGATGACTACTTTAAGAAAATGAAAAGCAGCGCTTCCATCGTGGTCATCAGAGACTAGACACCTTCCCCATCATCCGGCTTTCCCTGTGCCAGGGGATGAGCGGCCAGATAACTTTCCAGTTTTTTCCTCTCTTCTAGCTTTGTATATATCTGTGTGCTCGCCATGCTTTTGTGTCCGAGCAGTTCGCTGATGTCACTGATCCTCGCCCCCTCGCGGAGCAGATGGCTGGCGAAGGCATGCCTCAGCTGGTGAGGCGTCGCTTTGATCCCGCGGCCTGCAAAAGCTTTGGAGACGATATATCGCAGCTGCGAGCTCTTCAGCGGTTCGCCATCCTTTTCGAAGAGATAACGTACCGGCCTGTAGCGATCGAGATAGATTTTGATCTCCTTCTCCAGGGACGGGATGAGGGGGAGCTGCCGTTCTTTGTTCCCCTTGCCCCTGACCCTGATCCATCCGCTCTCTATATTCGCCAGTTCTACAGTGCCCAATTCACTGATCCTCAGCCCCAGCCCATAGAGCATCGTTACAGCAAGCTTGACGGGAAGCTCAGCATGCTCCAGTACTTCGGTGATATAGCTCTGGTCTATCGGTTTCGGAAGGGTTTTGGGGACTTTGATGCTCTGATCGTAAAGCAGTTTCACCTCAACCTCCAGCTGTTCACGGAGGAAGCGGGTAAAGGAGTGGATAGCGCTGAGCTTGAGTGCGATGCTTTTTTTACTGAGTTTTGCTATTGTGATACGGTACGGGGCCAGATCGATACGCCACCCCTCATCCCCATGTGAAACCAGAGCATGGTCCAGCATCTGGGAGAGTGCGATACGGTAGGCCTCTACCGTGGTTTTGGAGTAGTTGCGTACGTTTCGCAGGTATTCCAGGAACGATCCTACGAGGCGGGAAAGCTCCTCTTTCTCATGCAAAGGCATGTTCGAGCATCTTCTCTCGGAGGAAGCTTTTCGCTTCTTCGCTCTCCATCCCCCCGACCGAGACACCCTGGATATAGAAGTCGATCGTTGAGAAGGGCTTGGGGATCACGAACCTGTCCCAGCTACGCAGCTGCCAGCAGCGCGAGGCGGTATAGTTGATGATGAATATAGGGAGATGCAGCTTCTGTGCCAGTGCTATCGCCCCTTCGCTCATATGGTATCTCGGCCCCCTCGGACCGTCGGGTGAGATCATCACCTCTTCGCCTGCCTCCATAGCCTTGAGCGCCTGGAGGAGTACCCTTGCCGCACCCTTGCTGCTCGATCCCCGCATCGATTTGACACCCATATACCCGAGGGTTCCGGCTATCAGTTCACCATCGAAGTGCTGGGAGATAATGGCATTGACGGTATGCTTCGGATGTATCCTGCGGTAGGCAAGGGGAGTCATGAAAAGCTCGCTGTGCCAGCAGACACACACATACTGTTCCTGTGTGATGGGTGTGATATAGTGGAAACGTTTGCGTGAGCTCAGCCAGATAAGGCGCATCAGCAGATAAAGGATCGCCGGCACCAGAACAGCACCGATCTTGCGGGTAAAAGTCTTGAACGGTCTGTTCTTTTTCACACCACCCTGCCCTCTAGCAGGCTTCTTGATACTTTGGTGATCTCGACCGGGAGGACCTGGCCCAGGAGCTCTTCGCTCCCCATCGCATAGACGAGCTTGCCGTCATCGCTGCGTCCTGCGACCTTCCCCTCTGGCTTGAGCTCGTCAAAATAGACCATGTGGACACGTCCGAGCTGCGACTCCATAACCTCATCGAGTATCTCGGTCTGGCGTTTCTGGAGTCTCTCGAGTCGGGCCGAAGCGATCTCTTTGGGTATCTGGTCCTCATACTCTGCGGCTGCGGTGTGTGGCCTTGGAGAGTAGATGAACGAAAACATCTGTTCGAACCGCACCTGCTCAAGAACGTCCATCGTATCCTCGAAATCCTCGTCGCTCTCACCGGGGAACCCGACGATGATATCGGTCGAGATGGTCGCTTCGGGGACGAGGGTACGGATCTTCTCGCAGCGGTTGAGGAACCACTCTTTGGTATACCCCCGCTTCATCGACTTCAGCAGTGATGTCGAACCGCTCTGGAGCGGTACATGGATCTGCTTGCATATCTTTGGGTTGGCAGCGAACTCTTCGAGGAACTCGTCATCCATATGAAGCGGGTGCGGGGAGGCAAAGCGGATACGTTCGAGCCCTTCGACAGCGCTGATGCGTCGAAGAAGCCCGGTGAAATCGCACTTCTCCTCTTCGCCGCTGAATCTTCTGCCGTAGTTGTTGACATTCTGTCCGAGAAGCATCACCTCTTTGGCGCCTGTGGCCACAGCCTTCTCTATCTCCCTGATGATGAGTGAAGCAGGGATCGAAATCTCCTCACCCCTCGTGGCGGGTACGATACAGAAGCTGCACTGCTTGTCGCAGCCTATCGAAATGTTGACCATCGCCCGGAACGGGTTCGTCCGATAGGTATCGAACTCGTACGAGCTCTCGTCATTCTCGATGGAGACCTCGACGGCGTGCTTTTTCTCTACCACCTCGTTGATCTTCGAAACGTTCCGGGCACCGAGGACGAAATCGACTTCGGGAGCCCTTTTGATGATCTCTTTACCGAGATGACTTGCGGTACAGCCGCATACACCTATCTTGGCCCCATCTTTTTTACGCTTCCTGAATACTCCGATCTCACTAAAGAGCTTGGCGACCGGTTTTTCCCGTACCGAACAGGTGTTGATCAGGATCAGATCGGCTTCAGCCACGTCCGAGGTGAGTTCATAAGGCTCTTTGCGGTTGAGCTCGGCTATCATATGCTCACTGTCGCGGGTGTTCATGGCACACCCGAGCGTTTCTATAAAGAGCTTTTTCATACCCGCCTTCACCTGCTGCCGATTTGCCTAGCTGACGATATGCACTTCGTAGATGTACTCGTTCTCGTCAAGCCCGTATTTGACCTCACGCATATAGACACTGTAATCTCTCTCTTCGAAGTATTCGATGAGGGCGATCATCTCTTTGTGGGTATTCTCTTTATCGAAGTAGAAGATTGATTTTTTATCCAACTCCTCCTCGAGCTTTTTGATCTCGACAATTCTTGGTTTCCCTCTGAGGGATGTTCTAGCAAGCTTTAGTTTCATATTCTATATCCTTTATCAAACTTTTCAATATATTACAGTCTGTCTCTAATACTACTTGTCCGACAATTTTGTTAGATTATACTTTATTTTGAATAAAGCTTCGATTAGCTATAATAACCATCTTCAAAAAACGCCAAATAATCCCTGCTTGCCGTCAACACTGTTATGCCAGCTCCCGTAGCGATTGCGAGGTCGCATTTTGATATTATACTACATAAGGACAGAACTTTGGAAAAAATACTGGATATTATTGAAGCCATCGCTCATGAAAAGAACATCAGTAAAGAGAAAACTATCGAAGCGTTCACAGAGGCTCTTATCAATACTGCAAAAAAACTCACCAACGCACAGAACACCTTTGAAGTAAATATCGATATGGATACAAAAAGCTACAATGTGACAAAGGTGATCACCGTCGTTGCGGACGACGACGAGAGGCTGGAAGCACAGAAGGAGAGCTTCATCTCTCTGAGCGAAGCCAGAGAATATGACGAAGAGATCGAGCTTGGCGACGAACTGCGCAGCGAGTTCGTCCTCGAGGATTACGGCAGGACCGCGGCAGCGAACCTTTTCCGCGAACTCGAATACCATGTCCAGCGCAAGATCGAGCAGGACCTTTTCGAGAAGTACAAAGCGCTCATCGGTACGGTGATGATCGGTACGGTCAACCGTATCGACGACAAGGGCAACACCTATGTGGAGATCGGCGAGCTCAAAGGGGTACTCAGCCAGCGCAACCGTATCAAAGGGGAGAAGTTCAAAAGGGGTGACACTATCAAAGCGCTCCTCAGATATGTCAGTATCGACCCTGATCTCGGTATGTTCCTCGAGCTCACGAGAACCGCTCCGAAATTCCTCGAAGCCCTTATGGCACGTGAAGTCCCCGAGATCGCTGATGAACTTGTAGAGATCGTTTCATCTGCGAGAATTCCCGGCGAGAGAGCCAAGATAGCCCTCAAGACCGACGAACACAATATCGACCCTATCGGTGCAGCCGTAGGTGTCAAAGGTGTCCGTATCAATGCTGTCAGCCATGAGCTGAGCGGCGAGAACATCGACTGTATCGAATACTCCCCTATCCCTGAAATATTCATCACCAGGGCGCTGAGCCCGGCGATCACCCAGAACATCAAGATAGAGGATAAAAAAGCGACCGTCTCTATCACAGGCGACCAGAAAGCAAAAGCGATCGGCAAAAGCGGTATCAATATCCGCCTCGCATCGATGCTCACAGGCTACACTATCGAGCTCAATGAAGTCGCCGGTGTGACCCAGGCTCCTGCCGACAGCTCTTCAGAGCACCATGAGCAGGAGAAGACCACCGATATCAGCGCCCTTGCGGACCTTTTCAAATAAATCCCTGTATGCCGGTTCCCGTCCGGCAGTTTTCTTATTCCAGCCTGCTGAGTATTCTCCTCGTCTGTATCTCCAGTATCCCTTTATCCACCTGTTCCAATTGACGGGAAGAGAGTAAATCTTCCGATAGCTTCTGCAAGTGATCTTTCAGATCTCTTTTATCGATCTCAGTATGTTTCAGAAGTCCGTGACAAAGCCCGTCGAGTGCAGCAGAACGCGTATAAAAATCAAATTGATCATCAGAGGCTATCTCTACCATCTTCAGGTACACGTCGTCCCTGGCAGATTTGACCAGTACCTGGACTATCTGCCGTGACAGCATCTCTTTTTCAGAAGTACAGAATACGCCGGAGCTTGGGATCGTGTGAAATAGCATCTCCTCAAGCTTCCCGATCACATAGTCATCATCGATACCTGTAGCCGCAAATGCCTGGATCAGCCTGCTCTTCCTGATCCAGTCGGTCTCATTTTCCATCTCTTTTTCTATCACCTCACGCGATTGTGTCGCATCGAATATCGTGAGGATTCTTGTATAGTAGCTTTCTGTCTCTTCTGCCTCTTTCTCATCGGCAAGGAGCGTTATGCCTGACAGAATCAGCAATAACAGGATCAATTTTTTCATCATCGCCCCCTTATCTCATTTCTTTCACTCTATACTAGCACAAAGATTTACACTTTGCAAAATATTTTTGGAGATTGGCGCATAGAGAATTCTGCGGTTTTATCAGGCATACAAAGAAAGCCGTATACCAGGGGTTTTGGGTATGACGGAGAGCCTCCGTCATCTATGATCGATACACGCCCCTACAGACTTTTCTTGTAGTGGGGATTGATCCGCAGCAGTATCAGGTCGGCCGCGATATTGCCAAAGAGGGTCAGGAACGCGCCGATCATCATGATTCCCATGATGACCGGATAGTCACGGCTGAGCGCACTCTGGTAAAAGAGCAGCCCCATCCCGTCTATCGAAAATATCTGTTCGAGGATCACGCTGCCACCGAGCAGTCCGGGGAGCGAGAGTCCCAGGATCGTGATGATGAAGGGTTTGAGGTTGGGATAGATATAGAGCTGTTTCAGTTGCTTCTCATCCACCCCCTGTGCCCTGGCGAAGAAGATATAGTCACTTTTGAGAATATCGATGGTGAGCGACCTGATATAGAGGGTAAGCGACCCGAATCCCACGAAGACCATCACGCCTACCGGGAGCACCAGGTGCCAGGCGACATCGAGATAGTGAGCTATACCGCTTTTGGGCTCGAAGCTCTCAAGCCCACTGATCGGGAACCATCCCAGCCCGAACGAGAGAGTCATCACCAGCAGCAGGGCAAGGTAGAACGAGGGCATCGCATAGCTCAGGAGGGAGAGCTGCTTGATCACACCTGCTTCCCGTTCTGAGGCCATTGCACTTGCCACACCGAGCCTGAGCGAAAGGATGAAGATCAGTACCATCGCTGCAAAGTTCATGATGAGGGTGATACCGATGCGATCCCCGATAGCATCGATCACTTTCTCCCCGCTCGCGAACGAAAGTCCGAAATCGAACTGTACCAGTGCGCTCAGCCACATCCAGTACTGCACTGCCAGAGGCTTGTCGAGCCCGTAGACCGATTTCATATGTTCTATCGCTTCGGGTGTGATATTGGGATTGAGACCACTCGCATCGAAGAAACTGTTGGGTGCAGCATGGATCACCAGGAACGATATCAGGGATATCATCAGCATCATGACAACGATATAACGGATTTTGAGAAGAATAAGCTTTAACATAAAGAGATTATACCATACCGTTGCCGCACTCTGGCCGAAGCCAGAGCGAAACAAGGAGGGTTTTCGGCGTAGGTTATGGTATGGAGAATTAGAACGTGTAAGTTGCGATGATCTCAACAGCTGTATCAGCATCGTCAGAATCATCTACCGCACTTGGGTTGATATAGTCTGTCATGCTGTAGATAACATCAAGAGAGAGGTTGTCCATGACTTTGTAGCCAAGGATAACATCGAGTTCTGACATATCGTCTGCTACATCGTCAGCTGCATCGTAGTCTGCATAGCTTACAGTCGCGCTTACACCGTAAAGCTCTGTAGAAGCTGCAACTTTGTAAGAATCAGTAGCACTGTTAGCTGCGAAGAAGTTCCAGCTGCTTGTATAGAGGCTGTCTCTGCCTACATAACCAGCAATATTGTCTGCAATAGATACATACGCAGCAGAAAGGTTGATGCCAGAAACTTCACCAGCTACCTTCACACCGAATGCAGTAGAATCATCAACAGTGTCGTCGTTGTAGTCTGTCATAACATACTGTGCATTGAGTTTTACGCCTGAGATCTCGTATCCAGCGTCAGCATATACCTGAGTGTAATCGCCTGCATCTACATTGTAGTACCATACACTTACATCGAAGCCGTTGCTGTATGCAGCACCTAGAGCGTAGTTGTCGCTGTCGCCGTCAGGGTTTTTGATATCTGTAAGATCGATCCAGTTGTCACCGTTGTCAACAGGTCTGATTTTTTCGATATATGAAGCGACTAGTGTCAAACCTTCAACAGATTTGTTCACTACAGTGTACGCCTGGAAACCCGTAGGAGCGAGTAGCCAGTCGAAACTTCCTACCATTGGAGTGTCGAGGAGCTGTCTACCAAGTACAAGTGTTGTGTCACCAAAAGTTGCAGTCAAGTTGGCAACGTTGAAGTAACCACCAGAAACAGGTGATGCAGTTGTAGCCCAGAGGTTACCGTTTTCCATTTTGTATTCACCGAGTGAATCACCAAGGTCAGTATAACCGACAGCTGTGAAGTTAGCTGTGATACCGTCCATGATCTTGTGTGATACGTTGATCGTTACAGCTGCTGCTGCTGCGCTGTTCTCTGCTGCGAAGAGATCGTCAGTATCGAAGTTGTTCGTAGTATAGTAATATAATTTTGCATTACCATCTACAGTCGTAGCCGGTTCAGCAGCAGGAGGTGGTGGTGGCGGTACATCGCCGCCTGCATATAGACCGCTGATCGCAAAAGCAGCAATAAGGCTGAGTTTTGTTAGTTTCATAACAATTTCCTTGTAAAAAATTTGTTTTCGTTGTCCAAAACGAATTACAAAAAAAGTATACAGGAAGTAAACGAAAAGTTAACACATTTTTTTGATTAAAAAGTAGGCAATTTTAGAATTTTTGAAATAAATTGTCAGATCGGTGTGTTGCCACACCGCCGACCGACGGCTAATAAATACAGCTGTCTTCCCCGTCTCCAGGGGATACATCACCACAATTATCGAAATGCTCTGTAACCGAACCTGAGAAATCAACCGATCCATCCTCATTGAAATTGATCGTCACACTCGATCCGCCTTGACCTTTGATCACTATTTCACCTTGTGAAGGGCAAGTATTCTCTTCTTCATTGCTACATTGTTGATAAGTCTGATTTTGATCATCTGTATACTCTTCACACACTATATTATCAGGATTGTAATCATAACTCATCATGACATTTTTTGTCGTATCGATCTCGATCCAGCCCCCAAGACAGTTCGATTTTATGAAGCCGCCTACGTTTGTTTCATACACCAAACTGCTTCCGATACTGGTATATTTGTATGTCTGTTTCAGAGTGTCGTATTCGACCAGCTTGTCATTCTCTTTAAAACTGCCCGTCATTGTCATTTCTCCGGCAGAGATGGATGTACCGTCAGCGTTCTCTGTATAGTTCATTTCTATTTCTGCAAACTCATACTTGTACTCCCACGTCCATGTCTGACCGTTCCAGACTTCATTCCCTGTATTCGTGAAATTCGTTATTTTGAAGTAGGAAGAATACCCCGATATCTGATACTCTATCGTACCATTTGTCACAAGTTCATAGCCTTCGTCAGTACTATACTGTTCTGATTCTTTGCACTCATTATAAATGATCGTTCCGTTTTGATCATCGCCATTGATCGTCACTGAACCGCTGACAGAACAATTGACCGTCTCGTTCATCGCAACAGTAGGGATGGTTTTTGTGATCTTAGCAAAATGTTTCGTTTTCTTTGCATGCTTTCCCAGGGATGCACCGGCAAATATATAGTTGATATTCACAGGGGCTTCAATATTCATATTGAACGCAACACTTACTGTATCAAATACTTGCGGCAGTGTCGCCTCACTCAGCGCTGCCTGGCTGCTGTCGGGGATCGTCGTCTCTTCTCCATTGCTACCGCCGCTGCATGCCGTAAACACGATTAAACTCCCTGCTGCCAATAAACCGCAAACAAATTGCTTCATCATTACTCCTTGTTGATTTTGATGCGCTATTTTGTCCAGAACTATTACATTTTACAAATTTTTTATCCTAATGTGATAAGAAATATTTATTTTGTTACACTTTGTATCTCTTCTATATTGAGAAGATTTTTGGCATGGGAAAGAGATCTGTTACCGGAACGGTTCAGTAGATAGGCAGAATGGCAATGGTGGCGAACTAGACGCTCGCCACCATCTCGTAGAAACTTTCAATATCGAGCGATGCGCTCCCTACGAGGACGCCGTCGACATTCTCTATGGAGAGTATCTCGACGATATTGGCGGGCTTGACGCTGCCGCCGTATAGGATCGGAGTAGCCGGGAGTGTGGCACGGAGCGCTTTGTGGGTCGATTCTATCTCTGCGACCGTTGCGCTTCTGCCGGTGCCGATCGCCCAGATCGGTTCATAGGCTACGATGAGCTTGCCGTACGAAGTATCGATCCCCTCGAACTGTGCGAGGAGGTACTCCACGACCGCCTCGTCACCCTGGTCTCTCACTTCCAAAGGTTCACCGATGCAGTAGATGATCTCGAATCCGGCCTCTTTGAAGAACGCAAATTTCTTCGCTACCGCCTCCTGTGATTCACCCAGCAGTTCCCTCCGCTCGCTGTGACCGATGAGGATGGTATCGATACCGAACTCCTCGAGCTGCTCCACGCCGATCTCACCTGTGAAAGCGCCGTTCTGAGCCGGGTAGGCATTCTGTGCCCCGATGGTCGCAGTCGTCTCATAGCTGTCGAGTGCGGTCGCAGGGGGAAATACGAAAACCCTGTGCTCTGTCGGGCTGGATTCTATTTTGTCATTCAACGCCCTGATATATTCTGCCGTGCTTTTGCGTGTATGATTGGTTTTGAAATTGGCTGCAAAGATCATGCTGTTCCTTTAGGTGATTTTTAAAGAGATTGATTTATGAGAGAAATACGGTTTGCTATATCAATATTTTCAAAAGAAAAATTATGATTTACTGGAGTCGGAGGCTTCAGCCCCGGACTGTGCGAAGCTAAAGCTATCGACTCCTCATCCTTACTTGAGCGCTTCGATACCCGGAAGTACTTTCCCCTCGATGAGCTCGAGGCTCGCGCCTCCGCCTGTACTGACGAATGTCATCTCCTCGACATCACCCGCTCTCTGCGCCACATCGGCAGTATCGCCGCCGCCGACGATAGTCGTCGCGTGGCTCTGGGCGATGTTGTGCGACATGAGGATACTTCCTTTGGAGAATTTATCCATCTCGTAGACACCCATCGGCCCGTTCCAGATGATCGTCTGAGCGTCATTGAGCACTTCGCGGAAAAGTCTGCTCGAAGCAGGCCCGACATCGAGCCCCATCCAGTCGGCAGGGATCTCCTGGGCAGGGAGGAACTTCATCGTCGCATGCTCGCTGAACTCATGCGCTACGACGATATCGACCGGGAGGTAGAACTTCACACCTCTCACCTTGGCCTCTTCCATGATCGTCTTCGCCTCTTCGATGAGATCGTCCTCGACGAGCGACTTCCCTATCTCATACCCCTGTGCCTTGAGGAAGGTGAACGCCATACCGCCGCCGATGATCACTTTGTCGACCTTCTGGATGAGATTGACGAGCGCCTGGAGCTTGCCCGATACCTTGCTGCCGCCGACTACCGCGACGAACGGACGGACAGGATTGTCGATCACCTTCTGGAAAAAGTTGATCTCTTTGCTCATCAGGAAGCCCGCCGCCTTGTGATCCGCGTCGAAATGTTCTGTGATAGCATAGATGGAGGCATGCTTGCGGTGGCACGCGCCGAAAGCGTCGTTGATATAGACATCCGCCATCGAAGCGAGCGCCTTGGCAAGCGCTGCATCATCTTTGGTCTCGCCCGCTTCGAACCTGAGGTTCTCGAGGAGGAGGACATCCCCGCCTTCGAGCGAAGCTGCTTTTTCCATAGCATCCTCCCCTACGACATCTTTTGCGAGGTAGAAGTTGTTCTTGATCTTCAGGAGAGTATTGAGCCTTTTGGCAACGGCTGAGAGGGAGTACTCCTCCTCGAACCCAACACCTTTGGGTCTGCCGAAGTGTGATGCCAGGATGACCTTGCAGTCTCTGTCTATGCAGTAACGGATCGTCTGCAATGCCGAACGGATACGGCGATCGTCCGTGATATTGCCGAACTCATCCTGCGGTACGTTGAAATCACAACGAATAAAGACTCTTTTTCCCTCGATTTTCAGATCTTTGATGCTTCTCAAACATTGCTCCTTTTTGGTTATTTATTGCTGATATGTGCGGCCATATCGACGAGTCTTGTAGAGTATCCCCACTCATTGTCATACCATGAGAGAACCTTGACCATGTTCTCACCGATCACCTGGATCGTATCCATCGCTATGACGGTGCTGTTGGTCTCACCGACAAAATCCTGCGATACCCTGTACTCCTCATCCACTGCAAGTATACCCTTGAGAGTTCCCTCGCTCGCTGTTTTGAACGCAGCTTTGACTTCATCGAGGGTGACATTCTTCGAAAGTGTTACCGTTAGGTCCACCAGCGAGACATCCGGAGTCGGTACACGCACCGCCTGGCCGTTGAGCTTTCCGGCGAGGTTGGGGAGCACTTTTGAGATCGCTTTGGCTGCGCCTGTCGTCGTAGGGACGAGGTTGAGCGAGCCTGATCTACCTTTGCGCGGGTCTTTCTTGTGCTTGCCGTCAAGGATAGGCTGCGATGATGTGTAGCTGTGGATCGTGGTCATGAGACCTGAGACGATACCGAAGCTGTCATCGAGCACTTTTGCCATCGGTGCAAGACCGTTCGTGGTACAGCTGGCGTTGGAGATGATCGGCTCGCCTGCGTAGCTCTCGTGGTTGGCACCGATGACGAAAGTAGGAGTATCATCTTTGGCAGGTGCGGAGAAGATCACCTTCTTGATACCGTTGTCGATATGGCACTGTACGCTCTCCTGAGTCAAAAATGCGCCCGTACACTCAAGCACTATCTCAGCGCCAATTTCAGCAAAATTGAGCTTGGAAGGCTCTCTTTCCGAGACGATCTTCGCTTTTTCATTGCCTATGTAGAGATAGCCGTCGCTGACTTTGATATCGTCACGGCGTCCGTGGACGCTGTCATAACGCATCATATACTCTATCGACTCATCGGTACCGCTTACATTGACTGCGACAAGCTCCATATCATCCCTGTCAGCGATGATACGAGCGACACATTTTCCGATTCTGCCCAGACCGTTGATTGCAATTTTGACTGCCATTTTTTTCCTTTGGATAGAGCGTTCCCACAAACCTGATTTACAATAACTATTAGTTATGAAAATTAGGGTTTATGGAAGTACCCTTATGATAAAATTCGATATATTTTATAGTATTTGAGGTTATTATTTGATTAAAGTTGCACTCTTTGGAGGCAGTTTCGACCCGCCGCACAAAGGGCACCAGAGTATCGTGAAAAGAGCCCTGGAGACTCTCGACATAGACAGGCTGATCGTTCTGCCTGCCTATCTCAATCCGTTCAAAGCATCCTCGCTTGCCTCAGCGCATCAGAGACTGGAGTGGTGCCGCGAACTTTTCGCCGGTTATCCCGGAGTGGAAGTGAGCGATTTTGAGATCATGCAGGGGAGAAGCGTCTACACCGTCGAGAGCCTGCGGCATTTTCGTCAGCTCTACGATGTAGGCTATATCATCATCGGGGCTGACAACCTCTCCTCGATCACAAAGTGGCACGAGTTCGCAGAGATCGATGCACAGATCACCTGGGCGGTAGCGACGCGCAACGGTTACGAGGCCGACTGCTCGATGCTGCGCGACCACAGGATACTCGATATCCGCGCTGATGTCAGCTCGACACATATCAGGGAACATGGCGATATGAGCCATGTCGATGAGGCGATCGCCTCCGAAGTAGCCTCGACTATAAAAAAGAATCAATTTTAAAGGAAACAAATGACACTAGACCAAAGAGTAGACAGGATCATCAATGTCCTCGATGAGAAAAAAGCGGAAGAGCTCGAGGTATTCAACCTCGACGACGTGGACTATATCGCCAAGAAGGTGATCCTCGCCACCTCACTCGGGGGCAAACACACGGGAGCCCTCTACGACCACCTCAAGACCATCCTCAAACCCCTCGGCGAAGAGTTCCTCGGCGCCGACGAGAGCGATCAGTGGATCGTCGCAGATATGGGCGATATCCTGATCCATATCATGACCCCGGAATACAGACAAAAGTACTCGATGGAGAACTTCCTCAACGAACTCAAACAGGGGAAATAAGCCTTACGATACCGTAGGGTGGGTTTCCTAACCCACCAAAAACAACGCTGACATTTATTATCCAATTCGTATATTTGTTATCGACCGGAACAAACGGTGGGCTGGGAAGCCCACCCTACGGATGCAGGAATATTACCCACCGAAATTCACACAACGAACGAAGAATACTCCCACTCATCCCACCTGTCAACCAAGCCGTGTTTGACAGGATTGCTTCTCATATATTCGATCTTCTCTACCCGGTCTTTCTCATCCCTTATCGTGTGTTCATAGTACCGCTTCTGCCATACCGACCGCATATTATTCTTGTATCGACTGTATGATTGTGATAATCCATTCTTGCCTTGATATCTTTTTGTTAAGTTGTATTTGATCGCTTTGACGATCTCGGGATATTGTCTTGTATCATCCGGGGTGATGATCATGTGAAAATGATCAGGCAGTATGACGATCGCTTCGAGACGAAAGCGATAGTGTTTTTTACATTCACGGAAGCTCTCGCGCAGCAGCTCGATATGCTCTATGAGTATCGGCGTCCGCTGATGGGTCACCACGGTGATGAAATAGCTGTATCCGTCGAGGAATAATCGTCTGTAATCTGCCATATATGATTGTAGTCACGAGATTTACATGATCGAAGATAATATGACATATTGTCATAATATTTCAACATTACAAACGAAACAAATCGGAACATCCGCAGGGTGGGCTTCCCGGCCTACCACAAACAACGCAGACATTCATTATCCGATTCGTATATTTGTTATCGATCGGAACAAATGGTGGGTTAGGAAACCCACCCTACGCGTGCAGAAATATTCCGAGAGCCGACTTCCAAAAACTTCCCATAGATTCTTCCACGGATTGTACGGTTTTTGCCGGACGGTACTTTCGAGAGCTGTAGGGTGGGCTTCCCAGCCCACCACAAACAACGCTGACATTCATTATCCGATTCATATATTTGTTATCGACCGGAACGAATGGTGGGTTGGGAAACCCACCCTACGCGTGCCGAATCATCATGTATTTTCCGGATATCACACACCCTCCACCACGGCGATCTCTTCGGGGGTGAGGTCGTAGAGGGCGTAGACCATTTCGTCTATTCTGGCTTCGAGGTCGGCGGTCTCTTCGCCCGCTTTTTTGAGCATGAGGATACGGTCGACGAGGTCGACAAAGGGCTGTTCGTCCTCGGCGACGGCTATGGGAAGAAGTTCGACCTTATAGATCAGCCATCTTGTTGTACCTACGCCAGTAGTTGTAGAAATTCGTTCGAAGTACCATTTGGAAAGTTTGGAATTGAGAAATGCCAATATATATTTCAGATGATTGCCGGTCATCATAAACAGTGTGTTATTCATATAATAATTTGTTTCATCAAATGTAAACTTGGGTCTATCTGACATTTCACCCCAAATTATTTTTGGCTTTTCAAATTCATTCCAATACGCAACCTGATCTTGTATTTCAAACCATTTATTACTGGTCTTCTTTCTTGTTCTTTGTTCCATTCCCCGAGTATCAAAATATATTTCACCTACTTGCTCAAGTTTTTTGCCGAAGCTTTCAAGATATTCTTTGATGGCAGGGTAAAGCTCAATATCCAGATTCAAAGATGGAAAAGTAGAAATCAGCCATATATCTTCCCAGCCAAGCGCATACTTTTGTACATCGCGACCGCGGATAAGTGGCTTGAGAAGTTTCTCACTATTGGAATCTCGACCAATAAGTTCATCCCTTTTTATGCTATCAATAACAAACGCTTCATTATAACCTGTTGTCACACCTCTAAAAAGCGTTACATCCCACTCTTTGAGCGGTTTGCCCGCCGCCTCGATCTTGCGCATCAGTGCGTCGGTGGCTGCGCTCCCTTCGGCCGAAAGCTCGATGGTGTGGGCCAGCGAGAGCGGGGTCACCGTGGCGAGGTCGAGCTCTTTGACCGTGGCGATGGAGTGTGGCAGCTCTTCGCCTTTGCGGTAGTGGACGATACAGCTCTCCACCGTCGCCTCGTCGAATATCTGCACATCTTCGAAATTGACCACCCGCGCGTGACCGTGGGCGTCGAAGTACCGCTTGAGCGGCTCGCCGTAGCGGGTCTTGAGCCAGCTGTTGGAGACGATGAAGCAGACCCTTGAGCGCTTATCGGCTATCTCGATGCTCTTCTCGAAAAAGAGCGCGAGGATATCCCCCGTCCGGTCAAATACATCATACCCGAAACGGCCGTAGTCGACCCCCTTGAGCTTGCTGAGGCTGATATAGGGCGGGTTGCCTATCACTACATCGAAGCCCCTGAAGTTCCCCTCGTCATCGAGTGCCTCGGGGAACTCGAAACGCCACTCGAAGGCATTCTCGTATATCGTGCCGATCCGTATCTGCTCGATATCCTCGTAGGCTTTGGCGACTTTCACATGCAGGGCTTTCCTCTCTTTTTTGGCGGCTGCGCCGAGCTCATCCCCGAAAAGGCTCCCGTGGTGTCCGAAATTGTACTCCAGAGCGTCAAGCTGAATATCGCGCCCCAGCCCCGCCATGCCGTAGGCTCTGACATATTTCCCGAGCTCTTTCTTGTAGTTCTCGGTCTGCTGCCACTTCTCCCTGAGCGAGAGCTTGAATACCTCTTTGATATCTTCTATCTTCTGCTGTATCTGCGCTTTGTCGATCTCGTAGATGCCGTCCTTGTAGTCGGAGACGATCCGCTTGTACTCCCCGATGGCGTGGCGGATATTGGGGATATCGATCTCGTCATGGAGCCCGTAACGGCTGATGAGGGAGTTGCCGGTCTTGATATTGATATCGATATTGGGCATGGTGACGAGCTCCCCGCGCTCGTCGTAGTAGCTGTGCTTGAGGAGCTCTATCCAGAGACGCAGGCGGGTGATCTTGACCGAGTTGGGGTTGATATCGACACCGAAGAGCTGGTTCTCAATGATGGCGAGCTTCTCGTGGAATATCCTCTGCTGTATCTGCTGCGTGATGACAGGGAAAGCGCCGCTCTCGTTACGGACATACTCGAAGAAGCCGCTTTCGGTCTCGATATAGAGCTCGTCGTTCTCGTTGGCGATAGTGTAGCCGTGCATCTCTTCGAGGATATGGAGCTCCGACTTGATCGCGAGGAGCTCGTTGAGCGCGGAGACGAGGAAGTGGCCGCTCCCCACGGCCGGGTCTACGATAGTGATGGAGTTGACGATCGCGTTGGCTTCGGCTCTGAACTCCTTCTTGTAGAAGTGCGCTTCGCAGTAGGCAGCCAGCTCGTCGATATCGGACGCTTCGATACCGAACGCCGCATTGAACTTCTCCACCACCGAGGCTCTGAGGGTCTCGCGGGTCATATACATCGTGATAAAGCTCGGCGTATAGAAGCTCCCGTCGCGGTAGCCGTTGAGCTTCTCGAAGATGAGACCGAGCACGGCGGAGTTGATGAGGGTCTTGCCCTGGTCTGCCGTCTCGTCATCGCTGCTGGAGCCGAAATCATAGCCGTCAAGGAAGCGCAGCAGGTAGGAGAGGGTCGGCATCTGCCCGTCGGTGGTGACGATACTGCGCGGGTGCCTGCTGAGCGTCGCGCTGTCGCGGAGGTTGGAGATGCGGAGATATTGCTGCTCGAGCTCGCTCGGGCTGAAGAGGGAGCTGTTGAGGTAGGGGATGGAGCGGAACTTCGCGGAGAGCGTGCCGCTGCGCCGATCCACCGGGACAGCCAGCACATCGAAGAAGAGACTGTTGAGCATATCGAAATCATGCACGACATGGGGCATGAGGAACTTCTCGTACCCGCCCCTGTGCATCCTCACCAGCTTCGCCTCGAGGAGCTTGAGGAAGAGGAGGCGGTTGAGCCAGGTGATATTGAGCTCCAGCGCCGTCTCGAAAAGCTTCGCCTCATCATAGATACCGAATTCGCTCTCCAGCCTGGAGACGGTGTTCTCCAGCATCGAGCCCTCTTCCCGCTGTGCGGGCGGTTTCCTCCGGATGAGCTTCTTGCTCCCATCCTTCTCCTCGACCAGCCCGATGATATGGAGGAGCTCGTAGTAGAAGTTGCGGTTGAGGGTATTGGCGTCGTTGGCGATCTCCTCTTTGAGCAGGTGGGTGGGGCTGAGGAGCTTGTAGATATGGATGAGCTGTGTCCTGGTCTGGCGTTCTTTGAGGTGGAAACGGACGCATTTGAGACCGGATAAGAGGTCATGCTTGCGGATGATATCCTCGAAGTATTTGTAGATATCCCTGGTCTTGTCAGTGAAGAGCGTCCTGTCCAGCTCTGCATCACGGTATATCTTCTCGATATCCCTGTGGCTCGCCAGGCGGTTGAACTCGTAGGCGTCGAAGATATACCACTCATAGCCGTTGGTGATGACGATATGGCGGATGGAGAGGTTCCTGTCCTTGCGTGTTTCGCGCATGAAGTAGAGCAGCGCCTCGTGGAGCGACTTGACGTTGGGTCTCTCGAGCGAGAGCATCTCTGTTTTGTTGGTCGGTCGTTTCACCTCGATGAGCACCTCGGGGATACCGTCCTTGTAGATCGCCATATCGGCACGTCCCGCCGTATTGACCCCGCTGTAGCCCATATCGTCCTTGAGGAAGTCACGGATGAACGCCTTGTTGTGCTCCTCGTCCCTCTCCGTGTCGATGCTCCTGCCCAGCCACTCGAAGGCCTGACGGAACTCTTCGAACCTCTCCGTCCTGATCTTCTCTCTGAGATAGGCTTTTTTGATGACATCTTTGGGCGATAGGAATTTCACTCGGTATCCTTGGATAAAAGTCCCATATTTTAGCGAAAATTTGTCAAAAGCGGCTATCTCTGATATGTGAATGGTATGTATGTGAAGTTTTGGGTGGGCTGGGAAGCCCACACTACGAAGGTTGGGATATCTTTGTGTGCGTAGGGTGGGTTTCCCAACCCACCGTTGCAGTACATCCCTTAGAACTTATAAGTAGCGCTGAAGCTGAAGTCTCTGCCTGTTTTGTATTCCCTGATCGTCTCGCCGTCCTGTGTCCAGGTGGTCTCGTCGTCGAGGAGGTTGCCGAGTTTGAACTTGAGGATCATGCCGTTGTCAAGCTTCTCGATCCAGACGAAGTCGATGGTGTGGGGCGGTATCTCGAAGGTATCGCCGTAGCGGATACCCTGTTCGTTGACGATACCGACCTTCCTGATCCTCTCACCCATCTTGTTGTACGAGAGGGTCATCGTGCGGTCGTCGCCCTCGTAGCCGAATGTGAGGTTGTAGACCGTCTGTGAGAGACCCTGGAGCTGGCGGTGGTCGGTCGTGAGGCTGTCGAGCTGCTCGGGGCGCAGCGTCACATCCGAATCGGTGTACGAGAGGTTGCCCGAGATATAGAACTTGTCAAGCGTACCGAAATACGGGATCGTCACATCCTCACCGAGGAAGCCGAGTGTCTTCCTGAAGTCCAGCTCTACCCCGTAGAGGGTCGCATAGTCGGCATTGTCGTACGAGTAGATCGGGAGCGAAGAGGTGTTCTCCTGGGTATCCTCGATCGGTTTGTCGAGGTACTTGTAGAAAACACCCGCTTTGATATACTCGTCGTCACTGAAGAAGTGGCTGTATTTGAGGTCGGCGCTGTAGATATCGGTATTGACCAGCTCCGGGTTACCCCTGACGGTAGCGACATCGTACGGGTGGAAATAGGTACCGCTCGTAAACTCCCTGAGGTCGGGGATGATGAAGGTCCGCGAGAGCGCCATATCGATGATGTTCTTCTCGTCATAGGTATACTTGACGCTGAGGCTCGGGTAGAAGTCGCTCACCTCCAGCCCGTCCTCTTCTTTCTCCACCTCATTGGCATCGTTGAGGATATACTGGTATATCTTCTGGTCGAGATTGACATAGCGCACCCCTGCCGTGATCTCGAGGTTCTCGCGCGGCTTGACGAAGAGGTTGACGAAGAAGTCGCTCTGATCTACCGTCGCGTCGAAGTAGTCGGCAGGGTTGAAGAGGTCCTTAACGAGGAACGGCATATCGTTGTAGTCGGTCTGGTTCCTGACATAGGTATCGAGTATCCAGTTGGGATCGCCGCCCGGGAGCGATGAATAGTCGTCGATACCGTGACCGCCGTTGGTCTTGAGGTAGAACTTCTGGTATTCGGAGACCCTGTCCTTGGAGCTGACGCTCATACCGGCCAGGATGTAGTCCTTGTCGCTGAAGAGGTCGATCATCGTTTTGTTGTTGATGTAGAATGCCGTCACTTCGTCTTCACTGTAGATCCTCTTGCCGAGGAAGTTCTGCGACGCATCGAAGAAGAGCCTCTCATACTCCGCTTCAGTTTCGCCGCGGCGGAAATCCTGGTAGAGCATATCGTTGGGCTGGTCGAGCGTCGCTGTGGCGTACTCCATACCGAAGCTGAGGGTGTTCTTCCTGTTGAAGAGCTCATAGTCGAACTCACCCGTGATCTGGTCGGCATTGAGAGTCTTCTCATCCCACTCGAGGTAGCTGTAGTACTGGTAGATATAGTTCGATCCGAAGACCCCTTCGGTCTCCCGCGTACGCTTCTCACCCACATGGGTGAAGAGCTTGGTGTAGCGGAGGTTGAGGATATCGGCGTAGTTGTAGTCGACATTCATCATGAACCCGTGGGAGTAGTCGGAGGTCGCGATCCTCTTGTAGCCGTCCGAGATCAGTGCGTCGGGCTTGCTGTTGCCGTCGTAGCTGTACTTGTAGAAGTGCTCTTCGTTGTACTTGTGATCCTGCTCGTAGGTGTAGCTCGCAAAGACGCTGAGCTTGCCGTCGTCGCCCACATCGAAATTGCGCAGCGCTTCGATATTGAAGCTGTTGCCAATAGGGAGCGGCTCTTTGTAGATATTGAAATCCCTCGCGGCATACGCCTGCGTCATACGCATATAGTTCTCCGCACCGAGCGCGCTCGACGAGTAGACACCGAGCCGCTCACCCTCGATCACCTGTGAGTGCTCGAGGATACTCGCAGGGATATCGCGGTAGCCGTTGTCATACCCCGTCCAGTCGGTGTCGCTCCCGGTATAGGTGATGACATCCTTGGTGGTGTAGGTGTTCCCTTTGACGCCGATCCCCACTTTGACATAGTCCTCGGATTTGGCGTTCTTGGTACGCATATCGACATAGCCGCCCCCGAAGTTGGCAGGGATATCGGCCGAACCGCTCTTCTGTACCTTCATCGAGCCGATCATAGATGACGGGAAGATATCGAGCGGTACGACCCTCTTGGTCGGGTCGGGAGAAGGGAGCGGGAGGGAGTTGAGCTCGATATTGGAGTATCGCTCACCCAGACCGCGGACGAAGATGCTCTTGCCGCCGATGAGCGTCACACCCGTGACCCTCTTCAGCGCGGAGGCTGCGGAGCTGTCACCCTTCTTGGAGAACTCTTCGTTCCCCACGATATTGGCAATGGCGTTGATCTTCTTCTCTTCGGCTATGACATCGGCGATGCTCCCCTCGACCTTGGGCGCGAGGACGACGAACTCCTCGAGCTCCATGCTCGCAGGGGTGAGCTTGATCGTGCGTGCTGCCGAGCCGTCCTTGGGGACGGTGATATTGCCGACGGTCTGCGCGCTGTAGGCGGAGTGGACGACCGATACGGTGAGGCTCTTGCCCGAAGGGACCTTCGCGCTGAATCTACCGTTCTCATCCGTCCTGACATCGACGGCGGTACCGCGGACGAAGACTCTCGCCCCGGCGATCGCCACGCCGCCCTCGGAGGAGAGGACGGTACCGTTGAGCGTCCCCTCGCCCGTAGCCTGCTCCTCTTTCCTGACATTTGCACTGTCGGTCGCTACGGGGATATCGATATCGATCGAGTCCGCGCCGCTGAGCGAGAGGGTCGCGATCACTTCGGTATCCCTCCCCTCCTTGACGAGGACGGGTTTCTTGAAGTATCCCAGGCTCACCCCCTGGGCGTCCTTGCCGAATATCTCCACCGTGTGGGTACCGGCGGGGATGTTGATCTTGACCGAGCCGTCGTTGTCGGTCATGTAGGGGCGGCCTGCGTCGACGCGCACTTCATTGGATGCGAGCGGTTTGCCGTCGCTGAAGAGCAGTACCGTGAGCGAGCCGTTTTGTCCCCATGCAGCGCTCATCGTGAGCGTGAGCAGGAGCAGTTTCAATATTCCGTTTAGTTTCATCTTATATGCACTCCATCGAGTCGTTCTTACATTTTTCTATATTCTTTCTGATCACGGTCGCCTTCGAGAAGAGCTCGTCGTCTTCGATCAGTTTGAGCTGCTCTTCCGCTTTGTCGTAGTCCTTGACCGTGTAGTAGGCGTAGGCGAGCGCGTAGCGGATATTGTCGTTCTCGAGCAGTCCGTAGCGCCCCATAGCATCCCTGAGACCGATCACCATGTCGTATTCGCCGCGGCTGACATAGATGGCGACCTTCTGCTTGGTCTTCTCTGCGTTGTCGCTCATCAGTGAGTTGAGATAGAGCGCATGGGAGAGATTGCCCGTGCGGCGGCTCATCTCGGCAGCCTCTTTGAGATACTTCGGATCGTAGTACGAACTCTTCTCGAAGAGGTCGGCAGTGGTGTAGGGCATATCCTTCTGCTTGTAGTAGTGGGCGAGGAGGACATAGACCTTCGCCGAGTTCGGGAAGAGGAGTCTCGCCTCCTCGAGCACCTTGAGCGCCTCTTCGTGTTCGTTGCCGCTCTGGAGCATCTGCGCGAGGGCGACATACTCCTGCTCGCTCGGCTTCGAGCGTTTCATGTACTCTCTGGCCGCTTCGATAGAGGCACGGTAGAGCTTGAGGTCGGCGTAGTAGTAGAACTTCTGGCGGAGCAGCGTCGTGTCGCTCGGGAAGAGCCTGCTGCCGCGGTTGAGCGCGTCGATCGCCTGGGCTCTCTGATCTGCTTTCCAGTAGCACTCCGCCCTGAGAGTATAGAGAGATGCGCTCTCGCTCCCTTTGCTCCCGGCGCTGTCGAGGGCGTGTACCGCGTCGATATAGCGTTCGCTCTTGTAGTAGACCTGCGAGAGGTAGATATAGAGATCCTCTATCTGCTCGCGTCTGAGCTTCTCCGGCTCGAAGGGAGGGGTGGTACTGACGGTCATCTTGGGTTTCCTGGCATCGCTCATCACCGAGAAGAGAAACTCCTTCTTGGGTTTCTCCTCTACCGGCGGGAGGTAGACCTTCTTGCGTGTCGCCTCGATCGCCGCGCTGAACGCCTCTGCCGCCGCAGCGTACTTCTCATCCTTGGAGAAGATCAGCCCCCTGAGCATATGGTACTTGTCCCATTCGATGTTGGTGTGGCTGTCTTTGGCGAGCTGGAGCTCTTCGACCGCCTTGTCGTATTTGCCGTCATAGTACATGATCGTGGCGAGCTCGACATAGTTGACCACCGGCTCGGCTGGCTCCTTCGCCGCATCGGCCATGCTCAGCGCGAAGGTGAGGAGGAGCGGGTAAATAGTTCGTCTCTTTAGCATCTTGTTCCCTTAATTGAGGTCAAAGCGAATCTTCTGCTTCGCCCACACTTTGACCGGATTTCCTTTGTATTTGGCAGGGGAGAATCTCCACGATCTCACCCCGCGCAGCGCCGCCTGGTCGAATACCCCCGCAGGCGAGGAGGCGATCACCTTCGCCAGCTCCACGCTCCCGTCCTTCGAGATGAGGAGGTTGACGACGACATAGCCCGTGAGCCGTTTCTTGGCGGCGTCGGCAGGATAGTCGAGCGGCCCCCTCGAGATGACTCTCGGCTGCGAGTCGACCGTCCCCTCGTTCATCGCCGCGTCGGCAGCAACATCGCCGAGGATGTTCTTGCCATCCCCCATGATGTTGGCCGAGCTGAACTCGGGGATATTCATCTCTATACCGCCGAGCATCGCCCCGAGGTCCGGAAGCGGCGCTTTGGGCTGCGGTTTGGGCTGCGGTTTTGGCTTGGGTTTGGGTTTCTCCACCTTGGGAGGCTGCTTGACCGTCTTGACATAGCGCATCGGCTCTTTGGCTTTCTGATCTTTCTTCTCGACCTTCGCATTGAACGATACGACAAGAATGACCATCAATAGAGTACCGATCGCAAGCCCCAGGAAGCCGAAGGCCCTGGCGCGCTCCTGTTGGAATCTCTCAGTAGTCATTCGCTTCTCATCCCATCTCTTTCTGTGTAGAGACCGCTACATCCTTCGCCCCCGACATACGGCACTCGTCGACCACATCGATCAGTGTCTCGACGGGGATCGTATCGTCGGAGACGACCAGTACCGACTTCTCGTTCGCGCCGCGCAGGAGCTCCCTGAGCTTGCTCTGGATCGCCCAGAGGGCTACGGGCTGGTTGTCTATGTAGACCTGCTTGGTGTTGTCGATATAGACGCGCACCACTTTGGTATCGCTCTTGGATGCGCTTGCCGCGCTCGGGCGGTTGATATCGAGCTTCATATCCTTGACGAATGTCGTCGTCACCATAAAGAAGATCAACAGGATAAATACCATATCGATCAGCGGCGAAACATCGACATTGTCCACTTCTTGTTTCTTGGGTCTTATTCTCATTATGCATCCTTCGTGGATATAATATCGGTGATCTGCTCGAACTCCATCTCGAACCGCTCAGCCTGCTTGTCGAGGACTCTCCCCATGATCAGCCCCGGTACGGCGACGACGAGTCCCAGCTCGGTGGTGAAGAGGGCCTTGGAGATACCCCCGGAGATACTCGCACCCTGCGAGAACATCGAGCTGCTTTGGAGCGCATCGAAGGTCTCGATCATCCCCGAGACCGTCCCCAGGAGCCCGATGAGCGGGGCGAGGACGACGATCGTCCGGATCAGTATCCTGTACCTGTTGACATCGGTATGGTACGGGAGCAGCACGCCGTTGATGTGCTTCCTGACACTCGCACCGACGGCTTTGGCCTCGGCAGCGGCTTTGAGCGCATCGGCCACGGCGCGGTCGAGGAGTCCGCGTATCTTCTGCTTCTCCGCCTTTTTCTCATGCTTGTCGATGAGTCGGCGGACATTCCCCTGTGTCCCCCTCTGGAGGACGAAGTAGCGGTATCCCAGCCCGTACCAGAGGAGGAAGTTGAGGATGAAGAGTATCCACATCACGCTCCCCCCTGCGTTCATCAGCTCGACAAACCTGCCGAGCAGTTCAAACGGTGACAGCATACTAGCCTCTGTGTTTCTCGTAGAGGTTGACGATATGGAGAGCGTTCTGCTCCATAGAGTCCTTGATGCTCTGCGCCCAGCCCGAGAGGAGGTTGCCCAGAAGCAGCAGCGGGATCGCTACGATGAGTCCCTGCATCGTGGTCACGAGCGCAGCGGAGATACCTCCCGAGAGGAGCTTCGGATCGCCCGTACCGAACTCTGTGATGACATCGAAGGTCTCGATCATCCCGGTGACCGTACCCAGAAGTCCGAGGAGCGGAGCCACGGCGGCGATGACGAGGACGAAGCTGCCGAACCTGTCGATCTGCGAGCTTTCGTTGAGGATGTTCTCCATGACGATATCCTCGATGTGTTCCCTGTCCTTGTCGATATTTCTCAGCAATGACTTGATGACGCGGGCGGTAGAGCCCTCGTAGTTCTTGATCGCTTCGAGCGCTTCATGTTTCTTGCCGCTCTCGACCCTCTTGACCACGATATCGGTGATCTCGGTGACATTGCTCCCTGCGCGGAGGAGGTTGAGGGCACGGAGTGCGAGAAGGAGCAGACCGAACGCCCCCAGGCCGAAAGTGATATACCCGATGATACCGCCGTCCCTGAGGGTGTCGGAGAGGGTTTTGACCTTGATATAGTCGACCTCTTTTTCGAGGTTCTCATAGGCGAAGAGGTCGATGCTCGGCATCATCTCTTTGGCGAAGAGTGCCTTGGCATCGTCGCTGGAATTTGCAGCGTTCCAGAGCTTGTAGGCGTTGTTGCCCGCCGGTGCGAGGGCTCCGGCAGCTTCGGCAGAGATACCGTAGGCGGCGATGTTCCCCACGAGGACGATATCGCCGCTCACTTTCTTCCCGTCCGGGAGGTAGAAGTCCCCCTTGGTATTGCGCAGGGTCGAGAGGGTCGTGAAGAGCTTGAGGCTCTCGCCGAACACCTGCTTGATCTTCTGTGCGTTGGGTACTTTGTCGCTCTGCGGTATCGCTACGCCGTAGCTCTCGAGCGAAGAGGTCGCCTGGTTGACCACATTGCCGGTGATCCCGCTGTTCTCCTCTTTTTCGCCGAGTTTCTTGGTGAGCTTTTCAAGTCTGTCACCCGATACCTTGGCATCCTTGGAGACATCGAGGAGCTTCTCCTGGAGGGTGTCGACCTTGAGCCTGGCGTCGCCGAGCTCCTTGTCCTGGGTCTCTTTGTCCTTGGCAAGTCTTGATTCGAGTTCGGCTTTTTGCGCCTTGAGGAACGCATACTCCTTCTCGTAGGCCTTTTCGAGCTCGCTCGCCCCCGCAGCATACGGCAGCATGAGCAGTGCGATGAAAAGATTGATCTTGGATAGGGCTTTCATTATTTAGCTCCTTTGAGAAGTAGTGTATTGGGCAGTGTGAAGTATCCTGTGCGAATCTGTTTCTGGAGCGAATCGAAGAGCCCCAGTATCTGTGCTTTTTCGATCTCGTCTTCGGTCACGACATACTCGTACCCTTTTGGTGTCTGTTTGACATATCCGAGTCTGTTGTCGGGGGTGGCGAAGAAGATCATTACCGAACCGATCTTCGCTACCTTTGCCATGACCGCTTTGCCCTCAAGAGTGATCTCCTGCTTGAACTCTCCGATCTCTTTGGTCATACGGAGGGTATCGTCGTAGGCTGCCCATGTGAGCGCCAGCGCTTTCTCCTGGGTGATCTCGCCTGATTTGAGGTCACTCCTGATCTGGGCAAGTGATGCGAGTCTCTCTTCTATCTTGAACGGGATTCCCGATCTGATCTCTTTTTCGAGTGCGTCTATCGCTTCGAGGACTATTGGCTTGAGGTCTTCGGTACTGCTGCCGAGCTCCTGGAGCTTCTTCTCGAGTTTTTCGATGCTCTGCTGTGTCAGTTTGAGCGATGTTTCCTGTCTGTTGATCTGTGCTTCGTTATCCGATATCTGGAGCGCATAGGATTTCATCTGTGTTTTATAAGCGTCTTTGTTATTGTCGATCTGTGTATAGAGTGATTCTACTTCGCTTCTCAGCTCCATAATGCTCTTGACCATCGCGTCGTCTGCTTTGAGGTTGGTCGACAAAAGTATGCCTGCGAGCATAATAAGCACTGCCCTGGTTGATTTCGTTATCATTCATAAACTCCGAAGATATATTTTGAAATGGTGTCCCGACACAGTTACGATATAAGAACACTACTTCCGGGTGTAATGTGGCGGGACGGAAAAAGAAAGAGTGCAAAGAGGCGCAATGCCTCTTTTGATAGTAAGTCTTAAGGAACTTATTGAGCGTCGTACATAGCTTTGATATCGGCAGCACTCTGTACATCTACTGCAACAGTGTCGTCTTTTGCGATGATGTCAGTGTTCGAACCGTCACATACGACACCTGTCATACTTGCGTTCGCTTTGTCGAATGTACCTCTGCCTACCATACAGCCTGCAGATGTTGTGTTGTAAGTGATCTCGACATTTTCGAAGTGACCGCCGAGCATCTCACCATCGTGTCCTTTGAAGTAGAGTCCACCTTCAGAGTCTGCACTTGTTACAGTGATATCTACATTTTTGTATGTACCTGTAGATGTACCTGACATCTCGATACCAGCGTATTTGCCTTCAGAGATCACAAGACCGTCTACTGTACCTGTCCAGCCAAGGTCTGTATCGAAGCCGTCATCCTGAGCGCCGACGATAGTGATGTTCGTGAGGTTTACTGTACCACCCCAGATCTCGATACCGTCATCGCCTGAGTTGTTGACAGTGATGTGGTCTACAGTTGTCGCAGAAGAGACACCGAAGAGGCTGAGACCGTTGATCTCTTTATCCTGCTCTACTGCGATACCTGTGTTGTTGATCGTTACATATTTGAGTGAACCTGATGAAGCGTCACCTGTACCAGCCTGAGTAGTATCGTCTACTTCGTAAGTGTCAGTCTGATCGTTGTCGCTGTTACCGATAAGTGTCACACCACCCCACTGACCTGGAGCTTCAGTACCACCGTTGTAAGCTACTTCTGAAGTAAAGAGGATTGGATTAGCTTCTGTACCTTCAGCCATAAGTTTCGCACCTGGCATTACCATAAGCCATGCATCTGTACCTTCTACACCAATCACTGTAGTACCAGCTTCGATAGTGAGTGTAGCGCCACTCTCTACTACGACTTTACCGTCGAGTTTCCATACTGTATCAGCAGTAAGTGTTGTATCAGCACTGATCTTGCCTGAAAGTGTGTCACTTGTAGGTGTTGTAGTACCTGTTGTAGATGTATTAGTATCAGTAGTATTTGTGTCTGTTGTAGTTGTATCTGTAGTAGATGATGAGCTTCCGCCGCCACAACCGTTAAGAGCGAGAACAGCTGCTGCTGCAACCGAGAGGAGAAGTTTTGTGTTTGTCATGAGAGAATCCCTTTTTGTTTTTTTGCACTGCAATCATAAAATCGATCGGTAACAATAGAGTAACAAAATGATTACATTTTTGTTACCGTTTTCATGCATCACACAAGGTTCGCGCGGAGCCGGAGTCCCCTGTACCCGAGATCAACAGGTCGTATCCCAACATCTTGCGATATCTGTCTCTGAGGGCTGCAAGCGCCGTTTCCCGGTGATCCGGCCACAGTATATACCGCAATGGGAATGGGATGGGGTGAGGTTACAAACTACTTTAAGACAAGATTGGTTATCATTGCACTCTTCAAAGAGACGCTGAAGATATTACGGTATCTTGAACGCCTCTTTCTAGACCTGTGCAATGGGTTGAGGAGATATCGGGTCAGGATGGGAACATAGCAGCCCACCTTCTCTTCTCATGTGCCGCAGGTATCTGGAGGGAGGTCTTTCCCCTCTATACATCATTTTCACCTCTTCTTTCACCTTTTTTCATTAAAATAGCACCAGTAACACTATTTCAACCCAAAGCGCACCGTATGAAATTTCCTGCACTCAAAGAATTGGCGACGACCAATGTCATCTATATAGAGATCGATTCCACTATCAGAGAAGGGATCGAGCTGATGCTCAGCAATGTCCACCGCAATGTCATCGTCAAGGACGGAGAGAAGTTCAGGATACTGATGATCGCCGACCTCGTCTATATCAAAAAACGGAACATCGACCAGAACCGTTCGCTCCGTTCGCTCGATCTTCCCTTTATCACTGCGCTTGATAAAGAGACCAATATCCTCGCCTGTGTCGAGCATCTCAAAAAACAGATCGAGTATATCTGCACCCTCAACAGCGACGGCTCCCTCCACGGTATCGTCACCCTCACCGACATCATCAGCCATATCGATCCCGATACCCTCATTGAAAACTACACCCTGCGCGAATACCTCCACCTCGGTACCAGTATCATGGAGGCCGGCGAGGAGGAGCTCGTGCTCGATATCTTCGACCGCTTCGAGCAGAGCAGTTTCGACAGCGTCGTCATCACCCGCAGGAACGTCCCCATAGGGATACTCACCGCCAAGGATATACTCAAGGCGCTGAAGAGCGATATCGACCTCAATATCCCGGCCAGAGAGCTGATGACCTCCCCCGTACGGACCCTCTACGTCGAATCGACGATCAAAGAGGCGCTCGAGTTCATCAACTCCAATGCCTTCAAACGGGTCATCGTGATCGACAGCGGCGGGTACCTCAGCGGCGCGATCACCCAGAAGGAGCTTATATCGCTCACCTACAACCGCTGGTCGCAGCTGATCAAGGAGCACTTCAGCGAATTGCAGGAGATCAACAGGATACTCCTGATCGAAAACCAGCAATACAAGACCCGCGCCCTCACCGACCAGCTCACGGGGCTCTACAACCGCCACTACTTCATAGAGCTTTTCGACAAGAGACAGAAAGACGAAGAGAGTCGCTTTATCTCCGATACCCTTCTGCTGATCGATATCGACAATTTCAAACAGATCAACGATAATTACGGCCACAACACAGGGGACAAAGTACTCTCAGCCGTATCGAAAACACTGATCAACTCTCTGCGCGGCAACGACATCGCCGGAAGATGGGGCGGCGAGGAGTTCGTCGTGCTCCTGCTGATGAGCGAAATAGAAGAGGCGATGGAGGTGGCGCAGAAGATATCACGCAATATCGCCGCCCTGAAAGTCAACGGCAACCTCAGCGTGACGGTCAGTATCGGCATCAACGCCTTCCACGGTATCCAGCGCCTCGAAGATGTGATCTCCAAAGCCGACGAAGCCCTCTACGAAGCCAAGAGAAGCGGCAGGAACTGCATACGGTATGCCCTCTGATACGGCGGGCATACCCCTCCCCACACTACTCCCGTACCACAGGGAGAAAAGGCGCCATATAGAGATCGATCGCGAGCTGCCCGTAATCGTTCCTTCCCCATCCCCACAATGTGCCGTCCTGTCTGATCGCTATCGTATGAGTGTCCCCTGCGGAGAGACTCGCCCAGTCACTGCTTTGGATGTATTCCTGTACGGGAACATGGCTCCATACGATCGAGTCGTTCCCAAGCTGCCCGTAGTCGTTGCATCCCCATGACCAGAGGGTATCGTCGGTTTTGATCGCCGTTGTATGGAGAAAGCCGGCAGAGAGACTCACCCAGTCACCGCTTTGTGTAAACTCCTGAACCGGGATATGGCTGTCTGTGGTCAGGTTGTTCCCCAGCTGCCCGCAGGCATTGTATCCCCACGCCCAGAGGGTACGGTTTTTCCTGATCGCAGCGGTATGATAGAACCCTGCGCCGACACTGACCCAGTCGATGCCCTGGGTATATTCCTGCTTGGGTACATAGCCGTCGGAGGTCGAATTGTTCCCAAGCTGGCCGTAATGGTTGTACCCCCATGCCCAGAGGGTACCGTCCTGCTTGATCGCTACAGTATGCATACCTCCGGCAGTGAGACTCATCCATTCATTGCTTTGACTGAACTCCTGCACGGGGACGGTGCTGGTCGCGGTCGAGTTGTTCCCGAGCTGCCCTGAGAAGTTCCCGCCCCATGACCAGAGTGTCCCGTCGATCTTGATCGCTGCGACATGGTAGTACCCCGCAGAGAGACTCATCCAGTTGTCGCTATGGGTGAACTCCTGTACGGGGACATGGCTGTCTCCCGTCAAGTTGTTCCCCAGCTGCCCGTAGTCGTTACGCCCCCATGACCAGATCGTACCGTCCTTTTTGATAGCGGCAGTATAGACCCCTCCTGCATCGACACCCACCCAGTCGGTGCTTTCGGTAGACTCCTGTACAGGAGCATAGCTGTCTGTGGTAGAATTGTTCCCAAGCTGCCCGTAGAGATTATACCCCCAACACCAGAGTGTGTGGTCACTCTTGATCGCTGCCGTATGGTTCGCGCCTCCCGAGACCATGATCCATGTACTCTCGGTAACCTCCTGCTTCGGGATCAGGCTTCCGATCACCGCACCGTTCCCAAGCTGCCCGTAATTGCTCCATCCCCATGACCAGAGAGTACCGTTGGTTTTGATCGCTGCGGTATGGTAGGCTCCTCCGCTGACACTGCTCCAGTCGCTGCTCTGGGTGTCTTCCTGTACCGGGACAGAACTGTTCACGGCCGAATCGTCCCCAAGCTGCCCGCGGCTGTTGTTCCCCCACGCCCAGAGCGTGCCGCTGCTTTTGATAGCAGTTGTATGATAGTAACCTGCCGAGATGCTCACCCAGTCGGTACTCATGGAATGCTCCTGTACAGCGACGAGGCTGTCCGTGGTCGAATTATCCCCAAGTTGTCCATTGTCGTTCCTCCCCCATGACCAGAGAGTGCCGCTGCTTTTGATCGCCGCAGTATGACCGTACCCTGTCGAGAGACTGCTCCAGTCCGTACTGTGGGTAGACTCCTGTACCGGGATATGGCTCTCGGTAGTCGAGTTGTTCCCGAGCTCACCGAAAGTATTGCATCCCCATCCCCAGAGGGTACCGTCGCTCCTGATCGCTATGGTATGGTCACCCCCTGTACAGACGCTGCTCCAGCTGGTGCTATGGGTAGACTCCTGTACCGGGACATGACTGTCCGTGGTCGAGTTGTTCCCAAGCTGCCCGAAACCGTTTAGCCCCCATGACCATAGTGTCCCGCCGCTCTTGATCGCAGAGGTATGATAGTATCCGGCAGAGACGCTGATCCAGTCGCTGCCGTGACTGGCTTCCTGCACAGGGACGGAGCTGTTCGCGGTCGAGTTGTTCCCAAGCTGTCCGTAAATGTTGTACCCCCATGACCAGAGGGTACCGTCGCTTTTGATCGCGGCTGTATGATGGAATCCTGCCGAAACGCTCACCCAGTCGCTGCCGTGGGTAGACTCCTGTACCGGGACAGAGCTGCTCACGGTCGTGCCGTTCCCAAGCGCCCCCTCATTGTTGCGTCCCCACGACCAGAGGGTACCGTCGCTTTTGACCGCTGCCGTGTGATATGCCCCCGCTGCTACCTCCTTCCAGTAGAGGGCGACGATCGTGACGCCGATATCGACCGTGGCAGTACCGTCGGAGAGAGTGAGAGTACACGAATCGGTGGCATTGGTCTCCTGGCTCTTGAGGTAACTGATAGAGCTGCCTGTGACGACACAGCTGCCGTAGCTCCCCTGCGTCTTGACCGTCGCGCCGAGCGTATCACCGTCACCGTCACTCGCCCCAGACGCTGCCGACCAGTCGCCCGTAACCGTAGACTCATTGACATCGAGAGTCATTGTAAAATCGGATGCGGCAGGGGTGTCGTTGACATTGTTGACGGTGATATTGACCGCTGCCTCTGCCGAGTTTGCCGTTCCGTCACTCACCCTGAACTTGAAGCTGTCCGATCCGTAATAGTCGGTATTGGATGTATAGATGAGATTGGGTGCCGTACCCGTGAGCTTGCCGTGTGAAGGCTGTACGGTCACGGTATAGACGAGCGTATCACCGTCGATATCACTCCCGCTGAGCGTGACCGCTTTGGCGGTCTCTTCGTTGGTCGTGATGCTTTGGGCATTGGCTACGGGAGCATCGTTGACACTGTTCACGGTGATCGATACGGAAGCTTCGGCAGAGTCTGCCGTACCGTCGTTTGCTTTGAACTGGAAGCTGTCGCTGCCGTGGTAGTTCGCAGCCGGTTTGTATGTAAGTGCGGGAGCGGTGCCGGAGAGTGTGCCGTGTGACGGCTGTGTGGTCACCGCGTAGCTGAGCGTATCACCGTCTGCATCGGTCGCGCTCAATGTAATAGCCCTGGAAGTATCCTCATCGGTCGTGACGCTCTGGGGAGAGGCGCTGGGTGCATCGTTGACACTGTTCACGGTGATCGATACCGTAGCTTCGGAAGAGTCTGCTGTACCGTCATTCACCTTGAACTTGAAACTGTCGCTGCCGTGGTAGTTCGCAGCCGGTTTGTATGTAAGTGCGGGAGCGGTGCCGGAGAGTGTGCCGTGTGACGGCTGTACGGTCACGGTGTAGCTGAGCGTATCGCCATCTGCATCAGTGCCACTGAGGGTGACGGCATTGCCCGGGATGTCCTCGTCGACGGTAATGCTTTGGGCATTGGCAACAGGCACATGATTCACTGTATCATTCGTATCATCACTGGAAGCCCCGCCCCCACCACCACCGCATCCGACCATGACCGTAACAGTCACAGCCAGCAATATTCTACGCCAAAAAACTGCCGTTCCCATCGCTGATCCTTGTTTGGGTATAGAGATTTAATTATATTACAATTTTTTGGATTTTGTATTGGGTAAATCAAATGCGACAGTCATGAGGATGACCGGAGGGGAGTCGGAGGCTTCAGCTTCGCCTTTTCTGGGCTGAAGCCGCAGGCTCCTGTGAACTACACAGCAACTTCTAATGCTGCTCGAATAACCTTGCCTCTGTCTCTTTGCGGAGGAATGTAAAGTAGACCCAGAGCACCGTGCCATAGACGAAGATCGAGAGGATCACCACCCCGGTCGTAACGGCTTCGAAGAGCTCTTTGTACTCGAACGATGCGGGGATCATGTGGACGAGGATGATCGAGAGCGCCCCTTTCATCCCACTGAAGGTGAGGATGAACCACCCCTCTCTGCCCACCGGGGCAATCGAGCTGAACTTCTCCCCGAAGAAAGCGAACTTCGCCATCGAAAGGGCACGGATGACCGTCGTCGCGACGAACATCGCCACGATCTCCCAGCGGTAGTGCCACATCTTCCCGAAGTCCGCCATCTCTGCCAGCAGGAAGAATATCATGACCGCGGCGATGTATCCGAACTCCTTGGCCATCTCGTAGATGTATTCGAGCCTCTCTTTGGTCGTGGCATGGATATCGTCGAGGCGTATCCTGGCGAGGAAGCTCCTGGACTTTTTCGCCAGCTGCGACTCCTCTTTGGCTACAATATCGGCATCGATCCACGCCTTGGTGGCGATGATTGCGGTGATGAGGGTGAGGATGCCGCTCACATGGAAGTGCTCCCCGATCAGGTACGCTGCATACGCCTCGACGATAAAGGCGAAGAACTCACCCCGTTTGTCGCTGAAGAGCTTCATCGCCATATAGAAAACATACCCGATCACCACGCCGAGCCCCATACTCACCGCAAAGACCTTGATCGCACTGAGAGTCGCCGCCCCCGCGCCGATCTCGCCGCTCATCATCCACGGAAGTCCGATGAAGAAGAAGGCGATGACCGCTGTCGCGTCGTTGCCCAGGGATTCCCCTTCGATGAGCACCTTGATCTGGTGCCCTATCCCTTCGAAACGCGAGAGGATCGACTGCACGCTCACCGCATCGGTCGCCATATTGATCGCGAAGAGGGAGACATAGGCTCCCAGGCTCAGCCCCTCGTAGAGACCGAAGTTGTAGAGGCTGGCCCCCGCCGCGATGGAGAGGGCGACCGAGACCACTGCGAGGTAGAAGATATCGAACGCGTACTTCTTCAGATCATGGAAATGGAGGTGGAGCGCATCCCCCATGAAGATCAGCGGGATACAGAAGATCACCAGTGCATCGAAATAGTGTTTGAGGTCGATCGGGATGGCCGAGGGGATGAAATTGTAGACGATATAGGAGCCGATAAGCAGGATGAAGACCGAAGGTACTTTCGTAACGTTTGCCAGCGCATCGGACATGACTACCAGTGTGAGGATCGTGATCAGGATGATCTCTGGGGCAAAGCTGTGCATAACTCTCCTTTGTTGTGTGTTAGGGTGCTAAAAGAGCGAACCGCTGTTCTGCACCCCTTTGGGTCCTTTGTTGTCGTTCTCTGTCGGGTCGACATCCTCTTCATCTATGATGTAACTGCTGTTGCTGCCGTCAGTAGTGACCGATTTGTTGGTCGGAAGCGGCGAGATGGCCGTATAGAGCTCCCGTATCCCATCGGTGACACCGCTGTAGACACCGTCGGGCTTGTCGAACGTTCGCTTGGTCTTGGGGTATATCTTGAGCAGCTCCCTGAAGTAGTAGGCAAATGCCGGGGCAGCCAGTGCACCCCCGGTAGCTTTGCGCCCGATCGGCTTGTTGTTATCGCGGCCGAACCACACGACCGTCTCGATAGTGGGCGAATAACCGCAGAACCATGCGTCGACACCGTCGTTGGTGGTGCCTGTCTTGCCCGCCAGCTCTATCCCGTCGACCTGCGCTGTCTTGCCGGTACCCCTCGTGATCACCTCCTTGAGGATATCGGTCATCAGGTACGCCTGCTCGGGCTTCGTGAAGTCGGCGATCTCTTTGGGCCTGGTCTCATAGATCACGGCCCCCTCTTTGGAGACGATCTTGCTCACCAGTCGCGGCTCGATCATGTGGCCGTAGTTGGCAAAGACCGAGAATATCTGCGCCATCTTCAGCGGGCTGAGGCCGAGATTCCCCAGTGCTATCGACATATCGCGCGGGATATGCGGGACATCGAGGAGAGCGAGACGTTTGCGGATCGTGTTGACACCGAGCTCGTCGACGAGGTTGATCGTGGCAAGGTTGCGCGAATGGACGAGCGCTTCACGGAGCCTGACGAACCCTTTGAAGTTCCCCTCGTAGTTCTTGGGAGACCAGATCATCCGCTGGTTCCCCTTGTAGTACTGGAAAGTACGGGCGAGGTCGGGGAGCTTGCTGGCGGGGTTGTAGCCACTGTCGAGTGCGCTCTGGTAGATGAATGGCTTGAACGCGGAGCCCGGCTGTCGGCTCGTCTGGGTGATACGGTTGAAGGCGCTCTTCTCATAGTCAACACCCCCGACCATAGCGAGGATATCCCCTGTCTTGCTCTCGACCGAGACAAGGGCGGCGTTGAGGGTACTTTTGTCGGCTTTCTCCTTGTACATCCTCAACGCCTTCATATAGGCGAACTTCACTGCATCCCTCGCAGCGTTCTGGAGCTTCATATCGACGGTGGTGTATATCTGGTAGCCGCCGGTGCGGATATCGCCGAGCTTCCCTTTGAACTGCCGCTTCACCTCGTCGACGATATAGGGTGCGATGTTCTGCGTCAGCGTGGTCTTGTAGACCGCAGGGGTCTCCTTGATCGCGGCGAGATACTCCTCCTCGCTGATCCATCCGATGCTCCTCATACGGTAGAGGACGGCATTGGCCCTGGCGAGTGCCCGTTTGTAGTATTTGTTGGGGTTGAGCTGGGTGGGCGCATTGGGGAGACCGACAAGGATCGCCGACTCTTTGAGGGTCAGTTCGCTGAGCTCCTTGTGAAAGTACCCTTTGCAGGCGGTCTTGACCCCGTAGTAGCCGTTGCCGAAGAATATCTCGTTGAGATACCGCTCGAGTATCTCCTCCTTGGTGAGCTCATGTTCGATCTTGAGTGCGAGGATCGCCTCTTTGATCTTCCTTGCGAGCTTCTTTTCGTTCGAGAGGAGCTTGTTCTTGATCAGCTGCTGGGTGAGGGTACTCCCCCCTTCGACGAAAGCCCCCGCCTTGATGTCGGTGACGATCGCCCTGATGATCGCATCGGGGTTGACCCCCTGGTGCTCGAAAAATCTCGTATCCTCCACCGCTACGAGCGCCTCGACGAGGTAGCCCGGGAGCTCCTCGTAGCGGGCGTAGAGCCGGTGGCGTTTCTTGAACACATAGGCGAGCTGCTCGCCGTTGCGGTCAAGGATCACCGAGGATATCTCAGGCTTGTAGTTGATCAGCTTGTCGGCATCGAGCTGTACCTCCTCGTAGGCATAGACAAATGCTGCCATCAACGCTACGGCGAAGATCATTATCATAATGATCGATCCCTTTATCAATCCACTGATCACGTTCTAAACTCCCTGTTCGCAAAATTCGCTTCGATAAGCTTTTTGGTATACTCCTCTCTGGGTGCAGAGATCACGCTCTGCGACAGACCGCTCTCGACGACCTTCCCGCCGTTGAGTACCGCCATGTCACGACAGAGGGTGCGGGCGATCTTGATATCGTGGGTGACGAACAGCATCAAAAAACCAAATCGTTCCTGTAATTGTAGCAGGATTTCGACTATATCCTCCCGCAATGCCGGATCGAGCGCCGTCGTTGGTTCGTCGAGGAGCAAAAGCCTCGGCCGCGAAGAGAGTGCCATCGCGATCACGGCCCGCTGGAGCTGCCCACCGCTCAGCTCGCTGGGGAAGCGATCGTAGAGACTCCTCTCAAGCCCCAGCACCCCGAAAAGCTCTTTGCCGTACTCCCTGTCATGGAGCCACTGGTCCCTGATCCTGCTCATGGGCGAAAGGGCGGTAAAAGCATTCTGCGGGACGAAGGCGACGCTCTTCCCCGGTACCAGGTCAAAATCGCTTTCTATATCCATACTGTGCTCCATCGAGGAGGGGAGGAGTCCGAGGAGCGCCTTGAGGGTAAGCGACTTCCCGCTGCCGCTCTGTCCCACGAGGGCCAGAGAATGGCTGATCTCGAACGAGATATCGACGAGACTCTTCCCCTCGTGGCTGATCTTCAGGCTGCGGCACTTCATTCTACACACTCCCTGGCTATCAGCCCAAGCGCCTCTCTGAGCACCTTTGTCCTGACCCCCAGCTGCGGGATGAGCCGGAGGATCGGCTGAGTCACGGTAGGCTGCCTGATAGCACCGACGACGAATCCCTGCTCTATCAGTTTCTGCTGGTTCTCCAATGCTTTTTGGTTGGAGCTCTGGGGGATGGGGATGATCAGCGATTCCGACCCGATCCCCAGTATCTCCCTGACCGCTTCGAGCCGTTTGGCTATCTTCGATCGCAGCTTCTTTTTGTGCGAGGCGATATACTCGAGGTTGACCAGTGCAAGGGCGATATCGAAGACAGACGGGGCGGTGGAGTAGATGATCGGCTTGGCGCGGTTCTCGAGGAAACTGACGATATGTGCGCTCGCCGCGATATAGGCGCCGTAGCTGCCGTAGGCCTTGCCGAGCGTCCCCATCTTGATATAGTTGGGACGGATGGGCATATCGTAGTGGTCGAAGAGTCCCAGGAGATTCTCCCCGAGTACCCCCGAGCTGTGCGCCTCGTCGACGATCAGGAGGGCATCATGCTCGTCGGCGATCCCGATGATCTCCCTCACGCACACATTCCCGCTCATCGAATAGACCCCCTCCACGGCGATCAATATCCTCTTCGCACTGTGTTCGGCGATCCTGGAGCGAAGATCGTCCGGGTCATTGTGTCTGAAGAACACGACCCCTTTATCGAGCAGTCTGCTTGCCAGCATCCCGCTGGCGTGGTACTCGTCGTCGACGAAGATCACATCCCCTTTGCGTACCAGCGCTTCAAAGATGGAGATATTGGCGAGGAATCCCGAACCGACCACGATCGCATCCTCGAACCCGCCAAGCTCCGCGATCCGCTCCTCGAAGTGTTGATGGATCGGGTGGTAGCCGTTGACCAGCATGCTCGCCTTTGGGGCGAAGGTGTCGTACTCCTCTACCATCGCGACGGCTTTTTGGAACTGCTTTTTCCTCGTCGCCAGTCCAAGGTAGTCATTGGATGCAAGGTCGAAGAGATGCGTGTCGTAGAGTTTTCTGCGGCGGAATCTTCCCGCCTTTTCAAGAGCCTGAAGCTCACTGCGATAGTTCATTCTCGTCCTTGTCGCTTTCCTTCGGGAGGAACTTCCCTATGAGCTTGGTGATGAGGAACGCCGCACCGATCGCAGCGAAGAACATCAACCCTTTATAGAAGATCGCAGAGAGGGATATAGTCATTTGATCCTCGCCAAAGTTTTGTTCTCGAGACGGTGTATCTCGTCGCACAGCCCTGCCATCTCCTCATCATGGGTCACGAGGAGCAGTGCGGCGTCATTGTCCCTGACATACTCGAGGAGTATCTTCATCACCAGCTGTGCTGTCTCCTTGTCGAGGTTGCCTGTAGGTTCGTCCGCGAAGATGACACGGGGCTTCTTGCTGAGGACTCTTGCTATCGAGACACGCTGCTGCTGCCCGCCGCTGAGCTCCGAGACCTTCTGCTCCATGAGCGTGTCTATCTCGAGCCGTTGCAACAGCTCCCGGTCGATCTCCTCGCCGCTCAGCAGGGTCGCTATCTCGATATTCTCCAGTGCGCTCATCCCGCGGAAGAGGTAGTGGAACTGGAAGATGATCCCGAGCTCATGCCGTCTGAGGCTCTCGATCCGGGACTCCTTAAGAGTGTAGAGGTCGTGTCCGAGGAGCTTCACGCTCCCCGTGACGGGCTGCATAAAAGTGGAAAATATATGCAAAAGGGTCGATTTGCCGCAGCCGCTCCGTCCGAGGATCGCCGCTGATGATGCAGCGTCAAGTGAAAAATCTACATTGCTAAAGAGTTCATAGTCGAATTGGTGTGAGATGTTCGTAGCGTGAAGTAAAGGTGTGGACATAAATGTAAGGGCTCCTAAGCGTTGTACGCTTAGGATTGTATCATATCGGGGGTAATTAACTCATTTGTTTTGCAACTTCTGCTGCAAAATCTTCCTCAACTACTTCGATACCTTCACCTACTTCGAGTCTTACGAAGCTGGTGATCTCTGCGCTGCCGCCGGCAGCTTTTGCTTTGTTCTCGATGTACTGAGCGACATTGATGCTGTCGTCCATTACGAAGTTCTGGTCAAGAAGACACTGCTCTTTGTCAAGAGTCGTGTTGTCAGCGATGAATCTCGCTACTTTACCAGGAAGGATCTTGTCCCAGATCTGCTCAGGTTTGCCTTCTGCTCTGAGCTCCTCTTTGAGCTGCTCAGTTGCTGCTGCAAGTACTTCGTCAGTAAGCTGTGACATAGAGATGTACTGTGGGATGTTCTTGAGAGTTTTTCCGAGTCTTGCGAGCTCTTCGTTCTCTTTTTCGATCGCTACGATACGTCCCTGAGTCTCTTCTGCTACGTATGCAGGATCGAAATCCTTGTAGCTGAGAGTCGTAGGTCTCATAGCTGCTGCGTGCATCGCTACGTCTCTGAGTGCAGCTGTCATAGCTTCAGCAGTCGCTGCTGAGTCACATTTCGCTTCGATGATGACCGCTACCTGCTTGTTGGCATGGACATAACCGTTGACCGCTGTGTTCTCGTCACCCTGGATAAGAGCCGATCTTCTCACTACAAGTTTCTCGCCGATAGTAGCGATGTGACCTGCCATGAACTCCTCGAAAGATGTACCGTCGATAGTAGAAGCGTTGATAGCGTCTGCATCTGCGAAGCTGTTCTCGAACGCGTGGTTGACCACTCTGTCGAGTACCGCTTTGAACTTGTCGTTCTGAGCGACGAAGTCGGTCTGAGAGTTGATCTCGATGATGACCGCTTTTTTCCCTTCAACTTTGACAGCTACTGCACCTTCGGCAGCAACTTTGTTCGCTTTCTTCGCAGCAGCACCGATACCCTGGTCTCTGAGCCAGGCTACCGCTTTGTCCATATCGCCGTCTGCTTCTGTAAGAGCTTTCTTACAGTCCATCATACCGGCATCGGTCATCTCTCTGAGTTTTTTGATCTCTTTTGGTCCAAAGTTTGCCATGATTACTCTTCCTCGCTTGTCTCTTCTTCAGTTGCTTCTGCAAGTAGTTCGTTCATCTCTTCTTCGCTTGCCGCACCGCTCTCTTCTACCTCTTCGCCTGCATTTTCAGCAAGTGCTGCTCTACCTTCGATGATAGCTTCAGCCATCTCCTGGCAGAATAGGTTGATCGATCTGATAGCATCGTCGTTACCAGGGATCGGGTAGTCGATAAGGTCAGGATCACAGTTTGTATCGAGTGGCGCTACGACTTTCATACCGAGTCTTCTTGCTTCTTTTACCGCGATGTGCTCTTTGACAGCATCAACGACGAACATCATGTCCGGCATTTTTTTCATGTGTCTGTAACCCTCGAGGTACTCGTTGAGTTTCTCTTTTTTTCTTCTGAGCATAAGCGCTTCTTTTTTGGTAAGAAGGTTGATCTGTCCGCTCTCTTCCATTTGCTCGATAACTTCGAGTTTTCTGATAGATTTTTTGATAGTTGGGTAGTTTGTGAGCATACCGCCGAGCCATCTGCTCGCTACGTATGGCATACCGCATCTCTCAGCGTGCTCTTTGATCGCACCTCTTGCTTGTTTCTTAGTACCTACGAATAGTACTGTCTTACCTTCAGCAGCAGCATCTCTGAAGGTCGATGATGTAGATATTTTTTCTTTCACCGAAGATGAATTTTTTCATCTTTGGGTTCCATCTTCTAGTTTGGTGACCGAAGTGTACACCACACTCGAGTAGGTCTTTCATTGTTACCATTGTTTGCTCCTTGGCATAATTTGTGATATTTATAGTCTTCCGACTGTAGGTTTGTAACCCTCTGTGATCTTCAACGCACAATGCGCAACCTTTCAAGGAATAATCACATGAGTATTTCCGATTCCGAAAAAGAATACGGAGTCGCGATTTTAGCCAAAAGTTTGTTAGAGGGAGTTGAGTTGTCGGGATTTTTTAGTCGGTAGCTTCAGCCTCGAAAAGCGAAGCTGAACCTTTGGGCTCCTGTTTGTCCGCTGCCACCTGACGGTGGGGTGTAGACCTTCTGTATACAATTCGCCGTCTACACTCCCATCAAAGGGTGATGGGAGTTTCCACCTTTCAAACCCCTAAAAATACTCAATCTATTCTCTAACATCTCCTTCTTTTAGCTGTGTAAATTCCAGATACCTTTTCGGATCATATTTCTGTTTGTTCTTATAGAGACTGTGAGCCAATAAAATGAT